>CAXBME010000001.1:0-549567 GCA_963976765.1 uncultured Planctomycetaceae bacterium
CCGCTGCAAACTCAAATCCATCTACCCAAAGATTTTGCTCTGACGAAGCACTAGGCTCCACGAAGAACGGAGTCCCCCACTTGATCGCCTCTTCAGCATCCGGCGCGACGCTTTTGAGGATCGTATACAGCTGGTGCAGATGGGGCCGTCCGTCGGGCGGGGCCGCCTGAATGTACTCGGTGATCGTCGTCGGACGTTTGTTGGCCATTTCTTGTTCTTCAGGTTCTGGTGCCGTCGTTTCGCGGCTAACCGAAAATTTCCATCACCGGTTGACCTTTGCCGTCTTCAGTGACGTAGAACGGGCGGCCTTCGATGTCGTAGGCCGTTTTCGGGCTGATGCCCATCGCGGTCATGATCGTTGCGTGAAGGTCAGTGACTGAAACGGGATTTTCGACGGCGATCAGAGGTCGCTCGTCGGCGGTTTTGCCGTAGAGGAATCCTTTCTTCACGCCGCCGCCGAACATCACCACGCTGGTTCCGCCGGTGAAGTGACGATGCAGTCCGTAGTGCTTGGCCTCGGTAATCTCGTCAACTTTGAAGGTAGCCTGGTCGTTGGCGTTGGAGCCAGGCTTGCCTTCGATCAGTGCGTCGCGACTGAATTCGGAAGCGATAATTACCAGCGTTCGATCGAGCAGTCCGCTGGCTTCCAGATCGAGGACCAGTTGAGCGATCGGTCGATCCATTTCGCGGTGCATTCTGGCCACCGTGTCGTGGCCGCTGTTGTGAGTATCCCAGTGCAGAAACGGGACGTATTCAGTGGTGACTTCGACAAACCGGGCGCCGGATTCGACGAGCCTCCTGGCGAGCAGGCAGCCTCGACCAAAGCGACTGGTATCGTAAATTTCACGGCTCTCTTTGGGTTCGAGTTCGATGTCAAACGCTTCACGATCTTTCGAGCTGAGCAGGCGGTACGCGTTTTCCAGGGAGCGGACCATCGATTCCTGCTGGTAGTCGCTGGCTCGATCTTTCAGCGGGCCGGTTTTAACGAGTTCCTTGAACAGTTTGTGCCGGTTGGAAAATCGTCCGGCAGTCATACCCTTTGGCGGCTGCACCGACTGCGATGCCTGCTCAGGGAAGGGTAGATTCATCGGTCCGAATTCGCTGCCGAAGAAGCCCGCCGTTGTGAAGGCTTTCAGTTCTTCCTTCTCGCCGACGCCTTCCAGTCGTTGTCCGATGTTGATGAACGGCGGGATGACAGGGTTCTTCGGTCCGAGAACTTTGGCCATCCACGCTCCAAGATGCGGGCAGGCGACGGTCTGAGGCGGCACATAACCGGTATGCCAGTGGTACTGGTGCCGCGAGTGCAGAATGCTGCCCAGGTCCGGCTGCACGGCTGAGCGAATCAGGGTTGCGCGGTCCATCACCTGGCCGATATTCTCAAGACCTTCGCAGATCTTGATGTTGTCGACAGCGGTGTCGATCGCCGGAAAGGTACTCAGCATGCTGCTGACTTTGAGCCCCTTCTCAAACGGCGAATAGGTTTTTGGATCGAAGGTTTCCGGAGCCGCCATGCCTCCGCCCATCCAGATCAGGATGCACGAATCTGCGGTCGCTTCAGGCTGCTCGAAACCGTGCTCAGCAGCTGACAGCGTGCGAGGCTCACCAGCCAGCAGTGATGCGGCACCAGCGGCAGCGAGTTGTTTGACAAAGTCTCGCCGGACAATGTGTTCCGGTGTGGTAGGATCATGTTCGAGATTCATGGTTGTCTTTCAGCGATTTCGTTTATCGAATCAACAGAAATCATACTTGTTCCTGCGCTCTGCGCGGGCACATTCCGTCGGACGCTCGGTGTCCTCTTGTTTTTCACCTGAAGGCTGACTTCAAGGCCGCGAAGCGTCGAAACGTCTCTTCCAACGCGGAGCATTGGAACGACGGCGATTACTCGTCTTTGTCTTTATCTTCTTTATCGAGTACTACTATCGGATCAGTAGAAACTCAGGAGTCATGCACAAAGCCCAAAGCACATCTTCAATATTTTCCTGAGTGACTTTCTCACCAAACAATTCCTGAACCATCTGAGACTCTTTCGGCAGAGGATCGCGCGTCAATGTTGCTGCGAAGAGGTACCTGACCAGCGCATCCGCGTCGGACCATTGCCTGTCGACGAGAAGCTGCCCTCCTTTTGCCAGAGCTTCCGCAACGCTCTGATTGTTGGAAAGGTCGATCGCTTCCAGAGTTGTCAGTTCGTTGGGGCGTGAGGAAACGATCTGATCACGGTTCGGGCGACCGAGGCTGCGCATCAGGAAATCACTTTTCAGCAGCGACGCTCGGACCATCAGTGCTGAGCCTCGAGATGCCTGCACAAGAAGTCTGGGCGCGACCGGATCAATGGCTTTCTTCCAGGGCTCGATGGGTGGCACAACCGTTACTGGCTGCCAGTTCAATTCCTGCAATGTCCAACGCCGCACCGGAGCCTTTTCCGGAAACTTCGACGCGAACTGCCAGGAACTGTCTGACTTGATGGTGAGCGATTCTCCGTCTGCGAAATTGATCTTCGCTGCGAAGAACAGACCTGCGAGATTCGGTGCGTTGCCGGCGTTCTTCCCCAGAATGACGATCGTGTTTTCACCCTGTTTTAATGCAGTTGTGATTGTCGCCGCACCGAGCTGTGTCCAGTCGTTGCCTCTAGCCAGCTCGTTCGAATTCACATGCAGGGCGAATTCGTTGTCGCAGGTAACAATCGCTCCTGCCGACTGAACAGGCTTGTCGATTTTAAACGTCGTGGAGAACGCGAGCTGCTCGCCGGCTGCCGGGACGCCTCCGTTGGAAGAGTCTCCCCAGATCCATTCTGCCGAAATTTTTGTCGCTGCGACTTCGGCAGGATCGACTTTACCTCGCGAGACTGGAGCGTCAAAGGTGGTCGGTGCCGAGTCGGTCAGTTGCCACAACGAATCGACAAACTGCTCAGCGGTCATCCGTTTGGCCCGCGGACCGGCGAAGACGTATCCGGAAATATCGGCGTCCTGCGAGAGTGTTTCCGCTTCGGACTGATAGGTCTGAGAATTGGCGATCAGTGCAAGTACAGATTTCAAATCGTAAGCGTTGTCCTGAAGATGGGTTGCCAGGTAGTCAAGCAGGTCTTCGTTCCACGGTTCGGTCTGCATGGCATCGAGCGGGTGAACGATGCCCCGGCCCATCAACTGAGCCCACATCCGGTTCACGATCGTTCGTGTGAAGCGTCCATTTTCGGCATGCGTCATCAAGTTGGCGAGTTGCGAAAGACGTTCCGCTGGCGGAGCAGCTGTGTCAACCTGTCCGAGTTCCGGAAACAGCCACGAGGCTTTCGCGGTCTCCCCCGTTGGCTTGTCGCAGCGAAAAATGTCGAGCGGTCGGCTGGAGTAAATGGCCGCCAGCCCGTACGCCTCGCTGAGTTTCCAGCGGTCGATAAAACTGTCGTGGCACGAGGCGCACTTCATGTTGATACCGAGAAACGACTGAGCCACGCTTTGAGCAAACTGAATTTCAATCGTCTGTCCTGCGCTGACTTCGCCTCGCCACTTGATCCCGTCGATGTAGCCGCGACTTGCCGGCGTCGGTGGGGCAATCAACTCTCTCGCCATTTGATCGTAAGGTTTGTTATTGATCAGTGACTCGTACAGCCAGCCGCTGACCTGCTGACGTCCTCCGGTGATGAACCCGGTTCCTCCGTAGTCATTGCGGAGGAGATCGTTCCAGAAGGTGAGCCAGTGCTCGGTGTAGCGAAGCTCGTCCGCGAGCAAAGCACCGATCATCTTCGCCCGTTTGTTCGGCGCACGATCCGCGAGAAACTCGTCCAGCTCCTTCGGCGTGGGCAACAGACCGACCAGATCGAGGTGGGCTCGTCGCAGGAACGCGGCATCGCTGATGGCTGCCGGACGCGGCTGCGAGTTTTTCGCGAAGTAAGCATCGACGATTCGGTCAACCGGGTTAGCTCGGCCTTTGACGACGGGCGGCAGCTCGGGGCGACGGGGACGCAACGGCGGCTCGTACAGATCCGCCGCGAACGTAAATCCATCGTCCCACTTCATGCCGTCGGCGATCCAGGCTTTCAACAGGACGACCTGCTCGCCCGGAACTCGAGGTTTGCCTTTCGGAGGCATCTGAACATCAGGATCGGTCGACGAGACCAGTTCGAGAAAGTGCGACTCGTCCGGTTTGCCCGGAACGGCCATCATGTCTTCCAGAAACAGCTCGCGAGTGTTCAGAGAAAAGCCGCCCTTGGCGTTCTCGGCACCGTGACATTCGACACAGTGCCGCTTCAGAATCGGGGCGATCTGATGCGAAAAGTCGAGCGGCTTCTGCTGAGCATGCGAGTCGGCTACGAGCGAAAAACCGACTGCAATAATGATGATTCTCTTGATCATTCTGACGTTTGAACGCAGAGATCGCAGAGGATGAAAGACGCAGAGGCAAGGGAGAACGCTCCTTTTTTCTCTGCGAGGCCTCAGTCGCTTCTGCGTTCCTTTCTCTTCGAAAACAAAATCAGCGGCGAACGGCCTCAGCCGGAACTTCGAACTTTTCACCAGTATGGCGAGACCGGCCAATGCGTCAAATCGTTAATTCCCGTCGAGGAAACCGGCGGATCCGCGACCGGTTTGATGCCGAACCGCGTGACACTATCATGCCGCGACTTCTGATCACAGTTGCCTCGGAAACGCCCCTATGAAAACTGACGAACTCCGCGAAAAGTACCTCGCTTTCTTCGAATCCAAAGGCTGCGTTCGCCGCCCCAGCGACGTCCTCGTCCCGCAAGGCGATAAGACGGTGTTGTTCACACCGGCCGGGATGAACCAGTTCAAGAACGAATTCATGGGCATTGGCCCGCTGGATTTCACGCGGGCGACGACCTGCCAGAAGTGCATCCGGACAGGCGACATCGGCAACGTCGGGGTCACGGCATACCACCATACGTTCTTCGAAATGCTCGGCAACTTTTCGTTTGGCGACTATTTCAAGAAGGAAGCTATCCACTGGGCCTGGGAATTCCTGACCGACCCGAAATGGCTGGGGCTGGCTCCCGAACGACTTTCGATCACCGTCTACCTGGACGACGACGAAGCCTACAAAATCTGGAATGAAGAAGTCGGAGTCCCGGCCGAACGGATCACGCGAGAGGACGAGGGCGAAAACTTCTGGCCAGCGAGTGCTCCGTCGCAAGGGCCGGACGGTGTCTGCGGACCGTGTTCCGAGATTTACTACACCCCCGACGACGGCAACAAAGTCGAGATCTGGAATCTGGTATTCACGCAGTTCAACCGAGTCGGCGATCCGCCCGACAATCTGAATCCGCTACCGAACAAGAATATCGACACCGGGATGGGGCTTGAGCGAACCGCCGCCGTTCTGCAGGGAGTCGTCAGCAACTTCGAAATCGACACACTGCGTCCGCTGTGCGAAGCCGCCGGCAAAGTTGTCGGCGTCAAATACGAATTCAAAGGCAAAGAGGGGCGAGCGATTCGCCGCATTGTCGACCACGTTCGCGCCGCCGTGTTCGCCATTCACGAAGGTGTCGCACCGGGCAGCAACGGAGCGTCGTACATCATTCGTCTGTTACTCAGGCGAGCCTGCCTGGAAGGATACCTCCTTGGCAAACGCGAACCGTTTCTGAATGAGTTCGCTCCGGCCGTCATCAACGTCATGAAGGTTCCTTATCCGGACCTGGTTCACACACTGCGAAGCGTCGTCGACACGATTTATGAGGAAGAGTCTGCCTTCCTGGGGACGATCGAGCGAGGCTTGTCGAAGTTCAACAAGCTGGTCGAAAAGGCTGGCAAAGGCGGAGTTCTGGCGGGGCATGCGGTCTTCGATCTCCACCAGACCGACGGCTTCGTACTCGACCTGACGACGGCTCTCGCCGAGGATCGGGGCCTGACGATTGACATGGACGGATACCGTGTCGCCGAAGAAGAACACCGGCAGAAAAGCGGCACGGGTAGCTGGGGAGTCATGGCCGCCGGGCCGCTCGACGCTATCCGCCAGAAAAATGGCGACACAGAATTTCTCGCGTATGAAGCCACGAGTGCTGAAGCAACGGTCGTCGGAATCGTGGTCGAAGGTGTTGCCGTCGAGTCTGCGAAAGACGGCGAGTCGCTGATCGATGTCGTGCTGGACCGTTCGCCGTTTTATGGCGAGTCCGGCGGGCAGGTCGGCGATACCGGCTGGGTATCGGGCGGCGGAGCTGATTTTGAAGTTCTGGACGCTCAAAAGCACGCTGGCCTGGTCGTGCACCGTGGCAAACTGAACGCGGGCACGCTCAAAGTGGGGCAATCAGTCACCGCAGAAGTCACGCTTGACCGACGAGCCGGCATTCAGCGAGCACACTCGGCCACTCACCTGCTTCATCACGCGCTGCACACCGTTCTGGGTGATCACGCCGTACAGCGAGGCTCGAAAGTTGAAGACGACATTCTCCGTTTTGACTTTTCACACGGAGCGGCTGTTACGTCTGAAGAGCTGCTGAAGATTGAAGACATCATCAACGACCGAATCTCCGAAGGAGCGGCGGTCGAGATCAACTTCATGTCGAAAGAAGAAGCTCAAGCTGGCGGCGCGATGGCACTGTTTGGCGAGAAATATCCCGATCGGGTTCGCGTCGTCACGATGGGCGACTACAGCAAGGAACTCTGCGGCGGCACACACCTCAAGAATACCGGACAGGTTGGTCTGTGCCGGATTGTCAGCGAGGAAAACGTCGCGGCTGGAGTCCGCAGAATTGTCGCCACGACCGGTCGTGAAGCGCTGAAGCGAGTTCGAGAGACAGACTCGCTGGTTAAGGAAATCACCGTTTCTCTGAAGACTCAGCCGCAGGAACTTCTGCGTCGAATTCAGCAGTTGCAGGACGAAATTCGCGACGCTCGCAAAGAACTTTCGAAGCAGGCTTCGCAGTCAATCAGCGGAGCGGTCGACGATCTCGTCGCCAATGCGGAAGTCGTCGACGGTGTGAAGATTATCACTCACCTGGCAACGGGTCTGGACCGCGACGGCCTGCGGGAGTTTGCTGACAAGCTGCGAGGCAAAGCCGGATCTGCGGCTGTGCTGCTCGGCATGGAAGTCGATGGAAAAGTAGCGTTGCTGGCTGCCGTGACCAAAGACGTCATCGCCAAAGGCGCCAGGGCTGGCGACTGCGTCCGCGAAGCTGCCAAAGCAGTTGGCGGTGGCGGAGGTGGGCGCCCCGACCTCGCCGAAGCTGGAGGCAAGAATCCGGACAAACTTCCAGAAGCACTGAAGGCAGGAGCCGAAGTCTTCCGGAAGGCACTCGGCGGATAATTATCTTTGGCCGCGTATTTACGCAGATGGCCGCAGATGGTTTTGAAATCTGCGTTTATCGGTGCCGATCTGCGGCCTTATTTTTGTCGGCGTAACTGAGCAGGACGAACCCTGCAGTCGGAGTGAGGCCAGAGATGACTTCAGGAAAATCGGTTGCACTCATCACTGGCGGGGCGAGAGGGATCGGGCTGGGGATTGCGAAGTCGCTGGCCGCTGACGGGTACTCGCTGGCGTTGAACGGAGTCCGCCCGGAAGACCAGGTCGAGGATGTGCTTGCCACATTTCGCGACGCCGGAACTGAGGTCGTCTATTGCCAGGGAGACGTTGGTTCGGCTGAAGATCGCAAAGTAATCATCGACAGGATTCGCAGCGAGTTCGGTCGACTGGACGTGCTGATCAACAATGCCGGAATCACGTCTCCCGGTCGGAAAGATCTGCTTGAAGCCGACGAAGAGAGTTTCGACCGGGTTGTCGCCGTCAACTTGAAGGGACCGTACTTCCTGACGCAGCTCGCGGCACGGTTTATGATCGAACTGCGTGAGGCCGGGGTTGAAGCCGAGCCTTGCGTTGTCAACATCTCGTCGATTTCGGCGGAGTTTGTCTCGACGAACCGCGGCGACTATTGCCTGACAAAAGCCGCGACCGGCATGGCGACAAAGCTGTGGGCCACTCGCCTGGCTGAATTCGGCATTCGGGTTTATGAAATTCAGCCGGGCATCATCCGGTCGGACATGACGTCTGGAGTGACGGAAAAATACGACCGCCTGCTTGAAGACGGCCTGGCTCTCGAACAACGCTGGGGCGAACCGGAAGACATCGGCCGTGCCATCGCGACGCTCGTCCGAGGCGACATTCCCTACGCGACGGGACAAGTTCTGTACCTCGACGGCGGCCTGCGAATTCCGAGGCTGTAATCGCTTGTTGATTTCGCGTGCCACTGGCTCTGCCAGTGTTTTACGAATTGGCTCAGTGGGAACTTATGCACTGGCAAAGCCAGTGGCACACGGCCAGACCTCAAAATGGTACGCCGGAGCAGAGCTCGACATGCTCTGCGAAAACCGAAGCGTCGGGTGCGAAAACAGCTTTGTGGTCGACTCGAAAGACGACCACAAAGCTGATAGTTACTGGCGGCAGCATTGAAGTTACGGAAGTTCGACCGTCTTCAGGTGCATGGCTCCGTTTTCGGACTGAATCAGGACGACGGCGGTAGTGTCGTTCAGTTTGTCGAGCTGCACGACGCCTTGCAGCGACGCGATCGTGTCGTACGTTTGTCCGGCCGTGTCGGCAACTCTTGAGCTGATGCCTTCGCGAGTGGCGATGTCCTCGGTGCTGATTTTCATGACGCCGCGAGCGCTGTTGGCCAGCAGCAGAAAATCCTTGCCGCCTTTTTCGTAGACGATCATATCGAGTGGTCGGTTGCGATTGCCGAGTTCAGCGACCGTGGTGCCGACCGTTTTCTCACCAGCCTTCAGGCTCGACAGCGGAAACTTGACGAGCGGCGTGCAGACATAACCGGCCAGCAGAGTTGGTTCGCCGTTAATGTTGAACGGGACGAACGTACGAATCGCCGATCCATCTTCAACGCGACCGTGTGCGCCGTGAAAAATTTCGATTCGCGAGCCTTGATCCGCTTCGGCAAACGGGAAAGCGATTTCGCGAACCGTCGAACCCGTGCGGCCTTCACTTCCGGCGGTGAGTCCTGAGACGATGACCCTCCCGTCAACGTAGGCGAGGTCAGTGATGGTGTCGTCCCGCGAGTTTCTCGGCCCGCGTCGAGACGGGATCGCTTTGTCCTCGGGGGCGTTGGGCAGGTCGACTTTCGAAAACGGGACTTTGCTCAACGAGACTTCGCTGAACGCGCCTTTGGCGTCAACTCTGACAAGCGCTGGCGTGGCGTCCGAGCCGCTGCCTTTTGTGACGGCCAGGAACGTCTGCCCTGACGATGGATTCACGGCGAGGTCGTTGACCGTTACATCTTTTGCAGAGACGTTGAGTGCCTTTGCTACCTGATCGGCAACACCTGCGACATCCAGAGTGACTCCAGCTGCCTTGCCTTTGGCGTCGCCGGTGTCGATCGCAAAGACGGCGGCTCCTTTCTGGTCCCCGACGAAAATGATTCCGTCCGGTCCGAACGCCAGCGTGCCTGCCGACTTCAGGTCAGGAGTTCCCTCTTTCAACTGCCAGAGGTTCGCGGCATTTCCAACCGACGACACGGTCAGTGCCGTCAGTAAAGCGACGGTGGTAAGCAGATGCTTCTTCATGCTCGTATTCTCCAAAAAGATTAGGGGCAACTCGGCAGAGTTGATCGGTAACGTCCATACAGAGTTCTGCCAAACTGGTACGATTTTCCACACAACGCGTGTCAATTGAGCAGGTCAGGCTCTGCCTGACGAAAGTTATTGGCGGGAGATGCCAACCACGAAAGACACGAAATTGGCGAAAACTGATCAAAGACACGTTTCCTGGTGGAATGCAGGCCTCGATGCATTTCATCAATGCCTATTCGGATAATTGGTGTTTTCGCGGTTGCTCAATATGAGCTGCTCGGATGAAGAAACTTCGTCAGTTGGAACCTGACCTACGGTTTTTCAGCAGCGACTGGAGCACAGATTGCGAGACTCGTCCTCCGGCTGCAAGCGTCACGCGGCGAGTCAGCTCGCCCGTGATTTCAAAGGTGATCGTCAGCCGGTCTCTGGGGAGCACTTCTTCCATGCGGTCCGCCCATTCGATGAAGCAGACACCGTAGCCGGACATGTACTCGTCCGCTCCGAGTTCCAGGAACTCGTCGATGTCGCCCAGCCGGTAAGTGTCAAAGTGGTAGACCGGCAACCGCCCTTCATATTCGTGAATCAGGACGAAGGTCGGGCTGTTGACGGCTTCGCGCGGAATGTCGAGCCCCTCGGCGGCGGCCTGGACGAACCGGGTTTTTCCCGCGCCAAGGTTCCCTGCCAGCGCGACGACAAGCCCCGGCAACGCGGCTTCTCCCAGTGCTCGGCCAAGCTGCTGTGTCTCGGCTTCGCTGGAAAGGTCGAAGGTGATTTCTGGTGGAATTTCAGTGGGCATGATGTGCGAAGGATATCGTTCGAGTTGACACATGCCACTTTGGACAAAGCGACCGGCAGGCTGTCGGTCGTTTTCGGTGGCAGATCACAGAGCGATCTCCCAGGATTCAGGGGACCATTTCACACCGATGGAGTCACTCATGCCCAACATGCAGACAACTTTTCAGGAATCTTCGAACGCGAAGATCGACAGACGCCGGTTCCTGAGTTCTGCCGCCGGTGCAGCAGCGTTTGCCGGCTGTGGATTTCTCGATGAGCTTCCGAAGGCTGTCGCTGCTCCAAAGCCTGCCCGGTCATTTGAGATCGCGTCGATCGATCGCGTCACGGTCAAAGTGCCGTTTCGAGAGATTCCTGACCGCGCGATGTCGCGAGAAATTCCACACTGGATGTACTCAGAGATTTGCTCGGTCAAGCTGAAGTCCGGGCACGTCGGGCACGGCGAGACGCTGCTCTACTACACGTACGGCGCGACTGAGGACGCCGACGTCGCGCGGGCGGTCGGCAAAAACGCTGTCGAGATCATGTGGGACGACGAGTTGGGTGCCGGGTTGCAGATGGCTCTGTTCGATGCCGTCGGTAAGGCGTGCGAAGTCCCCGTTCATGCGCTGTTGGGAACTCAACTGACGGACAAGACACCGCTGGCCTGGTGGAATATCGACACCTCGCCGAAAGACATGGCTGCCGAGTGTGCCGAGGCGTACCGGCAGGGCTACCGAGCTTACAAAACGAAAGGCCGACCGTGGTTCGACGTCTGGTCCATGTGCGAAGAAACAGCGAAGGTTGTCCCGGAAGATTTTCACGTTGCCCTCGATTTTAACGACACGCTGCTCACCGCCGAGCAAGGCATTCCTATTCTCAAAGAGCTGGCCGAGTTTCCACAGATCACTATCTGGGAAACGCCGATCTTTCAGGATGACATCGCCGGCAACCAGGCAATCCGCAAAGCGACGCGAGTGCCCGTGGCCATGCACTACGGGAATCCGGATCCGATCGTTGCTCTCAAGGAAGAGGTTTGCGACGGCTTCGTGATCGGAGGTGGTGCCAGTCGAATCCGTAACCGGGGAACCGTCGCCGCAATGGCCGACAAACCATTCTGGTTGCAGATCGTCGGGACGGGAATTACCGCCACCTGGTCGAAACATTTCGGAGCCGTCCTCAGTCACGCGAATTGGCCGGCTGTCAATTGTCACCAGCTTTACCAGCATCAGCTTCTGACCGAGTCGATCAAAGTCGAAAACGGCATGTCAACAATTCCTGCCGGTCCGGGACTTGGCTGCGAAATCGACTGGGACGCAGTCGAGAAATACAAAGTCCGCAAGCCGGCCCGTCGTCCCGAGCCTCCGCGACTGATCGAGACAACCTGGCCCGATGGCCGCAGGATGTACATCGCCAATAACGGCAAAGTGAACTTCATGTTGACGATCGGGCAACAGGGAAGGATGCCCTATTTCGAGCACGGAGTCTTCACGCAACTGCTGCCCGACAATGGCTCCGCTCGCTGGAAAGAGCTTTACGCGTCCGCTCGAAAAGGCCCGGTCCTGATTCCTGCCTGATGCCGCTTCCGTGAGACCAGCGGCCGAAAACTGCCCGGTGAGCAGTGCCCACTCTGCGTGATTCGTTTGCAGACATTTGCAGAATGCGTTCCGAAAACTCGTTTGGATATTACTTCATGATTCGCACACTCTGTTTAACACTCACTGTTCTTGTCGCCTCGTCGTCGGCTTTCGCACAAAAGAACAGGGATGATAAGAAACCTGCAAAGAAGCCGCCGGCGCCGTTTCGCTGGGTGAATCCGCTGCCGAAGAGCGGCCTGCCGGCAGGAGTGAAGCATGGCACGTTCAAGAGTCCGTCGATGAAAATCGACGTTGGGTACTGCATCTATCTGCCACCGAGTTATGACGCGACGGCGACGACCGGTAAGAGATTCCCCGTCGTCTACTACCTGCACGGTGGACGGCCCGGCGGCGAAACGAAAGCCGTCAAGCTGACGACATACATCGACAAGGCCATGCAAAGCGTCGACGTCCCGGACATGATTTACGTGTTTGTGAATGGCGGAAAAGTCAGCCACTACAACACTCCACAATTTGATTCGATGGGCGAGGATGTCTTCGTCAAAGAGCTGATTCCGCACATCGACTCGACCTGGCGCACGATCGCCAAACGTGAAAGTCGCGGTCTGGAAGGGTTCTCGCAGGGTGGACGCGGCACGACTCGGATCATGTTCCGCCACCCGGATCTGTTCAGCTCGTGCGCACCGGGAGGGGCAGGGCACTCGACAGAGAAGTCCATCTCAGAAAACAACGGTCGCGAGAACGACAACCTGGTCTTCGCCGAGGGCTACAACACCTGGGATCTGGCGCGCGAGTACGCAAAGAATCCCTCGCCGCCGTTGAAGATTCTGGTTCACGTCGGAACCAAAGGCTTCAACTATCAGAACAATCTTGAATACATGGAGTTTCTCACGTCGCTGAAGATTCCGTACGAGCGACTGATCGTTGAAGACGCCCCTCACAGCGCATCGGTGATCTACGAAAAACGCGGTCTGGAGCTGATGAAATTTCACGCGGCAAATTTCGGACTTAATTCAAAGTAGATTTTCAGAGTTTCAACGAGAGAAGGCAGAGCCAGTACGGAAGGGCGGCCTCTGTTTTCTCTGAAGTCTCCTGTTCAATCCTTTTATCGGTTCCACCAGGAAATACGAAAACGATCGGTTGATGAGATGGTGAAGGGTCACGACCCCGCGACGTTTGGTACGGCTCCGAATGCAGACCAGACAGCCGCAGCTTTTGTTCGTCTGACGGAAGTCATCGCGAAGTTGAGGTCGCCGGAAGGTTGTCCGTGGGATCGGCAGCAGACTCTGGCGACGATCAAGCCGTACACCCTCGAAGAAACGTACGAACTGCTCGAAGCGATCGACTCGGACGACAATGTCGCAATTTGCGAAGAACTCGGCGACGTGTTGTTGCAGGTTGTGCTGGATGCTCAGATCGCCAGGGACGAGCAGCGGTTTGACATCGTATCCGTGATTAATGGCATCGCGAAGAAAATGGTCGAGCGGCATCCGCATGTTTTTGGAGACGCCGTCGCGTCCTCCGCAGAGGATGTCTCGAAGCACTGGGACAAGGCTAAGCGGAAAGAAAAGAGCGAGCGAAAGTCGGTTCTTGATGGGATCCCGGTCGAACTGCCGAGTCTTGCCAAAGCGGCACGCATCACAAAGAAGGCCGCCCGTGTTGGTTATGATTTTCCTCATCGAGCGATGCTGTTCGACAAGCTGAAGGAGGAAGTCGCGGAGCTGGCATACGAGCTGTTTGACGATGGCCAGGTTCCTGACATGGCGGCCAGCGTCGACGGCCCTCGAACCGAAGATGAGCCCGTCGACGATGCAGCGCGACAGGAGCGGATCGAGGGGGAACTGGGCGACGTTCTTTTCGTCATTGCCAATATTGCACGCCGGTGGCAGGTCAATCCTGAAGAGGCCCTCCGAAAAAGTAATGCCAAGTTCGAGCGACGGTTTCGGTACATCGAGACTCGCTTGCGCGAGCAGGGCCTGGACATCCGGAATGTGTCGATCCAGCAGATGGAACAGCTTTACCAGGAGGGTAAACAACTGGAGCGCGGGCCGACGGACGAGGCCACCTGACTCCCGCCTGAATCGCTCTTTCTCCAGATCCGGACTGGAGTTAGACTCGGCCCACTTTGCCGGCAGGTACTGCGCGTACTGGTTCGGACAAACAGCTCGCTCGTGGATTCGAGCGGTTAAAAATGGGCACAGCCCGTTAGTATCGAAAGGATTCGAACATGGCCTTTGAGGCTCTGCGGTTCATTCATGCAGCCGGCGTGCTGGCCGATCACCAGGTTCGAGACATCGGCCCGTGCGACGACGACGTTCGGTCAGAACTGATCGACGCGACGTTACGTTCGTTCGAGCGGATCGTCGAAGCGTGCGTCGAGAACGAGGTCGACTTCCTTCTTCTTGTTGGCGACACATTCGATGAATCGGATCGCAGTCTCCGTGCCCGCGTAGCGATCCGGGAAGGTTTCGAATGCCTTAACGAGGCAGACGTTGACGTGTTCGTCGTGCCTGGCACAAGAGATTCGCAACATGCCTGGGCGTCATTCAAGAATCTGCCCGACAATGTCAGCCTCTTTGTCCCGGAAGTCGACGAGCCGACCGCCATCATGCGAAACGGCAACGTGCTGGCAACACTGCAGGCGTGTCTTGGTCGTTCTACCAGCAACGCGACCCCGAAGGACGAATCGAATTCAATGGGGCAGTCGCGGATTGGTCCGTTCCGCATTGGGATCATCCCGCCGTTCGCTTCTTCCGGCGTCAAGCCAGATGAGTCAGTCGTCGAAACCTGGCTGGCGACTCATCGCGTCGACTATCTCGCTGTGCCCCTTCCGTTTTCGCGGACGACGGTCACTCGAATGGAACAGCTTGCTCACGGGCCCGGTCCGGCAACATCAATGAGACGTGAGGATACGGGACTGGCCGGATGTTCTCTGGTGACGGTCGAGGCACGAGCCAGCATCGCGACAGAGACGGTCGTCACGTCGCCACTCCGTCGTGAAACAATCAACATCACCATCGGTGAGACAGCGACCTGGGATCAGCTGATGTCGGCGATGCGGGGGTACGTCGAATCGTTGCCGGAACTCGATCGGGCATCCGTGCTGATCCTCAACTGGGTGCTGACCGGGAGCGGCGCACTTCACAAGTCTTTGCAGGACGCCGATGCTGAAAAAGAGTTATTCGAACTGCTCGAAGCCGACACATCGCTGGCGGATGGACAGCACATGATTCACAACCTGACGCTGCGGGGCGAACTATCAACTGCGGACGTGGCTTCCGACAAAGCTGACGCCGCAGGTCACGACGATGAGTTCGCAGACCATGAAGACGACAATCCTTTGTTGACGAGTTTCCTGGGACGTATCGATCGGGAACATTCCATAGCGGGCAGCGTTGTTCGAAGATTGAAGGCAGCCAGCGACGATTCGTCATCGTCATGGTTGAACCGGCTGGAAACACTGGCAGGGCGAGTCTCTCAGAACGCAGTCGCCGAGCGAAGTCGAGCCTGCGGAATCGAGTGGTTCGCCCCGGCTGCGGAAAGAGACACGAACTCCGACGAACTTTAGCACAGTCTTTCATAAGACGGGCAGGCCGGGGCGCGACCCGGCAATTTAACACCTCAAGCTGGGGCAAGACCCAGCCTGCTTGACTGATGTATTTATTTGTGCCGGGTTCGCCCGGTCGGATTGGAAACGCCGGCTGCTGACTCACGAATGAGGAATTCCTGAGCACAATCAGAATTGGCGGTACCGGGTTTCAGGAGGAAACCGGATGAAACTTGAACGGATTCATATTGAACGATTCGGTGCATGGCAAAATCTGGATTTGCCAGTCGACTCCGAAGGGATCAGCGTTTACTACGGCCCGAACGAAGCCGGCAAGTCAACGCTCATGCGATTTGTCCGCGGCGTGCTGTACGGTTTCCGACGAGGTGAGTCTGTTCGTCCGGCAAATGACGACGGTACTCGACCGTGGGGCGGAACGTTGCAGGTTCGTCATGATCACGAGTCATGGATGATTCGTCGTGCCGGGCAGGGAAACTCGCGGGGCCTTGTTACCTCATGGCCGGTCGAATCCGACGGGAGTTCCCGTTCGGACGAGCCTTCGCACGATGGATCAGAACTCGTCGAGAATCTGGTGTCCGGCGTCAGCGAGTCTGTCTACGAAAACATTTTTGCCATCGGCCTGTACGAACTGCAGGAACTGGCAACGCTTGAGTCGAAAGAAGTCGCCGAGCATATCTATTCCCTGTCGCTTGGGCTGGATGGTCAACAACTGCTGCAGCTGATCGAGGATGTCCGACAGGAATGCCACGAGCTGCTCAACGTCGAAACCGGCAAAGGAAAACTCGCAGAACTGCACGAACGAGTCGAGAAGATCGAGGTGCAGCTTGAGCAAATGACTGGACAGCGGCGAAAGCACGCTCAGCTTTGCGAAGAGCAGGAACGCTGGGAAGAGTCGATTGTCGAGTTCAAACAGCGGCAGCAGGGGCTGGAACACCAACTGCACGGTCATGAGTACATGGAGCAGGTCCATGAACCGTGGAAGAAGGTCCGAGTGCTCCAGAAGAAGCTGGATCAACTGCCGAATCTGCCGGACTTTCCTGCCAACGGGCTGACCGATCTGCAGAACATCGAGCAGGAACTGGCTTCCGTACGCGGTCGACGCAACGCGCTGCTGACAGAAGCCCGGCAACTGGTCGAGCAGAGAAATGAAATTTCGATCGACCCATTGTTTCATCGTTACGGGCCGGCGTTGCAGGCGTTTGTCGATCAGCGGGACTGGATTGCCGAAGTCCAGGAGTTTGTCGACGAGACCGACGAAAAGAGCGACCAGCTTCGCGATAAGTTGACCGAACGTCTGGAAGAAATCGGACCTGACTGGACCGAAGAACGGCTGCGAGCAGTCGATACCTCACACCTGACAGGCAACTGCCTGACGACTCGCGCGAAAGAGTTTCGTGAACTGAGCGGTCGCAGTCAGCAGTTGCGCGATCGTTATCGAAAGCTGTCGAAGAAGTTTCATCGGAGGCAGGAGAAACTGACGGAAGCTCGCGAAAGTTTCCCCGGCGTCACGATCGCCCAGGTGATCCAGCAGACAAAGATTGAACTGACGCGACTGGAAGATCTCAGCCGTCTGAGAATTCGCGAGTCTGAGTTGACGCAAAGGCGGATCGGACTGGCAAATCAACGGAACCGTCTGCAACTTCATTCGGCATTGCCGCAGTGGGTCAATGCCGTGTTTATTGCATTGGGAGTTGCAGGGTTGGCTCTGGGCCTGATTGGAATTCTGACCGGCATCATGTCGAACGGATTTGCGGGGCTGACTTATGCGCTGCTCGGTGCGTTCTGTGTGGGGACACCTTTCGCGCTGAAGCGTCATTTCGAAGGCGAGTTCGAACGAAAGAAACTCCTGCTCGAAGACGAAATTCGCGAGCAGGAACTTCGTATCAGAGAAACACGAGAAGCAATTTCGTGCATCGCTCCGTCGGTTGCAAAACTGCGGCGGCCTGCCCAAACCAACGCGGAGTTGGCAGGAAATTCCAGACAGTCTCATCCGCATTCTCTTGCTCAGACACAGGCTGCCGGTCTGGTCGCGTCGAAGCGGCCTGCAGACGAAACGGCATCTGACCAGACTGAATGGCAGGAAGATGAAGACCAGTTTGTTACGGTCCCCGCAGGAACCGAGAGCATCGCCGATATGATGGCTCGTGTTTCGGCCGCCAATCTGGCGAACAGTAGCGACTCGCCGGTGCCCGTTTCGTCGACCCCGGTGAGCCGGGTTTCGCCCGTGTCTGATGAGCCTGCGATCAAAGATTCGGCAGCGGTCGAGGATGAAGCACGACCGTCGTGGTTGTCTGAAGCTGACTTGCTGCGACAGTGTCTGGAACGTCTGCGGGAACTTGAATTGCTGGAGCGGATCGAAGAATGGGTCGCAAAGACTCGACCGGAACTTGTCGAAATGCGGCATCGGCTACGGGATGTTCAGCGAGACTATGGCACTGCTCGACAGGATTGGTGCACCCATCTGATCGAGCAGGGGCTCGAAGAAACCGTCGACATTGACAGCGCGATCTGGCAGCGGGATCAGGTGGGGCGAGCGGCAATGATCCTTCAACGAGCCGACGCTCTGGATGAAGACACGCAGTTGTCTCGCCGGATGCTGGAGCGATTCCGCAAACGCGTCGAAGAGTTCGGGCACCGTCTGCAGCAGTGGAAAGTCGACTATTCTGATCCTGTTCCCGTGCTCGACCATTGGGCTCAGATTCTGACGCGGGTTGCGGAACTGAATCAGCAGCGTCGTCAGTGCAAGCGAGAAGCTCGGCAGCGACGGCTTGAGGCTTCGAAGTTCCGCGACCGGATTCGTCGGCTGGAGTCGCAGCGGGACGCGATTCTTGTCCGAGGTGGAGCCGTTTCGCGGGAAGAGTTTCAGGACCGAGCTTCACTGCTGGAGCGACGTTTCGAACTGGAAGAACTGCTTGATCGAGCACAGCAGGAATTGACAACCGTAGCGTCCGGTGAGTCAACGATGGCCATCGTTGAAAGCGATCTCGAAAACTACGACCCCGAGCACAACGCCAGGTGCATCGAGACAATTCGAAGTGAACTCGATGACCTGGAAATTGACATCGAAGACGCATTCGAGAATCTTGGACGCTTCAAACGCGAAATCGAACTGATCGAAAACGACCAGACCGGAGCTGAACTTCGATTCGAACGCGAGCAACTGCTTTCAGAACTCACCTCACAGGCTGAAGAGTGGTTCGCTCTTGCCTGGTCAGTGAACTCGCTCGAAGAATTGCGAGTCGAATTTGAACAGAGCCATCAGCCGCCAATTCTCGCGCGGGCCAAGGAGTATCTCAGTCGGCTTAGCGGAGAACGCTACGACAATATCTGGACTCCAATGGGCGAGCGAACGTTGTGCGTCGACGATGCGGACGGTAACACGCTCAGAATCGAGCACCTCAGTGGCGGAACTCGGGAACAGCTCTTCCTGGCAATTCGGTTTGCCATGATCGAACACTTCTCCAATGAGGGCGTCGAACTGCCCATCGTGCTGGACGATATTCTGGTCAACTTTGACGAGCAGCGAACTCGCGCAGCAATCGAAGAACTGCTTCGGCAGACCAGCGACAACCAGCAGATTCTGTTCTTCACGTGTCATCAGCATCTGGCGGAAATGTTCCGTCAGCGAGGTGTCAGCACCGTCATGCTTCCCGACCGTCGGGCACTCAGCGACGAGTTGAAGGCCGGGTAAGAAGCTTCATGACGACGACAGAAACAGCCTCTGACGATGCTCGCAACAATGACGCGACCGGGCAGCGTCAGGAACTTGTCCTGCTGGGAACGGGGACGAGCAGCGGCGTTCCAATGATTGGTTGCGACTGCGATGTCTGTCGATCTGCGAACCCTCGCAACAAGCGAATGCGGACGGGAGTCGCGGTGCATACTCCCGGCGGGACGATTCTCATTGATACGTCGCCCGAGTTACGGCTGCAGCTCATCCGCGAGCAGATTCCGGTTGCCCATGCCGTGATCTTTACTCACGGGCACGTCGACCATCTTTTCGGTCTGGACGACACTCGGCTGTTCCCGCATCGGCTGGGGTATCCGCTACCGATTTATATGGAAGAGGCGACGGAAATCACGATGCGAAGCGCGTTCGGCTACGCATTTAAAAAGCGACCACCAGAAGCAAAGGGCTGGTCGATCCCTCAGTTCGATGTACATCGAATCGGCGAAGAATCCTTCGAGCTGCTCGGCCAGACGATTCAGCCAGTGCGCCTTCTGCATGGCCGCATGCCAGTGCTCGGCTTCCGGCTTAACAATGTCGCGTTCTGCACGGACGTTAGCACGATTCCCGAGGACAGCTGGGCGAAACTGGCAGGTCTCGACGATTTGATTCTTGACGCCTTGCGGGATAAACCGCACCCAACGCATTTTTCCATCGACCAGGCTCTGGAAGTTGTCGATCGATTGAAGCCGAAGCGAACCTGGCTGACTCACATCTCGCACTCGCTTGAGCATGAAGCAACCAACGCACGACTGCCCGCCAGCGTGCAGCTGGCTTACGATGGGCTTCGCATTCCGTTCTGATGCCTGACGAAACCAGACAGGGCGACTCGCACCTCTGCGCGTCGCCCTGTTTGATTTTGTCGGTCCGATGTGCGAAGCGAGAGTTCGCCTCCCGTTAGTAGTAAACAAGATCGACGATGCGGCCTGGAATCAGGCGGACTCGCTGAGTCCCCAAGCTTCCGAGATTCTCCTCGACCGTCTTTTCGAACACACGCCCGTATCGCTTTTCGAAGACAGTTTGCTCACGAACGAGTTCAAACTTGACGTCGTAGACGTTTGGCACGGTCGTCAGGAGCGGATCGGATTCAAAGTGCCAGACGTTGTCATCGCCTCGGAACCCTTCCAGAGGTTTGAAGTAGTTGTACATATCTCGAGCGGTGACTTTGATTTTGACATCCGAAGCCAGACCGGCTCGAAGTGTGTCGATTACCTCGACGTCGAGCATGCCGATGCGAGGATGCTTGTCCCAGTCGATCATCCGTGTCGGACGCATGTAGGTTCTGCCCAGCGTTCCCGGCGGCCGCGCTCCAGTGTCTGTGTAGCCGTAAACAGTCGAAATCTGAGACGGCGGATTAATCGGCCCGGCCGGGACCGGTTGCGGTGGCGCCGGGACGTAGGGGGGGACTCCTTGAGGAACCTGCTGAATCGGCAGGGCAGGTCCAGCATAAGCCGGCATTGGCTGTGCAGGTCCGTACTGAGGAGCCGCGTATTGCGGAGCCATCTGCGGTCCTGCTGTCTGCGGAGCAAACCCTGGCTGCATGCCGGCTTGCGGTGCCGCCTGAAACGGTTGCTGACCTGGATTCAGTGGAACGATCTGCTGAGGAGCATTTACTCCAGCTCCCACCTGGCCATTAAAGACGCCAGGGTCAGCCGGAACTGCTGGCTGGCTTGGATCGGTCGCCTGGGCCACCTGATACTGTTGTAACTGGATCCCGTTTGGATAGCCGACCTGGCCAGGTGCGGCCTGCATGGGCAACGCCTGAGCCGGTGCTGTCTGGTAAGGAACGGTCTGCATGGCCGCGGCGCTGTGCGTTGATGAGAGAGCACTCGGGTGAACCCAACGCGGTGCCGGAGCGGCGATAGCGATAACCGGAACGGTGCCAGGCGGACGAGCCCACTTTGGAACCGGGTCAGGTGGTCCTGCCGGAGCGGCTGGTACCGCAGCCTGTGTAGAAACTGGAACAAAGCCCTGTACTGGCGCGACGGGTGCTCCGTACGCGGCCCAGTATCCAGCGGGCGCCCGGTGAGCGAATCCACCAGATGATCCACCAGATGAACCGCCGCTGGAACCTCTTGAGAAACCCCCGGACGAGCCGCCCGAGGAACCACCCGAACTGCCGGAATGACTAAGGCCGATCGCGAAGCCACCGGACGAGCCACCGCTGGAGCCTCCGGATGAACCTCCACTGGAGCCCCCGCTTGATCCACCCAGGACACCGAACAGGTCGAGCGCGTGGCTCGGCGTGGCGTCGAACCCGACAATCGCAGCGGCTACTGTCGCAGCTGCGGCGAGTTTTCTTCTGTTGAACAAGGCCATTCTGACGATACTCCCCTGAGACTATTCCGCTGAATCGATAAACAGTCCGCTGACAGGCACCTGCAATTTCAGCCCGCGCAAGTCGAAACTGTGTGAATCTCTGATCGAACCTAGCATGAGCCCTGACGATCGAGACCGGATGCCTTTCCGCTGTTTCAGTTTTCTCACAGACAAAACGCCACAGGATGCGATTCTCAGAAGATCAGGTCTCTCATGACACGCCCGCACGAACCATCTAAACCGAACGAGCGATACCGGTACTCTTGCGGCAGACACGTTCTGATTTGAGGCGTCGCGTCGCTGTTGTTCAAGAAGCGGCTACGTTGCCATACTCTGCTGCAAATGTCGCTGGTAATGTTGCCAGTCTTCTTCAGAATGCGTGGAGAAAGCATGGTTTTCCTGATCGCCACGTGTTTTGGCTCTGCACTGCTTGTATCAATCGTGGCGACACGGATCGTCCAGCAACTGGCACCAAAGCTGGGGCTGATTGATCAGCCGGCTGCCCGAAAGGTACACGTGACGCCAACTCCGCTTGGAGGTGGAATCGGGATCTGGCTGGGCGTTGTTCTACCTCTGGCTGCAGCTCATTTGACGGTCTGGCTGATTGCTCGACAGGATCTGCCACCCAAATGGTTGCCTGAAGAATTCTGGCCGTATCTTGACGGAATGCTCAATCAGGCCGGACAGCTTTGGAGCATCGTGGCTGGCGGAACAGTTTTATCAGTCATGGGGCTGATCGACGATCGGAAGAATCTTCCGTGGCAACCTCGCCTGGTGATTCAGATTCTGGTGGCCTGTGCACTCGCAGCAAGCGGTGTCCGCGCAACCGTTTTTGCTCCCTGGCCCTGGCTGGGATTTATGATCGCGGTTGGCTGGATGCTGGTCCTGATTAACTCGATCAACTTCCTGGACAACATGGACGGACTCACCGGCGGAATTGGGCTGATCGCGTCGTTGATGTTTGCAGTCATTATGTTGACTGCGTTGAGCGAGCCGCGATGGTTTGTCGCCGCGGTGTTGCTGATTCTGGCAGGCTCGTTAACTGGATTTCTCTGGTGGAACTGGTCGCCCGCCAGCATCTTCATGGGCGACACGGGGAGCTACTTCGTCGGCCTGATGCTTGCGTCGATGACGATTGTCGGCACATTTTACGAAGAGTCACCAGCAATCGGACGCCACGTAATGCTGGCTCCTCTGTGCGTGCTGGCCGTGCCGCTTTACGACTTCACCAGCGTGATGCTGATCCGACTGCGCGAAGGAAGAAGCCCATTCAGCCCGGACAAGAGCCACTTCTCACACCGACTGGTCGAACTGGGGCTTCAGCCGAGAAACGCGGTACTCACCGTTCACCTGGCAACGCTGACGACGGGCCTGGGAGGCATCCTGCTCTACAAGGTGCCGGACTGGTCGTCGTCGGCGATCGTTCTGGGGTTGATCGCGTGTGTGCTGTTTATCGTGGCGATTCTGGAAACCGCCGGGCGAGCCAAACGAGAAGAAGAAACGAAATGAGCATCCTCAGTGACGAGGATGCTCACGAGCGGTACTCGGCACTTTCGTCGTAGTCCGCAGGGTGCGACAAGATGCACCATTTTGGGCGATAGCCATTCTGGGGCGTCAGGACGCACCCCTACGGCAACTGAAACAGATTTAGACGGCGACCGTGTCGGCCACGGCAGGCTCAGTTTTTGCCTCGCGGGCATGAGTCAGCAGGAAATCGTTGATTCGAACTTCTCCGTCAACTGGCTCAAGGAACGATTCGAAGAGCTGAACGATAACGCCCTGAAAGCGGTCTCGACAGACGGAATAGAAGTTGTGCTTACCGTCGCGGCGAACTGTCAGAATTCCGGCTTGCTTGAGCAGCGCCAGATGATGGCTGACGGCCGGCTGGCTCTGATCCAGACGCTGACAGAATTCCGTAACGTTGAGTTCAGCTTCATTCAGCAGGTAGAAAATGATTCGCAGACGGTTGGCGTCCGAAAGCATTTTGCAGAGATGAGCCAACTCGGCACGAAACTCGGTGGTGGATTCCAGTTCAAAATTGGCGGATTCTGGTGTCGTATCAGCATGATCGAGCGTAGCAATCATAACTCGCTCCAATTTGGCACGTGTTGAAGAGATGCTCCCGCAGGTTCTGAACGAACGTTGCAGCCTCGGCAGCGATGGGACGGAAGGTATCCGTCGCATCAAAATACAGACAGGCGTTTTGTCGTTAATCTTTCCGGTTTTTGCGTCGCCAGTGAGGGCGAGGTCACATAAATCTCGCACATTTTCAATGGTTCGCGGTTCGTGAGGCCAGAAGATGATTCGTTACAGTGACGGAGCGGCTGATATTTACAGCAGCGTTCAGAGATTTGAGCGACCTACTCGTGCAGATCGTCCACGGTGATCGAACCATTGTGCAGCGCTGACGCGACAAGGACGCCATTGACTCCAGCGGAGCGGAGTGTTGAGAGATCGTTTGATGACCGGATCCCCCCACCGGTGATCAGCTTCAGCTTCGGGGCGAAGTCTCTCAGCGACTGACAGAGCTCTAAAGTCGCTGGCCCCGAACTAACGCCGACTGCGGCCAGATCGAGGACAATCAACTCGCGGATTCCGCACTCAATCGCGGCGCATCCAATCTCAACGGGATCGTCGCTGACCATATCGTCGAACCTGCGAATTGGACGTCCGGATTTCAGGTCAAGGCTGAAGATCACTCGGTCCCTGCCGACCTTCTGAAGCATCATCTCAAGGGAAGCCAGCAGCGGCCAGGTCTCGAGACCCACGACGGCTTTCGAAGCTCCGGCCATCAGCATCACGTCGACGTCAAGGACATTCCGCATCCCAGCGTCGATCAATAGCTCGAAGCCGTCGGCCTTCAGCTCTTCGTAGATTTCGACATTGGGCTCGGTATTCAGGATGGCATCCAGGTCGGCGACATAAAGAGTCGACAGCCCAAACGTATTCCGAAAGGCGTTCGCGACAGCCAGCGGCTCGAAAGAATCAGTGAGGCAACTTTCAACCGGACGGTACTGATCGCGCTGTCCGGCCACACCGCGCACGACCTTCGCATCTCGAATATCGAGGACGGGAATAATTCGCATGGACTACTTCCATGATCTGATGTGAGTCGTCATTTGTCGCTCAGCTTTTCACAAGATTCCATGAAGCTGAGTGCTGAGCGGTTCTGGCGGATTGTGAGCATCGATTTCAGAGAGGTAGCGAGTCAAAATTGCCCGAGCTTCATCAGGACATCTCATTCGTAAATAGCTCATGTTGATCACGCTTTGGTCGGCGCAAAAGAAACGACCACCGATCGCTTGTAATCAGCGACAGATGGTCGGATTTGATTGATCGCAGGTTCGTCCGACGAGTACGGAACTCCACAGCGACGAATCCATGTCAGAACGTGACAGGTTCGATCGAAAAGTCACCCGCGACAGTCGAACTCAGATGACGCCGCCGTGCGTTCGGTATGGCGTTGCCAGGTCTGGTAGTTCCAGGCCCCAGACGCGTTCCCAGATGCCATTGATATGACGATAGCCTTCCGACACGTAGATAAGCTGTCGGGTCCGGGTGTCCGCAGATGACGAGTAAATTGGAACAACACAGCCAATCTGTACGGCACAGAGCGCTGTCAGGATGGTCGTAAGGACGATCTTCCGCATGGAAAACTCCTCCATGAGTCGGCGGCTGCATCCGGCAGTTGCGAATCCTTCACAACTGTTTTCAGCTTACATTCCTGGTGTTGACGGCGGGTTGCTGTCGAACGGTGGCGGTGTGGCTGATCCAGACGAGTTTGGTTGGATTGACTGAGATGAACTGTGTTGGTCGGGGAACTTTTCCGACGAAGTCGGTGGCGAAGAAAACGGCGGTGAGGTGGTCGATGGATTTGCAGCGTTCTGATCGGCGGCAGCCTCTGATGCTCGCTTTTCAGCTTCCCGCCGTTCCAGAAGACGGACCTTCTCCTCCATCTCTTTGCCAGGTTTAAACGTCACGACATATTTTTCAGCAACATCGACCCGTTCGCCAGTTCTCGGATTGCGGGCTTTGCGAGCCGCTCGCTTCTTCACCTCGAACACGCCGAAGTTCCGAAGCTCAATCCGATGCTCGCGCACAAGTGTGTCGATAATTGCATCGAAGGTTTGTTGGACAATTTCTTTCGTCTTCAGTTGGGTCATCCCAATCTGTTCCGAAATTGCCTTCACAATATCTTTTTTCGTCACAACTGAGTCTCCGCCCAGCGGTGCCGCAGGACATCCCATCCGAGATCGGATACGAGCCGGAACTGTAAACCCGAATTGAACTTAGTGTCAACCGGCGGGCTGTTGAAACAGCTCCGGCTGACCGTAAATTCGAGCCTTCCAGGATGTCCTGAAGTCACTATCGGCATTAACACGACTATGAAATCAGAAGAATCGTCAAAATCCGCAAAGTTTACCCGAAGTTCGGTTTCAGCGGCGTCTGAACCACGAATAGTCACAAATTGACACGAGCAAGTAAACGTTTCTACGGGACTCGGCGTGTCAATTTGTGTTCATTCGGGGTTCTGTCTGGCAAACCGTCAGGTCTGCCTTACTCGTAGGGGATATCCACAGAAGTTCCAGAACTCAGCAGGCAGCTCGGTCAAGTAAACCACCGTCACCACAAAATACGGAAGTTGTTTACAGGAAACGACTACTGACTGTCGACTCTTCCAGCAGGATTCGCCGAAGTTTTCTCCAGCCTCACTATCCCGGCCGGTTAATGGCGGCCAGGTTGTCTCAACCTGCTGCTTTGATTGATTCAACAAACAGTTATGTCGCGTCCGTCATGTCGTCGCCGTTGTAGTGTTCGTAGAAGAGACGTCCGATCTCTTCACTGATCCTTGCCAGATATTGAAGCTGGAATTGTGCCCGGCTGATGTCACTGGCGTCTCGTGGAGCGGCCAGCGGGTATCGCGAGATCAGTTCCTTGCTGTAGGTCTGCTCGCCGTCGCCGAATTCGTCGAGTTCGTAAACGCTGACGACACCTTCCGAGCGCCCTCGGTAAAGTTCGTGACTGTTTTCTTCGTAGAGCGTGAAGCTCGTCAGGTCGATGTAAACGACGTGGGTTGCTCCGACCGCCTTGCCGATTTCGTCCGGCTCATCCCAGTCGGGGTGTTCGTCGATCCATTCCTGCACGAGGTCTGGTGTGATGACTTTGATCTTGTGATTGTGGAGTCGTCGCGCGACGGCCACAGCGATGTCTCGATCGACGTGGGCAAAACTGTAAAGCACTTCTTTTGGAGCGAAGCAGGCCACCGCGACAACAATACCAGGATTTGTCAGCGATTCGCTGGTCATGGCGTCGTAGTCGGGCTCGATCGACGGCGGGCCACCGATGAGATAACCCAGCAGAACGATGTAGTTGCACCCGCTCGTCGCACTAATCAGAGCAACCAGTAAGCAGGTAGTCAGTAGCCGTTTCATAGGTCACCTTTGTCGAACCTTGTTTGAAGAGTCGGTTTGCTCGGAGTCATCACCGGGCAGGTACGAATTAACAAGGTCGCAGACGTGTGTATTCAGTATTTAGAGACGTTTGCTTTTTGTCGCATTTTCATGGTTTTTGTGCAGGAGCTGGAGTGCCGAAAGGCATTTGTTTCCGTGGTGCCGATCCTGCAGGGCACTGAAGACTGATTCCGAAAGTGTTCTAGAATTCGTCGGTTGTCTGGTAGTCGTGGAACTGTCGAGCAATCTGGCGAGTCAGTGTGTCGATAAACTGCCGCTGGAATGCGTGTGGTGACATCTCGTGAATAGAGACCGGACGGAACCGCGGGTGGTCCATCGAGAACCCGCTGCGGAAAGCTTCGTACGCGGTCCGTTTGCCGCCGATCATCGTTGTTTCGTGAACGCGGATTGTGCCTTGGGCGTGCCCCTTCAGCATGTCTTTGCTGTTTTCTTCGAAGAATCGAACAGTCTGAACGTCGACTACCGCGATGAAGTCCGCATCGAAGTCGCGAGCCAGTTCTTTGACGTCGTCAAACTCACCGCCGTTATCGTCAAGCCACCGCGACACCTTATCCGGAGAAACGACGTTGACGCCTTTCTGCTTCAGCCGTCGCAGCAGACCATCGGTCAGGTCGTATTCAAAAGTCGGAGCTTCGTTGAGAATCAAATGCGGGCTTCGGCAGACGACCAGCAGCGACTTTTCACCTTCGGTCAGGTCGACTCCGGTCTGTGTTTTGAATGAGGCATCAACCTTCGGATTACCAAACAGCATCTTCCCACCCATGACGAGCAACGAGCAGCCGCCGACGCTGAACGGAATTAAAACCGCAGCAGTCAGGAGCAGCGCACAGCGCAGCCGCGAGGCGAATTTGAACGGCGAAGCGTTCATAAACAGGTTGCTCAATTGTGGGGATGAATAAGGAGCCAGCGAATGGTTGAGCCGGAAATTGACCGGAGATTCGCCAGAGTGTTGTACCGATGTGAAGTCGATTCAGAAGGGCTGGACTGGGTGACCAGTCCGGAAGGGGCGAGTGTGATATCCGCATCGAAGAATCGCCGCAAGATGAGTTGCCATCGGTGATTTCGACGACTTGTTTCGGTCGCGCCGGCGGCAGTCAGGAGGCAGGGACGAGCCCCGGCTTACAGATATTGCTGGGACTCGTCCCAGCCTGCGGATCGCCGGAACTATTTCAGGAAGGATCGTCGCCGACGTTCAGGCCGATCATTCGCATCAGTTCCAGAGCGTTGCTTTTCTCGACGACGCCGGGTCGCATTCGATAGTCGAAGTACATCGTTCCGTTGATGAGGTGGTCTTCGAAATGAACGTTGATGGCGTGGCCTTCGAATGAGTCCACGATTTCGGTCAACGCCAGATCGTGAGTTGTCACGATGCCAACCGCCTTATCCTCAACCAATTGGCGGATAATTCCTTCCGCTCCGACGCGGCGGTCGTGCGAGTTTGTTCCCTGCAGAATTTCGTCCAGCAGAAAGAGCAGCGGTGGTGACTTCCCCGCCCGCTCGACTACCGACTTGATTCGTGAAATCACCGAGTAAAACAGTGACGCTCCCTGCTGGAGGGAATCGTTGGCTCGCATTGCCGAACCGACGACGAATGGTGAAATTCGCAGTCGCTTTGCTCGAACCGGAGCGCCGCACAGTGCCAGCACCGCATTGATGCCAACTGTCCGAAGCAGCGTACTTTTTCCGGACATATTCGAACCGCTGATCATCAGCAACCGCTGTTGAGAGTCGATGCGAATGTCATTTCGGATGCACTTTTCGGCTTCGATTAATGGATGTCCGAGCTCTTCTGCATCGTAAATCGGGCCTTCGGATTCGTCGACGACTTCGGGAAACGGATCCTTCGGATGCTCGAACGTGTATCGGGCCAGCGAGCTGAGCGCTTCAATCTCGCCGACGGCGTCGAGCCATTCGGGGATGTGTGGACCGATGTGTTTCCGCCAGGTCTCGACTCGATGCACGACATGGATCGGCACTCCCAGCAGGAAGGCGATCGGTCCGAAGAACTGATTCTGAAGGCAGTTATTCAGCGACTGAATGACATTGCGAAGTTTCAGAATCTGCCACGACGGAGGGTGCCCTTCTGTTTGCAGACTGCTCAGCAGACCATTCAGCGTCGGCGTTGAGAATTCCTGTTTTTCGATCAGCTCGAGAACCTGACTGAGGATGGCAAGTCCCGACCCGGCCTCATCCGCTTCGCCAATGATCTGGCGAATTTCACGGATCATCGTCGCGAAGAACAGAATCTCCAGCAGCACGATGATCAGAAACGGGGCGAGGCCGTATCCGGCTGACCAGGCAATGACTGCCGCAACGGCCAGCACGCCCAGAACACAGGCCATGATTCGTCGCCAGCGAGGCACCGGCCTGGCCTCGGCTGCAACCCATTCACGCAGCTGGTTCTGATCAAGATCGTCGTGAACTTCGGCGTCGAGCAGGGCCAGTGATTCGTGAAAATCAATCTTCGCAGAGAGTTCCACGATCGCCTGCTGCCGCTTCTTGACGGTCTTCGCGTCAGCTCCGTTGGTCAGCCAGTTGGCCAGTGTGTCTTCGCCGAGCCTGGTGCGGGCTCCGCAAATAAGTTCAAACAGTGAACTCTCGCCGAACAGATCGAGGTCCGACGAACATGAATGATCGGCGTCGCGATAACGCAGGCCAGTCATTCCTTCGCCCTGCCAGCGATCGTCGAGGCGGTTCAAACTTCGTTCGTAGTAGGCGACGGCTCGCTTCGTCTGGTGGAGCCGCTTGACCGCTCGGCTGTGAAAGACAATCAGAGCAACAAAAACGCCGACTGGAACCAGCAGCCAGATTGGGTGCAACGAGCCATCGAACAGCGAAAACCAGCCCAGCACCAGAGCGACCACAAACACCAGGCCGCGAGTTGTCGCGAAACGCGCATCGGTGGCTTCCAGCTCCTTCTGGTCCGCGAGGTGTCCGTCGCGACGGTCCTCGTAGACCTTCTTCGGGTCGGTATGGCCAGATTTAGCAGTTTCCGTTTTCATATCGCGAGCCGGTCCTGAGATGCGGGTCGGAACTGTATCGGTGCCCGAATGCTCTGGCAAAGCAGAGCAGAATAGCCACATTGCGTAGCTCGGACCCTTTCGATTCTACTACCGAGGCATAAGTCCCCGGAATTTTAAGGGACTTTGCCTGTCGGGCTTCGGGTTACTTTCGAACAGCCATTCAAAATCATTCTTCATTACAGACAAATCAATCGACTGTTCAGAATCATGCAGACCATACTTGTCACCGGCGGTGCTGGTTTTCTCGGTAGTCATCTTTGCGAGCGGTTGCTTGACCGAGGCGACGAGGTCATTTGCGTCGACAACTTTTTCACCGGAAGCAAGCGAAACGTCGCTCACCTGATCGCCCATCCGCGGTTCGAGCTGATCCGCCACGACATCGTTCATCCGCTGACGGTCGAGGTCTCGCAGATTTACAACCTGGCGTGTCCGGCTTCGCCTGTCGCCTATCAGTACAACCCGATCAAGACGATCAAGACGTCGAGTGTTGGCGTGGTCAACATGCTGGGGCTGGCTAAACGCTGCCGAGCCCGTTTTCTTCAGGCATCAACGTCCGAAGTTTACGGCGATCCGCAGGTTCATCCTCAGACCGAAGATTACTGGGGACACGTCAACCCGCTTGGTCCGAGAAGCTGCTACGACGAAGGCAAGCGAATCGCAGAATCGCTTTGTATGAACTACACGCTCGCGCACGGTGTCGAAACGCGGCTGATTCGAATTTTCAATACATATGGTCCGAGGATGGACCCGAACGATGGCCGCGTGATTTCAAACTTCATCACTCAGGCACTACGAGGCGATCCGCTGACAGTCTACGGCGACGGTTCCCAGACTCGATCCTTCTGCTACCGAGATGACCTGATCGAGGGAATGATTCGGTTGATGAATCATCCAGACAACGAACTGGGCCCGGTCAATATCGGCAACCCTAACGAAAAAACCATGCTGGAACTGGCCGAGGCCGTTCTCGCGGCAACAGGCTCTTCGTCAAAAGTCGAACATCGAGAACTGCCGAAAGACGATCCGACTCGTCGCTGCCCGAACATTGATAAGGCGAAAGAAAATCTCGACTGGCAACCAAAGATCGATCTCGCGACAGGACTTGAGCGAACGGTCGAGTATTACCGAAACTTGCTTGCCGAACAGGCTGGGTAACAGGTTAACTGGGTAGGTGGGGCGAGACCCGGCGTGAGAGGCCATTGCTGGGACGCGTCCCAGTCTACGGTACTGAAAAGACAATCTAATTGATCGGTCAAACGGTCGACTCAGACGGAGCTGGGTGATGAGTAAGATTCTGGTAACCGGAGCCGCGGGCTTCATCGGGTTTCACCTGACGCAACGACTGCTGGCTCGTGGTGACGAAGTCGTCGGCCTCGACAACCTCAACGATTATTACCGGGTTCAGTTGAAGCATGATCGCCTGTCACAACTTGTCGGGCAGGAAAAGTTTCGGTTCATTGAAATGGACATCGCCGACCGCGAACGGATGCCGGGCGTTTTCAAGTCTGAGCGGTTCGACGTTGTGATTAATCTCGCCGCGCAGGCAGGGGTTCGGTATTCGCTCGAAAATCCGCACGCGTACATTGATGCCAACGTTGTCGGGTTCACGAACGTGCTGGAAGGATGCCGCCATAACGGAGTGAAGCATCTCGTCTACGCGTCGTCGAGTTCCGTCTACGGTGGAAATACTTCGATGCCGTTTTCGATTCACCACAACGTCGACCATCCAATCAGCCTTTACGCAGCGACGAAAAAAGCCAACGAACTGATGGCTCATACCTACAGCCATCTCTACGGCCTGCCGACAACCGGGCTGAGATTCTTCACCGTCTACGGACCGTGGGGGCGTCCCGATATGGCGCTGTTTCTGTTTACGGAAGCGATCGTCTCAGGTAAGCCGATCAACGTTTTCAACAACGGAAAAATGCGGCGAGACTTCACCTACGTCGCCGACATCGTCGAAGGCATCATGCGGGTTGCGGATAATACGGCTGCCGGAAATCCCGACTGGTCATCGTCGATGCCGGACCCGGCAACGAGCGCTTCGCCGTACCGTGTTTATAACATCGGCAACAATCAGCCCGTCGAGTTGATGCACCTGATCGAGGTGCTCGAAGACTGCCTGGGCAGGAAGGCCGAAAAGAACTTCATGGGAATGCAGCCTGGCGACGTGCCGGCAACGTTTGCCGACGTCGATGACCTGATTCGTGATGTCGACTTCAAACCCGCGACCTCAATCGAAACGGGCGTCGCCAGTTTCGTAGAGTGGTACCGTGAATATCACAACGTATGATGCGGCCTTCGTTGCCAGTACTCAGAAAGAGACAACATGACCGCTTCATATTCCGACTACTCGAAGATGATCGACCATTCGCTGCTTCCTCCGATGCTGACGGAAGCGGAACTGGAAGCTGGCTGCCAGCTCGCCGTTGCGTACGACGTCGCCAGCGTGTGCATCCTTCCGTACTTCATGAAACGCTGCACCGAATTGCTCAGCGGAAGCACGGTTAAACCGAGTACGACGATCGGCTTCCCTCACGGAGCGATCCAAACGAAGTTCAAAGTTGCCGAGTCCGAGCAAGCCATCGCCGATGGCTGCGAAGAACTCGACATGGTCGTCAACATCAGCCAGGTGAAGTCGGGCAACTGGAGCTACGTTTCTGACGACATCAAAGCGGTCGTCGATGTCGCTCACGCGGCTGGTCAGAAGGTCAAAGTGATCTTCGAAAACTGCTACCTGAACGACGACGAGAAAATCCAGCTCTGCAGAATCTGCACAGACGTGGGAGCCGACTGGGTCAAAACTTCGACCGGCTTCGGCACTGGTGGCGCGACGATGGAAGACCTGAAACTGATGGTCGAAAACACGCCGGACCATGTCCAGGTGAAAGCGGCTGGCGGAGTGCGGGACTTCGAGAAACTGAAACTCGTCCGCGATCTGGGCGTCACTCGCTGTGGAGCGAGCGCGACGAAAGTCATGCTCGACGAATGCCGCAAGCAGCTTGGTCTGCCGCCGATCGAAGTGTCCGGCGGCACGCTGAGCAGCGGCTACTGAGCGAATCACTTGAGCCCATTGAGCCCTTTTTCTGCCCGCCGTAGGGTGCGTCGAGACACACCCTGCTGACCTGGTGCGTCAAGAATTCGTGCGGTGGACGCCGCCCGCAACTGCTTGAAGGTTGGCATGCATCTGGTGGGCCGTGTCCACCCTGCCAAACGATTCTGCGACTACGATAGAACCGAGAAGTAGCACGCCACGGCGAAGTCCATCGTCTCGCAGGTCAGCTTCAGCTCGATGTCTTCATACAGGCAGTAATTGCGAACCTGAAGCAGCAGGTCGCGAGGGTGGCATGCTCTAAGTTCTCGACCTGCTTTTGTGTAGTGATTTTTGATCAAGTGGTCGACGGCCTTCTGCTCATACGCGATGTCCACCTTTCGACACATGATCCGGAACAGTTCGTGAAACTGCACCGGCGTCGGGTTGGGAACCTGGACCTTGTACGGAATTCGTCGAAGGAACGCGTCGTCAACAAGGTCTTTCGGTTCGAGGTTTGTCGAAAAAATCACGAGTTGATCAAACGGGACTCGCACTTTCTTGCCGCTTGGAAGGTTCAGCAGGTCATAGCGTTTTTCAAGCGGGACGATCCAGCGGTTGAGCAACTCGTCAACGGGCATTCGTTGCCGACCAAAGTCGTCGATCAGCAGAACTCCGCCGTTGCTTTTCAGTTGGAGCGGCGCCTCGCAGATGTGAGTGTTCGGGTCTTCGCAGACCTCCAGCTCAGACATGGTCAACTCACCGCCGGCGATAACTGTCGGGCGATAGATCTTCACCCAGCGATGGTCGACTTCAGTCGAACTTTCCGGTTCCCCGACGGTAGCACTCGGTGGAGCTACTTCGTGAATCGCCGGGTCGTAGATACGAATGATCTGCCCGTCGATTCCCAGCGCGCGAGGAATCCACATCGTTGTTCCGAAGGATTTCGCGATTCTCTCAGCAATGCTCGTCTTGCCGTTGCCCGGTTCACCGAAGAGGAACAGACCTCGACCGGAGTTGATCGCCGGCCCCAACATCTTCAGCAGATCGTCTTCAAGCAGAAGATCAGAAAATGCGTGCTTCAAATCTGCCGCTCGAATGACCTGATCGGCGACACTCTGCTGTTCCATCGCGGCCAGATACTGAGGAAGTGTCACCGGAGCGGACCCAAAGTAGGTGCACTCGCGAGACAGATCTTTCGCCAGTGCCATTCCTTTCTGGGTGATGATGTAGGTGTAGTCGGCAGCGATGGCATCGCCCTTCAAGGCGATCAGCTGTTCCTTTCGAAGCGTGTTCAGAACCCCCTCAACCATTGGGAATCCGAGACGAATATGCGCCGCAATATTCCTCCCGGTTACCGCACCACGAGCGGCGAGAAGTTTCAGAATCAGGCGACCGGTCATGTCAACGGAGATGCCGGCTTCCTTCAGTGATCCTGGTGTCTTTGGGTAGAACAGCCGCTGCTGTTTTGGCCGGCTTGTCGGAACAGCGTGTCGAATCGGAGCCGGTGTGAAAAATTGGACGGCCTCTGGTACTGATGATTCGACCGGCTGGACCAGTCGGGAATCAGTGACCGGTTGACGATCTGGTGTCGGTTGATGTTGAGCTGCTTGACGGGTGGGCTGCTGAGGCTGTGGTTCGTTCTCGACAGGAGCGACATGCCGAGGAGGCTGTACAGGAGCGGCATCCACCGCAGCTGCCTGGTGGCGCGCGGGCGAGTTATCCAGGCTGGACCAAAGGTCGTCCAGAAATTCGCTCATGGATTGCGTTGATGAGGGCATCGCCTTTTCCAGTACCAGCCAGAAATTGCTCCCAGAAATTGACGCCCGTTGTTCGCTGTAAACTTGAAGATTCGACGGTGCGATTCAAGCAGGGAGTCCCGCTTCTCAGCTTCATTCTGGAGACTAGGCCAGAAAATGTGCCGGAACGACGTGTCTCTTACCAAATGCGAATCTCGCAGCAGATGTCGCACGCGACAATTCTGCACGTCCGGGATGTAACGATTACGCATTTGCCAGTGGTGATTGCAGCTGGAGAAAGTTCTGACTCGACGCCACTTATCACCATCAACGTCGTGGGACGGACTCAGTCCGGATCCCAAACGGACTTCCCTCGCAATCGTTAACCGCCGACTCACACGACGATCACTTACTTCGGTTCGGGCGGCTCGTCTGTGCAATTGCACAGAAAGGTCGCCCGCCGTTGAAAGCGATTTTTCGCGAACTGCCCAGTGTCCATCGGTCCTGGACTTTGCCGATTGAAATCGGGAAAGCGTTTCGGAAACGGCTTAGGATGCTTCCATCCACTCGTCGAATTCCTCCATGAATCGCGGGGCCAGAGTCAGGCCCGTTCCGTTCTTTTCGAGGAAGACGACTCCGTCGACGTCGGCGAGCGGCTGGACGATTTTCGACAGTTCCGCGTCTGGAAATTCGTCCGCGATCTTTTCAATGGGGACTCGCCCCTGAGCTCGCATCAGCAAGCCGATGACTCGCGAGCAGGCCTGGACGTCCATCTGTTTGAGACGGTCCGCCTTGCGGTGCAGCATCAGAGCCAGGCCGAGCATTCTGGGCGCGGTCAGGTAGAGCAGGGCGATCACTTTAACGAAGCCGTGGGCGACTCCCGGATCGAACAACAGTACCCATCCGTTACCGGTTGCTCGGGAAAAGTTCAGGGTGACCGTACCCGCCTCGCTTTCGCCAGCGAATCGGTACTCCTCTTCGAACTCAGAGCCCCGCAGAAACTGCCACGCGAAAATGACAGCCAGAAAGAAGCAGGACCAGTATCCAACCGCGTCGTTCGACAGGTCAAACAGCGGGCGAAAGCCGACCCACAGCGTTACCCAGATGATCCAGTAGGTCAGCCAGGCCACGATCAGCGACACCGGCACAAGCACGACCGATCCGATCCGGCAGTACCGGATCGACCGTTTGATGTACTCAGCGAACCAGCGACCGAGCTTTTTCTTTGCCACAGAACGATTCCAGAATCAATGGACAGTCAAATCAATGGGCAGTCAGGTGTCGACGAGCTGGTCGACGCTCGTTGGCGATTGTCCCTGAACGAGCGATGTCAGGCCATGCGAGTCTGGTAGGCTGAGAATTTGCGGGAAAATTCCGGAAAGCCGTAAGGTGGGCTCAAGTCTCGTTTCACCAGTTGACCAGTCGCAGCATCACTCCGGAAGCAATCCATTCGTAGACTACCGGTTTTGACGTGTTTGGGAGCGTTTTTCAGGCTGGCTGCTCAGCGACGTACTCCGACTACTCGTTCTATTCCGGAAAATCGGCATATTTTCACAAGTTGGCAGGGCTGGATGTTCGATAGTTGTCAAAGCTGGCGGTTCCCATCTGGTTTGCCGCTTTGTGACCAACGTCAAGGATGACGACACCGGACTCAGTCCAGGATGGTATCGATGAAACGGATTTCACTTTATGCGGCTTTGTGCATGGTCGCTCTCACATCGACCGGTTGCGAAATCACCGGGGGTGCCCTGATCACGGCGTTGAACTTCTCCAAGTTCTGGGGAACGACTCCTTTGATCCCGGTCAGCCCTTACTACAGCCAGTTGATCGAGGATACCTACCACGAAGAAGAACGATACGGCAAAGTTCCAATCCTTGACCAGGTGGAAGGCGACAACGCCCCGTTGTTCTGCCTCGACCCGCCGACTCCTGACGAAGTCGTGCGAGCTTTGCCATCGAGTGTTCGAGGAGCTGGCGGATTTGCCTTCATCGCTGAAACGAACATGAACAATGTTCGAATCGTTGTTGAGCCGATCGTTGACCGAGTCGATGAATGTCGTTTCTATCCGCTGGTCGGGCCGGCTCGACTGCACCACTGTCACTACAAGTGCACGGTCTACTTTGACAAAACGATCCGGTCAGACTGGCCGATCCCGATGACACACACTGATCAGAGCGAAGAGGTTGTCTACATCGACCACGACCATCTGATTCGATGCACTGGTGCAGAAGGCAGCTAGCAACTGCTACTGCGGCAGGACGAAGAACGATCAATTCAAACAGACCTGGCTCAGGAGAGTCAGGTCTGTTTTCGTTTTTCGATCGTCTTTCCACCGGCAGACAGCCATCGTTCAGGACTGTTCGACAACGGAATTCAGATAAGGCCGCCAGCGGCTCTCCTGGACACCGTCGTTTTAAGATTGATCAACGTATTGCTGCGTGATGCCTGTCTTACTGATTGTTCGTCGCTGGTTTCAGTTTGAAGTTGCGGTACCAGACTTCGGCTCCGTGATCGGTCAGCATTATCCGTCCAAAGCGATTCCGGCTGAACCCTTCGGCGTCGGAGAACTTGCTGCCGGCAACGCGTTGATCCCACTCGTCGTCGCCGACCTTTGCGGACGCGATCAGCTCGCCGTTCAACCAGTGCTCGATGTAGTTTCCGTGAACGACGATGCGGCTGGAGTTGAATTCACCCATCGGCTTCAACGTTTTCTTTTCGTTCGGTTCGTACAACGCGTAGATCGAGCCGGTACTGCCTTTGCTTGACGGCGTGCCGTTTTTGAATTTCGGGTCGTCGAGAATCTGGTACTCAAGGCCGAGCGTCTTTTTGCCGTACTGGCGAACTCGATACTTCAGCCCGCTGTTGCCTCGTTCGGCAATTTTCCACTCAAATGACAGGTCGAAATCTCCGTACTCGTCGCGTGTGACAATGTGGCCAGAACGTTTCTTTGCACGATCAAGGTGAATCATTCCGTCGACGACTTCCCAGCCGCTGGTGATCTGCTTTCCGTCCTGCGTCATCCAGTTGTCGAGCGATTTTCCGTCAAACAACGGCGGTAATTCGTCCGGATTCTGTTTCACTCGATGTCGCGCAAACGATTCCTGCAACCACGCGTTGACCGGTGAAGTGTCCGTCGCGGAATGGTACGGCTCGTCGTGTGCTGGCAGTTCGGATCGATGCCGGCGAATGATCTCCTGGTGATCTTTTGAATCCGCGAGGTTTGTGAAGCCATACGGGTCTGTCTGGAGATCGTAGAGTTCTTCCGAGCCGTCTTCGTACCGCATGAATCGGAAACGCTTGGAACGGATTGAATGATTTGCCCACCCGTAGGTCGTACCGGTCGAGTACCGCCAGTCAGCGTCTGGATCGTCCAGCAACGGAACCAGGCTGTTGCCTTCGTTGGCATCGCGGGCGGGCAAATCACAGAGATCGAGCAGCGTCGGGTAAAGATCGATCAGGCCAACTGGTTGTTTACATTCGACGGGTTCGCCGTTCTCCACTGACTTCCGGCCAGGCCGGACGACGATCATCGGAACTCGCGTGGATTCTTCCCAGAGACTGTGCTTGGACACTCGGTGCTTCTCACCGAGGTGATAACCATGATCGCTGAACAGGACGATGATCGTGTTTTCAGCCGCCGCACTCTTTTCGAGGGTCGTCAGAACCCGCCCGACCTGATGATCGACAAACGCGATGCACGCCAGGTAAGCCTGCACGCATTTTCGTAGTTGCTCGTTCTTGTTTTTGCGCAGCCAGTCGAGCTGAGGGTACCGCGGCAGCTCGTGCAGCAGACGCGAGATTTCTGGAACGTCGTCCAGGTCGTCGGTGCGAACTTCCGGTAGTACAATTTCGTCGATGGGGAAAAGGTCGAACCATTTTTGCGGGACATAGAACGGAACGTGTGGACGAACAAAGCCGACCGCCAGGAAAAACGGATCGTTGTGCTTTTGCTGGAGTACCTCTTCTGCCCACGATGCGACCATGTGGTCGGGCATTTTGGTGTCGACATCAGGAAACGGCGCCCAGTCGGTCTGTGTCCCGGTGAATGGAATCGTCAGGTCTGGTGAATAGTTAAACCGGACCGTACTGTCGCCCGGCTTCGGACCTGCGCCACCAAAGCTGCCGCCATAGTTCTGAAATGCATCCTTCATCGGGTAGCCGTGTGTGATCTTGCCGACGCCGAATGTTCGATAGCCGTGCTGCGAGAAATATTCGGGAAGCAGGTGTCCTTTGAAATTCTTCAAGTCGCTCTGCAAACCTGGTTTTGCAGGCTGCTGATAGACACCCGTTGAATGCGGATACCTGCCCGACAGCAACGACGCTCGCGACGGGCCGCAGATCGGAGCCTGACAATGAGCGTTCGTAAACAGTGTGCCGCGTAGAGCCAGGGCATCGATGTTCGGAGTCTTCGCATTCGGGTGCGTCTTCAAACAGCCGACCCAATCGTTGAGATCGTCAATTGCGATGAACAACACATTCGGTCGTTCTGCTGAGAGAGACAGGCGTGGCGGGACGCCAGCAACCAGTGCAATCACAAACAGGCAAACGTTTCTCGTTGTACTCCGCATGTTCTCTCCTGAAGAATGGGCAACCAGCGACCATTTAATAGAGGAATGAGTCTATCGGCAGTTGCCTGTTCGGGCACCTTGTCCAGCGTGAATCAGCGATACTCAGCACTCTGATGATGACGACGTTTGAGCTTATTTCTGGAGCTTGGAATGCTGCTCGATTGCCAGGTCACTCGCTCTCCCACAATGATGCTGCCTTCCTGAGATATTGGCAGGAGCCTTTGACGCGTCCTACAACCATGATTTCACTACAGCCGCGAAGACGGAGCGTGATCGGTGGCAACTGATGACTGACAATCTGGCCTCAGTAGAACCCTGCAATTCTTTCAGCACACTGGAGCGTCAGCACGTAGAGACTCGTCCTGACCGTCCGACCGTTTTCGCTTCCATTCTGCTGGGTGGAGCCAGGACCGGTGCGTTGATCCACGAACTGCGTCGCATTAATGAGCTGGCCAATCGCGGCTACCGGTGTCATATCTTCTGGGCCTTCGAACGCAGTTACGACGTTAAAATTGACCCACGCATCAAGCAGCACTGGTTGTTCCATTGCGGACGATTTGCCGGGCCAATGCACTATTTTGGCAACGTGATCGGTCGCACGATTGAAAACCGCTCGGGCAAGCTGATGTCCTGCATCGGTCGCTCCAGGGCGCAGGAAATGGTCCGACGATACGCACCCGGACTCGTTCGTTACGAACTGAGTCGCACGGTTGCGGGAATCAGCCGAGGGCTTTCCCGAGACAAACCGTTGATCAGTGAGTTCACCCGGAAACTGCAGCGTGCTGGCGTCACGCACGTGCTGCCAATGCTGGGGATTCTTGCGCCGTTCGCAAAAGCTGCACGGGACAACGGAGCCGACATCAAGTACGCCGTTACGCTGCAAGGGTACGAGCTGTACGTGAATCTCGGCGACGATGCCTACCGCCAGGCGGCTTTGAAGTGCATCCGGGACGCTATCCTTTCTTCTGATTACGCTCCCGTCACTTTCACACGCTGGTACGCCGAGCGAATTGAACGTGAAGTTGGAATTCCCGCTGACGACTTTTCGCTGATCCATGCCGGAGTCCACACCGAGGGACCGATGGCCGCCGACAAAGCCTGGCAGCTCGTTCAAACAGAACTGTCGATTGACGCCGACATCCCGATCATCACGTATCTGGGGAGACAGGATTCGGAGAAAGGGATCGACCTTCTGCTTTATGCCGCTCGACTGTTGCGTCAACGCGGGCTCAAATTTCAGCTGGTGATCTGCGGCCCCGAGACATTCGGTAATTACCGCAAGACGTGCGAGGACATTGCGGGGCACCTCGAAATTTCTGCCCTGTTTACGGGATTCGTCTCGTCGGAAGTCAGGCAGGCTGTCATGCAGTGCAGCCGTTGCGTGGTCTATCCATCGATCCACGGCGAACCGTTCGGCATGGTTCCCGTCGAAGCGATGGCGGTTGGGACTCCGGCTGTCGTCCCCGACGATGGCGGCGTCGCGGAACTCGTCCATCGAGGGGCACTGCAGGGCGGACTGAACTTCCGGTGCTGGGACTCGGGTGACCTTGCCACTCAGCTGGAAAAACTGTTGACCGACGAAGTACTCCACTCAGAGCTGGCAGGCAATGCCCGGGAAGTCGCGTCGCACTATTCAATCAGCAAGGAAGTCGACCGCACCCTTAATCACCTCGGCCTCCAGCCATCTGCGCCGCGTCCCGAATTGCAACCGCAGGGGGCGGCTTAACAGATCATGAATCCGGGGCGAGCGAGCCAGGCCGTTTGCTTTGGCAAATCAATTGGCCAGGAGTTTTCCCATACTGACCCGCTCTTCCGTCTGGTAACCGAGCGATTCGTAAAACGCCACGACGGCTGCATTGTCAGCACGTACCTGAAGGTTTAGCTTTGGACAGCCTCGTTGCGCAAGCACGTGCTCTGCATGACGGACCAGCTTCGTGCCAATGCCGCAACGTTGACGGTCCGATGAAACGGCCAACGAGTACAGCCACCCTCGATGTCCGTCGTACCCGGCGAGCACTGTCCCGACGATTGTGTCTCCATCCGCATCGACAAAGAACAGTCCATCTTTTGAAGCGACCTTACGATCAATCGACTCGCTCGGATCGTTGTGCCCGGTTGACCCCGGAAATATTTCATTCCAAAGCGCCACAACCTGGCCACGATCGGCCGACTCATAGTTGCGAATGGTCATCCAGCCCTCAGCCCGTCTCAGGTATTCTGTAAAACGGCCACCATCAGTTAAGACACTTACTTCCATTCATCCAGAGTCATGTACTCGATCTTTGACCATGGAATAACTTTGACGTAATTCCCGGTCCACGTGGGTTGCTTTGTCTTGTCGACGTACACGACAACGAATGACTCGAAGCACTCGACCTGGCAACCTCCAAATTTCTGGTGCGAAACGCGGGTTGGACTTTCCCGGACGTGCACGTCTCCAGAAACCGTGCCGACATGCAGAGGCTGATTCGAACGCTCGTCCATCGAAATCATCGCGTGTAAGACTGCCGCGACGACGATGAATGTTCCGAGGAGACATACCGTGCGGACATCCCACGGTGGTCGTGAATCAGTTGTCGGTGTTGCCTCCGGTATCTCAGCCACGATTCTACTCCCATCATGCGAAACCGGTTTCCTGACAAGAACCCGTCAACTCCGCAGGTTCATAGCAAGACAGTCTGATCCAGAGAAAATGCGCGTCAAGCCGTACTGCAATTCGAGCGGCAGTGGTGCCAGTTCAAGTTGCTCCCGCGCGGAAATTGATCTTTCTCTGAAACCGGCATCGGGCTAGAACCCCGCTGCTCGATGTTCTGTTGGGCACTCGAAACGGTCACTTCTCCATGAAAACGACAGTCCTCACCTGATTCACACCTTGCTGATCACACCTCTCGGCGTTCGATTCCCTTCTTTTCCAAACCCAAACACTTCAATCAGGTATCCGCTTGTCTGCGTCGGTGCACGTTCCCGTCATGTTGCGCGAGGTTTTGCAGGAGCTTGACCTCAAACCGGGGCTGACCGTCGTTGATGGAACCGTCGGAGCGGGCGGGCACAGTCAGAAGATTTCGGAGCAGATTGGTGAAACGGGAATTCTGATCGGGCTGGATCGTGATTCGATGATGCTGAACTTTGCGGCGGAGCGAGTCTCTGGAGCGGGTCGGCACCTCATACAAAGCAGCTATTCGGAAATCAAAAACGTACTCAACGAACTGAGCATCGACACTGTCGATCGTATCCTGCTGGACCTGGGCCTTTCGTCCGACCAGTTGGCGGATCGGCAGCGAGGATTTGGATACTCCGTCGACGCTCCACTTGATATGCGGTTTGACAATCGATCAGGAAAGTCCGTTGCGGAATACCTCGACAACGTCGACCAGACAGAGCTGACAGAGATACTCACAACGTACGGCGAAGAAAAATTCAGCGAAGCCATTGCTCAGAAAATTGTTGAGCGGCGGCGCAAACAACCTATTCGAACAACCAGAGATTTGACTGAAACTGTGGAGGAAGCCATCCCTGCCAGATTCCGGCAGCAGTCTCGGAAAGACCCGTCAACTCGAGTCTTTCAGGCATTGCGGATCGCTGTCAATCAGGAGTTGGCACTTCTCGAACAGGCTCTGCAGACGGAGCTTTACGAGGCGCTGGCTCCAGGTGGCAGGTTATCGGTCATTACGTTTCACTCGTTGGAAGACAGGCTCGTCAAGAACGCGTTTCGTGATGACAACCGGTGGAAAGTGCTGGCGAAAAAGCCGACGGCACCGACTCCGGCTGAGGTTCGCATGAACCCCAGATCGCGCAGCGCCAAACTTCGAACGGCGGCAAAGCTATGACAGACAAATACGAAAACGAAGACGAAGAATACGACGACGAAGAAGCAACTTCGGAATCGGAAGAGGAATACGAGGACGAAGCCGAGGATGCAGAAGCCTCGGACGAGTCTGAGGAAGTCTCTGAAGGCGAAGAGTCCGTCGAGTCGTGGGGCTATGAAGAGAAGAAGTCTCGCTTCAGCAAAGAAATGCTGGCTGGCTTCGCCGCGATCGGTGTGCTCGTCGCAATCTTCGGCATCGTCGTCTACAAAAAGATGCCGGGTTCTGGTGACTCGAATGAAGTCGCTGTAGCTCCGGATGCCAGTCTGGGTAACCCGGAATCAAGCCTCGGAACACCGGAAGATTCAGGGACTTCGCCCGAAGATGATCTGAACGATCCGTTTCGCGCCGGTGCTGAAAACGGGATCGCGGCAAGTAACCCTGGCTCGCAGTTTGAACCCGGCGGCGCTGAAGCGTCGAATACTGCACCGGGGGGCGGCGAGTTCGTCGCTTTGAGTCCGGCCAACGATGGCTCGACAACATTCGAGCCAGGTGGCATGTTGTCGTCGACTGTAGCTCGGTCTCCGAGTGAAGGCTCCAGTGGACAGGGCATCTCATCCGACCCATTCGGCAGTGGAGGGACGCTCGGCAATGACGAACCATTCGCCAGTAACGCTGCAACGACCGATCTGTTTTCCGGGCAGTCGGAACCCGGACTCGGCTCGAACGAAGAACCACCATTTGGCGGCTCGACGGTTGGCACGTCGACGGCCACTGACGCATTCGGTCAACCTCTGGCGAGCAACGAATTCAGCTCAGGCCAGCCCGACTCGACGAAGGTTTTTCCTGGCAGTGGACGAAACGATTTTGCGGACTCAACGCGTCGCGACCCGTTTGGCGGGCCGGACCTGGCGGGCAGTCCATCAACTGATTCAGGCTCAACAGTGTTTGGCACAAACGAAGGAAACGGCAGCGGTCCATTCTCGCAGGATAAACAGGTCGCGAAGAACGAGCCGAACATCGATCGTTCTCTCAATAGTAGTTTGTCTGGAAATTCTGGCTCAGCGTTTCCGTCGGAAACTTCGGGCAACGCAAGTGAGTTCAGTTCGTCGACCGGCAGCGAGCCGTTCGGCACGACAGTCGACAACTCTGGTTCCTTGACGAACGACTCTTTGACGACCGCCCCATTTGGCTCCAGCGTCGAAAGCGTAAGTTCACAACCGACTGGACTGTTTGATCGAGGGCCGGAAACGTCGCTCAGCGGCGGCGGCTTGAACGAGCCATCGCCGACAGATTTGTCGGCCAGTTCAGGTTTTGGCAATGACACGCTGCCCGACAATGAACTTGGTACCCCTCAGCCATCGACGGCGGAGAGCGAGTTCGGCTCACTGAACAGTGGCTCCGCAATAGATTCATCGGCCCCGTTCGGTAGTGGTGAGCCTTTTGGAACTTCCAGCAACGAGTTGGCCGAGAGTCCTCTCGGAAACTCAGGTACGACTTCGCCGTCGATGAGCAATGACCCATTTGGAAGCCCAGCCAGCACGGCGTCGAATGATCTCTTCCCTGATTCAACCAGTCGTCCTTCATCGGGCCTTCCTTCAACAGGCTTCGATTCTGGAAATGAGTTGGAATCCGAATCGAGCGAGCCGGTGGACCTCTTTCCGGATACGAATTCGCTGCCGCTCGATACAGCTTCCAGCGACCCGTTTCAGCCACCGTTGACGTCGTCGCCCGCCAGCAGTTCTCCGGGGGCATCGTCCTCGATTTCGAGTGATCCTTCTGGTAACCAGCCGCTACGTTCGGGAAGCTCAACCCGCAATCAAACATTCGCCAGCGAGCCAGCCAACTCGGGCACTTATACCGTGCAGGAAGGTGACTCTTACTGGAACATCTCGAAGAAGGTCTACGGGACGGCGAAGTACTTCCAGGTGCTCGCCGACCATAACCGAAAGACCATTGCCGACCCGGAGAAGATGAAAACGGGAGCTGTCATTCAGACTCCTGACGCTGCGGTTCTGCAGGCACGCCTGAAGACGGTGCCGCGTCCGTCACCGACCGCGTTGTCTGGTCGCATCGAGACTTCCGGTCGAGCAGACCGTTCTGGTTCTGCGGGATCGGCAAGCTCGGCCAGCGAGTCTGTCGTCGTCAGCCGTCGCGAAACAAAGTCGAGCGAGCCGTCGGGCATCCTGTTTAACGAGCAGGGTTACCCAATGTTCAAAATCGGAGAAACCGACACTCTGACGTCGATCGCGTCAGATCATTTGGGGCGAGCGTCGCGCTGGCAGCAGATTTACAACATGAACCGAGATCAGTTGCAAAGCCCGGACAAGCTGCAAATCGGCATGCTCCTCAAACTTCCTGCCGACGCCAGCCGCGTCCCACTGATCGACCGGACATCGTCGCTCCGATAACAGAAACACTGTCCCATTCTTCGCTTAGAACGAGTCCTGCGAAAACACTCGCAAAGTTCGTACTCGTACGATGCGTCTTGACGACGCACCGCCAGAGGAAATAGCAAAGAACCTGGTGCGTCGAGACGCACCCTATGGGAAAAGTCAGTGTTTCACCGTCGCTCGATCGAGCCGTTTGGCAAAAAAACTAATGCCCGCGCCAACGCCTGATCGCAACGACAAAGTTTCGGCCTGAGTCATGTTCTTCCGATTCGGAAGTGCGCTCATTCTTGTCGTGGTGACGTCGCTGCTTGGCATCTTTGTCGAGAAGCAGAATCTGACGCTGCGCCGCGAGATCAGCCGTCAGCATTACCGCATGGATGTTCTGCAGGAAGAACATGCTCGTCTGCGGCTGCGTTCTCAACAGCTGGCCGCCGTCGAACGATTGTTCGCCACGATCGAAGATGAAGAGTCCGGGCTCATTCCCGCATTGCCGGGCTCGAACACTTTTCTGCCCGATTCGGAAGCTGCATCGGAAACGGCATCACATGCCGAGTCCTCAAGTGAGGAGCGTTTCTCGAACGGCGCGTTTAACGATGGTTCCAGCGACCAGCTTGACCCGACTTCCGACCACCGTCCTGTCAAGTCCGACGCGTCTGACCTGACGACACGCCGAGTCCCGCTGCTCTTCTGGCAGAAGCCGGTCGGTGACCCGCGGCTCCAACGAGGTTCGAAATGACCTCACGATCCGGCACAACAAGCAACCGCGGTCGAGTTCGATTCGTGTCGACCTTGATGATCGGTCTGTGGGTAATCGTGGTCGGGCGGCTGTTCATCGTGCAGTGGGAGCAGGCCGACGAACTTGCAAACTACGCCACCAGACAACAGCTTACTGAAGTATCGGTCTCCGCTCGACCGGCCGATATTGTCGATCGCAGCGGACGACTACTCGCCACGACGATCGTTTCGCAAAGCCTGTTCGTCAATCCGCAACGCCTTGACGTCAGTGATGAATTCATTGCCGACCTGGCGAATTCGCTTTCGATCAACTCAGCGAGTCTCGGGGATCGGATTAAAGAACATGCTGACAAACAGTTTCTCTGGGTGAAGCGGAGAGTCAGTGACGACGAAGTGGCTGCCGTTCAGCAGTTGGAATGGCCGGACAGTGCGTACGGATTCCGAGACGAATTTCTTCGACAGTATCCTCAGGGGCACGTCGCTTCGCACGTGCTCGGCTATCGAAACATCGACGGAGCCGGGCAGGGGGGCGTCGAGCAGAGCCTTAACTACCTGATCGAAGGCATCCCCGGAAAACGCAGGCTGGTTCGCGACGCGCTGGGACGTATCGTCGAAGTTTCCTTCGACCCTGACAGCGAACCGAAACGCTTCGACGCTGTGCAACTGACGCTCGATCTGACCGTCCAGATGTTCGCGGAAAAAGCACTCGACGAGATCGTCGACGAATGGAAGCCGACCGGTGCCTGCGCGATCGTCATGGAACCGAAAAGCGGCGACGTGCTGGCAATGGCTTCCCGACCAACGTACTCGTTGAGTGATATGTCGCACGTGCCGAGCAACGCCTGGCGCAACCAGGCCATCAGCATCGTTTACGAACCGGGCTCCACCTTCAAGCCGTTCATCGTCGCCGAAGCCTTGCAGAAAAACGTGATCAAACGAGACGAGATGTTTGATTGCGAAAACGGCGAATACAGGATGGGACCGCGCTTGCTGCACGACCACCATCGCTACGGCAAACTGTCTGTCACCGACGTGCTGGTTAAGTCGAGCAACATCGGCATGGCGAAGATTGGCGAACGTCTGAGGAATCGAGGTCTTTACGACGCGACGATCAAATTCGGTTTCGGCCGTCCGACCGGGATTGATTTGCCGGGCGAGTTGTCCGGCATCCTGCGGCCGCTGAAAGAATGGAATGGTTATTCGACAGGCTCAATTCCGATGGGACACGAACTGGCCGTCACGCCGCTGCAACTGATCACCGCCCAGGCAGCACTCGCCAACGGCGGACGACTGATCACTCCGCGAATTCTCAAAGGCGTGCAGGGCGAACGCTCAGACTCCGCACGAGCGTTTCAGGTTTCGCTCGAAGACCCATCACTGGCGGAACCGGCCACGATTATTCGTCCGACTGTTTCGAGTGAGGTCGCTCGATGGGTCATCGAAGAACCAATGACCCAGGTTGTCTCGCGCGGCACGGGATCGCGAGCGAAGATTCCGGGCTATTCGGTTTTTGGGAAAACCGGGACGGCCCAAAAGATGGACCCGAAAACCGGCAGCTACTCTGAAACCCTTCACTGCAGCTCTTTCATCTGTGGAGCACCGGCACACAACCCGCGAGTTATCGTGCTGGTCGTCGTCGACGAGCCTCAGTCTGGCTCGACGCACTACGGAGGCACCATCGCCGCTCCCGCTGCCGCAAAGATCCTGAGCCGATCGCTGATGTACCTGCGAGTGCCGCCGGATCAGGAAACCCGCACGGCCGCTCGGTAAATGGCTGCTGGTTCGGCACGACCGGACTGCTGTCGCCGGTAACGTTGCCTCAACGCAACAGGTCCCTCGGCACGTTGCCGTCCGGCATCATGATTTCTGATATTGCTGGCAGAGCCTCAGGTCGATGAAAACATTTCGTCGCGATTGTAACTGACGCTGGCTCAACAGGTTACAGTCAGGGTTTCCTGCGCACCTTCGACGAACCGTAAAGTTTGGCATTCAGTCTGCTTTACGGTCTGCTGTCTCGATCACCGAGACCGGAGCTACCAGCTCTGCAAACCATCGAAGGAAACGCCATGTTGATTCTCGCCACGAAACTTCTGAATGATGAAGCCGGCTTTCTGCTTTCCGCCGAGCTGATTCTGATTTCGACGGTGCTGGTTCTGGGCATGGTGGTGGGGCTTTCAGAAGTTTCGCATGCCATCAACAACGAACTGTTCGACGTGGCGACCGCCTTCGACAACGTCAACCAGAGCTACCGCTACGACGGCATGTTTGACGATCACGGCAGCTCACATGGCAGCCGTTACGGCGACTACAGCTACGACATCAGTTGCCGTGGGTATTAAACGCCAGGTGGACTGATCAACAATCGGAAACGCTGCCACCGTCTCAAGTGAGATCGGTCGTTGCGTGCTCAGCGGGCCATTTTCTGTTTCTGGAGCATCGGCATGATGCGGAGTCTCTTTTCACTACTCTGGACGGACCAGGTCGGTTCGACGCTGTCAGCCGAAATGGCACTGGTGACTTCGGTCACGGTTGGTGCCCTGTTCATGGGCATGGCCGACTTCAGTGCGACGGTGAATCGCGAGTTCCAGAGCTCAGCTCGTGAAGTCGGCCTGGCCGGAATCGAAGCTTCCGCTCAGGAAGAGGAACGAGAAGACGACGTTGTCAGCAGGAAGAAATCAGAAGTTGAAAAGACCGAAGAAGAAAAAGCAGAAGACGAGATGAAACGGAATCAGTGGCGGTTCCGCCGAGCTGAAGACCGCGAAACACCGGGAAATCGTGACTGAAAACGGCATCGAAGAAACTCGCCGGAAGTTTGTTTCCCACTCTGACGCTGCCTGTTGGACATTCGCCGCTCCGCCCACAATACTTCGCCGCTCACACGCCGACGGACACACTTTTGTGACGTCGGCGTTGTCGTTTCCCACACCTGTTCTGGCGAAGCTGCGATCGCGATATGGACCGTCTTGCTCACCTCAACCCCGCCCAGCGCGACGCGGCGAGCACTCTTTCGGGACCGCTGCTGGTTCTCGCGGGCGCTGGCACCGGTAAGACTCGCGTTATCACACACCGCATGGTCGAGTTGATCAAAAGCGGCATCGCCCCCGAACGAATTCTCTCGGTCACGTTCACGAATAAAGCCGCGAAGGAGATGGCCGAACGAACTCAGGAACTGCTCGGCAAACGCCAGAAGCAGAAACCAATGATATCGACGTTCCATTCTTACTGCGTGAAGGTTCTGCGTCAGGAAATCGAGGCGCTCGGCTATCCTAAAACGTTCACCATCTACGACCGCGGTGACCAGGAATCAGCGGCCCGCAAAGCGTTGCGAGACGTTCGTATTCCCGATTCCAGCATGAAGCCCGGCGACCTGCTGAACGTCATCAGTCGCTGGAAGATGCACAGCATCGCTCCCGACGACGCGGCTGACCACACCGAGAACGATCTCGAATTCCTCGCCGCTGTCGCGTACCGGAAGTATCAGAACAATCTTCAGGCGTGCGGAGCTGTCGACTTTGACGACCTGCTGTTGCTGACCAATCGGTTGTTCGAAGAACACCCGGCAGTACTGGATCGACAGCAGCAACGTTTCGACCACGTGCAGATCGACGAGTACCAGGACACCAATGGTTCGCAGTTTGACCTGATCGAGGCGCTCGTCCGCAAGCACAACAACATCTGCGTTGTCGGCGACGATGATCAATCCATTTATGGCTGGCGAGGCGCCGAAGTCACTCACATTCTGAACTTCAACCAGTATTTTAAAGGCGCGAAGGTCGTCCGGCTCGAAGAGAACTATCGTTGCACGGACCGTATTCTGGATCTCGCCAACCGGCTGGTTAAGCACAACAAAGGCCGGCACGATAAAGAACTTCGAGCCAACAAAAAGTCGGTCTCTGATGTTCGCTTCCGGGAGTTCGACGACGAGCAGGTTGAAGCCGAATACATCGCTCGCGAAATTCAGTTCATGATCAATAAGAAGGATGTCCCGCCTCAGGACATCTGCATTCTCTTCCGTACGAACGAGCAGCCTCGCGTCTTTGAGTCAGAACTCCGCCGCCACGAAATCCGTTACGTGATGATGGGCAGCCAGTCCTTCTTCGATAAACGCGAAATCCGAGACATCCTGGCGTATCTCAAGGTGCTCGAAAATCCGCGCGACGAGAACTCGCTGCTGAGAATCATCAACGTTCCCGCCCGGGGCATTGGCGATTCAACCATTGAGAAAGTTCTGAAGCGAGCGGTCCGCGAAGGGGTTCCCATCTGGGACGCCGCCCCCGCAGCACACGCGGACGGCGAGATCACTGACAAGGCGGTCAAAGCCATGAACCGCTTTTCTTTGCTGCTCGACACTTATCGAAAGAAGTTGCAGGCTTCGCCGAAAGACCTGCCCACGATCCTCGAAAACCTGCTCCACGAAATCGACTACGACAGCGAAATTCGGAAGCAGTACAAGAACGAGGACATGCAGGTGGCGAAGACGGAAATCGTCGACCAGATGGTCGATTCGCTACGGGAATACGTTGCCCGATCTGACCAGCCATCGCTGCAGGGATATCTCGAAGAAACGCTGCTGAACGGCCCGGATATGAGCGACGACAAAGAAAAAATGATGAATGAGCAGGCCGTCAAACTGATGACCCTGCACAGTGCCAAAGGACTGGAATTTCCTCGTGTCTACATGGTCGGTATGGAAGAAGGGTTGCTGCCTCACAAGCGGGCCGTTGAAGAAGAAGGTTCGGCCATTGATGAAGAGCGTCGGCTTTGTTACGTCGGGATCACTCGAGCCAAGGACCATCTCACCCTGACTCGAGCCGCCGCTCGCAAGAAGTGGGGTAAAAAACGCCTGTCGATCCCCTCGCGATTCATCCGCGAGATGCGCGGTAAAGACGAGTAACGCGTCCCTGCTCCGGCCAGCGAATTGTGGTCCGGCCAGCAAATTCGGCAAGGCCCGGCAAATTCACCTCTCCCCCTTTTGAGGGAGAGGGAATTCGATTGCCGTTGCGTGTCGCGGGATCACCACTTCATGCAGAGGTTTGTGCGTTAAAGTTCTTAACAGGCTGATACGCCGCTCAGAACGCTCCGATTCGCTCTCCGCCGCCGATGGTGATCAGCGCTTTAAAGACTTCAGGGTCTATGTTCTCTGAAATAAATCGGACTGACCCGTCGGCGAGTCCAGCATTCATACCGCCGGGGAATGGACTTCCGATTCCGTCCGGGCCGTTGATATAGGGCTCTTCGGTAAGACTGCGAAGTGTCGATCGTCCGCCTTGAGCCCACGGTCCGAAATCGTCGGAGGCTTCCGTGATCGCGATGGTGTTTGACGTTCCGTCTGTGATGTCCGCAAGGCGAGTCTTCCGGTTGTAGCCAAAAACTCCGGCACCAGGATCGTTGACCTTCAGGTTGGCGGCGTCTTTACCGATTCCGGCCATACCGACGTAGTGAGTGGCTCCTTCGCGAGCGTTGGCTTCAGCCGGGTTTGTCAGCACCTGAAGATTGAAGCCTGTCCAGTCGGCGTTGGCTTCGCTCTTCCAGCCGCTCTTCTGGTCGATCTGCTGGTAGAGGGCGGCCTGTTCGATGAATGGGAGAACCGAAACGAGCCAGCTCAATCGGTCGTTAACTTCTTCTGCCGACTCCACAACGGTGCCTGTCGGGAATTGCCGATACACATCGTGATGATTGTGCATGGCCAGGAGCAGTTGCTTCAGGTTGTTTTTCGATTGAGTTCGACGCGCGGCCATGCGTGCCTGCTGAACGGCGGGCAGCAGCAACGCGACCATCACTCCGACTGACCCAACGCTGCCGATTCCACCGACATCGCCCCCAAACGGAAGCGACGGTAAGGAACCTCGTGAAGTCCAGCGGAATCCCTTTTCCGTCGACTCGCTGACCAGCACGTTGGGGAAGAGCGGACGAACAACGAGCTCTGACGGAGGGACATCGGCCAGCCCGACGGGCAATTCCAGATCCGGCGGAAACATTCCTGAGTTTCGCAGGCCGGCCTGAGCACCTGAGAAGAGCAGCGGGGCATAGCCCATCAACGCCCGATAGATTCGCCTTGGATTGCTGACCGTGACTGAGGTGAACTCTTTCGGCATGGCATCCAGTGCGACCTGAAGTTCTGCTGACGGCACGAAGCGATCGAGCTTTCCGTCAATGCGAAGCAGCGCAGCTTCGACTGTTTGAGGCATCAGCCCGACGATCACCCAGTTTTTGTCGACGACCAGTCCGCCGAACTCAACGCCTTCGACTTCGAAAGAAATAATCTGCCGACCAGACTTTTCGCTGCGAACGACGGAGAACTCACCGTCAGCGGCCGCTTCAGCCATCAGTAGTACGTGGTCGAGCGTGCGCTTCATTTTTTCTGCATCTTTGACTTCAGTGACGATGGCAACACCGCCGAAGCCGAAGAAGTCCTGACTGCTGTCCATGTAAAATGTTGTGACATTTCCCAGAGTGTCGAACAGATCTGTCTTTGGATCGAAACCGATAATCTGAGGAGCGGCCTGGATGCCCTGCTCGATCTGCTGGGCTATCTCCGGTGGTCCCAGTTTTGCCGCGTCGCGAACCATCGTCAGCAGGTCATCGTAAAACTTCGACAGGCTGAAGCTGCCAGCCGCGAAGGTGGTTGTGTCCGCGGGCAGTGGTGGAAGACGGTCGAAGGTGATTGTTTCATGATCGCCCAGCGCCAGTAGCCCTCGTTTGGGGCCGTCAACCTGCAGGACGGTTTCGCTCCAAAGAGCTTTGCCTTTGTACCCACTTTGTGAAACAGCGGCTCCGACGTTGTCGAGGCCGACGACTTTCGCAATATCGTTAACGGTAAAAGGCTGGCCATCTGGACGTTGCATCGGAACCGGGACGGGCATCGGTCCGAAGGTGTCTCGAAGTTTTCCGAGGTCAAACCACGACAGACCTGTCATCTCGAAGTTGACAGACTCTGGTCCGAACTCTTTCCACAGAGGATTCGCGGTGATGTTCGCGGACTCGCCACTGGCCACAGCGACGGCAAGCGGCAAAGAGTTCATCCCGGCGGTAACCACCAGATGCTCGCCTTCAACCCACCAGCCGACTTCGATGCCGGGCGAATCTGGAATGATGAACGTGCTGATCTGTCGCCCGTCGATCTCCTGAGAATCGACTTTGATGTGTCCGTTTCGCTGTAGTAATTGGCCGAGCGGTTCTGCAAACTGACCAGCCTGTGGGAAGACGGCAACCGAATACGGCATTGGCATCGGTGGACCATTCGGGCCGGGGGCAGCCAGAGCAACGGACAACCGGACTCCGTGATCCTTCACATGCTTGAATGCCTGGCCGGCAGGGCCGTCAAGAATTCCGCCAGCAGGGCCGGCCTGGCTGGCGAGTCCGCTAAAAGCCTTTTCGAGCATCGGGACCAGGCCGGATTCGTACAGGGCTTCGTGAGCGGCGGTCTCAGAAAACGCCTGAGCATGAGCCTTCGTCCCATCCCACCGAACAAACAGCAGCGAGTCTTTCGGAATGAGTTGATCGGGAGATTGAGTAACCCGGTTCTGCGCCCGACTGGGGGACAACGCAAACGCTGCAAACAGGCAACTCCCCAGGAGAGTACCCCACATCAGCCGTGACATCTTTGGCGACATTGTTAGCTCCATAGTTTCAGAATGTTCGAAGTTCATCTGAACGCCGACTGCGGAAGTATGTCACAGCCGCGATGATTCGCAATCCCCGGCGGCGGGTCGCTGGTCGATTTATTTCATGAAGCTTCGCGAAACGGTGGAAACGGACTTGAGCTGAAGTCCGTGGTTTCAATTCCTCAAACGATCTGTATTGTGACAGCGAGATCCCGGATGCAGACTGTCCATTCACACGGTTGACCACACGGTTGAAATTCTTCGAAGCCTGGAATTGGAGACCGCCCCATGCACAGTCACCAGCTGACCGAAGTTTATGCCGCGCGAGACGAAATCGACGCGGCGCTGGTCCAGTCGATGCTCGCGGAATCCAACATTGGAGCGCGCGTGGTCGGTGGCCAGATTATGGGAGCTATTGGCGAAGTCCCGGCCGGTCTGCCATCGGCGCCTCGGATCTGGGTTTCGGATCAGGACGCCAACGCCGCCGTTGCCCTCATTCGAGAGATGGAAGAAAAACGCCGCGAGTCATGGCTTCGGAGCAAGCCGTCCGAAGATTCGAATGAACAACCGGGGGAAACGTCATCTGGAAAACTGATTGCGACGGCAGTCGCGTCTGGTGCGTTTCCTGGTGCGATGGTCGAGAAGAACTCAGACGAACCGGTGGAAGACACCGGTGAAGTCTGGGAATGCTCAAACTGCCAGGAAGAAGTGACGGTTGATTTCGAAATCTGCTGGAACTGCCAACTGCCACGTTTCAGCGACGGATCGAACATTGAAGACCCGAAACGCGTCGACTGATCAGTCAAGCGGTTGAGGCGTGGCTTTGTGAAAGTCCGTCACTTCCTGATAACGATTGGCGATTTCGATCAGCCGGTTTTCGTTGAACGCTCGACCAGCCAGTTGCATCCCGGTCGGCAGGCCACCTTCGCCCAGGCCGTTTGGTATCGACAGAGCGGGAATTCCGGTCGCCGCGCCGGCGCCTCCGAGATCGGTAATCTGAGACGAATAAAATCCGCGGCGATGTTCGCTCCACGGACGATCGTTTGGGTATGCCGTTGTGGCAAGCGTCGGCGTGACGACTGCGTCGAACGGTTTCAGGAAATTGTCAATCGCTCGCTGCATCTTTGATCGAATTCTCATCGCATTGATGTAATCTTTCGCCGGGATGACCATTGACGAGTGAATGCCCCAGTGGTCTTCCTCAGCGGTCATTTCCCAGATGTCGCCGGTCGTGATCAACCCTTCGAACGCGGCGGCCGATTCGCAGTTGATCAGCGTCGACGCGACAGCCACCCACGGACAGCCCGGCAACGCGACTTCTTCAATATCGCAGAAGTTTCGCAGCACGTTCAGCGAGGCTTCGTAGTTCGACCGAACTTCCGGTTGCACATTTCTCGCAGCATCTTTCAGCGTTGCGAGCTTGTAACGCGTCGAAGATTGCAGCTTGTCTGAATTTTTCCCGGACGAGTATTCATAAGGGCGATCGACGCATGATTCGTCGGTTGGATCCGGGCCGGCGATCGCGTTCAGGACGATCCCGCAGTCGTCGGCGGTTCGGCACATCGGGCCGAGTTTGTCGACCGTCCAGGCTAGAGCCATTGCCCCGTGCCGGCTGACTCGGCCGTACGTCGGACGCAGTCCGCTGATCCCGCAGAACGCGGCGGGAGTCATGATTGAACCCCAGGTTTCCGAGCCAATGGCAAACGGAACAAGTCCGCCACCAGCCGCTGCCCCAGGGCCCGACGACGATCCACCTGCCCAGCGAGACGTGTCCCAGGGATTCAGTCCCGGCCCGGTGAACGACGCGTTCGCCTGGCGATAGCCCAACCCGCCGGCGATTTCGACCATCGCCAGCTTACCGATCAGCACAGCACCGGCCTTTCGTAGTCCTGCAACGACTGTCGAATCGGCATCGATCATCCGATCACGAAACGGAGCGGCCCCCCAGGACGTTGGAATTCCCTTTGTCGCCAGCAGATCTTTTACACCGTACGGGATGCCGTGGAGCAGTCCTCGATCACGGCTCGACTTCAATTCATGGTCGGCCTGCGTCGCCTGTTGAATCGCCAGTTCCTCGGTCACTGTTACGACGGCATTCAGCTTTGCTCCGACCGTCTTGAGTCGCTCCAGAAAAAAAACGGCCAGTTCCACGCAGGAGAAATCTCCAGCGCGAAGATGCTTCGCCAGTTCTCGCACGGAAGCAAAAGCAGCGGTTTGGGGAATTTCGGGCACAGTTTTAACTCACTGGTTTACAGACACGTCGACGATCGTTCGACCCTGAATCTGACAGAGCATCGGCGAAGATGGCAAGCGAAACGCCGGCATACCATCAGCAGATTACTTACCGCGATGTCGAGCAGATCAGGCTTTGCCTGACGAAGATTTTGTGCCAGACACTGCCGACGACGAATTCCAGATTCCGTCAGGCCGAGCCTGACGTACGGAAACCTGTCGCTGTTCCGTAGTTCCATCAACGTGATTCCATCAAGCTGTCTCAGTTGTTCTGCGCTGTCTTCTCTGCAATCTTCTGGTCTGGATGTTGTGCCGTCGGATGGTCGCATCAGGCACAAAGAAAACTCTCAGTTTTGAATCGAACGAGGCGTCCACCATGCGTTGCTGCATCCTGTTGATCGTCGTCCTGACTGTTGCCGCAAATCCAGCAGCGACCTGCACAGCCGCCGACGAAGTTCAGACCGACCTGTTGATCGTCGGGGGGACCGAGTCTGGTTGGGCGGCGGCTTTGCGAGCGGCTCGGCTGGGCGTGCGGTCGGTCACGATCGTCCACGATGGTGAGTGGCTGGGCGGTCAGTTTACCGAGCAGGCACTGGCTTGTGTCGACGAGAACAAAGGTGTCGGCCAGGTCGGCTGGGGAGTGGATTGGCACCCGATGAAGCGGTCGTTTCATCGGAGCGGGCTGTTCAAAGAACTGATGGACCGCATCGAAGCCTTCAACGAGCAGAAGTATGGCTCATCAATGCCGGGCCGCCCGTATCATGGGCCGTCGACGTTTCGACCGGCCGAAGCGGAAGCCATCTTTCGAGCAATGCTGCAACCGCACCTCGACTCCGGGCAGGTCAGGTTTATCAGCAATCGATATCCGGTGCGGGCCGACGTCGTGGGGGCGAACATCGCCGGGGAGTTTCCAACGCTCAAGGGGTTGTGGTTTGCAGCCGTCGGCGAGAAAGAAGCCGATCTGCATATTCGCGCGAAGCTGACGATCGACGCTTCCGACTGGGGCGAGGCGATTCAGGTTTCCGGGGCCGCGTTCGAGTGCGGCGCGGATCCAAAGTCCCGCTACAACGAGCCGAGCGCGTCTGACGACCCGGCGGCCAATCCGCTCAACGAAATGAATCCGATTACCTGGGCCATGATCGTTGAAGAATCCGACGGCGAAACTCCGATCGCAAAGCCAGCCCGGTATGATGATCGAAACTTCGTTCGGACGTCTCGGCTCAGTCTGGCAGCGATGCAGGGGCTTGTGTGGGATCGCCCGGTTCGACTCGGCAGCATTCCGCACTGGCCGGATGACGGGAAAGCTTCTCCGCGGCAGTTGTCGGTTTATACGGTTCGCAGAATCGTTGACGGTTACACGAGCAACGATCGAAAGACGAGCATCCTGCTGAACTACATGCTGGGGCAGGATTACCCACTGGAGCGATTGCCGAAGCACGTGGTGGCCGATTTGGAGGCCACCGGGAAAGGAGCGTCGGAAAAAAACATCGTGCTGATGACTCGCGAGCAACGCCAGATTATCTACGACGATGCGAAGCGGCATTCGCTCAGCGTGCTGTACCATCTGCAGAATTTTGTCGATGAACGAGCGAGCCAGCACGCAAACAGCTTTCGTCGATTTCACCTCAGCGACGAATTCGGAACTACCGACAAGCTGCCGCCCAAACCGTACATCCGCGAAGGACTTCGGCTCAAAGCGATGTACATGATGCGCGAGCAGGACGGACGCAATCGAGACGGTGCGACGAAGACGGCAGCTCGCGAAAGAATGTCCCGAGTGATGTATCCGGACGGCGTGGCGTGCTGGCAGTTTCATTACGACTTTCACCGAACCGGTCGCGCATACTTGAAAGGCGAAGGGAACGCCGGTCCGTGGATCGACTTCGAAAAGCCCGGTCGGCACACGCATCACGTCAGCGATCGATCGGTGTTTCCGCTTCGCAGCCTGATTCCGGAACAGATGGATGGCCTGCTGGGTGCTCAGAAAAACGTCGGGTACAGCAGTATCGTCTGCGCAGCGATCCGGCTGCATGATCAGTGCATCGCGATCGGAGAAGCAGCCGGCGTGGCTGCCGCCGTCGCTCTTCGTCACGATATCCAGCCTCGCGTGATTCCGTATGAACGAAGTCGGTTGGAAGAAGTACGGCACGGTCTGTGTGGTGAAACTGAGGATTCAACGCCGCTTCAGCTTTGGCCATTCCGCGATCTGCCAGCCGATCATGCGGCGTTTGTCTCAATCAACCGACTGGCTGCGCGTGGAATGCTTCCTCAGGAGCCGACCGATGTCGACTTCCGACCGGACTCCCCGGCCACTGCCGAATGGCGGGCTGAAGTCCTCACGGCCAGCCGAGCAAACATCGCCGTCGACCAGCTTCCTGTTTTATCGGCAAGCGAGATGACTCGTGGTGAGTTCTGCATCGCCTGGTGGAACGCGGTCAAGGATTTGCCGCTGATTCCGTACGAGCGGTTAAGTCACGACGATGCTGACAACGATGGAATCCTTGATCGTGATGACCCCACACCATTTACTCCCGCGGGGCCCGTCGTCTGGCAAGTCGAGCCACGAGCAGTCGTTCCACCGAGTGTCGATCAGGACGGACTTCCGGACGAACTTGCCGATGCAAACGTCGCCAACGAAAACGCGATACGTCGTTTCAACTTTACGGGCAAAGGATCGAAGGCTGTGCCGGGTTTCCAGAACGACAACGGGTTGTCGTTTGATTCGAAACGCGGCTTCGGCTGGACTGCTGACATCAGCCAGAACTACCGCCGCCGTTCGGTCTACGCGGAAGCAATTCGAGACTCGTTCCTGTTTACTCGCGACTTTGCCAGGTGGGAGTGTCGGGTGCCTAACGGAAAATTTCTGGTCACCGTCTGCAACGGCGATTCCGGCCACGAACAAACAGGGCACCAGGTTTCGCTCGAAGGCAAGGCCGCCGTGAAGAATGTCCCGACCGTTGCCGGACACTTTGTGGAGACGACTGTCACTGTCGAAGTCTCCGACGGGCGACTGACGATGGAGCTGGGGCCGCAACTGGCAGGCTCCAACACGTGCGTGAACTGGCTGAGGATTGTCCCGCTTGACTGAACCGCCGTCTCACGATGAGTGGCAATCGAGAATCGGTGAGATGTGTTTAAAGTGCCGGGCTTCTCGACCGTATCCCAGCTTCAGCTTTCAGGAACGTCAAATAAACCAGCAGGATGGAGAACGCTATGGCGGGGGGAGTAACCCGAAACTGCTATGACCTGACGCAGACTTACCGTTGGAATTACGACAATGCTCCGGAACCGGTCGAAACTGAAGTGCCACCGTTTGGCGGAGACTGGACCTTCTGCGGTTTGAAGGTGGCTTCGCCTCTGGGGATTCCGGCCGGGCCGCTGCTGAACGGCAAATGGGTGCTTTACTACGCATCGCTGGGCTTCGACGTGCTGACTTATAAAACGGTCAGGAGTTCGCAGCGGGACTGCTACCCGCTGCCGAACCTCGTTCCAGTCGAGACTGGTCAACTGACGGGTAGCGAGAAGCGACTTGCCGAGTCCCGCTCACCGAGCGGAAGCTGGGCTGTCAGCTTCGGGATGCCGTCCGCTGATCCGGAAATCTGGAGGCAGGATGTCGAAGAAACCCGCAGACGCCTGCCGCCTGAGAAACTGTTGTCCGTCTCTGTCGTCGGGACTGTTCAGCCTGGTTGGACGATCGACGACCTGGCTGCTGATTACGCCACTTGTGCGAAGTGGGCGGTCGATGCCGGAGCGGACACGATCGAGACAAACTTTTCCTGTCCGAACGTCGAAACCTGCGACGGTCAGCTTTATCAGAATCCAGCCGAGGCAGCGAAGGTCGCCGATGCCGTGCGGCAGGCAATCGGTAATCGACCGTTGATTCTGAAAATCGGACACATGACAACGTCCGCCGATGCCGAAGAACTTCTTAAGGCCGTCGGGCCATTTGCAACGGCCATCGCCATGACGAATAGCGTGGCCACAACCGTCGAAAGCAAAGACGGAACCTTGCTGTTTGATGGTCAGCAGCGAGGCATCTGCGGCGAGGCCACGTTCGATGCGTCGTTGCAGCAGACGCAGTTGTTTTCCGATCTGATCAGCAAACGTCGCGACGACGTGCGTATCATCAGTGTCGGTGGAGTTTCATCGGTCGAGCATGTCCGAAGTTGTCTTGAGGCTGGGGCTGAAGGCGTTCACATTGCAACTGCTGTGATGCTTGACCCAACAGTGGCTCTGAAGATTCGCAGAGGCTGGGAATTCTGAGCGAACACGGATTTCGAAACTGCCGGGTCGGCACTGTCCACCGATCACTCGTAGCGGGCTGGTTGACTGGTGGGCGGTGTCCACCCTGCTTATGAGGTTGGTGATGTGGCACTCTGAAATGAGCAACACTTGTCTGAGTCGTCGGCAGTGGATGCGGAGAAGTTCGCGTTCACTTCTGGCTGCCTCAACAGTGACTGCTGTGTCCTGGGCCGGGGGGGCAGCGTGCTTTGGTCAGGACGTTGAGGACTCGTCGTCGTCGGATCAGTCCGAGTCGTCAAAGCGGTCAGTGTTCAGGTTCCGTGACGAAGCTGGGAACGAGACATCTATCAACGGTCGCGTGCTGGTTCGCGCGAGCGACGGTTTGCTGGTCGAAGATCCAGCTCGGCGACTATGGACCATTACCTCGACGCAGCTTGATGAGGAAACGGTTACCGACCAGCCATTTGCGTTTTTCGATTTCGAACAACTGGGGAGTCGTCTTGTCGAAGAAGGTCGAGCGGCTGGAATCGAGGCAGACTTTCACGTTCACACGACTGACAATTACGTGATCGCTGCTTCAACGCCCGAGGCTTATTCCGAATGGACCAGTCAGCTTTTAGAGCGGATGCAGATTGCGTTTCAGAGTTACTGGAAGAACCGCCGGTTTGAACTGACTCCACTGGATTCGCCTCTGCCGGTGCTCATTCTTTCGAACCAGTCACAGTTTGCGAAGATGGCCGAATTCGATCGGACGCCAGCTTCGGCGAACGGGCAGGGGTATTACCTCGTCACTGCGAACCGGATCGTCCTGTTCGATCTGACGGCTCAGGATGGAGATTCACCAGCGACGACGATTGCCGAAGTACAACGACGAACGCAGCAAATTCCAGCCAGTGTGGCGACAGTCGTTCACGAAGCGACGCACCAGATCGCGTTCAATCGGGGAATGCATCGTCGCTACGCGGACAACCCGGTGTGGCTGACCGAGGGCATGGCGATGTACTTCGAAGCTCCCGACCTCAACAGCCGTCGAGGCTGGAGCGGTATCGGCAAAGTAAACGCGGCGCGGCTGTTTCGCTTTCGAGAGTTTCTCAAAACGAAACGCGAACCCGACTCGATCGAAACTCTGGTCAGCGACAACAGTCGATTTGCAGATGCAGATTCCGCGATCGATGCGTACGCCGAGGCGTGGGCGTTGACTTACTTTCTGATCCGAACACGCATCCGCGACTACTCGCAGTACCTTCGACAGATCTCTCAAAAGCAGCCTCTTCGCTGGAGCAAACCCGATGAACGCCTCGCGGAGTTTGAATCAGCCTTCGGCAGCGACCTCGCGTCACTGAACCGCGAGTTCCTCAGCTTCATGAGTCGTCTGCGGTAGCCGTGTTCGAGGATCGCTTTGACAGCAAAGCGACAACCTGGCAACACCGGCTCCAGACACTGACGCGTTGAAAAGTACCCCACGGAGCTGCGCAAATTCTGGCCAGCTCATTTTCATGCAAATTGAAAAGGTCACAACTTCTACGAAAGCTGCAACTTCGGGCGCCGACGGCCTCACGAGAGTATCTCAAGGACCGGCTGGCCAGTGACTAACTGGTGAGGCCGTTCGGTCTGGTCGTGCAGGACTGTGTCGGGCGGGATGCCCAACAGGTGGTACAGCGTGGCGGCGAAATCGGCCTGAGTGCGAGGTGACTCGGCGGGATAGGCGGCGGAGTTGTCGGAAGCCCCGTAGATTGTTCCGGGGCGGATACCGGCTCCTGCCAACGCGAGGGAGTACACCCAGGGCCAATGGTCTCGACCGGCGTTCTTATTGATCGTTGGGGTGCGACCGAACTCGGCGTTTACGACGACCAGGGTTTCGTCGAGCAGGCCTCGCTCTTTCAGGTCGGTAAACAGACCATGAAGTGCTGCATCCAGCGTCGGGGCCAGTGACTCTTTCATCTTCTTGAAGTTGCCGCTGTGTGTGTCCCAGGATCCGCTGGGAGTGTGGCAATAGCTGACGTTGACCATCGGGACACCTGCTTCGATGAGCCGCCGAGCCAGCACGCAACGTTGGCCAAACTCTGTCCAGCCGTAAGTGTCCCGAAGCGATCGTGGTTCGTCGGCCAGGTCAAACGCCCGTCTCGTTGCCGGAGAACTGAGCAGCGAAAACGCTCGTTGATAGAACGTGTCGAGGTTCGCTGCCGATGCTGAGTTGTCGATGGATTGGCGCTGGCCATCGATTTCACGCAGCAGCGACTGACGGGAACCGACTCGGCTGGCCGTGAGTTCTGTTGATGGTTCGATCGCCTCGATTCGGACATCTTCTTTCAGCAGTTTCTGGTCAACAGCGAAGTGACCATGCCTCGCGCCGAGAAAGCCCGGCAACTGACCGTGCAGAGTTGTTCCATTGCTTCTTCGCATTAACGGTCCGAGCCGCACCCACGACGGTAGACTGCCCGTTGCAGGTCGCAGGTGATCAAGAACGGCTCCAAAGGCAGGGAAGTCGCTCGCGGCTGGCGGAAAGTCTGTTTGTGGAGTGCCGGGCGGATGTTTGTGTCCGGTGCCGGCGGGGAGACTTGCTGTCACGTGATTTGGATTATCGTGCGACATCGACCGGATGATGGCCATCTGCTCGGCGATCGTCGCCGAACGAGGTAGCAGTTCTGAAAACTGAACGCCGGGCAGACTGGTGGAGATCGCTCCGAACTCACCCTTCACAGCGGACGGTCCGTTTGGTTTTGGGTCAAACGTCTCCTGCTGCGGATGACCACCGTGCAGATAGAGCATGATCACGCCGCGAACTCTGCCAAAGCTCCCGCCAGCCGTGGCAGCATTTGCCCGACGACGCAATAGCTCGGGAAGCGTCAGTCCGATGCCGAATGCGCTTCCCGCCCGCAGGGCCGAACGCCTCGTGATTGCAGAAATACTTTGGAAACCTGAGCAGCCGTCTGCCGTTGGAACGCTGGTTGCCGAGTTGTCTGGAAACGTCATCCGAATCCCCATTTTTAACGAGAGATCAGAAGCGTCAGTCTGCCAGCAATTGCGACATGAGTAAAGGTGACCGAGTGACGGCGATCAGTTCAGGCCGACACTGACGACTCGGTCGAGCCCGATCGAAACGCCCTGGACAAACAGTCTGTCCTGCGCTCCGTCTGCCGCGACGATTGCTCTCCCGCTGAGAACCTGGCCGTCTCTTGTCACCGCCTGCACGTTCTTGCCTTCGACATCTTTCAGCGACAGGACGTTTTTGACCTTACTGGCGTCAATTTCGGAGGACTGAACGTCTCCCGAATTATCGACGGTTTCAAAGATCAGAAACTCTTTGCCGTCACGGTTCACGACGCCTCGAACGGTGCCGAGTTCCGTTGCTCCGCTACCAATGTCGGCGGCAACCAGCTCACCGACATACGACTGAGAACTGTTCACAGAAACGACACGACTGATCGGCACGTCCACGCCGTTGATACCGACAAACGTCTCACCGCCAGCCAGGAACGCTCGGTCCACGACGCCGACTGTCGAATCATCAAGTGTCACCGTCTGCCCGATGTAAGATGCACCGACCGAAAGCTTCTGCCCGAAATCAGTCTCACTTTTCTCCAGCGACGTCGCGACTTTTTTGAGTGTGTCGCTCAGCTCGATGTTCGACGTCAGGCCCTGCATTGTGGCGAGCTGGTTCAGAATCTCGGCGTTGTCGACCGGTTCAGTCGGATCCTGATTCTGCAACTGAGCGATCAGCAACGTCAGAAAGTCGTCAGCTGTCAGCGAGTTGAAACCTGTCTTGCCAGGTTCCACGGTGTTAGCAGCGGCGGCTCCGATTCCAGAAGAAATGGCACTCATGTCAGACTCTTTCTGATTCCGATTTCGTGACGAATCTGTTGGCTGTGAAATTGCTTACTCAGCCAGACGGAGGCGTCATAACTTGATGTCGAGTTGTTTTTGAGCGTCGCTGTCGGATGCTGCTTCCGGAGCTGGACGTCCATGCTCGTGTTGCTCGCGTCGTTGATTCTGCTCGCGCCGCTGGTTCTGCTCACGCTGCTGGTTCTGCTGATCGCGAGCCTGCTGATTCGAAGACTGTCGTTCCTGTCGAGACTGCTGTTCGCCCTGTTGAGACTGTCCATGTTCCTGCCGGCCTGCTTCCGTTCGAGTTTCGGTGAGCACGACTTCGATGCGATCAACGCTCGTGCCTGACTGGTTCAGCGATCGTTGAAGATCAGGCAGCGTGTCCATCACCGCGACGCGAGCCGCTGCCGAATCGACTTCGAGTCGCGCGACGATACCGTTGTCTGTCCGTGAAACATCCACCAGCATGGTGCCAAGTTCACGAGGGTTCAGGCGAACTCGAATATGGCTGTCGCCACTGGTCGCTTCCTGAATTGCTGACACAGCATCCTGAATTTCCATCGGGACAGCCGGCTCACGAACAGCGCCTGACGATGGAGATCCGTTCGGCGCAGCCGATGCCGAAGATGTCGTCGTGCCCTGGCTGTTTGAAACGACGACTCCATCGGTGGCTGGCGCTTCGAGCGGAGCCGACGAAAGCGACACGCTGCCGACATCTGTCGCGGGTACCGGCGAGGTGACAACAGCGTCTGCCGGTGCATCGTTCACTGGCCCCGATTGGCTCGTCACAGCCGCGGCTGTCTGCTTTGTCGAAGAGTCTGAAGTGACGCCCACGTTGCTGACAGGCTGAGTCTCAGGGGAGTTACCCATTGACGCTTCAACTGAGACTCTGTCACGTACAGCCGGCCGGGCGTTTCCTTCTGCCCGGTCGATCACTTGGGCTTCTGGTGTTCTGGCAGTGTCCTGCTCACCAGAATGTCCGGGCGATGGCGGTGCTGAATTTTGCACTGCAACCTGCTCTGCGACTACGGGACGATCAGGATTTGCTGGCGGGACGTCGACTCTGCCGATGCTGCTTTCAGGCTCGCCAGTTTCGACTGATGGCGTAGTGGCACGTTCGTTCGGTCGTTCATTCAGCGGCTCGATCGACGCTGTATCAATACCGAAGGGGCTCACTGCTTCTGCCGACGTTTCTGCGATCTGGGAAGGTTGACGGAGGCTTGTTTCAGACGAACGGGACTCGATCAGCGATGACTCGCTGGTTTCTGAACCGTCGGCGGCTCCGCTGGTATCAGTCCGTTTTTCAACCACCTTGCCGGTCGGCGCAGAAGGCAGGGCAGAAACTGTCGCAACTTCCGCTCCTTGTGAATCATCACGCCGCTCGGTCCTGGTCTGAGTGCCGCGATTTGTCACCGCATCGTGCATCTCAATCTGTTGAGAAACCGGTTGCTCGTTGCCGGTACTTTCTCGCGATGAAGCTGTGGTTCCATCGTCGCTGATTTCCGTGCGGGCCGCAGCATCAGAACTCTCGATCGTTTGACCGCTTTCAACGCTCGTCGATTCGGCGTCGGGTTTCACTGTTTGTGAGATACGCGCTGTTTCAATCACGTTCTGCTCGACCACAACCTGCTGAGCGACCGGAGCCGCCTGCACCTCTCCAGTGCCTGGTACACGAAGGCTGGGTTGATGGCTTGCCGAATCCGCATCATCCGCAGAAGCTCGAGTAACAGCGTTTCGTATGCTCGGCGATTGGTTGTCTGAGTGATGAACCTCGGCAATCGAAGATTTTTCTGCGTGCTGCTTTAAACCGGAAGCGAGCGACGGAAGCACCAGCGGTCGCTCCTCGCCATCCGCTCCTGTGATCGGTGGGGCATCGTCTGCTGGCACGTGCGAAGCTGTTTCCGGCTGTTCCGCGTTCGTTGACGGAACCTCGGTCGTCGATCCTGAACGCACAATAGATGGTTCAGAAACCGCCTGAATCCCTTTGAAAGGTCCTTCATTAAGGTTGGTCGCAGAAACTGGAACGTGCTGATTCGCTGCGGCGTTCGTAACTGGCGGCTCTGCTGGCAAACTCAAAATGGTTTCCGGACGCAGCGACGGAAGCGTGGGGATGGCCAGCAAATCTTCTGCAGCATCTGGCGAACTGACCTCAGTCGCTGGCGAATGATCGGCGCCAGCGACAATCAGTGAAGGGTCTGTGGCGGTAAAGCGAGAGTCGATCGACACAGACGCATTGTCAGCGACCAGCGCGTCGTTGAGAAGCGGGCTAAGTTCGCCTTCACCGTTCAGCGATTCCAGATTCGCCGCCAGGATGGCCTGCAACGCGTCGTCATCAGTCCGGCCGCTTTGCGTGTCGGTCGGAGTCAGTTCAACCGAAAACTGGCTGACCGAAACATCGTCCAGCGGAAGTCGATTCAGTGACGGAAGTGTTCCGAAATTCGTATCGTCAGTCGCGAAGAAACTGGGGACTGCGAGGTCAGCTGCCGGATTTGACGTCTCGTTGACGACAGCTTCATTCTGAGTTGAACGGGCCGTTGCTTGATTCGCCGTTGAATGGTCCGCCGGATCAATTCGGCGAATCTGTTTCGAAGATTCCCGGAGCACTGGTTGCGGTTGCAATTCCTCATTCTGTCCGCCGCCTTTGGAATCAGTCTCAATCGTTGCATTCGGTCGTGGCGGGCCATTGCTGGTCGAACGCGCCGAGTCGCGAGCACTTGCGGGCTGCTGAATCCTGCCACGGCCCGAAGCTTCTGGCGACGCAGTCCTCTGCTGGCCTCCGTTCTCCTGCCGCTGTGAAACCGTTGAGGTCACAGGTTCAGCCGGTACCTTGCTGGACGTGCCTGCTGGTCGTCTTTCTCCTGCGGATGGAGCTGGCTGATCAGACGAGCGATCGCGCAGCGCCTTCTCAAACGACTCCCTGTTCAGCAGATTGTCAGAGAGACTCTTATCAGGAACCGACGGAGCATCCGCCGCGTTGCGGCTGGTGGATGTTTTCGCGGTAAAAAACTCAGGAATCATTTCGCCGTTCCCTTTTTCACTTCCTCAGTTTCTCCGCGAGTAATTGCCTGAAAGATCTGCTGCCCTCGCTCAATCTGGTCGCGATCGCCCTCAGCAAACGCCGCGAGAAATTTGGCGATCGTCTTCTCCGGCATTCCTTCCATCAGCAGAATGTTCTCTTCCAGAGTCAGCTTTAAAAGCTGTGCAACCGCCATTTCTGTGTCTGATGCCAGCAGCACGGCGATCGATTTCTGGATTCCGTCGGCCGCCTTTTTGGCCTGCCGATCTTTCTGTTCCTTGTCGAAACGTTCGCGATTAGCGATCAGGTCGTCCTGCTCGGTCAGAACTTTCCTTCGCTGATCAGCCAGCAGACCGTTGAATATGGCAGACTCATTCTCGCGTTCTTCCAGATGCAGAATCGCGATGGCGCGAGTTCTGGCAACGTCTTCGACGCTGACGACCGGAGCCTCTTTCGCCAGTTCCTGTTCTTCGGTCAGCGCGGCGGGATCTGAGAGGATGACGCGGATTTCTCGAATGGCATCTGGATTAAGTCGGCCCTGAGACCACAGCAGACCACCAGCCAGACCTTCAGCCAGGAGTGCCAGTACGGCCACCGAGGAAATCGCTGTGAATGCGAGTTTTGCCATGATTCCGCTTCCTTGCGGCAACCTGATTACGAAATCCGTTTACCAGTTCCAGTTAGCCGATTGCCACTGCTCGCTGAGTTCGATCTCTGTTCGCTTTTGCTCAAGCGACGTTTCTTCTTCAACGTGTTTTTCGCGAAGTCGTTCCAGAGCTTTCACTTCCTGATCGGCTTTCACCAGAACGATTCGCATCTGCTCAACGACCTGTTTCGCCTGAACCAGTTGCTCAGCGACGACCATCAGTTGAATTTCCAGCTGCCCGGTGAAGTAACGTCGCCTTGCTGCCGCTTCGACGTTGACAACTTCCGACCGTGCGAAGCCTGCCAGTTCAGACAATTGTTGATTCTTCTGCCGATTGATTCCTGCCTGATGTTCGATCAGTGTCTGCTCGTCACTGATCGCCGATGCCAGCGCATTCCTGGCATCCAGCCGCTGATGCCTGCGGTATTCCAGAACTTTGTCGAGTCGAAACGGTTTCATACGTCAGCGTTCGCCTTCGAGTTGAGGAACTCGCTACCTCATTTGAGGAGTTGACTGTGGCACTACCCGTTGAGAATTCTGCAGCAGCTGGATGGCCGCTTGAGTCAACGCCGTTAATGCCTGTTGAGTTTGTTCGAGTGTTGAATTCTCCAGCCGATCCTGAGTGAGGAACTCACGAATTGGTTCTGACAGTTGCAGAGCTGTGTCGACCAGAGGGTTTGTTCCGGCCCGATAGGCGCCGATCGAGACCAGATCCTGCGACTCTTTCCACGCCGCCAGGATTCGCCGCAACAAGGCTGCTGATTCAGTTTGCTCCGAAGTGACCACGTCGTTCATGGAGCGGCTGATGCTGGCCAGTGAGTCGATAGCCGGCCAATGATTTTCGTGAGCCAGCTTTCGGGAAAGGACCAGGTGCCCGTCCAGGATTCCTCGCACCGTGTCAGAAACTGGTTCGTTCGTGTCATCGCCTTCGACAAGGACGGTGTAAAAACCGGTGATACTTCCTTTATCGGTAAGTCCGCTCCGCTCAAGCAGCTTTGGAAGGATTGAAAAAACGCTGGGAGGGTAACCCCTCGTCGCAGGAGGCTCTCCCGCAGCCAGACCGATTTCACGCTGAGCCATTGCAAAGCGAGTCACGCTGTCCATCATCAGCAGAACATGGTTGCCGGCTGCCCGGAAATAGTCAGCGATCGCCGTGCCCAGCCAGGCGGCGCGGATTCGCATCAGGGCCGGTTCGTCACTGGTGGCCACAACAACAACGCTGCGACGCAGCCCTTCTTCACCGAGTTCCTTTTCGACAAACTCGCGGACCTCGCGGCCCCGTTCGCCGACAAGCACAACCACATTGACGTCAGCTGAACTTCCGCGAGCCATCTGCCCCAGCAGAACGCTCTTGCCGACGCCGCTGCCGGCGAAAATACCAAGCCTTTGGCCGAGTCCACAGGTCGTCAGTCCGTCGATGACCCGCAGCCCAGTCGCCAATGGCTGATCGATCCGCGGTCGATTCAACGCGGAAACAGGTTCTCCATAAAGTCCGGTTCGTTGAGTCAGAATCGCTGGTGCTTTGCCATCGACGAACTGCCCCCGAGCGTTGATCACTCGCCCGAGCAGTGCGCTGCCGACTCGGACTGACGGCACAGAACAGGTCATCTCAACCTTGTTGCCACGCCGGATGCCGCGCAGATCTCCGAACGGAAGGACCAGCGTCTCGTCATCAGTGAACCCGACGACTTCCGCTTCGATACTCTGCTCGCCTTCCCGATGAATTCGACATCTTGCACCCAGCGGCGCCGGGAAATCATGAACGGCGGCGGCCAGACCAGCGATCCGGCTGGTACTTCCAACAATTCGCGGCGCAAGCATTTGTCGAATGTGCTGAGAACGCCGCATGATTTCTCTGGTCCTGCTGAACTGCGTTTTAGTTGACGCCGACTGAAACAAAATCCGCATCGATTCGATTTTCAGCATCGGGAACGGCGTTGAGCCCGATGCTGCCTGCGACCGTCTTATTCCTGAATGCCTTCGAGCAGTTCGTCCGAAATCCGCGTCAGCAATGTCTCGATCTGAGCGTCAATTTCACCGTGCTCCGTCACCACGATGCAGCCGCCCGGAGAAACCTTATCGTCTCCCAGCAGTTTGACTTCGATTCCTCGCGCGCTTTCACGGACGGCAACTCGAACACGGTCGCCGAGCGCTTCGAGATCGCGAGGATTCAATCGCAGCTCCAGCGATGTTTTTCCCACGGCAAGCTGCACGGCTTCCTGGACAACTCGTATCATCGCTTCGGGAGTCGCTTCGAAAGTACGACGAATCAGCTTTTCCGCAATGCCCGTTGACAGGTCGACCAGTTCGCGCTCCCACTCCGCCTGGCACTGGCTTCTCGCCGTGACGATCTCATCGAGAAGCTGCGACACCGCTGGCAGCACTGTGCTCAGACGCTGTTCGACCATTTCGTCGGCGAGTTGCTGGCTGCGTTGAGCGATCTCGGTTTCGGCCTGTTTCAGACCGTTTCGATACCCTTCGCTATGCCCGTCTGCCTGCGCCTTTCTGCGGATTTCTTCCGCCTGTTTTGTTGCGTTTTGAATCAGCTCTCGACATTCGACGCTGATCTGAGCTTTGTACGTGTCGCAGCGACTCTGAATATCTTCGAAGTTGAACGCAACGTTCGACGGCATTTCAGAGGCCGTGTGCCGTTTCATGATGCGAGGCGAGGTGGACATCCAGGTCAGACAAGTCAGAGTAAAACGAGATTGAGGCCAGACGACGCTGTCTCTGTGAATGTGGTGTTGATTTATCAGGAAACGAACTGGTCGCCGTCGCCGCTGGAAACGGTGATCGTCCCGGCTTCTTCCAGGCGTCGGACTGTGTCGACGATTTGCTGTTGAACACTTTCAACGTCACTGACTCGAACGGGGCCGAGGTATCCCATTTCTTCTTCGAGATTCTCTGCCGCTCGTTTCGAAAGATTACCGAGAATTTTGCCTTTAACTTCTGGCGACGCACCCTTGAGTGCCATGGCCCACTGACTGTTGTCAACTTCTTTGAGCAAGGCCTGAATACTCTTGTCGTCCAGCTTGGTGATGTCGTCAAAGACGAACATCAGCCGCTGAATTTCTTCGACAAGATCTTCCGAATCCTGCCCCATTGTATCGAGGATGTTTTTGCTGGTTGCGCGATCGGCAACGTTCAGGATCTGCGCAACCAGCGGCACTCCACCGACCTGATCTGACTGCTGCCCGAACAGCGACGCCATGCGGGTTTTCAGACTGGCTTCGACCATTTCGACAAACTCGGGCGATGTCTGCTCCATGCTGGCGACTCGGCGAATCACGTCGAGCTGCTTATCCGGAGGCAGGTCTTTCAGGATGTCTGCGGCGAGTCCTGTTGGAAGATTGGACATGATCAGAGCGATCGTTTGAGGCTGCTCTTCACGGATGAAGTTCAGAACGTCTTCAGCCTTGAACTTATGTAGAAATCCGAAGGGCACAGTCTTCAGCGAGTCTTTGATGTTCTTAATAATATCGTTGGCTTCTTCTTCGCCGATCGATTGCGAAAGCAGTTCGCCAGCCAGATCGAGACTTCCACGTTCAATCACCGTCCGAGAGTCAATCGCTTCGCGGAACGTGTTAATTGCTTCTTCCTGCTCCGCTTTCGTGACGTCGTCAGTACGCGCAATTTCCATACTCACCAGCTCCATCAAGTGCTTGGGTAGATGATTCATCACCCGAGCAGCCTTGGGCTTGTCGAGACTCAGCAGGACGATTGCAGCTTTCTTCAGGTCGTTCATCGACGCATTTCGTTTGAGTCAGTTTTTCTAGATGTTTCTCGATGGAAAAAGATCATGCGTTCTGCAGCCATTTTGAAATGATCGCTGCCGCCGCAGCCGGATCATTCTCGACCGTTGATTCGAGGGTCTCACGATTTGACAGACGCCGTTGCTCGGCATCTGCAACAACGACTTCCTTTTCAACGGACGCCGCCGCAAAGTCTGCAGCAACAGTTGTCACTGTGTTGGACAGTTTGTCGAGTGCTGCTGTCGACGGCGCAGACTCCGAAACTGGCATGCTCTTTTTCAGAAGCATCAAAGCCCACGCGCCAAAAAGCGTCAGTGCAATACTGCTGCCCCATGTCGACAGGAAGTCTTTGAGCATGTCGGTAAACGGCAGGTCCATTGACGGTGCATCGGGTTCGATTCGTCGATGCGTAGTGACGACGACGGACCCGTCTGGTGAATTTGGCGGGATCAGCTTTTTGACGATGTCTTCCACGTTTTTTGTGAACGTCGTTTTTTTTGTCTCGAACGCCGCCTGAAAGTCTGCCTTCTCCTGATCCGTCGAGCCTTGAGGGAGCCCATCACGGATAACGAGCTGTTCGATGTGACCTTCCGGGATCGACACGGCGACCTGCAACGAGGTTTCGTTGAGCGGCGTTCCCTGAGTGTCGGTGACGGTCATTGATGGAGCGGAAAAGGTTTTGGTGCTCTGGTTTTTGTCCGTCGTTGACGTCTGTTTTGAATTCGTCGAAGCCAGGCTGCGAGGCTGATTGGACGCCGTTCCTGGAACTCCAGCTGCCGGCCCTTCGTTGCTGGTTGACTCTTCCGTATCCTGAATCGTCGTCAGTTCGACGCCCTTGTCGATCTGTTGAGTGCGTTCGCGAGTGGCCAGGACATTGTCAAAACCAACATGCACAGCAACGACGGAATTGGGAGCGATCTCGTTGAGGGCATCCTGAATTCGCATTTGATGAAACTGAACCCGGCTGCGTTTCAGCTCTTCCAGTTTGTTATCAAACGGGTCGTCTGGATCGTTGCCTGCCCATGACTGTCCGGTAGAGCGATCGATAACGACCACGTTGTCGCGTTCCAGATCCGGCACCATTGTCGCTACAGAATTTCGCAGTGATTCAACCAGCCTGCGAGGAAGCTCACGACCGCCGTCAGGGGTGACGTGAACAGAAGCTTTAACCCCACCTGTTCTGCTCCACCGCGACTTGGTGTCCGGTCGCGACCAGATCACCTGAGCGTCCCTGATACCGTCGATCGCTCGAAGGTTGTTACGAATTTTTCTGGAAAGTTGGACATCCATCAGAGCAGCAAACTGGCTCTGCGGAGTGAACGGGTTGACCTCTTTGAGAGCTGCTTCCAGTTCGTCGTACGCGTGTGGCGAGCTGATTCCGGCAGACATCAACGCGCCGTTGTACTCGTCCACTTTCGATGACGGGACAAGAATGCGCCCACCGACGGTGTGGAAATCGTTGAAGCCACGATCCAGCAATGCCTGTTCGGCCTGCGCGCGGACTTCGCTGTCGAAAGCAGCTCCGTACTGCAAAGGCGTCGTGCCGCCGTCGTCACCGCCGAAGATCAGAATCCCGAATGGTACCATGACCATCAGACCGAGCGCCACCAGCGTCATCTTCTGATGAGGCTGCATGTCGCCAAACAGGTCGTTGAACTGAACGCGGATTTTGTTGATGAATTCGACCATTGATCACGCTGATTGAGGAAATGAAATGCAGGCTGGAACGAAGAATTCGGGCGTCTACATCTGCATGTTTTTGAGTTCTTTCCAGGCGTCGACAACTTTTCGCTGAACCTGCAGCATCAGCTTCGTGGCCAGTTCTGCTTCGCGCATGGCGATGACAGATTCCGCGAGTGTGATGTCACTGCCAGCCAGGTTGTCTCCGATAGTTGTTTGGGCCGCATGTTCCAGTCCGGCGACCTCGCTCATTGAGTTGAGCATCAGTTTCTGAAACGACGGACCGCTGACTTCGCCGGTCGAACTGGACGACAGAGTCTTCATCAGAAACAGTGGGTCAGACATGCCCAGTGGCGTTCCGAGTCCGTTGATCTGTGACATGTGAAGGCTCTGTGGGAAGTTGAAAATTGAATTACTGGAGCAACCGCAGGGTTTGTTCGGCCATCTGACGGGTCATCTGAATGGCCGAGGTGTTCGCTTCGTATGCTCGACTGGCAAGAATCGCGTCGGCGAATTCGTTCATCAGGTTGATCTCTGGAAAGGCGACCATGCCGGTTTCTGGATCGGCATCCGGATGCCCGGGATCATGTACCAGACGCGGGCCGGTCGTCTGATCGACGTGAACTCGAAAACTGACTTCGCTCGGTCCTTTTTTGCCGTGCGTACTTTCCGAAAAGAATTCGACGTACCGGCGCTGAAACGGTTCGACTTCGCCGTTCGCATTCCGCGTTGTCTGCGCGTTGGCAATATTGCCCGCGATGACGTTCATCCGTTCGCGCTGGGCGACGAGCGCGCTGCGACTGATGTCGAGGGTACGAAGCATGTCACGGACCTCCTTGTCCGGGCCGGCTGTCGATGTCTTAACAGGGCAGATTAAATGGGAATGAGTCGATGATCCGAATGCCGAGTCGATGGCAACCGATTCATGCCTGTCCCGAAATCACCGATTCGAGAAGGTTGTATTGGGAAGTCATCATCTGCATGGCATAGCTTTGCATCATTAAAGTCCGAGTCATCTCCATGACTTCGTGCTCGATGTTGCGTTTGCCGTTGTCCTGCAGACCGAGTGAGTGGGAGGGGAGTTGCTGAGAGCGGAAGAGTTCGTCGGTAAACAGGTCGTCAACGACCGGTTCCCGCGTCATCAAAGTGGATGGGAATTCGACGGGGAGAAGTGAAGATGTGCTTTGAGAAGTGTGCCGAGAGGGGGATTTGAGCTGGCGGACGGCCTTTTTCATTGCTTCCTGAAAGGCTTCGACCGGTAGATCCTGAGTCTTGTAATCGGGCGTGTCAATTTTGGCAATATTGGCTGTGAGCACCTGCTGCCGCCGTTCGTTGAACTGCGCGACCTGCTTGAGCAAAGGCACCGTCGGTGGCTGAATGAATGAATTGATCATGTCCGAAGACTCCCGGCGGAATCATTGTTTCCGCGACTCGAAATTCCATGACTAGCGACTGGCATCAAGAAACCGCGGGCGAGGTGCGTTGCCGTGACCGACGCCTGGTAAACCATGAGGCGACTCGCCGATTTCCTTCAGACGTCCCTGCGTTTCATCGCGTCGCTGCGCAAGTACGGCTGTCCCTTGTTTTTCGAGAGCCATTGATTCGGCCAGCAACGATTCTGCGTCATCGATCGCCGACTGACACCTGGACCGGACGTCCGCAGCCAGCTGGTTCCGGATTGATTTCCAGAAATTCACGATTCCACCGAACGAGCGACCAAGTTCTGCCAGGTGTTCCAGAACCCGCTGCTTCTGCGCGATCAGTTGCAGAAGTTCGGTGAAATTGCCGTCGTCAATCAGGCTGGCCTGCTGGCGTGAAAGTTCCAGCATCGCGCGACAGAACTCTCGCCGCCGCTGGAGCACGTCAAGCAGATCTGGCTGCTGTGTTGGATCAAGCTGTTCGGTCGCACTTGTCATGACTGTGTTTTGTGTTCCGTGGGTAATCGGTTGAATGTTCCGTGCTGGCCCGGTTGGCCGATTTCTCCGTAGGTGATCCGTCATGAGGCGTCGGAGAGCTGTGGGTACTGCCGGTCGTGAACCTGGCGAGCCCACTCGATCCATTCGCGCCATTGTTTTCGTGTTTGTCCGGTTGACGGTGAACCGAAGGCTTCATCGGGAAGTCGACCAAGAACCACTCGCGCCTGTTCGAGCTGTCTTCTGGCTTCGTCGGGTTTTTCCAGCCGCGCATAGCAGCGGGACATCTGGATATAAGCCGGCAATACCGAAACGTGATCGGCAAAACGGCTGGTAACCGTACGGAATCCGGCCAGTGCGTCGGCGTAGCGTTCCTGTTCGAACTGAGTTTCGGGAATCGCCATGAAAGTCGTCCGGTACATTTCCTGTCCGTAGTCGTCGAGCATTCCTGTGACCATCAACGCCTGCAAGGTTTGCTGCAAAGCTCGATACTCGTCACCGGCCCGATTCAGGGTGCGGGAAAGTTCCAGGAACAGTTCCTTCCGAGCGTTCACCGGCATGGAGTCTGACAGTTTTTCCCGAATCTCACCTGCTGATGACTGGAGCGATTTCGCCAGTAAATAGCGTGCGGGAATTCGTTCTTCGGTGTCCGGGTAACGTCCGAGATATTCTTCGAGATGCCGGATCGCTTCCTTCCATTGAGCATACGCCTTCTGTCGTTGCACCAGTTGCTCTTTCGTCATTTCGGCGTCGTTAGCGGGGACAGACCTGCGAAACGCGTTGGGGGCTCGACGAGCCTGCAGTTGGCCCAACGCGAACTTCGCAAGTCGCCATTCGTTGGCGTCAGGTTCCAGCTCGTCCGATGTCAGCATCGCTCTCCAGATTCGCTCGGCATCGTCCGGTCGATTTCGTTCAAGCTGACAAAGGCCGAGGCGATAGGTCGCTTCAAACACAGATGGATCTGTCGGAGAATTCAGCTCGACACTGCGGAAAGCCTCGAACGCTTCACTCAACCGGTTAAGGTTCATGAGCATCCGACCGCGAAAAACGTAGGCTTTTGGCACGCCTTGAGCGGGTTTGGATCGAATGAACTCATTGACCTGAGCCAGCGATTCTTTAAAGGCATAACCGCGAGCGAAATCTTCGGCACTCGTCCACACGGTTTCTGGATACGTCGCTTTCGTCCGCGTTGCGTCCGCCAGCGCGGCATAAGATTTCCCACTCTCGACCCATAGTTTCCGAGACTCGGGCAACAGTTCCTGCTTCACTTTGAATGTTGCCATGTCCACTTTCGTCTGGACAGCGAGAGCCCATTGCCGACTGGTTTGAGCTGACAGTTCCAGGGCTCGAACACGCTCGATCAGTGGAGACATGACTCGGGTCAGAGCTAACGCCCGCTCGAATTTTTTCTTCTCAACCCAGTCGCTCCAGGCGAGGAGAATGTTGTCTCTGAACTGGTTGATGGTCAGCCAGCGATTCCGAAAATCCTGAGGCCGCACAACGGCCCGCAAGACCTGACGATAAGCCGCGATGGCTTCCTCATCCCGGCCAGCAGCTCGCAGCAGACTGGCCATTCGAAGCTGCGAAGCCAGCCACTCATCAGTCTCGGCAAACTTGCGAGCCGTCTGCTGATAATAATTGATCGCCGACTCGGCGGTTCCCATCCGCTCAGCAGACAAGGCATTGAGAAACGACGCCTGGCTCGCGTACAGCGTGTGGTTGTTGTCAGCGATCAGCGGTTTCAGCAGCGTTTGTGCTTCAGAGTATTTTTGGTTGGCTTCAGTGACCGAGCCGTTCTTTGACAGGGTTTCAGCCTGTGACATCGCAATTCTGGCCAGCGAGATGATGCGTTCATGCTCGACGCTCGTCGCGGAAGCGACGTTCGAAAGTGTTTCTGTCGCCTCGTCGGTTTTGCCCTGTTTTTCCAGGATGTCTGTTCTCAGCAGCGCCGCATGAGCCGCTTGTTCCTCAGTCATGCTTCCGCGAGCTGGCAGTTGATCACTCAGCGTCAATGCGTCGGCAAGGCTCTGTTCCGTCTGCAGATCGAGATAATTCTCCATCAGCAGAATCGAGGCTTCGATACTGCCTTTCGGATACGCGGTCAGCGACTCTTCGAGGATCTCGCGAGCTCTGGTTGGAAGGCTGACGGTTTGCAGAGCAACGCCCAGAGCCCACATCATTTCGCCGCGTCGCTCGTCCGGCATCGCGCGCGGTGCCGCGAAGTCAAAGTGCTCAATCGCCGTCAGATAGCGTTCCTGCTGCTCTTTTCCAGTGAACTCACGACCGTCGTAGAACGAAGCCAGTCCGCGGATGTAATGCTGTCCGGCTGGGAAATCAGGGTCGACGTACTTCAGCTCGTCCAGCTCTTCGACAATTTCCATCGCCTGGCGAATCTGCCAGTTTGTTTCGCGTTTGTCGATCAGTTCGAGAGCTTTCGCCAGCTTATCAGCTGGCGTTTCCGGGTCGCCCGAAAGTACAAAGAACGCACCGCCACCTCCCACCACAGCCAGCAGGGCTACGATGAGGATGAGCTTCTTGTTCGATCCGCCAGGGGCCGGTTCTGCTGTGGCCTCGGCTTCATTGGCAAGTTCATCAGCCACGGAAACTTCTCGCGCAGAACGCGTCGACGCCCCATTTGTCGAGGCGCATCAGTATTCTGTGAGGTGCGAATTGAAGGGGAAAAAGGCGACCGGAGATGGCCTGAGGAAGTGAGGCTGCCGTCTTGCTGACGCGTCTGGATACGTCGCCGGTCAAAACTTGAGCCGAATCTGGAAAGTGGGTCGACTTCTTAATTGTGTTTCGTGATTTCTGTCAACAGGGGTTCCCGCTACGAGTGGTTTTCCTCCAGACTCCACTGAACGGTCACGAGCAGATTCATCGATCGAAGAATTACTTTTTCAGGAGTCCGCAATGAAATCTCTGCGAGTTGCCACATGCCAGTTTTCGGTCGAGCCGAAGATCGCTCACAACCGCAAAGAAATACTACGGCTGATGGAGCGGGCTCATGCCGGGAATGCCGACGTTGCTCACTTTTCGGAGTGTGCGTTGTCCGGGTATGCGGGAGTCGAATTTCCCGATATTGATTCGCTGGACTGGACATCGCTCAAAGCCGCAACGCGTGATATTCAGCAGCGGGCGAAAGAGTTGAAGCTGTGGGTGCTGCTCGGCTCAACTCATCAACTGTCCGGAGGAAACAAACCACACAACTCTGTTTACGTAATCAACGACCGAGGGCGCATCGTGAATCGCTATGACAAGCGATTCTGCACAGGGACTGACGGTCGAACACCGACGCTCGACCTGAAGCACTACTCGCCCGGTAATCGCAACTGCGTCTTCCGGGTCAAAGGTATCACCTGCGGAGTTCTGATTTGTTACGACTATCGATTCCCCGAGTTGTACCGCGATCTCAAACGCGAGCAGGTTCAGATCGTCTTTCAATCATTTCACAACGCCCGACAGACCGTCGTCGACGACGCCAGTTACAACATCTGGAAGACAATCGTACCGTCGACGATGTCGTGCCGCGCGGCCGAAAACCATTTCTGGATCAGCGCGAACAACAGCACAACGCGCCCATCACGCTGGGGCAGTTTCGCCGTTCAGCCGGATGGTCAAATTACCAGCCAGCTTCCGGTACATCGATCCGGGATCCTGATCACCGAGATGGGAATGCGGAACGATTTTTTCGATGCTCCGGGGCCGTGGCGAGACGCGGCTATGAACGGCCAGTTGCACAGCGGCTGTCCTGTCGACGACCCCCGATCAGCCGATATTTCGTGCCTTTAACCTCGTTCAGTTATGCGTCGAAAAACTCGATGAGTCGACACCTTCTGACCATCGGCGCGATCGCCAGGGAAAATTCGCTCACCAGGGCGACTTCCGATGCGGAATACTCGCGAGCTTCAACCGTCTGTACGACCAGCACGCCTTGAAGTTGCCCTTCGTCGATCAACGCAAGTCCGTGAAAGCTGTTGTACTTTTCCTCCCCCGCTTCCGGGAAATATTTGAATCGCGGATGCTGAGACGCCGCAGCGACGGAAACAGTATGCATCTGCTCGGCCACCAGACCAGCCAGCCCTTCACTGGTTTTCATTCGAAGATGGCCGACGCTCGACTGATTCAGTCCCATCGTTGCTGCGAGGCAAAGATGTTCTCGATCTTTCTCAAGGATATAAATCGAACAGACATCCAGTTCCAGATCGTTGGCAACGCGTCGCACCATCTCGGTCAAGGCCTGAGACGGCGGGTCAAACTGTTCGGCAATGCGATCGAGTTCGTCGGCAGAGAAACCTTCTCCCGTTGTCGTCTCTCCGATCGATTCCAGAGTCATCATGCCTTTGCCTTTCGTGCTTTTTCTAACGCGTCGTTTGGTTCATGGATGCTGCCGCAGCATTCCAGATGCTGATCAGACAACCTTTCGTGCTTCGATCAGTCCAGCTTGCGTAACGTCTGCATTGTCGTCTTCCGGATCGAGCAGTTCGTGTTTCAGCAGTTTTTTATGAATCGTGTTCCGGTTAACGCCGAGCCGTTCGGCTGTCCGGGTCTGTACCTGTCCGCACTCGAAGTATGCTTTCTCGACAAGCGCCTTTTCGACACTTGACATCACGCGATGAAACAACTGACCGGTGTCATCGTTCGCCAGTTCGCGCTGAACAAGCAAATCCACCATCCGCTCGAACGAATCGACCTTCGTTAACTCGTCCACATTTAAAACCGTATCCACGACGGTCCGAGCCCGTTCGGCAGAGACGACGGCTTCGACACGGACGCCAGCATCGTCGTCGCATTCCGGGTTTACCGCTGATTGAGATTGTCCACTTATCGGAAGAAGTTCCCGTTCGGAAGCGGGCTCGTTCGAGCTTGCCGCTTTCGTTTCTGTCGAGCGAGCTTCCACTGGCAGAATCTGAACGATGACTCGTTTCATTTGTCCGTTCACAATCTGAAATCTGTAGTCGAGTTAGTCTGCCGAAACTCCATGCCAGTTGGCTAAGCAATCTCTGGGCCATTCGTCGGTGACCTTCCGGGAAATTCAACCAGAACAACAAACTCTTTCACTGGACGACGACCGACGGCTCATCAGGCCCGTTCAGTCAGTGGTCGAGATTTTCGATGTTCTAAGACCCCGTGAGATGTGCCACGTTTGGCTGCGTGCACAGTGTCGCGGCAATTTCGCTCGTAACCGAAGCACGAGAACGTTCCTAAGCGACCAGCATCCAGTCTCGAAAGGGCCGTCTGCTCGGAAAACACCAATGCTTCCAGATTTTTCGAGAGCGTCTCAAAGCCCTACCAGAAATCTCAGTGCGGCAGCAATGGCGACCAGACCGACAATTGCCGCTGCCGCTTTGCCGAGTTGCTTCCAGGAGACTTCGTTTGTCGTGAGCTTTTCGGGCGTAATTAACCGTTCAAGACGGCGAGAACCCGTTTGATGGCATCGCTTCAGTGTGTCGATGATCTGAGGCCCGACGATCTCTGAAAGTATCTCGGCAAGAATTCCCTGCACGCTGCGAGCATTGATTGGACGATCGTCCGGATCTTTGCTCAGCAGACTCTGGATTAACTCGTCGAGCACTTGCGGACATTCGGGAACCCGGTCACGAGCGGATGGTGGCTTGGCACTTAAATGCTGATCAAAGATCCTGGCGAAGTTTGTGCCCTCGTACGGAGGCTTGCCCGTCACCAGTTCAAAAAGCAGACAACCAACTGCGTAAAGATCTGCCTGATAAGAGATCGACCGGTCGCCGCGAATCTGCTCAGGAGCCATGTAGAGGTACGAGCCGACCGTCAATCCCTGATCGGTAATCTCCGTCGCGCCGGTGTCCAGCGCGATGCCGAAATCGCCGAGTTTGATCAGCCCTGTCCTGTTGAGATAGATGTTCGACGGTTTCAGATCACGATGGACGATGCCGTGGTTGTGGATGTACTGCAAAGCCGAACACAACTGCCAGCCGCACTCGAGCGCTTCTTCAATACGCAGTTTTCCACGCTTACTGAGCAAATCTTTCAGTGTTCCACCTCGGACGATTTCCATGCTGTAAAACAGGCGGTCGCCGTCGATCCCGTGGTCGTAACACGCGACAACGTTGGGATGAGTGAGCTTGTGCAGCACCTCAATTTCCCGCTCGAAGCGGCGGCGAATGGTTTCGTCCTGAGAGACTGCCGGCTGCAGAATCTTCAGAGCCACCTCTCGACGATTGGCACGGTCGACGGCGCGGCGGATTGTTCCCACGGTGCCGACACCGAGCGTCTCGCCGAGCTGAAAGGATTTGAGAGTTCTGTGGGTCATGGCGTTACTGATCGTAGTTTCGAACAAATGCGGCGGAAATTTCAGGCAGTGCTGCGGCGTTCGTCGAGAAAGCAGGCACTTATGCTGACGTTCTCAGCACGCATGCTGCAAGTCGTGAGCCATTCGTAACTCGAATGATGCCGTTTTTCTGCTTTGTGAGCAGTGTCGAAGCAGTTAACCGTCGGTGATGTTGCTTGTTTAGGCACGCGAATTGCGAAACGTGTTTTCCGTCGACAATTACTCATCGCATTCAGGATGACCGCGATGCCTATGGGCTGTGACAGGCTCCAGAAAAACAAACACACCCGAATCACGAAATCGAAAGGTTCAACACAGATGATCAGTTTATCGAGTATACGACCTGGCGGAACCAGACTATGGAGCATCGCTCTGGCGTTGCTCACCGTCTCAGCAGTCACGTTTGCCCCGACTACGGTCGCCCTCGCTCAGGGCGACACCGCACCAACTGAAGAGGTCTCCGCAGAAGCTCCGGTCGAAGACGCTGCACCGACTGAGGAAGAAGCTCCTGCTGAAGAGGAGGCCGCCCCAACTCTCGAAAGTCTAGCTGCTGCAGTGGCCGAAAACGGTGAGAACTCAAATATTCTCTGGACCTGCCTGGCAGCATTCCTGGTGTTCTTCATGCAGGCCGGCTTCGCCATGGTTGAAGCCGGTTTCACGCGAGCCAAAAACGCGTGCAACATTCTGATGAAGAATCTGATGGACTTCTCGATTGGCTCGCTGGCCTTCTGGGCACTCGGCTTCGGCATCATGTTCGGAGTCACCGACGGCTTCATCGGAACCAACCTGTTCTTCTTCGATGCGACCAGTGAATCAGCCGCCGCTGCCGAATTCTCTTCTGTCGGTTTCGGTTGGGCGTTCCTGATTTTCCAGACGGTGTTTGCAGCAACAGCCGCCACCATCGTCAGCGGTGCCATGGCTGAGCGAACCAGATTTGTCGGCTACCTGGCTTACTCGATCGGAATCTGCGTCATTGTTTACCCGATCTTCGGCAGCTGGTGCTGGAACGGCCTTGTCGGTGGTACCGGAGCTGGCTGGTTGGAAGGCATGGGCTTCCTGGATTTTGCTGGTTCGACCGTCGTTCACTCGATCGGTGGCTGGGCCGCTCTAGCCGGTGCCATCGTCATCGGAGCCCGCAAAGGTAAGTACAGCAAAGAAGGCAAGCCACAGCCAATCCCCGGACACAACATCCCGATGGCTGGTCTTGGCGTCTTCATCCTCTGGCTCGGCTGGTTCGGGTTTAACCCAGGCAGCACGACTGCTGTCGGAGCTGACATGGCTTACATTGCCGTTACGACAAACCTCTCGGCCTGTGCCGGAGCCGTCGCCGCAATGATCATGTCCTGGATTCTGTTCAAAAAGCCGGACACCAGCTTCGCTCTGAACGGTGCTCTCGCCGGACTCGTCGCGATCACGGCTGGCTGCGACATCATGTCTCCAACCATGGCGGCCGTGACAGGTGCGATCGGTGGAGTTCTCGTCGTCTTCTCGTGCCTGTTCGTCGAAAAGATCGGTATTGACGATCCAGTTGGCGCCGTTTCGGTACATGGTGTTTGCGGAGCGTGGGGAACGCTGGCTATCGGCATCCTGTCCAGTGAAGCCAGCATGAGTCAGCTCGGCGTTCAGGCGATCGGTGTTGGAGCAGGATTCGCCTGGGCCTTCCCGGTCAGCTTCATCCTCTTCTCCGTGATCAAAGCCACGATTGGCCTGCGAGCTTCTGAAGAAGAAGAAACGGTCGGACTGGATATCAGCGAGCACGGCATGGCCGCTTATGGTGGCAACTCAATGCTGCCTGAGCCAACTCCCGCTACGGCTCCAACCGCGACTGTCTAACAGCAGGTTCGGTTTCGGTTCACGCGTTGTCAGGCAGCCTCGGAATTATTCCGGGGCTGCCTTTTTGTTGGATTATCCGCGAGCTGCTTCACTCGACGAATTGGGAACTCTTTGAGCCTCATTTACAAAGATGTCCATTCTTCAGGAAAGCGTCCAGCGAAGTCGGTGCGTCAGGACGCCCTCTGCGAATCAGGGCAGGTGACGAGTTCACTGGATCGTCTGGTGACGATGGAGCACCGCGTGGATCAACGCCTCGCCGTAGAAACGCCAGAGGAGTTCGTCGGGCTGAGTGGCGGCGTTGCCGGGGAGTTCGAAGGTGATGGTGGGAATGCCGAGGGTGACACCGGCATAGCTTCCCAGGGAGCCGGGGCGGCTGCCCAGTTTCTTGACAGGGAGCGGACAGAAGTTGCTCATCGCGGTGGCCAGTTCGGTTGCCGGACCGTCGTAGTCGACACACTGCAACGGCTCGTGCAGCGTGACGATGTGACTCGGGAGGGTGTCGTTGATGACCTGGTAGATGGCGAGAGCTTCCGGCTCCGACAGAGCGTTCAGACCGTAGCGGCTGGAGTTCTGGCGGTTCTCAGCCGGGAAGTTTCGGTTCAGGTCAACGCCTCGCGCGTTGTAACGCTGCCGGCTTTCGACGCCGTCGGGATTAACTGCCGGCAGCAGCACAAGGGTCACTCCAGCCAGTAGATCGGAATTCTCGGCGACGTGCTCCGCGAGGCGGTTCAACAGGGGAGTGCCCGCCGCTTCGTTTCCGTGAATCGACGCCATCATCAGCACGACATACTCGCCGTCGCCGATCCTGCGGCAAACGATCGGTCGGCCTTCAACGGAATGGCCAACGACTGTCTCGATTAACGAAACCCCTGGAGCGATCGGTTTTGAATTGTCGACGACAGGTCTGGCTGGTTCGCTCTCGTCTGGCGAAATATCAGTTGGGTGGCCCGTCCGGAACGGAGGGATTCCGGAGTGGGAGGATGTTTTACCATCCGTGTCCGATTTTGATTGGACGGTTGAACGAGCACTGCTGACTGAGGATGAAGCTTCTTGTGCCTTTGGCACCCACCCACGAGTCGGTGGGCCACTCATCGTGAAAAGAAAGGCGGCGACGGCACTCAAAGAAACACTTACAGTTAGCAGAGCTACTGATCCCGGACGACCTTCCGTAACCTGATGCCTCACGAATTGTCGATCGCTCACTGCTTCGCCCGCTTATAGAAAGGCAGGTTGACAACTTTTGCCGAGTGGCATTTTCCGCGGATGTCGATCTCGACCTCGGTTCCGATTTCCGAAACCGCTGCGTCGATGTAACCCATCGCGATGGCTTTCTGAAGCGTTGGTGAGAATGTTCCCGACGTCACTTCACCGACTGACTGATCGCCTGAGAGAATTCCAGCCCCTTCACGGGCGATGCGTTTTCCTTCAAGTTTCAGGCCGACTCGAACTTTCCCGGTGGGTGAAGCGGAAATCTTTTTCAAGGCGTCGCTGCCAATGAAGTCGGCGGCGTCCAGTTTGACCGCAAAACTTAGCCCGGCGGTCAGCGGGTCGGTGTTTTCGTTCAACTCGTGTCCGTACAGAGGCATGGCCGCTTCCAGCCGCAGCGTGTCGCGACAGCCAAGTCCGCAGGCTTGAACGCCGAGTTGCTCACCCGCTTCGAGAAGCTGATTCCAGAGTTGCGTTCCGAGTTCGGACGGCACGATCAACTCGAATCCGTCTTCGCCCGTGTAACCCGTTCGACTGACCAGAGCGTCCATTCCCGCGACCGTCATCGGCGATACCGAGTAGTAACGGTGTCCCGCTGCGTCATTCGCGCCAAGAGCTGCCAGAATCTCGACGGCCTTCGGCCCCTGCACGGCAATCATCGCATGAGAGAAAGTCTGATCTTCAAAGTCGACAGCAAACTTCGAGATGTGCTGGTCGATCCAGTCGACGATTTTTGTCCGGTTCGACGCATTGACCACCAGCATGTAGCAGTCTGGCAGCCGATAGACGAGCACATCGTCGAGCACTCCGCCGTTTTCGTTACACACCAGCGAGTAACGCACCTGACCAGTCTTGAGCTTCGACACGTCGTTGGTCAGCAAATAATCAAGGAACGCACAAGCGTCGTCGCCGGAGAATCGCAGTCTCCCCATGTGAGAAATATCGAACAGGCCCGCCGCGTTCCGCACGAGGTTGTGCTCTTCGACGATCGTCGAATACTGGACCGGCATGTGCCAGCCGCCGAACTCAACCATCCGTCCACCGTTGGCTGCGTGCCAATCGTGAAATGGCGTTTGAAGCAATTCCGTGTCGCTCATCGAGATCTCCTGTCTGGTAGGGCCAGTTGGGATCATAGCAGCGACATTCGGATCGTGTGAGCGGGCGAGGGGCTCAACACGACAAAGAGATTGCCTGTTGCTGACAGAGTGGTCGGCTTCAGACAAACAGTTCAGAAATCCTGACTTTCCAACCGGGAAGAAGCAGCTCGGCTGTCAATTTTTCTTCAGAACTCAGCACGCGGATTTCTGAAACGCCCCGGTACTCTGTAACGTGAGCCTGTGCCGGGTCAACAACCCAGACGATCTGCGAACCTGCTTCCAGCCAGCTCAAAGCTTTGTGTTCGGTGTCTGAAAAGCGGTCATTAGGCGAGACGACTTCAGCAACGATGTCCGGAGCGCCCGGCCAGTAACCGTCGACAGGTCCGACTTCATCGAGCCTGGCCTGGCTCACGAAAGCAACGTCCGGTGCCCGGACTGTGTCAGGATTCTGCTGAATCAGAAAACCAGTTTCCGCAGCATAGACGGCTCCGAGTTTGTGGTCTCGGACATGTGGGCCGATCAGGCACAGTAGTGCTGCGGCGATCTTTCCGTGTTTATTCCCGGCAGGTGACATGGCCCGAACTTCTCCCTCGACCAATTCGTATCGCAAACCGTCGTTCGAAAGCTTCAGCAGGTCAGCCGCCGTCACGACTTCACCCGGTGCTGCTGAGGCCTCGGACTCGTGCGTCGTTGATTCAGGTGTGACGGAGGTTGACATTCGAAACCCTTGAGTTTGCTGACTTCGTCTGGGCGCAACCGTTCGGTCAAAACAGGATGAGAAGATGAGAAACAGTGTGAAGCTGGCGGTGTTCTTTGGTCAAGCTGATTAAAGAACTGTTTTACGAGTCGATATCTATTTCGGCAGGTTGAACGGCGATTCGACTTCAGTCGATCGGCTTTCCGTCGAAGCCTTTTGGTTTGCCTTCTCCCGGCTTTTCTTCGAACCGCAACGAGGCTGAATTCATACAGTAACGAAGTCCCGTCGGCTGAGGACCGTCTTCGAAAACGTGTCCCAGGTGCGCGTCGCAGCGTTTGCAGAGGACTTCGGTGCGAACACTGAAGAAAGAACGATCTTCTTCCTCACGAACAACTTCGCCAGCGACTGGCTTGAAGAAGCTCGGCCAGCCGGTGCCCGATTTGTATTTCGTACCTGACGAAAAAAGCAGTTCATCGCAGCAACGGCAGCGGTACAAGCCTTCTTTTTTGTTGTCCCAGTACGCGTTAGTGAACGATCGCTCGGTCCCTTTCTGCCGAGTGACATAGAACTGTTCTTCGGTCAGGATCGCTTTCCACTCGGCATCGGTTTTTGGTTTCCACGGCTCACTGGATTCTTCAGATCTGGCCAGTTCTGCTTCGCCTGGGGGGCCTTCGTCCAGAACATCTGACGCAACGGCTGGCGCCGTCGAGGCAACCTGATCTTGCTCAGAAGGAACGGAACTGTTCACATTCCGCTGACTGTCGGCGCAGCCCGAAATAACAAGAAGCAGACTTAACAGCGAAACGAGCTTAACCATCGAAACATCCTCACACGCAGATTTCTAAAGTGGATCAGAGATGGCTTGTCGTTGCAGCTCGCCATCGCCGTGACACATTCTAAGAACTACGACAAACTTTCTCATGTGGATAGACGGGCCTGGAGTTTCTGATCACTGATCCGGCATTCGAAGTCTGGCTCGAAAGCAGAATCGAAAGCAACTGTTTCTGAATATCTGAATAAACGACACGGCGAATGGAGTCCCGCGGAAGTGCAACTGCTTGATCACATTTACCAGTCCAGGCGACGGCTGCCCGAAATCAAAGCGGACGTCAGCCGGATCTATTCCAGCCTGCTCGCCGAATCCGAGACAATCAGAGAAGCCAATTTCCGGGCGATACGCAGCCAGGATCTGGAGCTCCTCTTCGCAAAGTATGACGAGACGTTTTTCGATGGGCTTCTCTACGAAACGATTCAGAGATCCGGGGCACCGATTTCGTTTCGCATTTCCAAGAGGATGACAAAAGTCGGCGGCACGACAACAAAGTATCGAACGGCGCGAGGTCCTGGGCCTCGATCGTCGTACGAAATCGCGATCTCATCAACGCTGCTCTTTTCGACGTTTTATGACATCGATCGACCGGTCAACGTCACGGGGGTCGAATGTCGAGACCGCATCGAGTGTCTCCAGCGAATCTTCGAGCACGAACTCATTCATCTGACCGAGATGCTGATCTGGGATGATTCGAGTTGCTCGCGGCAACGGTTTCAGTCGCTGGCATTTCGTTTTTTTTCACACACAGAGGCGACGCACCAGTTGATCACTCCTGGTGAAAGAGCCAGCGAGAAATTCGGAATTCGCACTGGCGACAAGGTGCGTTTCCGAGTTGACGGGGCCAGCTATGAAGGTTTCGTCAACCGGATTACTAAACGAGCCACCGTTCTGGTCGAAGACGACAGCAGTCCACTTTACTCCGACGGAAAACGCTACGCGAAATACTACGTGCCAATTTCGCAGCTGGAACCTGCGGGTTAGCAGCGTGCTGTTTTGAGTAATGCAAAGCCTGTTAGCTCGCCCGGAATCGGCACCGTCGGACAGCCCCCGCCTGCGTTTTCCGGCATGACAGGTGATGCGGTTTGCATATTCGGATGTGGATTTCCAGCGAGCACCGTCGCCGACGCCATGATCCGGATTCATTGCCTCGCGATATGGTATCTTTGCCGGTTGCGACATTTCGCGGCGCCGACGCCATGCTGACTCGGTACAACCGTTGTAATCCGATTCGTGCGAGCTTTATGGCAAGCGTCTAATGAAACTTTGCGTTTGGCTTGAAATTATCCTGCGTCTGGCAGCGCCAGCGAACTTCGTCTGGGATACCTCCATGTTTGCCCTGGAACTAACCGCTGATTCGGTCGCCGTTGTTGGTTTGCTCGATAGTCTTTCCGGACTGTCGACGCTGCTGATCGTCGGCCTGTTCGCGATGCACCTGTTCGCGTTTTTTGTCCTGTGGATCTGGTGGCGGCGGGATCTGCGGGCCATTGCTTCCTCACTGGACGAGTTCACTCGCGGAATACGCCAGCGCAGCCTGATGGACAGCAGTGCTCATCTTTCTGAACAGGTCGACGCCTTCCTCGCCGACGTTAAGGAGTCGCTGGAAGGCAGTGGCAATTCGCAGGACAGGCACCTGCTTTATCATCGGATGGCGATTCTCGACGAGAAGCGACGGTACCTCAGTTCGATGTTTTTCGAGACGAGCTACAACATCTGCCGGACTATGATCGAGGCTTACCCTCTGCTTGGCGTGCTGGGAACAATTCTCGCTATCGGAGCCGCTTTGCAAACCGGCGACGGCGCCAGCGCGTCAGCATCGGTCGGAGTTATTGTCAGTCGATTCGGAGACGCCATCTGGTCGACTTTTGCAGGGCTGACCGCAGCTGTTCTGCTGATGTTTCTGAACAGTGCGCTGGAGCCTCGATTTCAGAGGCTCGCTGAAAACCGCACCAACGTTCGCAAGACCGTCGCTCACGCGAAACGTGAACTGGCGATCGGAACCAGCAACGTTCCAGCGGGGACTGCGTCGTGAAATCCCGTCGCCTGACATTTCAGCTGACGCCGTTGCTCGATCTGTTGCTGATCGTGATCTTCGCACAGTTTCTCGACGTGCGCGACACGACAACCGAACGGGAACAGTCGGCAACGACTCAATTATCAGCCGCTCAGGAGGAACTGGCCGGTACGCAGGATCAACTGACAAGGATTCTGGCTGAGAAAAACGAAGCCGAAGCCGATCGTGAATTCCTTCGTCAGTCTCTGCAGGAGTTGAAGGATGCGACGTCGGGCTTGGAAATTGAACGCCGGTCGCTCGAAGAATCACTGAAGCGAGCTCACGAGCAGCGCGACACGATCGCCAACCTGGTCGCCGCTTTGTTCGATCTTCCGGACGAAACGATCAACGAGCTGATCCGAACCCGCACGCCGGAAAACGTTCGCCTGACTCCCGAACAGGTGAAACGCCTGCGAGAGGAATTCAAATCGTTTTCGAAGCAGAACCCCGGCGAGTCCGTCCGGCACCTGCTCACCTTCGAAGAGATGCGCAAGCGGTGCGACATCTGGGAACTCTACATCAACGACACCGGCAAAACGGTGTTTTCCGGCAGCGGCCAGTCTCACACCTTCCGAGCGGAAACGGCCGAAGAGTTCTCCGACGAACTTTACGAGCGATATAAGACTCTGCCGCAACCCAAAAGTCTGGTGATCATCCTGCTCTCCTATGGTGACGTTAAAGCGTCGGTCTTCGAAGCAGCGATTGATGGTCTGCCGGTTGTCGCCGAGCGAATGCGAACCGACCAGAGTGGACGCTCGCGTTTCGAGTATGCAGTCCTCGGTTTCAACCCGACGCCGCCCGTCGTGCCAACCGTGAACTAAGTCAGGCTCTGGCTGATGACGTCCCCGTCCCGGGTAATACCCTGCAGCCTGCTGTTCATCGTCGATTCAAGTCTCAACACTTTGAGCTGGTTCAAATCGCGAAGTGTTCTTCGGCAAGCGTCACTCGCTTCAACGCTTCCTCGTCAATTGAAACGCTGAGCCCCGGTCCTGTCAGCGCCGGAGCGATTCCTCGCCGTCCCCAGGTCAGGTTTTCGTGAGTCAGCCGTTCCTTGACCAGGAACGAATCGTAGCTGCCTTCGAGGTATCGAATATCGCTCACGCTGGTCGCGAAGTGCCGACCGGCGGCGCTCAGAATACCTGTCTCGCCAACCTGGCAACCAAGCTGGTAACCAAGTCCCGCCTGATGAGCCGTCGCGGCGATTTTCAACGAGTTCAGAAAGCCGCCGCACTTCGAGATCCGAATGTTGAACAGGTCACAGGTGCCGTCCTCGATGGCGCGACGACCGTCTTCGACACTGCACAGTGACTCGTCGAGCATGATCGGTGCCGACAGATTTGAGCGAAGTGCTGCCAGGCCGGCGACCTCTTCGTGCAGGACCGGCTGCTCGATTGACGTGATGTTGAATTTTGTCAGCGGCGCGAACTTCGCTTCCAGGTTTGCACAGGTCCACGCTTCGTTGGCATCAATGCGAAGATCCATCGCCGCCCCGACCAGGCTCCGGATCCGCTGCAGCGAAACTTCGTCGTTGACGCCTTCGACTCCGACCTTCACCTTCGTCTGATGAAAACCGTGAAGCCGGATCAGGAACGATTTAATACGCTGCTTGACTGGCGAGCTGGACGTGATGACGGCGCTGTACTGCACCTTGTCCTGCTGGTTCCGAACGCCCGCCGCCGGACCGAATTTCGACGTGATTTCTGAAAACGGAATTCCTTCCGCTCGGCAGACCGCATCGAGAATGCTGAGTTCAACAGCGCACCGAATCGAGTTCCCGAAACAGTTTCTCGGGTCTGTCTGTGGCCGAGTGAGGCTGAATTCTTCACACAACGCGATCGCGGATTCAACGTTTGAGATTTCAGCGTCCAACTGCCTGGTCAACGGCGTTGCGCGAAGCAGTTCGAATGCTGAATCAATCGTTTCGCCGGTCACGTATTCGCGAGGAAGTCCCTCGCCCCAGCCCTGGGTACCGTCGCTCAGGACGCAACGCACGATGACAGAATCCGTCATGCGGCGAGTGTGTGACGCATGTTGAATTTTTGTCTTCAGAGGAATCTGAACGTGGGATGCAATGAGTTTGGCTATTCGCACCGGTGTCGCCCGTCAGGGTTCGAGAGTCGCGGGAAGAAATCAGAAAGGGACTCTAGTTGTCTGGCATTCTGATAACCATCACTCAGCGCAGACGTTCGCGACAGCATTAAGCGATCAGCCAGTGTCAAAGAGGCTGGCAGTAACCCGGATTCGATCGCGCGGCAGGGGGATGGCTGTGAAGCAGGTGGCAAAGAGAGTTTTTGAACGCGATGTCTGGCTCGCCGCTGTTGCCTGTTGGGCGGTGGCTATACAATCCTCAGGCTCGCGGAGACGATGAAATTCGTCTCACGAATTCCTTGATCTTCAGGTTCGGAATACTGCTCATGGTTACCGGCTCGACTGGTTCGTACACCGTTCTCGCTCGACGATTCCGCCCGCAGGGTTTTGCGGACGTTGTCGGGCAGGAGCACGTCGCTCAGGCACTGCGGAATGCAATTCTGGCCAACCGTGTGGCTCATGCTTACCTCTTTACGGGGGCTCGTGGAGTTGGCAAAACGTCGACGGCCAGGATCCTGGCCAAAGCCTTGAACTGTCCGAAGTCGGTTGACGGAAATCCCTGCAACGACTGCGAAATCTGCGACGGAATTGCCGCCGGCAACGATGTCGACGTCCTGGAAATCGACGGTGCATCAAACCGCGGCATTGATGACATTCGGCAGCTTCGAGCGAACGTCAACGTCAAGTCGATGAGAACCCGGTACAAACTTTACATCATCGACGAAGTCCACATGCTGACGAAGGAAGCGTTCAACGCGCTTTTGAAAACGCTGGAAGAGCCGCCACCGAACGTCAAATTCGTTTTCTGCACGACTGAGCCGAACAAGGTTCCCGACACCATTCTTTCGCGGTGTCAGCGCTTCGATTTTGGCACGATCGAGACGTCGAATATCAAAATTCGGCTCGCCCATATTGCTCAGTCGGAAGGTGTCGACGTTGACGACGAGGCTCTTGAACTGGTGGCTCGACGAGCTGCTGGTTCCATGCGCGACAGTCAGTCAATTTTCGATCAGCTCCTCGCTTTTGGTGAAGAACACATTTCCGCGGTCGACGTGCATCGCCTGCTGGGAACGGCGAGCGACGACCGGCTGATTGATATCGGGCAGGCTCTGGTAGAACGAGATAAGGCAAAGGCGATCGACTCATTCCACACGGCCCTGGATGGCGGTGTTCAGTTGGGAGAACTCACGGACCAGTTGCTGTTTTACCTGCGGGATCTGATGATTCTGGCATCGGAAGCGGCAAGCGTTGGGCTGCTGTCAGTGGCTCCGGTCAGCCAGGAATTGTTGCAGAAACAGGCAACTGCCTGGGGTTTGCAAAGCATCGTCGCCGCCATGCAGGTTCTGGCCGACGCGAAGGCGAGAATGCAGCGAGTGACTTATGGTCGAGCTCTGGCTGAGCTGGCTCTCGTGCGAATTGCAATGCTCGAAGAACTGGCGGACATCGGCGAACTGATTGACAGGTTGCGAAGCAGCGAGCCAGTTTCGACGACACCAGGGGCTGCTCAGCCGGCTGCCGAAAAAAAAAATGAGTTAGCGCCGCAACATTCTGCTGCAGCGAATCCGATCGCTGGAGTCGCAGCTGAGCCAGCAGTCAGCCGTGAAGCTCCAACAAAAGAAGCGACCAGTTCAGCAGAGTCGCCCGTCAGAATCGTCTCTGCGTCGAGTCTGCCCACCAGCTCGGATGGCAACTCGGCCAGCATGATGTCTGAGAGCGATGCTGTGGTTGACGCTGGTGAGCCGACTACCGAGGTCAGACTCGCAGTTGCTGGACCTGAGCAACCTCGTGAAATCGAAGAACCAAGTGCCGCTGAACGTGGCCGGGAAGAAATCACCAGCGACGGCAAGACTTCGGGATCTCTGACGACGGCCACAACAACGGCGCTGGCCGTTGATCATGAAACGGAAGTTTTCCAACAGACACCAGAGCCGGAGGAAGTGTCAGAGGCTGTGGTTCGTGACGTTTCCGGACCAAAGATGCAGTTTTTACCGGACAATTCGACGGAGATCTGGGCTCATGTCGTGTCGGAAATCAACGACATGTTGAAGAGTCACGTAAAAGCGGTGTCGCGTACAGCAATTGTTGCGCCAAACAAACTGGAACTCACGCTCCCCTCGAAGTACCATTTCGGCAAGTCGTATCTTGAGAAACCGGAAGCTCAGAGTCGGCTGCAGGAAATTGTTGCTCAGCTCACAGGAGTTGAGCCTCGAATCACGGTCGTCTTGAGTGAAGTTGAAGCGGCGGACGCTCCGTCGGCATCTGCCGAGCCAGCAAATCGCCAGCAGAAGCGAGTCTTCAAACCGGAAGAAGACGAGCTTGTTTGTTCAGTGGTTGAGGTGTTCGATGCTCAGGTCGTTCGGATCAATCCGATATCCGGCGGAGCAGCGGACAGCGAGTAAGAATTGTCACGAAGTCGCATGCTGACGTCGGCCTGGCTGACGGTCTTTGGTTTCGTCGAGTCGAAATGTGGCAGCCCCGCTGCCGAATGTAAGCAAAAAGGATTATCTGACATGCTCAAGGGACTTGGCGACATTGCTTCGCTCATGAAGCAGGCCAAAGAAATGCAGGGCCGCGTGAGTGAAATTCAGGAACGTCTGGCTCTGATGAGAATTCAAGGCTCTGCTGGTGGCGGCATGGTCAAGTTCGAAGTCAACGGGAAGCAGGATGTTCTTAGTTGCACTGTCGATCCAGCGCTCTACGAAAGCGGTGACCGCGAAATGCTCGAAGAATTGACAGTTTCTGCGATGAACGACGCTCTGCACAAATCAAAACAGGCGGCCGCCGAAGCCATGCAGGAACTCACCGGCGGGCTGAGCATTCCCGGCATGGAGGGAATGATGTCAAAGTTAGGCTTGGGCCCTGGTTAGGCAGTAGGTCATCGTTGTCGGCGGCAGGCGATAATTCACGATTCGCACACGCTGAGTTAAGCTCAATTTATATCGGAAAGGAAATAATGGCTCGACGGAGTTCTGAGTCACATCCATTCGGTCCGGCGGTTGCCAATCTGGTCGACCAGTTTTCCAATTTACCCGGTATCGGAAACCGAACGGCGGAGCGACTGGCTCACCACATTCTGGCGTGTCATGAAACGGAAGCGTTGGCATTGGCCGACGCGATTCGAGAAGTAAAGACGTCGATCAGGGCCTGCGATGAGTGTTTCAATTTGACCGAAACAGACATTTGCCGCATCTGTTCGTCGCGGCAGCGGAACAAGCAGGTCATCTGCATCGTCGAACAACCTCGGGACGTGATCGCGTTGGAAGCGTCCGGAATGTACGAAGGTGTTTATCATGTTTTGCGAGGGAGAATTTCGCCACTTGAGGGAATCGGCCCGGAGGACTTGACGATTGATGCGCTCGTGCGGCGTGTGCGGCGCAACGGAGTACAGGAATTGATCATGGCAACGAACCCGACGCTCGAAGGGGATGGAACGGCCCTGTTCATTTCCAATCTTCTTGCTTCTGATCCTGTTGCAATCACGCGGCTTGCTCGGGGGATAGCCTCCGGGAGTGTGCTAGAATTTGCAAACAAGGAAATGCTGGCTGACGCCATGCGTGGTCGGCAGTCATTCTGATTCTTGACCTTCGTTCCATCGGATTGGCGAGTTGCAGGGCCATCTTTGACCCTGCAACCGAGTATTGAATTAGATTGTTGAAGGCAGACAGGACGACTGCCGCGTGGCTCATGGATTGAGTGGAATTCTTTGTCGTCGTGAATGGCGTCTGCCGAAGTTCGACGGCGTTGGTGGGTACAAGCCGACTGACTCTGACGAAATTGTCGTTCAAACAGGAAGAATTGTTTTCTCGCTGAAAGCTGCCGGTACTATCTACCGGATAGCGTCAATTCAAATTGGCGAGCGAAGGTATTCAGGACCCGCGTTAATGCAACTGAACTTCTCTCAGCAGATGAAGATGAGCCAGCAGATGAAGCTGGCTCCTCGCATGATCCAATCGATGGAGATTCTGCAGCTCCCTTATATGGCTCTGCAGGAACGCATCGAGCAGGAGCTTGAAGATAACGTCACACTGATCGCTGACGGCACGAAGAAAGAAACGTCCGAAACCGAGCGTGATCTCGAAATTGAACGTGCTCGCGAAGAGGCCACCGAGAAGCAGACCGAACAAAAAGAACTGCTCGTTGATAGCGAACACGGTAACGACGACGACTTTGAACGCCTCTCGGAAATGGCCAAAGACTGGTCTGACGACGATTTTGCCTTCGAGTCGCGTCCATCAGCAAATCGTATTTCAGACGCGATGGACCGGCATTCGGACATGATTTCGAATGTCGAGACGACTCCCCAGACACTGCACGATTATCTGTTGGAGCAGTTTCACTTTTTTGAGTTGTCTGCTGAGCTGCGAGCGTTTGGTGAGTATCTGATTCAGAATCTGGATCACCACGGTCGCCTGCAGAGCACATTGCCTGAGATTGTTCAGGTTTACGGCGGATCGATTTCTCACGATCAGGCGCTGGACGTTCTGGAGCACATCCAGCATCTTGACCCGCCAGGTGTCGGAGCCAGAGATCTCAAAGAATGTCTTCTGCTTCAGCTGACCCCCGAGATGATGTACCACGATATTCTCGCCGTGCTGATTGGCGATTATCTTGATGATCTGGGCAATAATCGCTTGCCGTTAATTGCTCGAAAAACTGGCTACTCGATCGACCTGATCAAAGATGCGATGGAAGAAATGCGGCACCTTGATCCGTTCCCTGGACGGAAGTTCGAGGTGCGTCAGGTTCAGAATGTGACGCCCGATCTCGAAGTCGTGCAGGAAGACGATGGTAAGTGGGTTGTGAAGGTCATCGACGAGTACGTTCCAGATCTGAAGATCAGTCGTAAGTACCGAAACATGCTTCGCAACGGTGTCGATGAGGCAACCAAAGAATATATCAAGAAGAAAATCGATTCCGCCAAATGGCTGATTGAATCTATCGAGCAACGGTACAGCACGCTTCGAAAAGTGGCCCAAGCCATCGTCGACCACCAGACCGCGTTTCTGGAAAGCGGCCCGGAGTTCATCAATCCTCTAAAGATGCAGCAGGTCGCTGATCAGGTTGGCGTTCACGTGACGACCGTTTCGCGAGCAGTCGACGATAAGTGGGTCCAGACGCCGCGAGGGCTCTTTCCGCTGAAACGATTCTTTGGTGGTGGAACGAAAACCTCGACAGGTGAAGACGTTGCCTGGGGCATCATCCGGATCAAGCTTCAGGAAATCGTAGACAACGAAGACAAAGACAAGCCGTACAGCGACGACGCTCTTGTCACAGAAATGGCAAAGCTTGGCTATGAACTGGCTCGCCGAACGGTGACGAAGTACCGCAAGAAGATGAATATCCCGTCTTCTCGCCAGCGGCGTCAGTATTAACCCTGCCTTTGAGTCCCGTTCAACTGGCTGATTGTCGACGGCAGACGCCGGTCTTCTGATCCAAATCGGTCGTCTTTCTCACCCGAATCGTCGACATCTTCGCCATGATTCTGACACTGATTGGATACCGCGCTACGGGCAAATCCACGCTCGCAAAACCACTGGCCGAGCGGCTTGGATGGTCGTGGGTTGATGCCGACGTCGAACTGGAACGTCGTGCTGGTCGAACGATTCGCCAGATCTTTGATACTGATGGCGAGTCGGAATTTCGCCGCCTCGAACGTGAAACGCTGGTCGATCTTTTGAGTCAGGAGCGGCTTGTCATTGCGGCCGGCGGCGGAGCTGTTTTGAATCCCGACACTCGTCAGGACTTCAGGAACGCCGGACCGGTCGTCTGGTTGAAAGCTTCAGTCGACACGATCGAGCGGCGGCTTTACGGAGACGAAACGACTGCCGAGCGGCGTCCCAACTTGACATCGGCGGGCGGGCGTGACGAAATCGAACGGCTGTTGAGTCAGCGCGAACCGATTTACTCCGACACGGCAACACTGACGATTCAGACAGACGAACCTTTTCCCGGCCAGACAGAAATCCCGACCGTTGACTACTTGGTCGACCATGTCGTTGTTGCTTTGCGGGAACGTCTGGGCGACGCCTTGCGGACCGCTACGGAACAATCAGCCGATGATGAGTTCTCGGAGGACTCGACGTGCCTTTAACCGCGTTCGGCCTTCCGATGTGGGTTTGCCTGGGATACCTGTTTGTCCTGGGGACCGTGGTCGGCAGTTTTCTTAATGTCTGTATTTATCGGATTCCGACGAAGGAACGATTCTGGGAATCTCTCTACGCTGTGATCTATCCAAAGTCACGCTGCCCGCGCTGCCGCACTGCGATTCCGCCCTGGGCGAACGTGCCGATTCTCGGATGGCTGATGTTGCGAGGCCGTTGCTTTCATTGTAAAGGTCGAATCTCACCTCGGTATCCAATGATCGAGTTCCTTAACGGCGCGTTGTGGGCTCTCGTCTACTGGATGGAAGTGCCGGCTGGATTTGGTGTTTCGATCATCGACAGTGCAGCCAACGGACCATTTGGGCCGACAGGCGATCCGACAAGCTGGTGGCTCTCGCCCGTTGCCGTAATTCACTGGCGATATTTCTATCACATGGTGCTGGTCGAAGCGCTGCTTGTGGCGAGCTTCATCGATCTGGATCTTTGGATTATTCCTGACGGCTGCACGCTGCCGGCAATGGCTGTCGGACTGGTCGGCGGCGCCACAATTGGCCATCTCTATCTGACGCCCGTCTGGCATCAGAATATGAGGTTCGCTCGCGAGCTGAAATTCTGGCTGGACCGCTCTTCATCGGGATTGTCCGACTGGATTTTCATCAATGGGGCACTGCCCGACTGGATCGGTCAGTCACCACATCTTCACGGGCTGGCGGTGAGCCTTGCCGGATTTCTGATCGCAGGCGGAGTCGTCTGGCTCGTTCGGATCATTGGCCATTGGGCATTAGGCCGTGAGGCGATGGGTTTCGGAGATGTCGTGCTGATGGCGATGGTCGGCAGTTTTCTTGGCTGGCAGGCTGGCGTCATCATCTTCTTCATGGCTCCGATGTTTGCGCTGATGGTTGTCGGCCTGACCTTCATTTTTCGCCGACAGCGCGAGTTGCCGTTTGGGCCGTATCTCAGTCTGGCGACTCTGGTTGTCATTCTGTTCTGGAAGCAGATCTGGACGAGTGTCGAACCTGTCTTCGGCTCGGGGCCGCTGCTGATTCTGAGTGCCCTCATCATGACAGTTGCCTTTGGGATCGTCATGCGGCTGATTCGTCTTCTGTTTGAGTTTCTGGGCATCTCGTCCGACGATGACGATGGTCTTGACGACTGGAATTCGGGCGACCATCTGTTCTACTACGGCAGCGAGTCCGTCGATCCTCACCTGGGCCGCTGGCGAAATCACGACTGGCCGGGGACAGACGCGTCGCATGGCTGGTCGCAGTACGACACCTGGCGGAACGGACCGCCGGGTATTGGGAATGGACGCTGGTAGTCGGAGAGCCTGCACGTTGACGCTCCATTCGATAAAGTTCCGCAGTCAGATCAACGTCCGTGTTAAATGGGTCAGACTGGAACTTCATGACGTCAAGCGAGCAGTACCTCAAGCCGGAAGTCATCCAGACGGTTGCCCGGCTTGACCTGCGCGCCCGGTTCATCGTCGAGGGATTCTTGACGGGGCTGCATACCAGCCCGTTTCAGGGCTTCAGTGTCGAGTTCAGCGAACATCGTCGTTACACACAGGGCGACGATCCGAAAGACATCGACTGGCTCGTGTATGCAAAAACTGACCGATACTACGTCAAGAAGTACCAGGCCGAGACCAACATCACGGGCTACCTGCTGATGGACTTGTCGGAAAGTATGGCCTACACGTATCGCCAGCAGCTTTCGAAGTTTGATTATTCGATCTGCCTGGCAGCGGCGCTCGGTTACCTGATGATTCACCAGCAGGATCCGGTTGGGCTGGTGACGTTCGACCAGAAGATTCGCAACAGTCTGCCCGCTCGAAGCAAGCGGACACAGCTCGGCAACATGCTGTCGTTGCTTTCCCAGGCGAAGCCGCAAGGCGAGACAGAGATTGCTCAGAATCTGCGTCGAGTGGCGGCTATGATCCGGCACCGCAGTCTGCTGATGATCTTTTCAGATCTGCTGACGGATTCGGAAGAGGTCATCAACTCGTTGCGGCTGCTGCGATACGCCGGTCACGACATCATTCTGTTTCACATTCTGGACGAGGCTGAAGTGACTTTCCCGTTTGACGGCATGGTTGATCTGGAAGACCCTGAAACCGGCGACGTGGAACGAAATATCGATGCGGCTGGGATGCGAGCTGACTACATCGAAACGATGAATGAGCTTCGCGAGACTTATCGGTCAGAGTGCCGCTCGCTGGGCTGCGATTACGTGCCGCTCGACACGAGCATGAATTTTGGAACAGCCTTGCTGGAGTATCTGTCGCAGCGAAAGGCTCGCTTTTAACGTAGCGAGTGTCATCCGAATACCTGACGGTATGACCTCGGAATTTACGGATACACGGAGTACTCATTTTTGTTCCGTGTTTCCTGCGTGTTCCGTGGTTCTTTAATTTTTGAAATGACGAAACATGTACGGATCCTGGACGACAACTTCGATCGATGGCAAAGATGCTGACATCTTCACTCCCGATTCCCCAAAGGCGGGTCGAGCCGTCATCCATCTGCATGGCCACGGGCTCACCACGCTGAAAGACAACGAAGTCTTCAGCAAAGAACTCAACGATTACGGACTGCGAACTGTTTGTCCACACGGGCAGCGGTCTTGGTGGCTGCCGGAGATCTGTTCTGAGTTTGACGAAGAGCTGACACCGTTCGACCATGTCCGAAACAACGTCGTCGCCTGGATTGGCGAGAACTGGGATGTCCAGACTCCGAGCATTGCCTTGACTGGAATCAGCATGGGCGGCCAGGGAGTGATTCAACTGGGGTACCGGTGCGGTCGTGATTTTCCCATCATCGCTGCGATTTCACCAGCGATTGATTTTCACGAATGGTGGGGGCAGGGGCTGCCGCTGGACGAGATGTTTGAGAGTCAGGAACTGGCTCGCCAGCAGACGGCAATCCTGCATCTTCAACCACTGAACTGGCCGAGGCACCAGCTCATCGTTTGCGATCCTGGTGACGCCGACTGGATCCACAGCTCCGAACGACTGGCCAGCAAACTCTACTCCAGTGGGATCCCTTTCGAGTCAGACTTCGAAACCAGCAACGGCGGTCACTCGTGGGGCTACTTCAACGTCATGGCTCCGCGAGTTGTGAAATTTGTGGCCGAAGCACTCGACAGTGAGTCCATGAGGATCGTCTAAAGCACTTTCAGGATTCGTTTTCAGTGCTCTGCAGGATGGCCACAATGGAAACTATGGCTATTCCAGGTGCCAGCTCCTGCCCGGAAACCATGAGAATGGTCTAAGTGTCGGTTTTATTGATCGAGCCAGACCAAATTGATTGGAAAGACTGAGATGCCTACCGACTACAAAGCAGTGATCTTCGACCTTGATGGCACGCTGCTCGACACACTGGCGGACATTGGTAATGCGGCAAACGATGTACTTGCCGAACGCGGGAGTCCGATTCACGACCTGGAAGCGTACCGGCATTTCATCGGCGACGGTGTCGCGACTTTGTTTCAGAGGATCCTTCCTCAAGGAGTGCCGACTCCTGAATTGATCACCAAGTGTGTTTCGGAATTCTCCGTTTCGTACGGTCGACGATGGAACGAGAACTCGCAGCTCTATCCGGGCATTACCGCGCTGCTCGACGATCTGGTGCGTCGAAATATTCCGATCGCGATTCTGTCAAACAAGCCACACGATTTTGTTGGAGTGTGCGTGTCAGAATTCCTGTCAGCGTGGCCCTTTGATCCCATTCTCGGTCAGCGGGAAGGTATTCCGCGAAAGCCTGATCCCGCGGGTGTCATCGAGGTCGCAGCGGCTCTCGGAGTGTCGCCCGAAGAGTGCATTTACGTTGGAGACTCGAGCGTCGACATGCTGACCGCCAGAAATTCAGGAGCGAAGGCTGTTGGAGTTGCCTGGGGCTTTCGCCCTGTCGACGAACTCGTCGAATACGGAGCCGACCAGATTCTTGATTCGCCGCAGCAACTGCTGGATTTGCTCAAGAACCCATGATGAGCCGCTATATTTATCACGGCTGTGATTTTTCAATTGGCATGAACAGGCTGTGTCAAAATAAAAGCCACGAAGAAGTGACGATGTTCTTCGCGGCCTCATGGAGTATGCGGATTCGCAGCTTGCAGAGTTTGCTACTTTTCGTCTGCTGCTTCCTTCGGGGAAGGCGGCTCGGTGGAGGCGGGTGATTTCTCTGTCGAAGGGGGGGCGGCAGGTTCAGGCAGTTCAGTAGGCGATTTGCTGCTGGAGATGCTTCCGAAGATTTCCTGCTCGATCTGGTCGATTTGGAAAGCGGCTGCCGGACCACCGACTTTGCGAGCATCGGCGATCGCCTGTCGGCCTTCTTCGACTCGATCGAGCCGATGCAGGAAGTCGGCGCGGGCAATCATAAACTGCATGGTCAACTGGTCGTTGTCTTTGAACTGAACGATGGCATCGTTGGCGATGGTCAGCGCATCTTTCTGGCGATCTGCCTGATTGAGAATTCGAAGAAGGGACATGAACAGGTTTGCCCGGTAATCGCTGTCGAGCGACTCACTTTTCAAGGCGGTTGTGGCGACTGCCAGAACCTCGTCGATTCTGTCGAAGTAGTTCAGCACGTTGATCTGAAACATCGTGATGACATAATCGCGACGTGGGTCATTGCCAAACTCTTTGGCGACTTTGGCGATGTCAGCGAGAATTGCGTCCGGGTTTTCCGTGTCGGGAATCTGCTTTTCGATGGCCTGTACGCGCACCATAAACTGGTGATTGGCGAGTCTTTCTTCGTACTGGCTGCGGAGTTCCGCGGTGTTGTCGGCGTCGAGTTTAATGATCTGTTCGACGACCGTTTCGTAAGCCGGAAACAGCAGATCCGGGGGCAGGTTGCTTAACGCGTCATCGAGTTTCTTTGCTTTTTCCGGGCCTTGCAGTTTCTCCGCGGCGGTAAGGGCGGTGTCCCGGTCGATGCGGGCCAGTCGAAATTCTTCAAGGTGAGGGTTGTACGCTGCGGCGCCTCCCGGTTGGTATCCGGTCTGGGCAAACGGACGCCCCAGCCTGTCGAACAGCATGATCGTTGGGAATCCCTGAAACTCGTACGTGTCGGCAAGTTCCTGATGCTGTGGGTCGATCGCTTCAGGCTGACCGAGTGGGCTCATGGGAAAGTCGGCTTCCACCAGGATGAACTGCTTCTTTGCATACTTGGCGAATTCCGGCTGACTGAAAACTTCCTGCCCAAGTCGAATGCACCAGGAGCACCAGTCGCTTCCGGTGAAGTTGACGAGGATATCCTTATTCTCTTTCTGGGCTTTCGCCTTAGCGACTTCGAAGCTGGTGATCCATTCTTCACGCCATGATTCATCGACTGGTGCTGGCTCCGGCAACTGAAGTGGGTCGAGGCCCGACGGACCGCCAGGACCGGGGATCTTCAGGTCGGCGAGACCTGGTGGCTGATCAGCCTTTGGTGGAGCGTTGCTGAAATCGGGTTCGTCCGAGAAAGCCGGCATGTCGTCTGTTGTGGCGGTCTGTTGATTGTCCGAACTTGAGGCAACACTGACTGGCGGTGCCGGAGCAACAGTTGTCGTTTCCTCGACGTTACTGGAATCACCGCAGCCTGCGAGTGCGAACATTGCCAGTGAGACTGCGCAAAGCATCGCGCGCGAAATGGAGCTGGAGGAGGATTTCATGAGCGATCTCTGTCAGGTGGGTGGGGCTTCGGCCAGAGCTTACGTTTCGGCGAAGCGAAGTAGGGGAAGGTTTCGTTTCAACGCATCATTAACGCTGATTGCGCCGAGCATCGTCGGTGGCTGGTTTCACAGTTCAGCAAATCCTGGCAGCGATTCAACGATTCAGCAATGCGACGATGCCTGCCGCGACAGCCACAACGGCGACGGTGCATAGAATCTTGACCCAGCTCCAGGGACGCTCGCCCTGAACCTCGCCCGTCGCGGCATTGACCATCACCTGGTACGCCTTGCCGTTATATCGGTACGCGAGCAACCAGACCGGCAGCAGTAGATGCTTGAAAGTAACTGCACTGTACTGAGTTTTACAGGAATGAACCCGCTGTTCGTCGCCGCCGATCCGACGTCGGGCTTCAGCATGGACTGCGGCTTCCATCTGGTCACGGGCCTGGCCGAAACCGGGTTCGAGTTCTAACTCGTAGGTTCTCGCGTAGAACCCTGCGAGAATCTGCTGAGTAAACGGCACACATTTTTCCAGCGGCCACGGCGCCAGTTTGTCCATAAGTTGTCGGGGAAGACTTTCGGCAGCAAGGACCAGAATGTCGTCAAAGAAACGGTCGAACGATCCCGACGCCGGCCACCATCGAGTACGTCGAACCCGCTTTTCTTCGTCGCCGTCTTTCACCGTTTCGTAGTAGTGCTCGCCGCGCTCGCCGGAGTACCTCGTGAAGGTCATTGAATCGAACGTCCAGAACGGTGTGTAGACGCCATTGAATTTTCCCTGGACTCCGCGCTGCTTGAACTCGTTCGGCGCGAACCAGCGGGATTCGACCCACGCTTTCAGATTATTTGAGGCGGCCTTCTTCTCGATCAGAAACGGAAGCACGCCGTCAACCGGGACGCGGTGCTCTGCATCGTGGACATGTTCAAGCTGAATCGGCGATGCGCAGAACGGGCACTCGGTACTGGTTAGTGATCCCTGAAACTGGACAGTGCCGCCGCACGAGTCGCAACTGATTTCACTCTGGCCAGCCTCGTTATGCCTATCCTTGTCGTGATGCTCGCGCATCCTGACGAGCATCGTGTGAAAGTCCTGCTCGGCAACGGTCGCATCTTCGGCAAACTCAAGTTGCTTCTCGAATCCGCAGTACGGGCATTTCAAATCCTGCTGCCCGATGTGGAACTCAAGGTCCGAGCCACAGCCTTCACAAGGAAAGACTCGCGCTTTGCCATTGTCAGCCTGGTCGCCGGGTTTTTCATCTGACATAAAGCTTGTCACTAAATCAGAACTGGCGTGAAAAAGAAAAGCCGCCCTCCCGCCGGAAGCGTGAAGAGGCGGCGAATGCGTGCTCGTGGTTAAACGAATCGAACGGTCGTGTTCACAACAGCGGTTACGTCGTGTCTTATCCGATTGGCGGCGGTGGTGGAGGCGGTGTCTGGGCGAAGGCGGCGGCGAGCTGAGGGACTTCGCGGGCGGCTTTCCAGCCGTCCATGCCGGCGGTCCAGACGAGCGTCGTCGGGCTGACCTGTCCGGAGCTGACGCCTTGAGCAATCTGTTGTGGAGTGAATGGCCCCTGGGTCTGACCATCGACCGCGACGTGAAACGTCTGTTGAGGTGGCGGCGGTGGAGGAGCTGCATGACCGGGCGCTGGTGCCATTCCGCCTCCGGCCATCGGGTTGCCGGCTCCGCCCATAAAGCGGTTAGCCATTGCGAAACCCATTCCCAAGCCCATGCCGTCGGATGCTCCGCCGCCACCTTCATTCTCCGCGGCGGCCTGCATGGCGTTGCCCATCTGGTAGGCCTGAAACTTGTTCATGTCGCCGATGACGCCCATGCTCGTTCGAGTGTCGAGTGCTTTCTCGACAGCCTCGGGCAACGACACGTTGACGATCATCATGTTTGTGACTTCGAGGCCGTACTCGTCGTCGATTCGCTCGTTGACGACAGCTTTCAGGCTGTCGCCCATTTCGGTGTAGCGAGCAGCCAGGTCCAACGCGGCAACCTTCTGCTCACCGAGCATGTCTGCGAAGGACGAGTTGATGATGCCACGCAGAAGCTCAGTGACTTCGTCAGCGTCGAATTCGCTGTCGGTTCCGACGAGTTCTTTCAGTAGGATCTTTGGATCGATGGCTTTCAGAGTGTACGTGCCGAAAGCTCGCAGGCGGATTGGGCCGAAGTCCGCGTCGCGCATCATGATCGGGTTCGGTGTACCCCACTTCAGATCTGTGATCTGCGATGTTCGAACGAAGTAGACTTCTGCTTTGAACGGGCTGTCGAAACCGTGCTTCCATCCCGCCAGCGTACTGAAGACTGGCAGGTTGTCGGTGCGAAGTTCGTAGTGGCCAGGCTCGAAGACATCGGCCAACTCGCCGCGATGAACAAAGACCGCCAGCTGACCTGGACGGACAATTAACTGTGCGCCGTTTTTGATCTGATTGTGATACCTCGGGAATCGCCAGACGAGTGTGTGCTGTGAGTCGTCGACCCACTCAATAATGTCAACAAGTTCGCCGCGAAGCTTATCGAACAGTCCCATCTGCGATTCTCCTGAGTGTTCTGTGGTTGGCCGGCCAGCCAGGGCATTTGAGGCGTTTAAATTGCGTGAGTTGAATGAAGCGGCCAATGAATCAATCGCCACTTTGGAAGGCTAGCACCTGGGTTGGCGGAACTCCAGAACGCCAGCGTCGACGCTCAACGAGCTTCCGCACAGATGGATCATTCGGGCCTTACGCGAGATCGTCGCAATGTGGGGATCCTGCCCAGGCGATTGTTGGATGCTCAGTCGTCCCTTGTTACCTGATGCCCGAAACCGTCCAGGCTCACGTATGCTGCTTCGACGGGTTCGTCGTTTTTTTCTGCAAAGTCAGTATATCCACTTGAGTTTGTCTATCTCGAAGTTAGTATCCGTCTCGCGTGGGTAACTCGCCCAATTGATCTTTCTCAATCTGATTGAAAGTGGGTTTTGAGCCCAGTAGGATGACTGGCTCTTTGTCGAATCCGGCACAGAGCTGTCTGAAAGTTGGACTCTAAATGTCGACACCTGACACCTTCATCCAGGGCGAAGTGAAGCGATCGATTGACGATCGTTTTCGAATCACACTTCCTCCGGAGATGGCTCAGGCTGTGACCGATGAATCCGGGCAGACCATCATTACGAAGGAGCGCTACGGGTGCTTGAGTCTCTGGCGAGCTGACGAATGGCGATCCCGGTTGGACCGAGGTGTCGGAGTAATTCGCAGCAAGATTGATGCGGGAGCGATGGAGCAGCGCTGGAGTGATGTCCAGCGATTGGGTCGTCTTCTTTCGACTCGGTCGCGAGAAGTGCAGATTGCTAATCGTTCGCGAATCCTGATTCCTGAAGGCTTTCGCGAATTCCTTGACGTCACTGCTGGCGGCGAGGTGATGATTGTTGGGGCCGGAATTTGCATCGAGATCTGGAATCCAGCAGCGTGGCTCGAAACCCTCCGTGAAGATATGCCGGAATTTGGAAGCATGTTCAAGGAGCTGGTCGTTTAAAGCAGTGAAGCGGGCTGAACGAGGGATCGTTTGCGATCAGCCAGGGGGCAACCGTCGCCAGGGAAGGCGGTTTTCTAATTTCTTTCGCCGGAATTGCTCGACGCAAGTTTCGATTGTCGAGTCGAGCCGCGAAGCAGTCACACTTTCAATCATCAACCGGCCACCTTTGCTGGCCCGCTCTGCCCATGGTGTTGAGGAATCACTCACTCGTGCCCTCGATCCCGACCGCCTCCTCACGTTGATCCGGCACCACCACCCACGGATTAACCAGGGAATACATCACCGGCAGGCGGGCCAGCTTTTTGTGCTACGTGTGTTCGGTCAGGCTTTAATCGTCGCTTGTTGCCAGGACGCAGGGAGCGGGGCATTTGCCACAAGGCTCTTGTGCCGTATGAAAACGTCCGATCCGGGATTGAGAACTACTCAGGTCCACGTTGCCGTATGCCCCGGAACTCATGCGGGCGCACTCAAGTTAGCGTTCGTGGTGGTATGATGGGTTGAGTTAAAATCGGTCGGAAACTGAAAACTCGTTGCTGCAACGAGTTTCAAAATGTTGTAAAGGATTAGTCTGGTGTTCTCGCGGACGTCAGGCAGGATAATCCTTCACGGTGTCCTTCGATCTGGGCTTGGCAAATACTCCGATGAATCTCCAGGCTTCGGTCCATTGGGTATGAGTTACGGAGTCGGATCCTGTGGTCCGAAAATCGGGGTCCACTTCACTCTGATATGCAGGCTGCTCGATCGGACCTTGCAGCGTTGAGGTCGACTGTTGTTAGTGAGTTAACGCTGTACCCCACGCTCGCAAAAGGCATGCGAACCCCATTTGATCTATGGCGGTATTACGGTCGCGGCGTATCGTCGTTTCCTCACCCATCCTCCCGATGCGTTTCGAGCAGTGGCTTGAGTTTCACCGCAAACAGAAGCCATCGCTGATGCGGGATATCCGCACTTATATGTCGCTACGTTTCGACTTCTCCGGCAGTGCATTGCCGGAGGCGACCATGTCTGGCGGTAAAAGCGTGATGGCCGGGCCAGTTGCCAGATTGTCCAATGACGTTGCATCTTACGAAGCATTGGCGGAATTGACGCCAGCGGAAGTTCGCGAGCGTGACTTGTTTCCGTACAAGCCGCTGGCTCATCCTTTGCAGACTGTTGCTCACATGGTTTTTCCGGAGTCGTGGATCAAAGTGCATCCAGAGCACCGGCGCATCGACGTCGATATGGATTTTCCAGACGCATACCTCTGCTCGAATTTCCGCCACCATTGTTTCTCACAACCCACAAGGAGCTCGGCGATGTTGCGAATTGACGTGAAGTCACGATCGACAACTACTACGAGATCTTTGACGGGTTACTAACGCCTGAGCAAATGGAAGGATTGAAGGAACTGTTGCGTCCGTCTCCGACGACCTCGTTTAATCATACCGACCACCGTGTCACAGAATTGCCATCGTGCGGTGTTGCCTGTTTTGATTGTCATGTTAATGGGCACACGAATGGCGCCTTCCAACTCGGACCGGACTCGCGGCCCAACATGGCTCGGCTGCGAACTGACACTCCGACGATGCGAGGCGATTTCAACCTAATGCAACTTTCATCCAAGCGGTCGATACGCAGCATGGATCATTTCTCGGAAGTTGAGGAGTACTTCGACGGTGATCCGGGAATGCAGCAGGCGATTGGTCCACGAGCAGCCAAGCGTGAAGTGACCAACTCGAATGGGCGACTTCAATGCGATTCTCGATTACCCGCCAGCACCGAAGCTTGATCCACTGATGCGTCTGGTTCCTGGAAAATCCACGGAAGCTGAACTGCGGGGCGAAGCTCTATTTCACGGGAAGGCACAATGTTCAAAGTGCCATTCCGGCCCGGCGTTCGTCGATGACTACATGCACGATTTGCAGGTTGAGCGGTTTTATGCAGGTCGCCCGGAAGGGCCAATTAAAACGTTCCCGCTACGCGGCGTCAAAGACTCCCCGCCGTATTTGCACGACGGTCGTTGCCCGACGCTGCACGATACCGTCGAGTTTTTCAATCTGGTCCTTCAGCTTAAATTGGCCGAGCAGGAAAAGGACGATCTGGTCGCCTGCATGCTGTGCCTCTGACGCATCGAACTGCGGGCTCTCAGGTACTCTGATTTCGACAGGAAAAGCCGCATTCGCAAGACTCGAACCAAAGCTCAAGTCCGACCTGCAGCCGATGTCGTTCCAGCAGCGAGACATCGTATGAGCGGTTCACGGTTGGACGAGGTCGTGCGCGTGGCGGTATCATGAGGACGCTCATTGTTCAGGAGTCGCCTCATGTCAGCTGTCTCGGAAAGCCGCTTCACGCTGGAAGAGTATCTCTCGCGAGAGCGCGTTGTCGAATACAAAAGCGAATTCTATCAGGGTGAGATCTTCGCCATGACCGGCGGTTCGCCCACGCGCAATCTCATAAGCTTCAATATTGCGTCGCGGTTGCGAGCCAGCTTGCGTGGGCCTGGTCCCAGACCATTCAGTAGCGATCAGCGGGGCAGGTACCGGCCAATGGCCTGTCACTTACCCGGTATCGCCGTCGTTTGTGGTGAGCGTCGGCTTGACGACAAGGGTCAGGACGCTATCACGAATCCGGTCGTCATTTTTGAAGTCTTTTCGAAATCGACCGAATGGTACGACCGGGGCAAGAACTTTGATCTGTACCGCGAACTTCAGTCGCTTCTGGAATATGTCCTGGTTTCACAGTCGGAAGCTCAGGTTGAGCGGTTCGTGCGACAGAATGATGGAGACTGGCTGCTCACTGTTTTGAAGGGGCCAGACGCAACTCTTAAATTTGCATCGTTTGAGGTTTCCCTGACGTTGTCTGAAATCTACGAGGACGTCGAATTTCAGCCGGAAGAAGTCGAGTAGCCGTCAAGGCGTTCGAGTTGGGTGTTAAGGTATGCGTGTAAACCGGGCGACACTTCTGCTGAATGCAGTTCTTATCGTGATGGCAGGCGGGATTTTTGTTTCCGGCCAATCGACATTCGCCAGTGACGAAAAAGCGACCGTTGTGAAGGCGACGTCGGCTAATGAGGCCGACACATACTCTCGTGACATTCAGCCTTTGCTGCAGAAGCTTTGTGCTGGTTGTCACGGCGTAAATAAGCCCAAAGGGCATTTGCAGATCGACATGCTGAGTCGTGAATTGGCAGCCGGCCATGATGCAGAATCCTGGCAGGATGTGCTGGATCGAGTGAATCTTGGTGAAATGCCGCCGCCGAAGGCGCCCCAGCCGACGCAGACAGAGCGACAGATTCTTGTCCGGTGGCTGACGGACGGTCTTCGTCAAGCGGCTGAGTCCCGAATGAACTCGAGCGGTCGAGTCGTCATGCGGCGACTGACTCGGTACGAATATCAGAACACGATGCGCGACCTGCTCGGCGTTGATTTGAACTATTCAGCCGAGCTTCCGCCGGAGCCGCTGTCGCCCGACGGTTTTCTGAACAACGGTGCGTCGCTTGAAATGTCTCCGTCGCAGATCGAAGTCTTTCTTCGTGCGGCACGTCTGGGACTGGCTGAAGCGATTGTTTCAGGTGATCCGCCAGCGGTTCATCGTTATCACAAAAAAGAAACCGACGTTGGTCGGTTGCCGAACAAACCAGTTGCCGGGCACGAGCCTGCGAATCCCGAATTCATTCTGGGGGTTGATACGTTTCCTCGGCGGGGAGAGTTCGAAATTCGCGTTCGGGCTGGAGCGGTCATCCCTGAAGGCCATGACTTTCCGCGACTTCGAGTTTCGCTCGGGTGTCTGCCGGGAATCATTCACGTGCCGCGAAAGGTCGTCGGTGAAGTTGACGTTCGAGCGTCCTCAGAAGAGCCGGAAGCGTTTTCTTTCCGAGGCCGTATCGAGGACTTTCCACAGCCCGGCGATGTTCCTTTTGGGAATGTCGACTTCGACGGGATGATGGTGCTGATTGATTTTCTGGATGCAGATGGCAAAGAGCTGCGGTATGCCGACCGAAGTTACGCCGTTCCGCCGGTCAAGAAGGCGCCTGTTAAAAAAGGAACGAAGTCAAATTCGACCGGAGCCGTTTACCCGGCGCCGCCTCCGTCACCCGAAAATCCACGGCTGGATATCGTCATCAAGTCCGTCGAGTTTGAATCGCCAGTAATCACCGCCTGGCCGCCAAAAAGTCACACGGACATTCTGTTTGCTGGAGATGCAAAGCCACAAACTCCTGCCGACGAGCTGATCTACGTGCAGGATGTACTTGGCCGATTCGCGTCGCGAGCGTTTCGGCGACCGGTCTCAGAAAGCGAGTTGGAAGCTACTGCCGAATTCTTCAGGACGATTCGTACTGAGTCGTCCAGTTTTGAAGAGGCGATGCGCGAGACGCTGGCGTTGGTAATGGTCTCACCACACTTTCTCTATATCGTCGAGACAAAGAGTGAATCTGACAATTCGATGCACGCAGGCAACCAGACGATAAGTGACTTCGAACTGGCGTCGCGTCTGTCCTACTTTTTGTGGAGTTCGATGCCGGATGAACGGCTGTTTGATCTCGGCAGAAACAAAGAACTGAGCAAACCGGGAGTCCTTGAGGGTGAAGTTCGTCGAATGCTGACCGACGAGCGTTCATCGGAGTTTATTGCAAGATTTGCTGACCAGTGGTTTGATCTTGGAGCACTCGATCGCGTCGCTGTGAATCCGGAGTTCTATCCGGAATTCGACAACACATTGAAGCCACAGATGGCTGAGCAGACTCGCAATTTTCTCGCGGAGCTGCTCCGCTCGAACGAGAGTTGTCTCGACCTGCTGGATTCAAACTGGACGATGTTGAACCGGTCGCTGGCCAGGCATTACGGAATGACTGGGCCGAGGTCTTCCGAATTCGAACGCGTCGCGCTTGTCGAACAAAGACAACGAGGAGGCTTACTGGGGCAGGGGGCATTTCTGTTGAGTAACTCCGACGGCGAGCAGGCTCATCCGATTAAGCGGGCCGTCTGGATTCTTGACCGGCTGCTGGATTCTCCTCCGGCTCCGCCGCCGCCAGACGTGCCGGAGCTGGATTCTGCGAGCCCGAACCTGGCGGGACTTTCGCTGAAGGAACAACTCGCCGCGCACCGAGACAAAGAGGCTTGCGGGGATTGCCACCGAGGTATCGATCCGTGGGGAATTCCGCTTGAGAATTTCAACGCAGTCGGACTGTGGCAGACAGAGTCCACGATTCGGCGAGCCGGCAAAGCCAAAGCGAAAGTAACGACGGGGGCTCCGGTCGATGCGTCAAGCGTTCTGCCCGATGGAACGAAAATAGTCGGGCTTGACGAGTTGAAGGTTTATCTTCGAGAGAACCGCCGCGATCTTTTTGCACGAGCTGTCGTACGTCGATTGGCCACCTATGCTTTGGGGCGTTCGCTTGATCTCGGCGATCGCAAAACGATTGATGAACTCACGACTGTTTTCATCGAATCGGATTTTCGTTTAAATCAATTGATCGTCTCACTTGTGAAGAGTGATTCATTTCTGACGAAATAGCATTTCTGCAGATAGCGGCCCCATGAAAAAATCCTGGCATCTTGATCGTCGTGCTGTGTTAAAAGGTGCGGGTGTCGCACTGACTTTGCCCCTTCTTGAAGGCATGGTCTGCGGCGCTGGTCCGAAGGCTGATGACCAGCCGAAACGGATCTGCTCGGTAATGTTTCCGTACGGAATTGCCGTGCCGAACGACGACGACCCGGAGCGTGACTGGGGATGGTTTCCTCGCGGCGAAGGTAAGGATTACCAGCTAACCAACGTACTGAAGCCACTTGAGCCGTTAATGGATCAGGTGTCGATCTTCGGCGGCTTGTCGCACCCGAACTGTCGAGCCATGAACGGGCACGACACCGGCGACACTTTTTTGACCGCGAACAACCTCGAGGCCGGTTCGTACCGCAACAGAATTTCGCTGGACCAGTTTGTCGCTCAACGATTGGGTGACGAGACTCGAATTCGATCATTGACGTTGTCGACTGATGGGGGCATCGGGCCGCGAACTCGTTCGACCACTCTCTCTTACACACCCAAAGGTCAGCCGATTCCTGCTTTGTCCGAACCGAAGCTGATTTTTCAGCGGCTTTTCGGGCAGGACGACGCGAGTCAGTCAGATCGTCGCCGACTGCAGAATTCGGCGAGCATCCTGGATCTTGTACGCGACCAGTCGAAGTCGTTGCGGAAGAATCTTGGAAAGCCGGACCAACGAAAGCTCGACGAGTTTGAAACGTCGGTCCGCGAAGTGGAAGAGCGAGTCGAGCGTTCTCAACGCTGGCTGTCGATACCGTTGCCAGATGTTGATCCATCCTCGATAGCGCTCGACGCAGACCCAGACGGGCCGAAGGACTACATCCGAGCCATCTATGATCTGATGTTCCTGGCGTTTCAGACGGACATGACTCGTGTCGCGACTTACCAGATCGGCAGCTACGGGCCGACGATCGCTCGCACGTTTCCGGCGTGCATTGGGTTGCCTGGTAACTGGCATGGCCTGGCTCACGGAGCCGGGAAAAAAGGTGGCGCCGAGCAGATGGGCAAGTTCGACCAGTTCCTCGCCCAGAATCTTTCTCGCTTCCTGACTCGACTTCAGGAAACACCCGAAGGTGATGGGGCTATGCTGGATCGAACGCTCGTGCTTTACGGCAGTAGTAATAGCCGGACTCACCTGAATCGGAATTATCCGTTGTTGCTGGCGGGTGGCGGGCAGCTTGGACTGAAGCACAACCACTATCTGAAGTTCGACGAGAAGACTCCGATGTCCAACCTTTTCGTCTCGATGATCCAGGCGGTCGGGCTGGAAGTCGACGCGTTTGCTGACAGCAAGGGGACGCTTGCCGGGCTGAGCTGAAGTCGTCTCCGATCTGCCTTCAGTCGTACGGTGAGTCTTGACGTACCTTAAGGGGATGCGAATTCGGTGATGCGACGAGACGCACTCTCCGATTCAGTCATCGTAAATAGAAAAACGCCGGCTTTGCTTAGTGCGAAGCCGGCGTCTTGAGTTTGTTCAGATGTTGTCAGTACGCGGCGGTCAGGCTTTCCAGGAAGCCTTTGAGCTGGCGACTGCGGACCGGGTGTTGCAGTTTGCGGACGGCTTTGGCCTCAATCTGGCGAACCCGTTCGCGAGTTACCTTGAAAATGCGACCAACTTCTTCCAGCGTGTAGGTGTAGCCGTCGCCCAGGCCGTATCGCAGCTTGATGATCTCTCGTTCGCGATAGGTCAGCGTTTTCAGAACATAGTCGATTTTGTCTTTGAGCATTTCCTGAGCGGCTGAACTGACCGGGCTGTCGGTTGACTGGTCTTCGATAAAGTCTCCGAAATAGCTGTCTTCGCTCTCACCAACTGGCCGGTCGAGGCTCACCGGATGTCGAGAGATATTCAGAACTCGACGAGCTTCTTCGACGGAGATATTCGCTGCTGCGGCCGTTTCTTCAACGGTCGGTTCGCGACCGAGTTCCTGGAGCAGTTCTTTGCTGACTCGTCGCAGAGCCGACATCGTTTCGATCATGTGAACCGGGATTCGGATCGTGCGTGCCTGGTCGGCGATGGCTCGCGTGATGGCTTGACGGATCCACCAGGTCGCGTATGTCGAGAACTTATAGCCACGGCGGTATTCGTATTTATCAACTGCCCGCATCAGGCCGCTGTTACCTTCCTGAATCAGGTCAAGGAAGCTTAGTCCACGGTTGCGATACTTCTTGGCGATCGACACGACCAGTCGCAGGTTACCGCCGGACAGATCCTGCATAGCGAGTTCATACTCGGAGAAGCGAGCCTTGATGCGCCGCACGCGTTCGCGCAATGCCTGTGGCGTTTCCAAGGTGATAAGCATCAAGTCACGCAGCTCGTTCTGGATGTTCTCTTTTTCAGATGCCGCCGCTGGCAGATTTCGGATGCGACCAAGTCGTCGCTCCAGGTCGGTCATTCGCTGACTGATCTGCTCGATACGTTTCATGATGGGAGCAAGACGTTGTGTGCGGATGCTCAACTCTTCGACCAGGATAACCATCTTACGCCGTCTTGCCTTCAGTTTTCGTTCGCGTTCGCGGCGTTCTTCGTTGGGGATCGAGTGGTCAAGGATCAGCGTTTCGGCTTCCTGGACGTAAGCCCGCCGCATGTTCTCAAGCGTGCGCAGGTTGTGCGGCATGCGAGCCATGATCTGCGTTTTTTCCAGCCCCTCGGTGACTGACACCTTGATGGTTCGGTCAAAGGGAAGGTCAGCCGTGTGAACCATCGAAAGTACGTCGATGGTTGACTTCATGGCGTAGTCGCTTTCCATCAATTCTCGACGGAACCGCTTGCGAGTGATTTCAATCTTCTTGGCGAGTGCAATTTCTTCTTCACGAGTCAGCAGCGGGATCTCGCCCATCTGTGTGAGATACATGCGGATCGGGTCTTCAATTTTACGACTGCCTTCTTCGGCCTCGAAGTCGATGCCGTCGATCGGCTTGATCTTCTGCTTCTTCTTTTTTTCGTACGTGGTCAATGATTCCTCGTCGGCCACGATCTCCATATTGAGGTCGTCGATGGCCATGAGGAGGTTGTCGAGTTTCTCCGGACTGACTGCTTCGTTCGGCAGATAGTTGAAAATCTGCGAGAACTTCAGGTGGCCCTGACGGGTGCCGGCGGTGATCAGTTCGTTGAGAGTTTCGTCGACTGTATGCACGAGCTATTCCTTTGAAAGAAGACTGTAGTGCAGCATCGTTTGATGGTTGCCCGCCAGATGACGCTGTTGAAACTGCGAACGGCTCTGCCGCTCCGCAACTTCGTCAGACAAATTCTGACCTACCGCTGGTTCATGACTCGCTTGCGATGAAACGCTGCCGCTTTCTGCAGCATGGAGAGTGCATCGGCGCCCTCGCCACTCATCGCCTGCTTCTGGAAATCTGCTTTGTGAGACAGCTCCTCTCGTCTCCACTTCAGAGCGCCCAGAACCTGATCAAGCAGGTTTGAAGCACCGCCATCCGTGTTCTCTCGGAGCTTGTGCTCGATTCCCTTCTCGCGAGCCTGATCCGCCAGCCAGACGGTCATTCCTTTCAGCTCGTTCCGCTCCATTTCCAAAGTCACACGCTCAAATGAAGGTACTTCACCCAGCTCGACCACGTCGTAGACAATCTGGAGTAACTCACGTAAGTGCGGATTCAGAAAATCATCAACTCCAATTTCCTGTCGAGTCTGCTCAGCCAGTTCCGGCTCCGTGAGCAGAATCTCCAGCAGCTCGCATTCCATCCGGTCGTTCTTCGAGAGCGGTCGCCGGTGAACTTCGATCCGCTCTTCCTGCACAATGGCAGGTTGTTCTTCCTGTGCCTCTCCAGCCAATTGGTTGGGTGTGACAGTTAATGTGGCGTGGGGGATGCTCGGATTCATTGGAGCATTCGCACGAGCCCGCTGTAGCTGATTTCGAATGGTCCCTTCTGTTAGCTGCAGACGTTGTGCCAACCGACCCAGAATGATGTCTTCGCGAGCCGTGCCTCTGAGGTCAGAAGCACGCGCCAGCAGGTTCAGCATTTCCGTAATGACCGTTTCTCGAGAGTTGACCGAGTCCAGTCCGTGTTTCTTGACTTCGTAGTTGAATCGAAATTCCCAGGCTTCCGGAGCTTTGTCGACGAGCGTATTGAAGGCCTCGGTTCCGTTTTTCTTAAGAAAATCGTCCGGGTCGGCGCCTTCTGGCAGAGTCAGAACTCGAAGGTCGACACTCTGTCCGATCAGCATTCCAACCGCTTTTGCCGCTGCGTTCTGGCCAGCGTCGTCGCCGTCGTAGACCATCACCACCTTCTGAGCGAATGCTTTAAGGCGGTTGCAGTGAAGTTCCGTCAGTGCTGTTCCCAAGGTGGCGACGACGTTTTTGACACCGAACTGGTGACACGCGACGCAATCGGCATAACCCTCGACAACGAGCACCGAGTTCGTATCACGAATTCCGTCGCGAGCGTTTGGTAGACCGTATAGAACACGACTCTTGTGAAAGACCGGTGATTCTTTGCTGTTAAAATATTTTCCGCCTCGCTCTTTGTGTCCGGGGATGAGGCGTCCCCCAAATGCAACAGTCCGTCGTCGTTCGTCGTGAATCGGAAACAGAACCCGATCAACGAAATAATCGGAATATCCAGGCCGGTCGTCCTGCTTCCGGATCAGTTGCGACTGATGAAGTGCCTCGATTGAGAACTGCGATTTTGCTTTTCGCTGGAGCCAGTCCCAGTCTTCCGGGTGGTATCCGAGGCGAAACTCTTCGACGGTTTGCTGGCTGTAACCGCGGCCAGCAATGTAGTCCCGAGCGTCTTTCGCTTCGCTGCTCTTCAGGAAGCATTCGTGAAACTGCATTTCCGCCCATTTCAAAACGGCGTGCAGTTCGTCTTTCTTCGCAAATTGTTCCGACTGGTGTTTTGACTGCTCCGGCATCTCCAGGTGAGCACGTTCGGCGAGAAACCGCATCGTTTCCGGAAAACTGAGTGCTTCACGCTTCATGATCCAGGTGAAGACGTCTCCGCCTGTGTCGCAAACCCAGCAGCGAAAGCTTTGTCGGTCAGGGTAGACCCTCATCGAGGGGTTGGTGTCGTCGTGAAACGGGCACAGGCATTTATATTCCGCTCCGCCCCGCTCGGGGATGAGCGTCGTGGATTCGCCAATGAGACTGACGATTTCGGTCCGGGATCGGACCAGTTCTTTGAAATCGCTGCTCAACTCCACAGCCTGCGACTCCTGATCCCGGATGGCCTCGAAACTGCAACGTCCGTCCCGGATGCCGAGTCAGGCTGACTCGACCGCAGTTCAAGAGGCATCCCATGCCTGAAAATGGAAACTTGAGTAGACCGGATGGGTTGACCTTCAGTGGGCAACGACCGGGAACGCTGACAGAACTGAACTTGTGAACCGCTTGACGATCGAGCGTTCGGCGTCGTGTGGTAACAGTTCTGCAGGTTCGGCAGCCTTCCTGGCTTAACGACTCCAAGGCTTCCTTTTAGCTGGGCCGAACATTGCAATTCTACACCGCGCCTCTGAATGATCAAGAATTCTTCTGCAAGGTTGCGCTGACTGGCGGCTCGATAAACTCATATCAGTAAATAACTTCAGAGTTTTCGAAATCGCGCAGGTCACCTCTGACCGGAAAAGTCGAGGCAGATTACGTCCGTGCCCCAACTCCTGCAACGATATCAGGCTATGACGAAAGTACTGATTAAACAGGACACTTAGTTAATGAACATGTGAGCCCAGGACTGAAACCAGTGACGTAAGAGGCTCATCGATCTTGTCGGCGGCGGTTCTGTTCGGTTATCAAAGGCCGCAATCCGGCGTGCCGGAAGATTTGGGAACTTGAGTTGTGGGATTACCGACTTAAGGCACGTTGTTTATCAAGAAAGGTGGCGCTGATTGCCTGTAATCAGTGTCGCGAAGCGACAAGAGAAATGTCAAAGTTTGCTTCCGGTGGCCTCTTGCGGCTGCGCCGTACAGGTTGCAAGCAACCGGTGCCACCCAGAACAACGACGGAGAGCGGAAGGCGACAAGGAGCAAGCATCATGATCGGGCAGGCAATTCATTACGCAAAAGGGGCTGGCGTTCCGTCGAAGTCACGGCTGTCCCGCTGGAGAGCGACGGCGCACCGCGTCTTGAAAGAGTCGCAGAAATTCGCGTCGTACAGCGACGAAGAGTTGCTGAACCATGCTCGCGACGCTCGCTGGCGTGCGAAGACGGGCGTCCCACTGAAGAGTCTGATGGTCGAAGTTTTTGCGATGGGCGTTGAAGCGTCGCGCCGCAAGCTCGGCATGGAGCACTACCCCGTTCAGATCATGGGCGGTATCGCGATTTTCGAAGGTGGCATCGCAGAGCTTCAGACAGGCGAAGGCAAAACGCTGACGGCAACACTGCCGACAATTCTTCGAGCGTTGCCTGGCAAAGGAGCACACGTCGTCACAGTCAACGACTATCTGGCCGAGCGTGACGCTGCCGAAATGGCTCCCGTTTACGAAGCCCTCGGCATGACCGTCGGCGGAATTCTCACGCCGATGGAATCAGACGAGCGGCGCGAGAGCTATGCCAAAGACATTACGTACGGGACGGCGAAGGAGTTCGGTTTCGACCTGCTGCGCGATCGGCTCCGTCAGGGAGTTGCGGCTGGTGGCGAGAAGCGCCGAACTTTGTTTTCTGACCAGACCGGTGGCGAGGCTCCGGTTCAGCGCGGCCATTACGCTGTGCTGATCGACGAAGCCGACAGCATTCTCATTGATGAAGCAAGAACGCCACTGATCATCGGCTTGACGATGCCCAATGACGCGGGAACGGTCAGCCTGTTTCGATGGTGCCACCGTGCCGTGTCGCATCTCGAAGCGAACGTCGATTTTGTTTACGAGCCCGAGCGACGGTCTGCCTACTTGACGGATCAGGGATGCCGAAAGGTTTTGTTGCTGGGCAAGCCTGCGCTGATCGATTCGATCGACACCGAGCGAATCTACAAACACGTCGAGCAGGCACTGACCGCGAAGTTCGCCTTTGTCCGAGACCGCGATTACGTCGTCGTCGACAATGAGATCAGCATCGTCGACGAAGGTACTGGTAGAATCATGGAAGGTCGAAAGTGGCAGGACGGGCTGCATCAGTCGATCGAGGCGAAAGAGCTTGTCCCCATCACGGCAGCATCGGGCGAAGCGGCTCGAGTTACAGTGCAGAATTTCTTTCGGCTGTACTCAAACATTGGTGGCATGACCGGAACCGCAGTGCAGTGTGCCAGCGAAATTCGCCGTGTTTACGGTCTTAAAGTCACGGCGATTCCGACTCACCGACCGTGCATTCGACGACTCAACAGGCCGCGAGTCTTCGCAACGATGGAAGCGAAGTGGCGAGCGGTCACCGACGAGATCGAGCAGCTCGTTAACAATGATCGAGCCGTTCTTGTCGGAACGCCGTCGGTCGACGCGTCGGAAGCGCTCGGGCGAATGCTCAAGGATAAAGGTATCAAGCACGAAATTCTGAACGCGCGGTATCTTGAACAGGAAGCGGAGATTGTTGGCAACGCGGGTGAACCTGGTCGAGTCATCGTCGCTACAAACATGGCCGGACGAGGAACCGACATCAAACTGTCTGACGCGTTGAAAAAGGCCGGCGGCTTACAGGTCATCGCCACGGAGATGCATTCTTCGAAACGAATCGATCGGCAGTTGATCGGTCGAGCAGCTCGACAGGGCGATCCGGGGGGGTATCAGTTTTTCCTTTCGCTTGAGGATGAACTGATGCGCTGCCACACGCCGGAGAAAATGGCAAAGAAAAAGAAACAGGCCAGCCCCAACGCGCATGGAGAACTTGGTGCAAGCTGGATTGGGTTTTTCACAAAGACTCAACGTCAGCTCGAAAAACTGCATTACAAGCAGCGCAAAGACATGATGAAACAGGACAAGCACCGTTCTGAGTCGTACCGCAGAATGGGACTCGATCCGTGCCTTGAGTTGACCGAGAACTAAGTCTCGCTGGTTACCTTCTTCATCGGAAAATGACGATGTTCACTGCCGAGCTTGACCAGACGATTGCGGCTGTGGCATCTGCTCCCGGAAGTGCTGGACGAGGGATCGTTCGAGTCAGCGGCGTTGACGCCGTCGCGCTGGTGGATCAGGTCTTTGTACCGAGCGAAACTGGTGGCGAACCAGCCAGCACGATTTCTTACCGCGCGGCGGGGGCTGTCACCGTTTCCGATTTTCCACCGGTACCAACGGACGCCTGGGTGTGGCCGACCGCTCGCAGTTATACCGGTCAGCCGATGGTTGAGCTTCATTTGCCGGGAAGTCCGCCGCTGCTCGAATGCGTGCTGGAAACACTGTTTGAACATGGTGTCCGTCCGGCACGAGCGGGCGAGTTTACTTTGCGAGCGTTCCTGGCCGGACGCATGGATCTGGCTCAGGCTGAAGCCGTGCTGGGAGTTATCGACGCGGACGATCACGAAGAGCTGACGACCGCTTTGAATCAACTTGCTGGTGGTTTGTCCGGGAGGCTTCTTCAGTTGCGAGGTGACCTGCTGGAACTGCTGGCCGATATGGAAGCCGGCCTGGATTTCGTTGAGGAAGACATCGAGTTTGTTTCGCGTGAGGAAGTCATGCGGCGGCTTCAGCACGGGATCGACGTTATTCGGCAACTCGAACAGCAGGCGGATGGCCGCATGCTGTCAGATGATCGGCTGCGAGTCGTGCTGGCTGGGCTCCCCAACGCGGGCAAGAGCACGCTGTTTAATGCTCTGTCAAAATCTGACGATGCGATCGTTTCGTCGGTTGCCGGGACGACTCGCGATTACCTTGCGGCGAAGATCAGTTGCGGCAATTTAACGATTGAACTTGTCGACACGGCCGGTCTGGATCAGTCGGAATCGGGAATCGACGACGAGGCGCAGAAACTCGGCGGCGGTCAGGTCGGAGATGCCGATCTGGTTTTGTGGTGCTCGGCGATCGATGCTGCCGACGACGACCGAGCGGCGGACCGGGAGGCTCTTGAGAAACTGAAGTCACGCCACGATCGAGTGGTTTTGATCGGGACTCGTGGAGATCTCAGAGACACTGCCGGCGACGGAACGGAACTCGATGCGCCGGTGGTAAGCGCGGTCAGTGGCGCGGGGCTGGACGAACTTCGCGAACTGGTTGCCGACAGTCTTTCACAACATTCACACGGAGAACGCCAGTTTGTTGGCTCGACTGCGGCGAGAAGTCGCGACAGCCTGCGTCGGGCCAGTGAGTCGCTGCAGCGAGCGTTTGATGCGGCTGACGGGCGACTCGGTGACGAACTGGTTGCGTTTGAAACTCGAGCGGGAATCGAGACGCTCGGCGAGATCGTCGGCACGATTTATACCGACGATCTCCTCGACCAGATCTTCAGCCGCTTCTGCATCGGAAAGTGATCGATTTCGTTGCGATTGAGGCGAGGTCAGTCGCGGACCTGGACGATGGCTTCGACTTCGACCGAGATGTTGCCTGGCAGCGAGCCCATGCCGATGGCGCTGCGGGCGGCTCGACCGGGATCGCCGAAGACTTCAACCATCAGGTCGCTGAATCCGTTCATGACTTTCGGATGATTCTGAAAGTCCGGGGCTGCGTTGACCATGCCCAGCACTTTGACGATCCGGACGACTCGGTCCAGGTCGCCGAGGTTTGCTTTCAACGTGGCGATCATTGCGAGGCCGACCTGTCGGGCGGCGGCGTATCCTTCTTCTTCAGAAACTTCAGAGCCAACTCGTCCTCGCAGCATTTCGCCATCTGCTTTCAGCGGGCCATGTCCTGAGACATAGCACATGTCGTGCACCCGGACGACGGGCGTGTAGTTGCCGCCAGGAGCCGGTGCTTCAGGAAGTTCGAGTCCGAGTTCTGCAATTCTCGCTTCAATACTCATGTGGTCAGTTTCCAGTTTAGCTCGATGGTTCAGGTCGCGATGTGAGCATGCCATCTGCAAGGATGTCGCGTCACAACCGCTGATGCGTTGTTGTATGGTGAGGGGAGAGCATGTCGAATTGAGTGTGCGAAATTCAAGCGGATCGCGGTCGTAGTTTTCGAGGCGGATCGGTGTGAGGAGCTTTTCTAAGAATCGAGTAATGAGCTGATTTGGCAACTGTTCGTTGGCAAGTGGTCGGACTGCGGGCACAATTGCCCGCAAAGCGTGTCGAGCAGGTCTGCCATTAACCGTGTCCTTAAGGGTATGGGCGAGTCTCATGACCGGCGAATTACCGATCAGTGAAATCAGGCAGTCGCAGGCTGCATTAAGAGATTCAGAGGCTTTATACCATTCGCTGGTTGATCAGCTTCCGATGTGTCTTTTGCGGAAGAGTCTTGACGGTCGGTTTACTTTTGCGAATCCTCAGTTCCTTGAGTTATCCGGGAAGACGGTCGACGCTGTCATTGGACAAACTGATTTTGATCTTTTCCCCGAAGAGCTGGCTCGCAAATACCAGGCAGACGATCAGAAAGTGATCAGCACAGGGGAAACTCTCGATACGGTCGAGCGTCATCTCGTTTCAGGCAGTCGTGGCGAACTTCAGTATGTTCAGATTCTGAAATCGCCCATTTTTGATTCCGCCGGTCGTGTGATCGGGACTCAGGTTCTGTTCTGGGATGTCACCGAAAAACACGTTGCGGAAACGTCGCTGCGGGAATCGACAGCGCTGAAGCGGGCGATTTTCGATTCGGCGCTCGACTGCATCGTTCTTGTTGATCAGGACGGCGTCATTCTGGATGTGAATCGGAGTACCGAACATGTCTTCGGATTCAGTCGTCAGGAACTCGTCGGTTTCAGCATAGACGACACTCTGGTGCCGCCTGTCTCGCCGAGCAGAACGCCGTCGAGTCGGGACTGGTTTGGCGACGATCGCGAAGATGGAGCGTTGTCTGGGAAGCGAATTGAAATTTCGGCACAGCACAAAGATGGGCGCGCGTTTGATGTCGAAATGGCGATGCAGCCGATTCCGTACGAAGGCCGGACAGTCCTCGCCATGTTTCTGCATGACATCACGGAAAGAAAACGGACGGAGAAAGAGATCGCTCAAAAGAATAAGGATCTTGAGACGTTGCTTTACGTGACGTCTCATGACCTCCGTGAACCGCTGCGGGCGATTCGAAGCTTTACACAATTATTGGTAGACCGGGCTGGCGACAAGCTGAATGATGTCGAGCAGGGATTTCTGAACCGCGTCGTCGACGGTGCCGATCGGTTGAACAGGCTGCTGGAAGATGTGCTGATGATGTCTCGTGCTCAGAGGGCGAACGAGGGAACTCAGCTTGTAGATTCGCGCATCGTGGTTCGAGACGTGATTCGTCAGTTCGATGTTCGGATCGCCGAAACTCAGGCGAATGTTCAGATTGTTGGCGTTTTACCAGAAATCCGTGTCGATCCACGGTGGCTGAGGCAGTCATTATTCAACCTGGTCGGTAACGCCCTGAAGTTTCGGAAGGGCGGCGAACCGCCTCAGGTCGAAATCGCGACGTACGAATCGGATTGTGAAAATGACTCGGTGACAGGGTTGGTTGTTCGAGACCGAGGTCCGGGAATTGAAGCGGAGCATTCGGAACGTGTGTTTCAATTGTTCCAGCGAGCGGTCGGACGTAAGGTGGAGGGCACCGGAGCCGGGTTGGCAATTGTTCGACAGATATCAACACGGTATGGTGGCAACGCTTGGTATGAGCCGCGCGAGGGCGGCGGGTCTCAATTCACAGTTACTTTCGAGCGGTAGGTTCGAACAAATTTTCGCTGTGTTGTGCAGGTGTGTAAGGGAAAGTTTCTGTTCGTCTGAATTAAGGAAATGCGAGCTGGTTCGTTGTTGAGCATTAGCGGGAATTGATCGTGGTGTTGCCGGTCGGGTGTCACAGCGCTGCGGTATTCATCCCTGGCAGTCGGAAGAATAATCCAGCAAGGGGCTAACCAGAGGTGGTCGGATCTCAACAGGTGGAGATTCTGCTCGTCGAGAATGATGATCAGGAGTCTCAGTGGCTGAGCAACGCGTTCGAGGAAACCGGACTGATCCATGTCGTCCGAGTGGTTCCCGATGTCGCGGCAGCACTGACCATATTGCGCGGTTCTGATCGGATTACGCCGTCGTTGATCATGCTGGACATTCAGCGAGGAACGAATGCCGGCGAATTTGGCCTTGCACAGTCGTTGGAAGCTCTAGCCGAACTCAAAGGTGACGGCAGTCTTCGGTCGATTCCTGTCGTTATTGTCACGTCGAATAATCTGCAGGCTGACGTGCTTAACGCTTACAGTTGCGGAGCCAGTTCTTTTGTCTGCAAGCCAGAATCCGAGGCTGAGCGACGGACGCTGATCTCACGATTTTCGCAGTACTGGGCTCAGGTTGCTGAGTTACCCTGGACGAATCCGGACCCGGCCCGATTGCCAGTTCGGTGCTTTGAAGAGCTGGCCGAAGCTTATCGAGCCAGTGGCGAACGCCCCATTGAAATTCTGATTGTCGATGACAGCGAGGACGACGTTATTTTGCTGAAGGAAGCCTTTGGTGACTGTCCAATGGTCGAATTCATTGGTGCGGTCGAAGATGGCGAACAGGCGTTGCAGTTCCTTCGCCGGGAAGGCGAGTTTGGCGATGCGAAACGCCCGGGCCTCGTTCTGATGGACATCAACATGCCTCGCAAGAACGGGTTCGAAGTTCTGACTGAAATGCGGTCGGACGTTTTTCTGTCGAATGTCCCCGTCGTGATGCTTACGACCAGCAAGCAGGAATCCGACATTCTAAGAGCGTACGAGGGCGGAGCCTGTTCGTTTATCGCGAAACCCGTCAGCTTTGACACGATGAAGTCGGTTGCCAGGCAGTTTGCTTTGTACTGGACGACTGTCGCAGACGTGCCGAAGGGTGAAGATTCAGATCTTCTGCCTGCTCCTTTGTAGGGCCGCTTGCTGACGTGGTTCTTTGATCGGTGCCGCCGGTCGTGCCCTGGCTGGTTGTGAGCGGTTTCGGGGTCTGCCATACTCCGCCGCTTTCGCCATTCACCCAGTCAGGGACGATGTTCATGCAGCAGCAGAGTATCCGCACGCATCAATTTGAGAACGGTTTGATGCTGATTGTGGAGGAGATGCCGGGGCTTCAGTCAGCGGCATTTTCGTTTCTTGTCCCGGCAGGAAGCATTTACGACGGAGCAGGAAAAAACGGCTCGTCCGCAATGCTCGCCGATTGGATTACCCGCGGAGCCGGCACTCGCGACAGTCGCGAACTGACAGCCACGCTCGATAATCTCGGCATTTCACATAGTCAGTCTGCTGGGTCTGAGAATATCACCTTCACGGCTGCCAGCGTGGCGGATCGAATCACGGATGGCCTGGAGATTTTCGCCGACGTCATCCTGCGGCCTCACCTCGCTGAAGAGCAGTTCGAACCGGTTAAGCTCGGGGCGGAGCAGAGTCTCATCGCGACCGAAGACGACCCTCAGCGTAAAGCGATGGTCGAGCTGCGGAAGCGAAGTTTCTCAGCACCTTGGGGACTATCGTCGGACGGTTCCCTCGAAGATTTACCCAACATTTCCGCCGCCGATGTTCGCGGGCATCACGAGCGATGTTTTCGTCCGAACGGTGCGATTCTGGGGGTTGCCGGTAACGTCGATGCGAAAGCCGTTATCGAAGCGGTCGGCAAGCACTTTGGCGAATGGAAGAAGAAGGGCGGGGCTGACGTTAAACCGGGTGACTGCGGTCCGAAACGTACTTTCATCGAGCACGAATCCGCGCAGACTCACATCGGCATTTCGTACGACAGCGTTTCGTTTCCGGATCCGGATTACTACGCCGCATGGGCGGCAGTCAGCGTGTTGAGCGGTGGCATGAGTGCCCGGCTCTTTACCGAAGTCCGCGAAAAACGCGGGCTCTGCTACTCGGTTTACGCCAGCCAGTCGTCGTTAAAGCACGAAGGCCGAGTTCTCTGCTACGCCGGAACGAGCAACGAGCGCGCTCAGGAAACTCTCGATGTCACGCTGCAGGAACTGAAGCGGCTGGGCGATGGCATCGACGAAAGTGAGCTTCAACGCTGCAAAGCACGAGCGAAAAGTTCGCTGGTTATGCAGCAGGAATCGAGTCGTGGTCGAGCTGGCTCGCTGGCTCGCAATTGGTTTTTCCTTGAGGAAACTCGAACGCTCGAAGACGTCCGACAGAAGATCGACGCGCTGACGGTCGATTCGATTCTGGAATATGTCAATCGCCGCCCGGCACAGGACTTCACCGTGCTGACGATCGGGCCGGCAGAACTCAAGGTCAACGACTGATTCATTCTGTTTGGTTTCGACGTTGTCGCAAAACCCCGCGAACCTGGTACCACTTCCGAAGACCGGAATTTTCATGCAGTTTCACCAGCACACACTCAGCAACGGTTTGACCATCGTCGCCGAAAGCAACTCGGACGTTCACAGCGTCGCGCTTGGATTCTTCGTCCGAACAGGCGCTCGCGACGAAACGCCGGAACTCAACGGGGTCAGCCACTTCCTGGAGCATATGGCTTTCAAAGGAACGGAGCGGTTCACAGCGGACGACGTGAATCGAATTTTCGACGAGGTCGGTGCCGAGTACAACGCGTCGACCAGCGAAGAAGTGACTCTGTTTTACGGAGCGATTCTGCCGGAGTATCTGCCGCAGACATTCGAGCTGCTGTCGAGCATTCTGTACCCGACTTTGCGGCAGGATGACTTTGAGATGGAGAAAAAAGTCATCCTCGAAGAGATCAGCATGTACCAGGATCAGCCGATGCACGTCGCGTATGAAGCCGGCATGCTGAAGCACTTTGAAGGACATCCGCTGGGAACTTCGATTCTGGGGACACTCGAAAGTGTCGGAGCACTCACTGCCGAGCAGATGCGGCAGTACCACGCCGATCATTACCGAGCCGGCAATATCACGCTGGCGATCGCCGGCAACTTTGAATTCGATCAGATCGTCGATCTGGCAAAGCAGCATTGCGACCACTGGCCGTCGGGAACGCTCGACCGTCCGATTCACGAGGCCATACCAAAGGGCGGAATCGCAATCGTCACGCAGGATTCGCGGAACCAGCAGAACATCATTCAGATGACGCCCGGCCCGGCCGCTCAGGACGAACTGCGGTTTGCGGCGGAGATTCTGTCGGTGATCGTCGGTGACGACGGTGGCAGCCGGATCTATTGGGAGCTTGTTGATCCAGGCCTGGTCGAATTCGCCGAGCTGGGCTATTACGACTACGACGGCAGCGGGTCGTACATGACCTGGCTGTCCTGTCAACCGGAAACGACCGCGGAAAACCTCGCCAGAATTCAAGCCATCTACGAAACGGTCAACAAAGAAGGCGTGACTGAAGTAGAGCTTGAACAGGCGAAGAACAAAGTCGCTTCTCGAGTCGTTCTGCGAAGTGAACGTCCGATGGGCCGTTTGTCATCGCTCGGCAGCAACTGGGTTTACCGCAAAGAGTACCAGTCCGTCGCCGATGATCTGGCAATTCTGCGAGGGCTGACGCTCGACGACATTCGAAAGTGCCTTGATGCTTATCCGCTTGGAGCATCCACGACGGCTGCCGTTGGGCCGTTAAAAGAATTGCAGCTCAGTTAGACAGTCTTAGCCAACATTCAATCCGAAGTGTCAAAATTTCAGCCATGTCCAGACAGCCTAACATTGTCTTTATCATCACCGACCAGCAGCGTTATGACACGATTGCGGCGCTGGGTTACGACTACATGGACACGCCAAACCTGGACCGACTGGTCAGAGAAGGCGTCCATTTCGAACAGTGTCATGTGACGGCCGCGTCGTGTGCGCCGGCCAGGGCAAGCCTCTTTAAAGGCTATTACCCGCACACGACGGGCATCCTGAAGAACGCCGATCTTTGGCGCAGGTCATGGATCGAACTTCTTAACGACGCTGGCTACCACTGCACGAACATCGGCAAGATGCACACATGGCCGTTCAACTCGTCGGTCGGCTTCCACGAGCGGTACGTCGTTGAGAACAAAGACCGCTACCTCGAAGGTCGGTATTACTTTGACGAGTGGGACAAGGCATTGCGTTTTCGCGGCCTTGTGAAGCAGCAGCGCGAGTTGTATCGCCAGTTGCCGGATTACAAAGAGTCACTCGGAGCGTTCGACTGGAAGCTGCCGGAAGACGCTCATCCGGATGTCTTTGTCGGAGACATGGCTACTCACTGGATCCGCAACTATCCGAAAAGCGAGCCGCTATTTCTGCAGATCGGTTTTCCGGGGCCGCACCCGCCGTACGACCCGACGCCCGAGTACGCTGCTCCGTACATGGCCAAAGAACTTCCTATTAAGGAAGTGACTCAGGCAGAACTTGACAGTCAGCCGCCGGCTTTCAAGGCGATGAGAATTCACAACGTCGAAGTCGATCACGACTCGGTCGTGCATCAGCTCAACCCGTCGGCCGAAGCCAGGCATCGACAGCGGGCTTACTACCTGGCAAATGTCACAATGATCGACAAGAAAGTCGGCGAGATTTGCGAAGCTCTGGAAGAGCAGGGTTACCTCGACGACACGGTCCTCATTTTTACGTCGGACCACGGCGACTGCATGACCGATCACGGCCACAGTCAGAAATGGACGATGTACGACGATATTACCCGAGTGCCTCTGATTGTGTGGTCGCCCGGCCGATTCGATGCAGGCAAGGTCGTCACGTCGCTTGTTCAGCAGATGGACCTGGGGCCGGCAATACTGGAACTCGCCGGCTGCGAAGTTCCGGAGACTCTCGAAGCGGAGTCACTGTTGCCGGGGCTGACGAGCGACGACTTCGCCGGACGCGATTATGTCTTCGCTGAACAGGCCAGAGATAACATTCTCACCGACGCCGAGTTCATGACGATGGTGCGGAACCACGAGTGGAAGCTCGTGCATTTTCTGGACGAGCCGCACGGTCAATTGTTCGACCTGAAGAATGATCCGGAAGAAGTGAAGAATCTCTGGAACGATTCTGCGCACGACGCAAAGAAGCAGGAGTTACTGGCTGTCCTTCGCGAATGGCGAATCCGCAGCCAGTATCAGACATCGTCATGGTGTGCCGAGTGGCGGTAGGTTGGCCGTTCAAAATTATTTCATTGAAACGGAGCGTTGCATGTCGTCGTCAGTCAGCGATCAACTCTTTGTTCACAAGCACACTCGAAAAGAATTTCGCGAACGCATGCAGTCGGGCGAGTTGAAAGCCTGCATCATTCCCGTAGCGGCGACAGAACAACACCTCGAACACCTCGCGATGGAGCATGACTGGCGGAGTGTCAATCACGTCGCCAGCCTGGTCGCCGAAAAATTGTCGCCTCAGGTCGTGATCGCTCAGTCGATGAACATCGGCATCAGCGAGCATCACATGCGGCACATCGGAACTCTGTCCGCGTTGCCGGGAAGCTGGCTGGGAGTTCTGTTCGACACGATCCGAAGCATGCACCACGCCGGGTTTACGAACATCCTTGTTCTGAACGGCCACGGCGGGAATATCGCTCCGTGCGAAGGCAACTGGGGGCAGTTTCAGCAGCGGCTGGAAATCAATCTGCAGTTTGAAAGTTATTGGTCGTTCCTGCCCGACACCGTGGCCGAAGCCAACCTGAAAACCAAACGCTGGCCCGGTCACGCTCAGGAATTTGAAACAGCCTTCGCGCTGGCGGCGTTCCCGGAAAACGTTCGGCATGATGCGATGCGAGATCAGCCAGACCAGGAGCCGATGGAAGCAACCGCCGCAGCCGGCGCGGCGATGATCGATGCCATTGTCGACGGCGTGGCCGATCACGTTCAGAAGATGATCGACGGAACGTCCGTTGCGGATATCCCGCCTTTCCATGAGTAGGCGACTCGTATGAATCTGCAGTGCTGACAGTCCGTTGAAAATGTATGCCACTGGGGCTGGCAGTGCTTTCTCGAAACCGTAGCGACAAGCACCGACGCGCTGGCAGTTGAGATTGCCGGCTTGGAATGTTGCGTTGTGGCAACGTCGGGTTGTTTTCACGCAACCTGACGCTGTGCGCGGAATTTGCTGGCACTGCGGCGGATCCCGTCGGATCGTGACAATCGCTCATGGCGTTTTGCTCGATGCGGTGTGCTCACGCGGAATTTGCTCGGTCGAGCATCACGTGGTCTATGTTTCTTCATCCTGGAGCTTCCAGGTTTTTCAGCGCGTGTGCGCTGTTGAAGGACGAGCATCAGGTCATGCCGAGGATTCTCCCGATCATGCGGATTCCGCCGGGCGTACGATCCAGACTGAAAACGCCGACTGCGTCGCTGTGTGCGATCGCTGGTCTCGTGATCGCATGGCCGAGTGGTCTTTTCCCCGGAAATATGATTCCAATTCCGGCGGCGGTTGCATCAATCGGCGACAGTGTCGTTACGAAACTTGTTTCAAAAGGCAGTCTTTACCTGCTCGAAACGGCAGGATTTTTCTTTCCGATGAACGACGGACGGCTACTGATCACTGAGTCGATGGTCATCGACATTTCAGTGGCCAGTGGCGGGCTGCGAATTCTGTTGGCCGTACTTGCTTTGGCGACCGCTGCAGCAGCATTGTCCAGTAAGCCGGTCTGGGAGCGGCTTCTTATCGTTGCCAGTGGTTTTCCCATCGCGATTGTGTGTGGAGTAATTCGAGTCAGCGCTGGATGTTTTCTTCACACCGGAGTGAGCGACTGGCTGGGTGGTCTACTGCTGTTTGAAGTGGCAGGTTGGCTGACTCTTTCTTTGGCGTGGGGGCTGTTGCAGGCCGAACGTGCTTTACTTTCGCGACTGCTGATAACTCCGCCCGCCAGAGAGGTTGTGCCTGTTTTCTGCGGAGTGGAGCAGTCTGCTGCTCGAATGAAACCGGCGGAAATCGTCGACGAGCAACGTCGAACTGTCGAATGCGAAACAGCACAAGTTCGACCTGATCGTGAGCGATCTCAACCGGCATCAACTCAGCCGTTCATGCGACAGGGCAAACTGCTGCACGGTTCCACTCCCTGAGACTACTGAATCAAACACCTGGGCAATCCTGCCTGTTTTTAAAATTCTGGATACCGCCATGCCGTCAACCGAAACCGGAAGCGTGTCGACAGACAATACTTCCCCGACCGCCGCAGCCTCGCGAGAACTTCAAACTCGTCGTTCCGCTCAGGCAGCCAGACCGAATCGTCCGCCTCAAAAGAATGGACAGCGTGGCAATCCTGTCTGGCGAGCGTTGCAGCTTGCCGAACCAATGACGCCTCAGGGGCTTCTGCTGGCCTGGAAGCGGCGATGGAAGCAGGCCGTGCTGATTGGTGTTCCGCTAGCTCTGCTTGCTGCGGCTGCGGCGTGGGTGGCGATTCCGGCTTATTACACCGCGTTCGCCCTGTTGAAAGTTGCGTCGACCGAGCCGCGGCTCGTGTTCAAGAAGGCCGAGTCAGAGCAAAGTTTCGAAACGTACCGTCAGACTCAGATGGCGATGATTCAAAGTCGTTTCGTTTTGAATGCTGCCTTGCGCCAGCCGGGTATCAGCGAGCTGGAGACCATCCGAACGAAGACCTACCCATTGGAGTGGCTTGAGGACAAGATCACTGTTGGCACTTACAACAGCCCGGAGATTCTCAAAATCTCATTGGAAGGCGACAACCCGGATGACATTACGAAGATCGTGAACGCAGTAAAGGATGCGTATCTCGACGAGGTTGTTCTAGCCGACCGAAAGCAGCGAATCACTCGGCTGAACGAACTGGAGCGAATTCACAGCGAGACCGAAGAGAAAGTTCGACAAAAGGAACAACGCGTTGAGTCACTGGCGAAAGAACTGGGAACAGGTGACTCGCAGGCACTTTCGATCAAGCATCAGATGGCTCTCGAGCAGATTTCCTTGCTGCGACGTGAGCACGCACGTGTTCGGTTTGAGCTGATGCGGGCGCAGATCAATGAGCAGTCGGTGGGAGTTTCCGGTGCTGACGTAAGTTCGTCCGTAGCGTCCGGGCTTACGCTGGGAGCTGGCGGAGCGTCTCCGGCACCTCAATCACAGGCTGCTGTCACCGCAAATCGAATGAATCAACTTCGGTCATTGATTGCACGTTTCGAATCGCAGGTCGTTAATCAGAATCATCCCACATTGCTGAAGTACCGCGATGAATTAAAGCAGCTACAGGCTTCGGCCGGTGAGGTCGATTCCAGCGGCAGTGAGGCGGTTCCAGGGTCGCGACTCGATATTCTCAAGCGTCAGGAAAAACTCCTGGCGGAAGAACTGGAGAAGTATTCCGACCTGGTCAAGAACATCGGCAGCTCGTCGTTCGAATTAGAACTGATGAAATCAGAGATTGCTCAGATTTCGAAGGTGTCTGATCAGGTGGGATCAGAAATGGAAGCGCACCGGATCGAGCTGAAATCTCCAACACGAATCACGCTGATGCAGGTCGCAGAGATTCCTCAGGTGCTTGACCTGGGCAAAAAGAAAAAACTGACCGGCGCTGCCGGCTTCGGAGCAATTGGCTTTGTTTTCCTCGCGATTTCGCTGATGGAGTTTCATTCGCGCCGCATCACCGATCCGCAGGACATTTCTCAGACGCTCGGCCTTGACCTGCTCGGAAGTCTGCCGGCGATGCCGAAGCCGCTGATCAAGTTCTGGGAGCAGCCTAAGGAATCCCGCATGGCGTTATGGAATAACGCGCTGATCGAAGCGGTCGACAGCACGCGGTCGATTCTTCTGCATGACCCGAATGCCGATCAGCGTCGAGTGCTGATGGTCGCCAGCGCGGCGGCTCAGGAAGGGAAGACGACATTTGCCTGCCAACTCGCGGGCAGTCTTGCACGAGCGGGTCGGAAAACGGTTCTGGTCGATTTCGACCTGCGGCGTCCCCGTGCTCATGAACTGTTGAATGTTCCGTTGGAACTCGGTTTGTCAGAACTGCTCTCAGAGAAGCTGGACGTGCAGACGGTGCTGCATTCAACCGCGGAGCCATCGTTGAGTGTGATCCCGGCGGGTCGAGTGAACGAGGCCGCGTTGCAGAGTATTGCTCGCGACGGAGCGGACTGGCTGTTTCAGGAACTGAAGAAAGATTTCGAATTTGTCATCGTCGACTCATCGCCGATTCTGTACGTCGCTGATGGCGCGTCTGTCGGTCGAAATGTTGATGGAGCGATTATGGTCGTGCGATCTCATGCCAGCCGACTGCCAGCCGTGGCCGTGGCCTGTGAACGTATTGAAATGCTCGGCATCGATCTGATCGGCGGCGTGATGGTCGGCGTTCAGTCCAACCTCAGTGGCTATGGATACTCGTACGATTACCACTACGGTGCAACATCGAGTTAGGCGATCTGTCAGGAAACAGCTCCTCACGACACGACTGTGTGACGGCACCGATCGACGACGCCGACATTGACGACGACCAGAACGACCAGTTTGATCAAGCACCAAATGTCTCATTCAACTTTTACAAATGCCATGACCGTGGATGTGGAAGATTACTTTCACGTCTCAGGCTTTGCCGACCAGGTTTCGCGATCCGACTGGGACGACATGCCCAGCCGTGTCGTTGTCAACACGCAGCGACTGCTGACGCTGATGGAGAAGCATCAGACTCGCGGTACGTTCTTCGTGCTGGGCTGGGTGGCCGAAAAGTTCCCGCAACTGGTCCGCGATATTCATCGAGCCGGGCACGAAGTTGGCTGTCACAGCTACTGGCATCAGCTTGTTTACGATCTATCGCCGGGCGAGTTTCGAGCGGATCTTGTCAGAGCACGAGACGTCCTGCAGGATCTGACTGGTGTCCCGGTCACGCTTTATCGAGCTCCCAGCTTCTCGATCACTGGGCGATCGTTGTGGGCTTTGGACGTACTCGCCGACGAAGGCTTCACGTGCGATTCGAGTATCTATCCGGTTTATCACGATCGTTACGGTATTCCGGAAGCCGATCTGACTCCGCATCGAATTTTCACGCCGTCCGGCGCGCTGGATGAATATCCTGGTGGAGTGGCTACTTTTGGAAAATTACGTCTGGCGGTTTCGGGGGGCGGATATTTCCGACTCTACCCGCGGCGATTTTCTGAGTTCTGCCTCAGGCGGATCAACATTCGATCCGCCAGCCCGTTCATGTTCTACATTCACCCGTGGGAGGTGGATCCGGATCAGCCCAGACTCTCGGGCTCGATGATGTCGCGTTTTCGACATTATCAGAATCTTCGAACCACCGAACACAAACTGAACTGGCTGTTGCCGCGATTTCGGTTCGATTCGATGAGCGCTTCCATCAGAAGCGTTGAAGGCGAGATGAGCGAATACTCACTGGCTGAAGGTCTTTATGGTCTCTGCAGTGAGCCGATCTCAAACCCCGAACACGTCGCCGAGCTGCAGCTTCAGAATTCCTGATTACGCTTGCAGCTTCGAAAAGGCGACATCTGTGACTCGGCCATCCTGCCTGATTCTGACACATCGCGTGCCGATGCCGCCCAACCGTGGCGACCGGATTCGGACATGCAACTTTCTGCGTCACATTGCGAAGCGTGCTGACGTCTGGCTTGGATGTCTCGCCGACGAACCGGTGTCTGACGAGACTCGCCAGTCTCTGCAGGAGATTTGTCATCGAGTTGCGGTTGTGCCGGTTGAGCCTCGAATGCGATGGCTCCGTGCCGGGATGTCGTTGCTGACTGGCAGAACGATTTCTGAAGGAGCGTTCGCATCGCCGCGTCTTAAACAGATCGTTGCCTCCTGGTCGGCTCAGACTTCGTTCGATTCGGCGCTGTGTTCCTCGTCGGCTCTCGCTCCGTATTTGCAGATTCCAAATCTCGAACAGACTCCACGACACGTCGACCTGATCGATGTCGACAGCGAAAAATGGCTCGACTACGCGAAAGCGTCCGGGCTGATCAAACGCGGCATCTTCCATCTGGAGGGACACCGACTGCGAAAACTGGAAAGCGGCATCGCGGACTGGGCGAGTGGCATCACCGTTGTCAGCGAGCCGGAAGCAGCACTCTATCGTGCGTTTCGTCCTGACGGTCCGGTCGAGCCGATTCCTAACGGCGTCGACGTAGATTTTTTCACGCCGGAAGCGGGAACACCGAATGCTGTCGTCCCGGCGGCGTCCTCGCAGAGCGGCTGCGTTTTTGTCGGGGCGCTCGACTACAAGCCGAACATTGATGGCATTATCTGGTTCGCCAGAAATGTCTGGCCGCAGATTCACCGTCAACATCCGGATCAGACGCTGAGCATCGTCGGCCGTGAGCCTGTTGCTGACGTTCAGAAACTTTCCGAGATTCCTGGCGTCGACGTGGTTGGAACGGTGCCGGACGTTCGTCCTTATCTTTCGCGGGCGGCTGTCGCAGTCGTGCCACTGCACATCGCGCGCGGCGTACAGAACAAAGTGCTTGAAGCCCTGGCCATGGCTAAGGCCGTTGTCGCTTCGCCGGATCCACTGGTTGGGTTACGAGTCGAAGACGGTGTGCAGATCTTCAAAGCTGTCGAGGCGGAGCAGTGGGTCGGTTGCGTTACTCGCTTGCTCGACGATGCACAGCTTCGTCACGACGTTGGTGTTGCCGGGCAGGCCTACGTGACGGCCCATCACCGCTGGGAACAGTGTCTTGAGCCGCTGATGAGATTTCTCCATCTGGAGAATCGAGAAACGTTGAGTGCGGCGTCTGCCTCTGACAAGCAGATCCTTTCAGGTCGAGAGATCAAATGAAGGGACTACTTTTCACTTACGGAATGACGGCTGCAGGGGCCTTGCTGGGGCTCTTTTGTCCGTTTTTTGGCTTCCTGGCGTATGTATCGTTCGCGATTCTGAAACCAGACGCGATGTGGCCGTGGTCCGTTCCGCCAGCTCGGTACAGTCTGGCCATTGCCGGTTGCATGCTGATCGGTTGGGCGTGCACGAAGCAGGCGACGTTCAAGCTTGGTCGAGCGATCGTACCGGTGATTCTGATCTCCGTGTTCGTCGGCTGGTCGTTCATTGGAGCGTTCTATCCGTACCATCAGGATCTGGCCTGGGAGTTCGTCGAGCGGATCGTAAAAATTGTGATCCCCATGATCATCGGGCTTACGCTGATCACGTCGGTGAAAGAGCTGAAGCAGCTCGCGTGGACGATTCTGACCGCTCAAGGTTACATGGCGTTTGAAATGAATTCGTACTACTTCAGCGGGTACAACCTGCTGAGGTGGGAAGGGTTCGGCGGCATGGACAACAACAGTGCCGCGATTGCTCTGGTGACCGGAATCGGCCTGGCATTCTTTCTTGGTGTCCATTCTGAAAAGTTGTGGCACAAAGGTGTCGCGTTTTTCTTCGCCGCTCTAATGGCCAATGCGATTCTGTTTTCGTTCAGCCGTGGCGGAATGCTCGGAATGATCGTTGCCGGTATGGGCGCGTTTATCGTGATTCCGAAGAGACCGCGGACGTACGCAATTCTGGGGATTGCCGTTATCGCTGCGGCAGTCATGGCTGGTCCGGAAGTGCGAGATCGCTTCATGACGACATTCGTCAAGAAGAAGACCGGAGAACGTGAAGCGTCGGCGCAAAGCCGCGTTGATCTCTGGAGCGACTGCATCGACGTCATGAAGAAGAATCCGGTGATGGGTTGCGGCCCTAATCAGTGGCCGATGATTGCGTCGACGTATGGCTGGCCACACGGCAAGGAAGCTCACAGCCTGTGGATGCAGACCGGAGCCGAACTCGGTCTCGTCGGCCTGGGGTTGTACCTGGGCTTCTATCTGACGGCCATCACGCTGATCTGGCAGCTCACCTGGAAACGCACGCATGTTTCGGACCCCTGGTTCAAGTACATCGCAAGGATGTCGTTCACTGGTTTGTGCGGCTTTGTTGTGTCGGCTCAGTTCGTGAGCCTCGAGTCACTCGAAATTCCCTATTACACCGCGCTGCTGGGGCTGGGCGTCCTCAAACTCAACAGCCGACCACGGTACCTGGCGGACCTCGAAGAGTTTGAAGAACGGCTGCTCGACGACGAACAGGATGACGGCGCCGAGTTCGATGCTGGCAGCAGCGAGTACGAAGACTTCGATGACGAGTTCTCAGCCTATCCCGAATTCATCCCTGCGAATGAAGACATTTCGAAATTCGAAGTCGTATCCGCAGCGCATCTCGATACTGATTCTGGCGGCGTCTGACGGTTCTTCCCGCAACCCGTCAATCATTGACTCAATTACTGACGACTTTTTCAGGTCAACGAAAATGCGATCACTCAGAAACTCACTGCGAAACCAGTTCTTCGACGTGTGGAGTAAAGCCTGCGCGACGGATGACAGTAAACGAGCAGTCGCGGGTTCGTTGGGAAACCTGCTCGCCTGGCGTCCGACCGATGTTAATGCTGAAGTGCTTGCTGAATCGCCTTACACCGAAATCGGTCGAACGCGGAATGAACGTCCAACCTGCGAGCGCGACGACATCATCCTGGTGAGTGCGAGGTTTCGCAGTGGTTCTACGCTTCTCTGGAATCTGTTCCGGAACATACCCGGCTTTGTTTCGTACTACGAACCGTTCAATGAACGGCGCTGGTTTGACCCGAATGTTCGTGGTGCGCGAGTCGACTCGACGCATCGGAAAGTGGCGGACTACTGGACCGAATACGACGGGATGGCTGATCTGGGTGAGGTGTTCGACGAAGCCTGGAACGAGAAAGAACTTTACATGGGCGAGGAAGCCTGGAACCCTCGCATGAAGTCGTACATGGAGCAGTTGGTAGAACGAGCAGACGGGCGCCCGGTCTTGCAGTTCAACCGGATGGATTTCCGCCTGCCGTGGGCTCGCCGCACGTTTCCGAACGCCAGAATCGTGCATCTTTACCGACACCCTCGCGATCAATGGGCGTCCAACCTGCAGAACATTGAACGCTTTGCACCCGACGGGAAGATAGCAGATTTTGCAGCGGTCGACGGCTTCTATCTGCTCAACTGGGCTCGCGACTTGAAGTACCATTTCCCGTTTCTGGATGAGCAATCAATCGAGCACCCTTACCAGTTGCACTATTTCCTGTGGAAGCTGTCCTACATCTACGGGCGAAGCTGGTCGGACGTGTCGCTGGGTTTCGAAGAGCTGACAACAAACCCAGAGCGTGCGTTATTCCAATTGTTCGAGGTGTGTGAAATCGACGAGTCGCACATTGAAAGTCTGTTGCCGCTGATTGAGCCGCCGCCGTTTGGCAAATGGAAGAAGTACGCCGCCGACGCCTGGTTCAAGCGTCACGAAGAGTACTGCGAAGAGGTGCTTGCCGGTTTCTTTGCCATACGGTCGCCGGAAGTTCGCGACACGGCGAAGAATCGTCAGAGTGGCGATCTCAGCAGTTGTGCTCGGTAGATCGATCGGTCTTCAGTCGAAAGCGGTTCACTGTCCAGGAACTGATCAGAGTCTTATGAGCGTTTCAGAAATGCACGAACAACCAGCGGTGGGGAATCGCGAACCCGGTTCAATGATGGGCCGGGCGATTGCCATTGTTATGCGCAGCTGGTTTGCGTCGGCACAAGGTCGCTTCGCGCTGGCAGCCTGCTGCATGACTTTTCTAACGTACCTGCTGCTCTCTGAAGATCCGTGGTGGTTGTTTCGGTCCTTCCCGAAAGAAACCGTCAGAACGCTGAAACACGGAGTCGTCGACAAGGTCTACCACTTTGTTGCGTACTTTGGCACGACCTGCATTCTGATGTGGTATGCCGTGTCGGGCACTCGACGAACGATGTCTCTGCTCGCGGCTGCGGTGACCGTTCACGCCGTCGTGACAGAATTTCTTCAGCAGTTCGTGCCTCGGCGAACGACCGACATGGATGATCTCTTCGCAAATCTTGCCGGGATCGCTGCGGGGGTTTGTGTCGGGATTCAGCTTCGACGAATGCTGACCGGAAGCGGAACAATCGCTGCTGTGGCAGATTTTAAACGCGAAGCCTGGACAGCTCCCGAGCCGGGTGTGTCCACTCGCCGAGCGGTGAAGCAGGTTGTGTCCAGGGCAGTGCAGGTTGCAAAGCCTCGCCCAACGATGACGAACACGCGACCGGAAGTCGTTTCTGCAGATCGAACGAGTTTCGGACGTCTTCAACTTTCTTCCGATCAGATCGCGGAAGTTCAGCCGCGGCAACTGAACTATCGGTTGCTGGGGATCGTTACCGGCGTCGTTGGGCTGATGCTGGTTTCGACGTACGCCGTTCATGGATGGCAGGTGCGACGTGTCGCCGGCTCGTCGTTGCAGAACGCTCGACAGGCAAAGGAAGCTGGCGACGTTGGCGTCGCGTTGAATTTTTTCGAGCAGTACTGCAGCTCATCGCCCAATGACGTTAACGCTTTGGCCGAGTTTGCGATTCTCAGTGACGACGCACGAACTCGTCCCAATGGTGGGAAGGGAGTCTTCATGCTCTTCGAACGTGTGCTGAGAAAAGATCAGACACGTGACGACATTCGGCGTCGGCTGGTTGTGACGGCGATCGAACTGGGCCGTTATTCCGACGCGCTTTCACACGTGAAGGTGTTGCAGCAGACTTATCCTAAAGAGGGGCTGTTCGATTTTCAGGCGGGCGTGTGTCAGGAAAAACTGGGCAATCACATCGCGGCGGCTGAAGCGTTTCAGGCAGCGATTGACGATTCTCCAGAGATGATCGAACCGTGGGAACGTCTGGCCTGGCTGAAGCATTCGAAGTCTGCAAAGACCGAAGAAGCTGAGCAATTGATGCTGCGGCTCGTGCAGGTCAATTCGCAGGAGCCGGCGGCCTGGATTGCTCGAGCGAAGTTTCGAGTCCGCACAAAGCAGCCGGAAGAGGCCGGGCTGGACATTGACCGCGCTTTGAAAATTGCTCCCAACGAATTTCAGGTATTGTACGCGGCTGGCGAAGTCGGCATTGCGAGGGCCAGGCAGGCTCGCGCGGATGACAGACTTCCCAAAGCTCGTCGGATTGCAATTGAAACTGAAACTCTGCTTGCCCGCGAAGACCAATCGAAAGCAGACCAGAGAAGGCTCGATCTTCAGCGGGTCATTCTGGCCGCTGAGTTCGGAGACGTAAAAAAAGCGTTTGCGCTGGCGGCAACTTTGCTCGAAGATTCAGCGGCTGAGGACCGGATCGAGATTCATCAGTTGATGGCGGAAATCGCGATCGGTCATGAGCATTTTAATCAAGCTCGCGATTCACTCGATCAGTTGCCACGAACTGAAATCACTGACGGGCAACGGCTGCGACTGGAAGCGGGTGTTGCCATGTCGGATCAACGGTGGCGTGCCGCGGCAGATTCTCTTGAAGAAGCACGCAGAATTCTGGCCGAGTCGCCGGAGCAGTTGCAGAAGGTTGATCTGAAACTGGCCGAATGCTTTGGCAGGATCGGCCAGGTTGAAGATCGATTGGTTGCGTACCGTCGCGTGCTGAAATATTCGCCGCAGTCGGTCGAGGCCCGTCGAGGTCTGGCTTCAACGCTGGCGACGGCAAAGCGATATCCCGAAGCTCTGGCCGAGTACCGGCAACTGGTTCACATTCCAGCCGTGCGGCTGGAACTCGTCAGGCACCTCATTGACTACAACGCGACGGTTCCGGAAGTCGCACGCGACTGGAAGGAAGTGACTGAACTCTTAAGTGCGGCGCGGACGGACGGCGGTTCGTTGCTCGATGTAACGATGCTTTCTGCTGAAATGCTGATTCTGAAACGCGAATTCGACGACGCTCGTCGTCTGGTCGCGCAGATTCACGATGATTTCCCAGGCGACAGTGACGTACTCGCTTTGCAGATTCAGATCGCGGAGCTGTCCGGAGATCCTCAGGAAGCATCTCGATTGAAGGGTGAGACGCTGGCTTCAAACGGGCAGGTCGAAGACGCTGAACGTCAACTTCGTAACACGCTGCTTGAATCTGAGGAGAACGGCGAAGCGGCCATTTCACTGATGAAGCTTTATCTTCGAAACGATCGAGCAGAGCAGGCCGTGGAAGTTTTCCGGCAGCATGCTCCGCGGATGACCACGCTTCAGTTGTCGCGGACGTACGAAGCGTTCGGAGACTTGCAGCGAGCCATCGGCGTCCTACAGCAGTACGTCGATCAACAGTCGGATGATACGGCAGCCGTACAACAACTTGCCGACCTTTATCTGCGAAACGGACGGCAGGAACTGGCGGAGCCTCTGTTCGAAAGAATGCTGTCGTTCGAGTCGAACGCGACTGATGAGAGTGTTCGATCTGCGCGGAGAAGTCTCGCGATCATCCTTGCACAGAAGCAGAACTATCAGGACTTTCAAAGAGCGACGGCACTGATGGATCAGAATGCTGCCGGAAAGCTGACCATTGAAACTCGCGATATAAGAGCGATGGCCACGGTGCTGCGGCACTCGCCCAGACCCGCGGACCATCTGATGGCCATCGAGCTGCTGGAGAAAATTGACGACCGGCGGCAGATGAACCACCACGATCACTGGCAACTCGGAAAGTTGTATCTTCAGGTCGGACTGCCAGAGCAGGCAGGACCGCAGTTTGATCGGGCAGCGCGGGATGGGTTCTCTGATCCGGCATTCCTGGGCGATCTGATTCTGCACCAGATTCAAACGGGAGCGCTGCTGGAAGCTCGAGAACAGATCGAGCATCTTCCAACGACGGTGTCGCCTGCAGATGTGGTTCGATGGCGAAGTCGATACCTGATGGCGATTGGGCAGGCACCGGTCGCTGTTCAGGAACTCGACGCTTTTATTGACTCGTCGACGAATTCAGGGATGAAGACTGACCGCTTGCTGCTTGGTGCCGCAACCTGTCGCGCGGCGTTGCTTCTCGGCGCGTCTGTGAATGAAGCGGCCCTCAGTCAGGCCGTCGACCGCTACCTGCGAGCAGCCGTTGAGGAAGACTCAAAGCACGTTGGCGATCTCGTGCAGTGGTTGCTGGAGAGACGCCGTGATGTCGAAGCATTCGAATTGCTGAGCGTCGTCTGGCAGCAACTGCCGACGGATACGGCAGCCCGTCTTTCACTCGACATGCTTCGGGCCGGTGCCAACCGCAGGCGGCTGGCACTTGTGGAGCAGCACATGGTGGAGCACATTCACGAACGTCCGGCCTCGCTGGATTCAAAGCGGTGTCTTGCAGATGTCTGGTCACTTGGTGAGAAATATTCGGAAGCAGAAGAGCTGTATCGTGAGATTCTTCGCGTCGATAGTCGATACGTGCCCGCTTTGAATTCACTCGCCTGGAACCTGGCGATGCGCGGCAGGTTGCTCGATGAAGCCATGACGTTTGCCGAGCGTGCGATTGCCCAGGCCGGTCCAGTTCCTCAACTTCTTGACACTCGCGGATGTGTAAAGCTGGCTCAGTCTCGTCTGCGAGCGGCAACCGACGATCTGACAGCAGCCGCAGAAGGCGAAAATTCACCGACAACATTGCTGCATCTGGCCTTCGTTCAGGGGGAAACCGGCAACCCGGATCAGGCAAGGCAAACGCTGGCTTACGCGGTTGAAACCGGGCTTCGTCCCGAGCGACTGCACCCGCTGGATCGAGGCATGCTTGAGCGGCTGAACGCTCAGCTTCAGAGCGGGAAACTGGTTGCCCGGAAGACGTCTGTCGATCTTTGAGTCGCGTCGCCGCGAAATTTCGCCAGGGCCGTACGCATGACTCCGGTTGTCGGGCGGGTTAAAGTCGACGCTTGATTTGAGCGTTACCTGATCCGCCTCGATGGAGTATTGCCATGCGATTGATGTTGTGCCTTGTTGCTGGTCTGGCTGTGGTTGTTGCGGCTTCGTCGTTGGCGAATGCGGGAGCCGCAGACGGTCGACTGGACGTTTACTTTATTGATGTCGAAGGCGGAGCGGCGACGCTTTTTGTGACTCCTGAAGGCGAGTCGCTGCTGATTGATTCCGGGTATCCCGGCTACGACTTTCGGGATCGCGACCGCATCGTCGACGTCGCAATGAATCATGCGAAGATCAAGCAGATCGACCATGCTCTCGTTTCACACTGGCACCTCGATCATTACGGAAACCACGCGGCGCTGACCGAGAAGATCAAAATCGGCACGTTCTGGGATCGAGGAATTCCTGACTCGCTTCAGGAAGACGCGAAGTTTGAAGAACGGATCGTGGCGTACCGTGCCGCGTCTCAAAACCAGTCAAAGGCGATTCAGGCCGGCGACAGCCTTCCGATCAAGGCGGGCAGCACTCCGCTGTCGATGAAAGTCGTGACGGCCAGCCGGGACGTGATTGAGAACACTGGCGATGCAAATCCATTTGCAAAGCTTCATGAGCCAATGCCTGAAGACAAGTCGGACAACGCGGCCAGTGTCAGTCTGTTGACAACCTTTGGCAACTTCAAGTTCCTCTGCTGCGGAGACCTGACCTGGAATATCGAGGCCAAACTTGTCACACCAAACAATCCGCTCGGTCATGTTGATGTTTTCATGGTGACACATCACGGCCTGCCAACGAGTAACAATCCGGCGCTGGTCATGGCGATCGATCCCGTCGTGGCGATCATGTGCAACGGTCCGACGAAGGGGGGGCACGAACAGACTCAGCAGACACTTTGCAAAGTGAAATCTCTGAAGCATCTCTATCAGCTTCATCAGAACGTCAACCTGGCTGCTGACCAGCAGGCTCCGGGCGAGTTTATCGCCAACGTCGGAAAACTTGGCGAGTGCGACGGTGTCTTCGTGAAAATGTCGGTCGCGCCCAACGGTTCAAGTTACACGGTTCAGATCGGGGCAGACGGCAAAGCTCGCGAGTACATGACTCGAAACTGACCGCCTGTTGGAATTGACAGGCTAGAGCTGCCCGACTTCCTGCCAGCGCCAAGGGGCTGTGATTTTTCTGCATGCTGGAGCAACCTCGAAGCGTCAGCGAGTGGGTTATCGGCAATCACTCGCTGGCGCTTTGTGCCGGTAACGGGGACTCATGTCGAATACCGAGCCTATTTTTTGAGCGGGCCGGTGTCGACACATTCGAAGTCTCGACCGTTCACTCGTTTCAGTGTGGCGAGTTCGTCGTTCTGCCAGCGAGAGTCCGGGACGCCGGAAATGAACCAGTTGCTGCCGTTATCGGCAAGCAGCATTCCGTATTTCTTCAAAGCGGTCAGGACCACTTTGGCGCTTGGCGGAAAGTTTGAGATGTCATAGTCGGCCCGAAGCCTCATTCGCAGTCCCATTGGCGGCAGAGTGGGATCGGTGTGTCGACTCGCGAAGTGACGTGCCGGGTGAATGTAGGCTCGCTGAGTTCGCTCAACAGTGAACCGCAGCGCGTGTCGAATTTCTCCCTTCATGACCTCGTCGTAGCGGACCAGTCCGGGGAAGATGGGCAGCCCCGCTGCATCTGCCGATGTCCACCCGTCGGGGCGCAGCTTGTCTGAGCTGAGATCAAAGATGGCTCCTGAACCGGCTCGCCATCCGAAGATCGGATCGGGAATCGCCTGAAAGAGTTCGTAGAGCAGTTTCTTCTTTGGATCGATCATAATGATGTGTCGGTCGCTTTCGTACGACGCGTCCGGGCCGCCTTCAATCGGGACACCATTGGGAATCGGGTACGGTCCCGGATCACTCTCGTCGTCATATTCGAATTCGACGGCGACCTTCGGTTGGTCAGAGGCAACCACGACGTAGGGAATGCCGATCGGCGAGCCTCGCCACATTGTTCCGAAATCGGGATGAAGATGGTCGGACAGACCAATCGACCGCACCCAGGTGCTCGACATTCGGTGTACCGGCAGGTCAGAGATGTCCCGGTTCCAGTCGTTACTGGCGGTGAAGATTTCGACGTTCCCGAGGTCTGTTTTCAGAACAGGGACCGACCTGTCTGGTTTAGATGTTGCTGACTTTCGGCTTGAGTTTCGCGACTTTCCGTGTTCGTTTGCCGGTTCATTCGCCGACAACGCGAACCCGTTTCGTACTTCGGTCGGTTGCCGAGTCATGCTCAGCGATGAAACATCGTGGGGAGTAGAAGCAGAATTGTCTGGTGACACAGGGACGGCACGAACTGAATGTTCGGCGGAAGCTGACGTCAAAACCGAAGACTCCGATTTTCCGAATGAGTCGGCGATTGTGCCCAGAAAAAAGGATGTGACTGCCACCAGCAGGTACAGAGGCGGATGTTTGGATGGCTTCATGATCGATCGGTCCTCGATTGACGGCGTCGTTGGCTGAAACGCCGAATTTGTTCTGACATATCCTGGTATGCGTTGTGGATTCCTGTTGAGCGGTGGGGATGTGTTAAAAGATAGCTCCCGAGGACTACACGTCTGGAAGTTGAGACACGAACGTCCGCATTCCTTCTGATACTCTGCGACGAGCACGGGTTTGTCGCGTGAAAACGACAGCGAATCCCTGCTAGAGTAGCCTCTTCATTCCGCGTCGGATTATTCATACGCGTCGGTCGGGTCTTCTCAATCATTTCTTTGTTGTCGGAGCAGTCCAGGCTCGCGGCAGTTATTGCGTTTCGGAGAGTTCTTCATGCCAGTGAAAGTTCGGTGCGAATGCGGAGCGGGTATTTCAGCTCCCGATGCTGCTCGCGGAAAAGTCATCAAGTGCCGGAAATGTGGCCAGCCAGTTCGCGTCCCTAAAGGCAAAGCAAGCGGTGACGGTCAGACGCCCCGACGTAAGAAAGCGGCTGCTCCCCGCCCGTCAGTCGACGATGAGGATTTCTTTGCCGCGATCGACCTGGAACGTGGCGAGGATCTGGATGTACGCATCTGCCCGAAGTGTGCAACGGAAGTCGACGAAGAGGACATCGAGTGTCCTGCCTGTGGTGTGAATCTCGACACGGGGATGCTGAGTGCTAAACAGAAAAAGAAGCGGAAGAATAAAGGCCCCGACCCGGACGACTATCCCAAAGTCGTCTGGAAGGACTCGATGGCGTTCCTGAAAAAGAACATGTCGCTGGCCATTCGGTTGAGTCTGACATTCAGCGCGTATCTGACGCTGTTTCTGGCGACTCTTTACATGGCCACGGTGTATTGCATTCCCGAGGATCCGACGAACCCTGATACGCCGGTCAAAATTCCTGTGCTGGTCTTCTGGGGGTTTCTGTCGACGTTGAGCGGTGCCGCATCAATGGGCTGCTTCTGGCAACTGTTCACGCTGATTACCAAAGCAACAATGGAGGGCAGAGATTCGCTTGATCGATTCAACTTTGATTTCTTCGTCGGCGTCGCGTTGGGGATCAAGTTGCTGTTCTGGCCTCTCGCCTTGTTGTGGCCAATTCACGTGGCGACGATCAGCATTCTGGCGTTCTTTACGGAAGGTGTTATGGATGCGGCTACTGGCGACGAAGGCTCTCTCGCAGCGGCGATGTCGGTGCTCGCAGCGTCACTGGTCTGCATGATTGTGACCGGTGTGATGTACATTCTCCCGACGTGGACTTTGCCCGTTGCGCTCTCTCACATGTCGGCAAAGTTCACGTACAAGGCTTACATCCCGTATTACATGTTCCAGTACGGTTTTCGATCGATGAAGGGTGTTTGCGTCTGGTGGCTCGTGGCTCTTTGCGCCCTGTTACCCGCGCTGGCCATTCTGGTCCCGTCCGGAATCTTTGCAGAGTCGATTTTCAATGGCTTTGGAGATTTGCTCACCAAACTGATCGGTCTGTGCGGCATTGAGACGGAACCCGAAAAACGAGGGTTCATGTACGACATGATGGCTGCTGTCCTCGGGCTGCCGACGATGGCGTTGATCGTGTTTATCATTTCGCAGCTTGTTGCCTACCCGGCTGTTTTCATGATGCGGGCGACGGGGCTGTTTTCGTTCTACAACCAGCGGGAACTTGGACTGGGCGAGCGACGCAAAGATAATGTGCCCGCTGACTTCTGGGTGCGATATCTTGCTTACACGATCGACTATTTCCTGCTCGGCGTCTTTACAGGGATCAAGACGTTGATGACTCTCGGGATGATCGCCACGGTCGAATACCTTGAGATGGAGGGCATGGTCGCGACGCTCAATCAGGTGGACGCCTTGCTCAATATCCTGATTGTGGTGATGTATTACGTGTTCACTGAAGGGACGGCGATGCGAGGCACGCTTGGGAAAACGGCGCTGGGCCTTGTCGTGACGGACCTCGAAGGTAATTCACCGATCACGAAAGGTCAGGCGTTCAGCCGGCTCATCTTCCGTAACATCGGCGCTTCCGTGTTAAGTATTGGTCTGTTGATGTGCATCTGGGATCCTGAACAGCAAACCTGGCACGACAAGATCTCAAAGACGCGGGTCATGTGGGCGAAGATTGTGACCTGACAGCCTGTTTACACGGTCACAGGCACAGTCCGTCCGCATCTCGGAAAGATGTTGTTTGGGCCGGTTTCTCGGCTCGACATTACAGCCCGTACTCTTTGATCTTTCGATAGAGGGTGCGTTCGCCGATCGCGAGCAGGCGAGCGGCTTCGTGGCGGTTGCCGTTGGTCAGCTCAAGCGTTTTCACGATGTAATGACGTTCGATGTCAGCCATGGTGCGACCGATCAGGGCGTCGGCCCCGTCGCCCGTCGACAGCCCACCGGTCTGCAGGATTCCGCTGTCTTCCGAGTCGCCGCCGATGGCGGGAATGTCCTCGGGCAGGTCGTCAACGTCGAGAACGCCATCTGAATCCTGGACGAACATGCTTTCCATCACGTTCCGAAGCTGGCGGATATTTCCGGGCCAGTCGCACGCGGTGAGAGACTGTCGTGCGGCTCGTGATACCGTTGGCTTGTCTCGCTTGTAGCTTTCAGAAAGATCGTCCAGAAACCGGTCGATCAGCAGGGGGATGTCCATCTTCCGCTCGCGCATCGGCGGCAGCATGATCGACGTCACTTTCAGCCGATAATAGAGATCTTCGCGGAACTTGCCTTCTTTGATCAGCTCTTCGAGATCCGCGTTGGTGGCGGCAACGAGCCGAACGTTGATTTCCAGTTCTTCGTTTGAGCCGACCCTGGAAATCTTCCGGCTTTCCAGAACGCGCAGCAGTTTGATCTGAGTGTCGACCGGCATCTCGCCAACCTCGTCCAGAAACAGGGTGCCTCCGTTGGCGTATTCGAACTTCCCGATTCGCCGATCAACCGCTCCGGTGAACGAGCCCGGTTCGTGTCCGAAGAGTTCGCTTTCCAGAATGCTCTCTGGCAACGCGGAAATATTCAAAGGGACGAACGGTTTGTTTTTGCGATCGCTGTTCTGATGAAGAGCTCGGGCGACGAGTTCTTTGCCGGTGCCACTTTCTCCCAGAATCAGCACTGACGCTCCCGTCGGAGCAACCTGTCGCAGCCGATCGATGACTCGTTTCATCGCCGGGCTGTTGCCGATGACACCTTCAAAGCCAAACCGCTCGTCGAGTCTTCGCGACAGCTCCGCATTTTTTCGCAACAGACGAATTCGAGTTGATGCTCGCTCGACCGCTTGCCGCAGCTCGCTGATGTCGACCGGTTTGGTGAGGTACATCGATGCGCCAGCTTGACCAGCGGCCAGGGCTGACTGATAGGAAAAGTGGCCGGTCAGCAGAATGACTTCGGCATCGGGCAGTTCTTCCTTGGTTTTCTGCAGGATTCCCAGGCCGTCCACGTCGTCCATTTTCAGGTCGGTGATGACGACGTCGAATTCCTGGCTCTCGATCAGCTGCACGCCACGTTCGCCGGAATTTGCAATCACGCAGTCGTAGCCCACTCGTTCGAGGCTTTCCGCAACGGCCTGCGCGTGCGGCTCGTCGTCGTCCACAATGAGTACGTGGACCGGGACGGTGGGTAAATCGCTGGTGTCCTTCCTGGTGGCTGCCATTCGACTTTCGGTTGTCAATATCTGGAGGGTTGTAGGGGCAGGAGAAACGAAAGCATGCTTCGAGCGTGGAAGATTCTGACCGTGACAGTAGCATGTTCGGGTATACGACTTTGGATTTCCAGACAGTCCACAGCGTTTCTCAGCCGGCGAAGAATGCCTGGGAAACCTGACGTCTGGCTGGCTCGGACTGAAAGAACGGTAAAGGCAGGAAAACAATGAGCGATTCCGTCGTCAATATGTTCAGCGATACGGTCACAAAGCCGACTCCGGGCATGCTTGAAGCCATGATGACGGCGGAAGTCGGCGACGACATGGGGGGCGAGGATCCGACCGTTAACCGCCTTGAGAAAATGGTTGCCGAACTGCTGAATAAGGAAGCAGCCGTTTTTGCCTGTTCCGGCACGCAGTCCAATCAGATGGGAATACGGTCTCACTGCTTCCCTGGCGATGAACTGCTGATCGAAGAGCAGGGACACATTGCGAAATTCGAAGGCGGAGCGCCGGCTGCCATTAGCGGCATCACGACGCGAACGATCCGAGGTCGGTTCGGAATGCTCGATGTCGCCGATCTGGAAGGAAAGGTTTACGTCGACAACCAGCACCTCGCTGTGACGAAGCTGCTTTGCTGCGAAAATACGACGAATGGCGGCGGCGGTCGAGCGTGGCCGGTCGAGCAGCTTCAGCGAGTTTGCAGTTGGGCTCACGACGTCGGCCTGAAGACGCATCTTGACGGGGCGCGGCTTTTTAACGCGGTCACTACATCCAACGTGCATGTCCGAGAAATCTGTGACGGGTTCGACACGGTTTCCATCTGCTTCTCGAAGGGGCTGGGATGCCCGATGGGATCGATTCTTGTCGGTTCGGCGGAAGCGATTAAGCGGGCTCGTCGGATTCGAAAGATGATGGGCGGCGCGCTGCGTCAAGTGGGGATCATCGCCGGAGGCGCCATCTACGCTCTCGAAAACCACGTCGAGCGACTGGCGGACGACCATGCCAATGCCCGAACGTTTGCCGAAGCGATCGCGAAAATCGACGGAATCAACGTCGACCTGGCAGGCGTCGAGTCGAACCTCGTTTTCTTCGACGTGAATCGTGAAATCGGTGACGCCAGCCAGCTTTCAGCCGCACTCCGCGAGCGGGGTGTCCGGATTGGCGCGATGGGGCCTCAAACGCTGCGAGCCTGCACGCATCTGGACGTTGATGCTGTGGGAGTTCAGCGAGCTGCCGCCGCCGTTGCCGACTGCATAAAGACGGGAGTCCAGCAGTTTGCGGCCGCAAAGTTCGGTCCGTTCTTCCGGGCCTGACCAGGTCGCAGACTTGTTCCCGGCTGCCGTTCACACAAGGTCAGGAACGATTGATGTTTGGCTGTCAGCTACCGGGTCAGACGGTCAAGCAGGTCACGGAGACTGCGATTTTCGGGGGCGATTGCGATCGCGCGACGTATGACCGTGGCGGCATCTGCCACGTTTCCCTGTTGTTCGAGGACCAGCGCCGTTCCAATCAGTCCGGAGATGCAATTCGGGTCGATGGACAAAGCGTCTTCGAATTTTTTGGACGCATGCGCGTTCCTGCCCGAATCAATCAGCAGGAATCCCAGTTCTGCATGACGTTCGGGCGAGTCGGGTTGCAGATGAAGGGCTGCTTCAAACTCCTTCACGGCGGCAGGCAGATTCCCCTGAGCGATCCGTACGAGTCCAAGGTTCTTATGAACATCCGGCTGCTTCGGTTCCAGGGAAAGCGATTTCCCGTAGGCGGCAGCAGCATCGTCCAGCTGATTGAGTTCCCGGCACGCATTCCCCAGATTGAACCAGGACGGAACGCTGGATGAATTGATCCTTACAGCGCGCGCGAAGCAGTCACGTGCTTTTGTTGGCTCACCATTCAGACTGAATACGTTACCGAGTCCGTCCAGAGCCTTGACGTTTTGCGGAGCAACCCGCAGCGCCGCCTCAAAGTGTGTACGAGCGGCGGAAAGGTCGTTTCGCCGCAGTGCCGCGAATCCTGCCATGGATTGCGCTTCTGAATCACCCGGCAACTGTTCGATCGCCATTTGAGCCAGGCGATCACTGTCGTCGGTCTTTCCCGCCCAGCTCAGGACTTTGGCCAGATTCCGAAGCGCCACGGCATGCTTGACCGGATCGATCTGTGACTGAACCTGATTGGCAACGTCGTCGAATGATTGGTCGGTCCAAGCTGGCTGCGGTCTTGCAATTTTCGAATCAACGAGAGCATCGCAAAGCAATTTTGCTAGTAACCGATGTCCGGCAATCGTTGGGTGAACGTGATCGAGAAACCAGTCGCTTCCCGGAATTCCATGCTCGGAAACTTCGACCATTTGTTCGGAAAAGTCGACGAGTGGAAGTCGACGTCGGCCTGCTGTTTCTCGAACAATCTCCACAATCTGGTTGCGGGCACGCAGCGGGCAGACGTCTTCTTCCAGAGCGCGTTGGAATGCCCGTTTGGCTCCGTCCTCGTCACCGGTCGACAGCAGAATCCGACCGAGCAGATACCAGGCGGCTGCATACCGGGCGTCAATTTTCAACGCCTGCGTCACATGGTCGAGTGCGAGTTTCTCTTCGTGATTGTCAAAAGCCTGGGTGGCAGATTTCAAGTATTGGGTAAACGTTCGCAGCTGCTCACCGGTCAGTCCGTCGTCGTGTTCACTCTTGAAGGGTTCACAGTCCCTCAGACTTGAAGCGGGAGTGACGAGTATGACTTTGGCACCGGAAGCCTCAGCCATCCTGATGATCAGCTCAAGACTTTGCCGGAACTGAGCGGCCACCTCACGATACCAGACTTCATCCCGTCGATAAGCACCAGGGCCAATGGATCGGTCCAGAATGGCATCGACTTCGTCAGGCAAAGCTGTCGAGTCAGTGGTTCTCGTTCTGCTATTGGAGGTTGCTATCCGATGCGCCAAGGAGAACGTTCTCGAATGAGCCAGCCAACCACCGAGAGTTCGAACAGACTCGTGTGTCTGAATCAATGACGCATAGGTCAGGTCTTCGAGAAACTCATTATGACCGGTGTAAATGACAAAGACGTCCGGTTCGTAATTGACCAGCTCACGCAGCAGCAGGGCAATGCGAACGCTGCCGTAGCTGATGCCGCCAGCGTTGACGACTTCCCATTGACGATCGGGATCCAGCTTCGACAAGGCGGCTCGCAGGAAGCCGGAAAAAGAGGTCTGGTCATCGTACGGTCGCCCGTACGTTGTCGATCCACCCAGACAGAAAATGCGGCATCCGTCGGCAGGTTTCTTCGCGGAAAATGACTGCCGGTTGAACAGGGCGAGCCGATTATCGGCTGTCACCAGATTCGGATTTTCTGACGAAGTCGTCTGCGGGATGAATAATGGAAATCGACTACTGAATCCCGCAAACGGATCAGTTTCGCTGGCTACCGGTGCGATACCTGCCAGGAACAGCGCAGTCTCCATGATTGTGAAAAACAGAACACAGACGACCGAGCCGTAGCAGAGCTTCCGTTTCCGTGAGAGTGTCGGTCGAGGCGCCTGCTGCGTTGATTGACCAGGTTCGTGTGTTTTGCCGACCGGGTGGTTGCTCATACCTGGCTCCTGCCCCGGATCGTAAACAAGTCTGACGGACAGCCATGCAACCAGCGACTCGTGGAAAACCGGCAAAACTTAGTGCCGAAACTTCCCATTGGTCAGGCATCACGAATTACGGCAGATCTGCGATCTGACAAAGAAATTCATACAGGCGACCTGAACGAGGTCGCCTGTCGAATCTTCGGAGAAGAGGTCGGTTCTATCGTTCCCCCGAACCGGCATCTGCAGCTCCAGCAAGCTTATTTGATGCAGAAAGCTCAATCGGCAGATTCTCACTGCCGCCTTCTGGAATTGTGATTCTCGTCTGATACATGACGGAACCCGATCCCGTTTCCATAGCGTCTCCGGGTTCTGACTGGCTTGTTACCGCAGCCGTGTTTTCACCGGGGCGATAGATGCTGACTTCAAAAACGTATTCACCAGCTGCTGGTTCTGTTCCAGCAACAAACGTGAACTTTCCGTTTTCGATCGGCGCGCTAACGTTTGGACGGTTAGTTCCCTTAGTGTCATTGGACATGTCGGCTGTGCCTACCAGGCTTCCCGCAATGTTCGAATCCCCATCGACAGTTACTGTTCCGGAGACAGGCACGCGACTAAATCCTTCTCCGCCACACCCGGCCAGACTACAGACAGGGAGCAGGAATGACAGAAGTAGTCTTAACGCAAATTTCAGATTCATTTCAGTTTTCCAGCCAACAAAAAAGCAGTTATTTGATGAAAAGCACCGTTGCCACTGGTGTGGCAACGGTCTTGCACGAGATCTGACAATCAGACAATTCGGGAATACAGTTAGACCATTTTCATGGTTTCTGTGCAGGAGTCGGCACCCGGAATACTCATTCTTTCCTTGGTAACCATCCTGCAGAACATTGAAAACGAATTCTGAAAGTGCTCTAGAAGTCCCCAAGCGTGTTACCGTCGTCCTTGTGAGCCAGGCGGCGGTAGGTTGTCAGGTCAATGTTTTCACCAAGGAACAGAACGGCGCCGTCAGCAAGAACAAAGTGCGCGCCGCCAGCATGGTTCGAACTGAAGGTCATCTTGATATCCCACAGGTTATTGCATGCCTGAGCGGAGTCGACGTTGATACCGTTACCGGCAATGCCCAGCGCCGAACCACCACCGCGGTTTTCCATGGTCAGCTGGTTCGAGGCACCCGAGACATAAAGTGTGGCAGCCCCAGCCACCTGCTTGACGTTGCAGCGTCCGTTTTGAGTTTCCCAGGCTTTTTCGCCAACCATCAGGACGTTGGATTGACCATCGGTGATGTCTCGAAATTGTGTGCTGCTGTCGTTAAATAACAGGCCGGAGCAGTTCCGGGCGTCGTGAGTCAGTACTCGACCGTTTCCTTCGTTGTCGTCAGCGACTGCTGCATAGCTGGCGCGAGCGACGTCGTACACTGTGCCATTGAGAGCCCTGGCACGGTATTCACCGTTCTGTGTGATATTCAGGCCGGTGCTTGTCGGGCAGAGAAAGGCTGGCAATGGCTGTGCAATAACCGTCTGTACGGATGCAATATTCATTGCCTCGGCTGCAAACATTTCACCAATTTTAATCTCAGCGTACGCGCCTGCCTGATCCATGTACGGAAGAATGTAGGCGCTCCAGGCCCATTGCGCATTATTGCGTACGTTACTGCCTTTGTGCTGATAAGCGGTCCCGGAAATACTGGTACCAAGACCATAGTCATTGGTGAAGCCCATCGGCAGAACCGAAAACGTGTCAACGTAGTTGTGCATGGCGATCCCAATCTGCTTCAGATTGGCCTTGCATTGGCTGCGTCGTGCAGCCTCGCGAGCCTGCTGCACCGCCGGCAACAGTAGAGCCACAAGGATCGCGATGATCGCAATCACTACCAGCAGCTCAATAAGCGTGAAACCACGCTTCCGTCGTGAAAGTTTTGTCATTCAGTTGTTCTCCCCCAAAAATTTAAACATGCAAAAGTGAAAACGGATGCGGCGTCGTCCCTGAAAAATTCCGCACACCGTCGTAAAGCTGGAATCAGTGGATCTGGCCAGGTGCGAAAGAATCCACAGAATACGAGCGGCAAAAAGCACAAAACGACTGCAGAATCCATACCGGCGATTTGAAACAGGGTTCTGAGTCTCTTGAAGACCGCTCAATCAGCACTCAAGAACGGTCTTGTGTGGCTATTTCGCGGGGACGTGTATCAGAAGCGGGCGGGAAAAAGAAGCATCTGCCCGGGTACATACACGTCTGAAAACGCCGCTGCCATGCGGCGTTGGACGTGAGTCCTCATTTCTGACTTGATTCGATCCTTAAACAACACCAGCGTCAGGTTCAACCTCGCAGGCGAACGGTTGCGGAGCCGGGGTAGTAGTACTGCAGAATCTGCAGGGCAGTGCGCCCGGCAAGGGCGAGACCTCGGGAGCCCCACTGGCAGAACCCAACGCCGTGGCCGTGGCCAGCTCCGGAGAATCGAACTTCGGCGGCGTCGATTTCGGCGGTGAACCTTGGGCTGTCCAGAGTCCCGATCGGCAGTGAATGTCGCAGGTCTGTACCGGCGATTTTTTTTGTCCGGATGCCGTCACTGACCATGTAGAACGGGAGATCGCCTGCATCTCCGAAAGCGGATTGCAGCGACTTCAACTGACCGAATTCTTCATTCTGAGCAGCAAAGTATTCCTGCAGCGATTTTGACATTCGATTCAGCGGGAGGCTGCTGGTCCAGCGGTAACGGTCGGCCTCGCGGCACCAGTCGCATTCCACACTGGCAATGGCAGGCACGGCATCTTTGAAAACCGATCGTCCCAGCGTCGTCCGTCCGCCACAAACTGCGGTGTAATACGTGGTGAAAACTTTGCCTTCCCAGGTGCAGACAATGCCGGCCGTGCGAGCAGCAATTTCGCGGCTACCTTGAGTCTCACCGGCCAGTCGTCTTCCGGCATCATCGAGGTATTGATAACCGAGATACTTCTGGCTGCGTGACGTCGCGAAAACGTCGAACTGCGGGTGCCCCTTCATTTGAGAGAGCACGTAAGTTCTCGCGGCGATGGTCTGAGCTTCCCTGGCTTCATCTGGAAACGTCGCTGGCATTTCGCTGTTCACGACGCTGGCGAGATACTCTTCCAGCGGCAGCAGATTCACGGCAATCAGTCGGTTTCCGGGGCGGCGAAAAATCCGAACACTGCCTCGATACTGATTTCGACCGACCCAGATTGACGGAGATCTGGCCGTCACAATTTCGATCTGGCTGATCGGAAAAACTTCGTCACCGACTCGAATTCCGTTGCCTTCGACGGAAACGATTCTGTTCTTGACTGAGTCTGACTGAGCGAGAATCTTCGCGCTTCCGGGGGCGAGAATTCTGAACGGCCCGTCGATGGAAATCGTGAGATCAGTCAACGGTGACGGTGTCAGATTGACTCGAACGAAAGGGTTCCAGGTGTCAGGCGGTGCAGAGACCCCTGTTGCCGATGCCGCTTTTGACAAGGACTGGCCGCTGGAATCTTTTGAGAGCAGATGCCACGCACCGGCACTGAGCGGCACGACGGATACGGCAGCAGCCGCAATCACGCTGCGCCGTGAAACAAGTTTCTGCCCGATCGCCGATCGATTGACATCCATACCCACGTTCCGCCTGGCAGGAAGTGTTGAACGGTCAGTCGTTTCGAAGACTCAGGCCAATGTCGGCCAGTTTCGCACGGATCTCATTCAGTGATGTCACGCCGAAATTCTTGGACGACAACAGGTCGTCCGGTGACTTCGAAAGCAACTCGCCAATCGCCGAGATGTTCAGCCGTGACATGCACTTGCGTGCCCGAACTGAAAGATTGAGGTCGGAAATTGGTTGCTCCATCGCCGAGCGTTGCTCGGGCGACAGATCCTTCGGCGGTTCGGCCATGTCCGCTTTTCGGGTCGCAACATTACAGCCGATCGACAGACCGTTGGCCTCAAGTAGTTCCTGAATCTCCTTAAGAGATGTGTCACCAAAGTTGCGGCTGCTCATCAGTTCCTGCTCGGAGACTTCGGTCAGGTCGCCGAGCGTTCTCATACCGAGTCGATCCAGGCAGTTGCGGCTTCGGACGGAAAGTTCGAAGTCGGTGATTGGTCGAGTGAGCGTCTGCATGACTTTCTGCTCAGCCTTGACCGAATCTTCGTCGTAGTACATCCCTTCCGAGGCGTCGATGTCTTTGAGGTAAAGTCGTGCTCGTTCATTCGTCGGTTCGGCTTCCAGAACGCGCCGGAAACAGAATGCCGCCTGCTCAAGTCGATTGGCGTCTTCGTAAAGCAGTCCGAGATTCAGCAACGCCCCGATGTGCAACGGCGGCGACGACAACGCCTGCTCGTAAAGTCGGATGGCTTCATCGTCGTTGCCGTGCCGACAGTTTTCACCGGCCAGCCAGAACAGGGCTCGGGTGTGGTGCGGGTCCATGTCAACGGCCCGTTCGAAGTATTCGATGCCGCCGAGCGTGTCACCTTTATCGGCAAGAATGCAACCCATCTGAAAAGAATAGTCTGCTCGTGAAACGGCCTTGCCAGCGATTTTTTTCAGGACAGCTTCGGCTTCGTCGACCTGGCCGCTCAGCCGGATCGCGCCGACTCGTTGAAGCTCGCAGGATACCGCGTCATAGCCGAGTCCCGCTGACGTTGCGAAGTGCTCGGTCGCCTCTTCAAAACGATTCAGCGAGAGACTGACGAGTCCCAGCACAAACGACGCCACAGCGTTACTTGTTGTTTGAGACAGATAGTTGTGTGCCGCCTGGTGTTGACCGAGCAGGTACAGTGACGATCCGAGTTTCGCGTACGTCGTCTCGGATGCCTGGCCGTTCCCGTCAACAGTTCGTCGGAGTTCGTCGACCAACTGGCGGAAAGTCGTGGCCTGCTGCTTGTTCGTCGCCTTCTGAAGTACGGCGTAATGAGCTGGTCCAAAGTCGGAGTCATTGCTCAGCATGTCGCGAAGATCATCGATCTCCACCAGCGTAGTGGCAGGCGGCGTAGGTGTACTGTGCAGCACAGAACTCTCCTGGACGGAAGGCATTTCAGATCAGCGTTGGTGGACGATCGGTTTTTTCATGTTGGGAATTCGCGAAAACCAGCCGTCAGACGACGCGGGATGATAAGGACTGTCCGACCGATCGTACACATTCATAGCCAGATATCCGGGTTTCTCACGATATTCAGATAGCCATCCGAGACCGCAGTAGCGGCTGATTCTCCTGAATGGTTGAACGCAGCGAGCCTGTTATCCGACTTGTGCCGGAGTTACGCTGACGTTGCCAGCAAATTGGTCAGGTCTGCCACGGGTGGGGCGATTTCAGACGGCATCTTTCACACTCTAAAGTAATTCACGAGGCCAGCTCTTCAGGTACTGTCATGTTGCGTTTTGTTTTGATGGCCATTCTCGTGAGTTGTGGGTTTGTTGAGCCGACGCTGGCGACTGAACCGCAGGCTGTCGATTTTACTCGCCAGGTGTTGCCTTTGTTTGCCGACCGCTGCTTCGCCTGCCACGGTCCCGACGAGAAAACTCGCGAAGCGGGTTTGCGGCTGGACCTGAGAGCCTCGGTGTTCGAACGCGCTGCGGATTCGCCGCTGATCGTGCCGGGCAAGTCGAGCGAAAGCCTGCTGTTTGAAAGAGTCGCCTCTCACGACCCGGATCTGCAAATGCCTCCGCCGAGTGCGACGCGGCAGCTCGATCCGAAAGATGTCGATCTGATTCGCCGCTGGATCGATCAGGGAGCGAACTGGCAGGAACACTGGGCATTCACTCCTCCGGTTCGACCGGACCTGCCGGACGTCTCGGACGCCGACTGGCTTTGGAACGGGATCGACCGATTCATTCTTTCGCGACTCGACCGCGAGTCACTCGAACCGTCGATGGAGGCGAAACGCGAAACGCTGATTCGGCGAGTCACTCTGGCGCTGACCGGACTGCCGCCGACTCCGGAAGAGATCGATCACTTTCTTGATGACGAGTCTCCGGACTCGTACGAGCAACTCGTCGACCGTCTACTCGCGTCACATCGGTACGGTGAGCACATGGCGATGCCGTGGCTGGATGCCGCTCGCTACGCCGACACCGACGGCTACCAGAACGACCGCATTCGCCACATGTGGGTGTGGCGAGACTGGTTGATTCAGGCGTTGAACGACGGCAAGCCGTTCGACGAGTTCACGATCGACCAACTTGCTGGCGACATGTTGCCCAACGCGACGCTGCGCCAGCAGATTGCGACGGGGTTCTGCCGTAACCACCGGATTAATTCTGAGGGCGGGTCGATCCCCGAGGAATGGATCGTCGAGTACGTTGTCGACCGGGTCGACACACTTGGCACTGTCTGGATGGGCCTCACACTGGGCTGTGCCCGGTGTCACGATCACAAATACGATCCGGTGTCGCAGCGTGGTTACTACAAACTCTTCGCATATTTCAACAACGTGGCCGAGTGGGGCCTCGGACCCAACAACGGGAACAGCCCGCCGTTTATCAACGTACCGGATGACTGGCCGCTGCTGACTCAGACGAAGGATGAGAAAATCGAGCCGGCTCCGTACGAGCTGGTAACGTCGCAGGTGTCGGTCGTTCGTCCGAAGCCGGGTGGCGAGAAAACGGTGATGGTCATGGCCGAGCTGACAGAGCCTCGTCCCACCTGGCTGCTTCGGCGCGGGCAGTACAACATGCCGGATAGGTCTGAAGCGTTGACTCCGGGCCTGCCCGAAAGTTTGAACGTTACAGCTGCCGCACCTCGCGACCGCAAAGAGCTGGCTGAGTGGCTGGTCAGCTCGGAAAACCCGCTGACGGCACGAGTCATCGTCAACCGCCACTGGCAGCACTTCTTTGGGACGGGCCTGGTCAAAACGTCCGAGAACTTCGGAGTTCAGGGAGAGCCGCCCAGTCATCCCGAACTGCTCGACTGGCTCGCGCTGGAATTCGTTCGAACCGGATGGGACGTCAAGAAACTGCATCGACTGATCGTGACGAGTGCGACCTGGCGGCAGGATTCGACGGCGACTCGCGAACTGTCCGACCTTGATCCCGAGAATCGATTGCTGGCCCGCGGTCCTCGATTCCGATTTTCCGCGCACATGATCCGCGACCAGGCTTTGGCCGTAAGTGGACTGTTGCGGGAACGAATCGGCGGTCCATCGGTCAAACCGTACGCTCCGCCGGGAATCTGGAAATCAATTTCAAATAACAAATACGTGCAGGATCACGGTCCGAGTCTTTACCGCCGCAGCCTTTACACTTATTGGCGCCGCACCGTTCCTCCGCCAACGATGGCCACATTCAACGCGGCCGAGCGTGAAGTCTGTCTCGTCCGAAAAGACCGCACGAATACGCCGCTGCAAGCGCTCACGCTGATGAACAACGTCGCGTTTGTCGAAGCGGCAAGGTTTCTGGCCGAACGAATTATGCGGGAAGCCGACGCCGGTCCGACGGCACAGATCGAGCGAGGATTCCGCATCGTCACCGGACGACTTCCTCGACCGACAGAAGCCGAACCATTGCAGGCTGCGTACGACGAGTTCCTCAATTATTTCGAGACGAACCCGAAGGAAGCTCCAAAGCTGCTGGCCATCGGCGAGGCTCCGCGCGACGAAAAACTTCCGACCGCAGAACACGCGGCCCTGACAATGCTGACCAACATCCTGCTGAATCTCGACGAGGCGATTACGCTGGAATGATTCCTGGAGCCTGTTCCGGCCGGCTCACATTCAGAGGCTGAAATCGACACGAGACACCTTGCCATGAACAATCTTCCTGAAGACCGTCTGCAAGTTAACCGTCGGCACTTTTTCAGCCGGACGAGTACCGGTCTGGGAACGCTCGGTCTGGCGTCAATCGTGAATCCAGGATTGTTTGCCGACGAAGCTCCCCGTCGAAACACGATCGGTGGACTGACCGATCTGCCGCATTACCAGCCGAAGGTGAAACGGGTGATCTACCTGTTTCAGTCTGGCGGTCCGTCGCAGCTCGATCTGTACGACGAAAAGCCGGAACTCATGAAACGGTTCGGCGAGGAAGTGCCGAAGTCTGTTTACCCGGATGATCGTAAGACAACGATGACACTCGGGCAGACTCAGTTTGTGACCGCTCCCAGCCGCTTCGAATACCGGTCGCACGGCGAGTCCGGTTTGCGACTCAGCGAGTTGTTACCGCATCTGGGAAGCGTTGCCGACGACCTGTGCGTGATTCGGTCAATGTTTACCGAGACGATTAATCATGATCCGTCGATCACCTTTCAACTGACAGGTTCTCCGTTGCCAGGTCGCCCGAGCATGGGCGCGTGGATGAGTTACGGACTCGGTTCCGAAAACTCCGACCTGCCTGCGTTCGTCGCGATGACCTCCAGCGGGACGGCCAAGGCCGGGCAGCCGCTTTATGACCGACTCTGGGGAGCGGGGTTTCTGCCGGCAAAGTTTCAGGGAGTGAAACTTCGAGGGCAGGGGGATCCGGTTCTGGATCTCAACAACCCGGCGGGTGTCAGTCCAGACATGAGGCGGACGATGCTGGAAACGCTCGGTCGGTTGAATCGGCAGAAGCTCGAACAGACCGGCGACCCTCAGATCGAAGCTCGCATCGCGCAGTACGAGCTGGCTTATCGAATGCAGACGTCCGTCCCGGAACTGGCTGACCTGAGTTCTGAGCCGAAGTCAACGCTCGACCTTTACGGGCCGGACGCGAAGAAGCCTGGCAGCTATGGCTACAACTGTCTGTTGGCTCGGCGACTGGCGGAGCGAGGCGTGCGGTTTATCCAGCTCTTTCATCGGGGCTGGGACCAGCACGGAAACCTCCCAAAGCAGATCGCCTCACAGTGTCGAGACACCGATCAGCCAACGGCGGGATTGATCCGCGATTTGAAACAGCGAGGCATGTTCGACGACACGCTCATCATCTGGGGTGGTGAGTTCGGTCGAACGGTCTACTCACAGGGTGGCCTGACCAAAGTAAACTACGGTCGTGACCATCACCCGAGCTGCTTTTCGATGTGGATGGCCGGTGGCGGCGTGCGAGGCGGGATGTCCTGGGGGATGACGGACGACTACAGCGTCAACGTCACGGAAAATGGCGTCCACGTTCACGATCTGCAGGCAACGATTCTGCACCTGCTGGGCATCAATCACGAACGGCTGACCTTCCCCTTCCAGGGCCGGCACTTCCGGCTGACCGACGTCCACGGACACATCGTCAATGAGATCCTGAGCTGATTGGCTGCAGCACTATTTCCTCAGGAGCCTGTGCCCAGACGATTGACGATTCCTGAAGTCGGTGTCGGCAGGTGCTGCTGTATCCGCCGGGGGTGTAATACTCCGGCACGACACACCCCGATGCCGTTGAGGCAATCAGTATCGCCGCTGCAATAACCAGTCGCTGAATCACGCCCGCACCCCCGTGCCCATCGCCAACGCCCGACGCTCCAATCAACAGAATTATCGAACCGTCCGTGTTCGAAGGCTCAGCCAGAGCCGCGAGTCCTGTGCAGGTTACAAGGATTGGGCGGGGCGTTCCGCGAGGGATCCCGCAGGGACCTGGAGTGAATTCCTCCCGAACGTTTGCTTTCGCAGCAGAAGCGGAGGCAGATGCCTTATGAACGGCCCGAAGCTTCAAGTCATCGTTTCCAGACGGGATCGATCATCTGAGCGTTCAAGTGTTCCCAGGCGGCAACCAGTCTCTTCAGCTGTGCTGGTTGCTCGGTTGCCAGATTGATCGATTCGCTGATGTCGTTTTTCAGGTTGTAGAGTTGCCAGTCTGGACCGTCCTGCCCCCGGCCCGGATTGCGAAGCAGCTTCCAGTCGCCAGCTCGCAGCGCGGCCTTTGTCCCGACTCGCCAGAAGAGTTCGCCGTGTGGTGACTTGTCGGATGTTTCTGTGAGAAACGGAAGCAGATTGACGCCGTCGATCGGTCGGTTCTTCGGAACAGGAGACTCGGCGACAGCGGCTGCGGTTCCAAAAACATCGAGCGAGACGACCGGCTCGTGATACTCGACGCCGGGTTTCAGCCTGCCTGGCCACTTCAGAAGGAACGGCACTCGAATGCCTCCTTCGTAAACGCTTCCTTTTTCGCCTCGCAGCGGAGCGTTACTGGAAGTCAGTTCGCGAGTCGGCCCGCCGTTATCACTGATAAAAAAGACGAGTGTGTTTTCGTCGAGACCGTTTTTGCGGAGCGAGTTCAAAACGGAGCCGACGCTGTCGTCCATGTTGGCGAGCATCGCGGCAAAGATGCGGCGATGCACATCGTCGATCGATGAGAACTTTTTCATGTACGAGTCCGCTCCCTGCAACGGGCTGTGGACGGCGTTGTAGGCCAGGTAAAGAAAAAACGGACGGTCCTGGTTCCGGTCAATGAAGTCGACGGCTTCGCGAGTCAAGGCATCGGTGAGGTATTCGTGCTCGACGACCGGCTGGCTTCCTCGCAGGATGGGATTGTTGGCGTCGTAGGCGGGCTCGTCGTAACCCATGTGAGTTGAAAGGACCATTCGTCCATTGCGGGAAGTCCAGCGCCCGAATTCGCGAGTCGGCAATGTGCGACGGCGAAGCATCGTCGTTACGCCGTTGTACGGAGGCGGCACAAAATAATGCCCCTCGTGCATGAACCCGAAGAACTCATCGAATCCTCGACGGTACGGGTGATACTTCGCGGTGCCGCCCAGATGCCATTTGCCGACCAGACCTGTCGCGTAGCCGGCATCCTGCAGATGATCAGCGATCGTTTTCTGCGACGGTGGCAGGCCGGCATTCGGATCTTCGTTGTCGGAACCAATCGGGTTGAACTCGTAACCAAAGCGAGTCTGATATCGACCGGTCATTAAACCGGCTCGCGAGGCACTGCAGAACGGCGCCGTGACATAGCCGCTGGTAAATCGAATTCCGTCGGCGGCGATCGAGTCAATGTTTGGCGTCGGGATCTCATCGTTGCCCTGGCAGCCGAGTTCTCCGTACCCAAGATCATCCGCGAACAACAGAACAATATTCGGTCGTCGCGAAGGTTCGTCGGCGTTGCCGGCAGCAGGGACAGCGGCAGTAGCGACGACGATGTAAAGCATCGTCAAAAGAGCGGTCGGTCTGGTCAAAGAGGCTATCGAAAACGGACACATAGGGAGAGCCTTTGGGGGCTGAATCTGCCAAAGTCATTGCCTGCACATTGTGGCGGCTATTGTTCCGGGGCGCGGTGGGGTTCGAAGATGGCCTGGCGGGACTGCGCAGCGAGTTCTGCCACTCGGCAGGTTTCGCGATAAAGCCATTCCTGAGCGGGCATCTTCAGACCACTCGACCGACGTTTGGATGGGATTATATAGGTTCCATCAGGTTGCAGTCGTCGGCCTTTGAGATTGTCTTTGAAGTAGCATTCCATAATGGCCAGCAATCGGTCGCGCGACCGATCGTCTTCGACAGGGACGAGCAGTTCGACCCGGCGATCCAGACTGCGGCCCATCCAGTCGGCGCTGGAGATGAAAACGCGATCGTCGCCACCGTGGCGGAAATGCATGATACGGGCGTGTTCGAGCATTCGATCGACGACACTGACGACTTCGATATTCTCGCTGAGGCCAGGCACTCCGGGACGCAGGCAGCAGATGCCTCGGATATTCAACCGGACTTTCACGCCGGCCTGCGACGCTCGGTACAGCAACTCGATCATCTGCGGGTCAACCAGCGAATTCACCTTGAGCGTGATTCCCGACTTCTGGCGCTGATTCTTGTACTGAATCTCCGCTTCGATCATTTCGGCCAGCCGGTCGCGCAGAGTGATTGGTGCTGCGGAGAGGCTATGCATCGTCTGAGGCAGTGAGTAACCGGTCACCGAATTGAAGAACGAAATGGCATCGGCACCCAGGTCTTCGTTGCAGGTCAGAAGGCTTGCATCGCTGTAGAGCCTGGCCGTGGATTCGTTGTAGTTACCGGTTCCGAAGTGAAGGTACCGTTGGATTCCCTGCGGTTCCCGACGGACGACGATGCAGAGTTTGGCGTGGGTCTTCAGACCTTTGACACCGTAGAAAACCTGAACGCCGGCCTGCTCCAGTGCCCTGGCTCCTTCGATGTTGCGGGCCTCGTCGAATCTTGCTTTCAATTCGACAATGGCGGTGACGTGTTTGCCGTTTTCCGCTGCTCGAACCAGGGCGGCCAGAATCGGGCTGTTCCGGCTGGTGCGGTAGAGCGTCTGCTTGATCGCCAGGACGTCTGGATCTGCGGCCGCTTCCTCGACGAATCGAACCACTGGATCAAAACTGTCGTACGGGTGGTAAAGCAGGACGTCCTGCCTGGCAATTGTTTCGAAGATGCTTTCGGTGGGGTCAACCAGAGGCGATGCCAGCGGCGGCCAGTCTTCGTAGCGATTGCCTTCTCCCGAGCCGGCGTCTGCCACCTGGAAAAAATGCGACAGGTCAAGCGGTCCAGGGATGCGATACACGTCGCGCTGAGCCAGGCCCAAGCAGTCTGAGAGGAAGTTTGTCAGCTCCACAGAAGCACTGGCGGAAACTTCCAGCCGGGCAAAATCACTCTCTCGACGAGCGACCAGCAGTTGTTTCATCTCTTTCAGCAGGTCGCCCGCGAGGTCTTCACGGATTGCCATGTCGGCATTTCGAGTGGCGCGAAACGCGACGCATTCAAGGACCGTCTCTCTGGGAAAGAACTCCGCGATGAATTTTTCGACCAGCTCTTCGAGCAGCACAAACGAGTAAGTTCCCTCGGATGGAAGTGTCACGAATCGGATGGGGATTCTGCCAAACGGCAGAACGACATAGCGTGTTTCCAGGCCGTCTTCGTCTTTCGCAGGACGTTCGAGCCGGACACACATGCTGATCGTATTTCCGGTCAGCGTCGGAAAACTGTCCGGTGATTCGACAGCCAGCGGCGCCACGAGCGCCACGATCTCGTCGTTGAAGACCTGCCGCACGTATTGCGTCTGTTGTGCCGAAAGATCGTTCATTCGCAGTCGTCGGATACTGGCCTCAGGAAGTGCCGGTTCGAGTTGCTCAAGGTAGCAGTCGTACAACTCACGAGTCAGTTCGTGAGCCCGATCACTGATGGCGGCCAACTGCTGGTTGGGCGTCATGCCGGTCGCGTCTTTGGTCTTGCTTCCTCGTGCGTACAGCGTTTGCAGCCCGCCGACGCGCACCATGAAGAACTCATCAAGGTTCGACGCGGTGATGGCCAGGAACTTCAGGCGTTCCAGCAGCGGCAACGATATATTCTGCGCTTCTTCCAGGACTCGCTGATTGAATTCGAGCCAACTGAGCTCTCTGTTAAAAAAGCGAAGATCAGATTCGGACATGGCGTTTCATTGACTGGTTTCAAGGCACGTAGAACATGTGAAGTTGAATGCGATTACGCTCGCGACCCACGAATCAAGACGGAGAGCCCGTAGGTTTCTTCGAAGAGTTGCGCCGTTTCTTTCAAGGCGATCTGCTCAAGCGAAAGATCGTCAACACCTGGCACGGTAATGATCAGCCGATCTTTCTGGATGTCGCAGGTAAAGTCGCGAATTCGCTGACTGTAAGACCGGTCCAGGGCGTCGGCGACTCGCAGGATGGACGCCAGTTTTGAAACAACAACCCGATCCTGACGGGAAAGACCTGAGTAGCCAGAGTGCGTGGGTCTGGGGGCCGAGCGGCGATGATACCGTGCGACCAGAGCCACGATCTGAAGGTCAAGCCGGCTGAGTCCAAACAGCTCGCTGTTCTGAATGACGTACATCGAATGTTTGTGATAGCCCGATATGCCGATGAGCATTCCCACTTCGTGAAGCAGCGAAGCGAGTGTCAGCATGACTCGAGCGCGAGCGTCCAGATGGTGGTGCGGCAGCAGGGCATCAAACAGCTTTTCTGCCAGGGTCGCCACATGCTGCGCATGAGCTTTGTCGAGACCGTATCTGGTGCCGAGATCAATCGCGGAACTGATGACATGATCCCGAAAGTCGCCGCTCCAGATATCGTTGCTGGCCAGTTCCTTCAGCAGGCCGTCCCGCAGGTTCACGTCGGAGACTCGAATCTGATCGACGTTGAGTCGCTGCGCCACATCAATGATCGTGAGCAACGCTGGAACCAGAGTTTCGGCATCCGGAAACGTCAGGCGATAATCGTAAACAAGTTCGTCGACTGACATCGGCAGTATCTTGTCGACGAATTTCTGCAACGTCGTGATTGAGATGATGGCCAGTGAATCTTCAACGCGATCAGGAGCGAGTTCTTTCGCGGCGAATCGGAAGTCGCCTCCCAGGGCGATCAGTTCGGTCGTCAGGCCGTCGTCGGGATGGATCTGCTGCAGTGTCTGACTGACGAATCGGTCAATCTGGTTTTCCAGAAATTCGCGTTCTTTGCGGACAGGAGTTTTTAAAGACTCCATCATCTTACGCAGCCGCAGTGATCCCAGACTGCAGGTTTGTGAAAACGTGACCTGACCGTGTTCGACGACCAGGAACTCGGTGTTGCCACCACCAACTTCGACCACCAGCGACCTGGCCGAAGCCAGGTGCGAGTCGGCCTTCAAAGTTGACTGGACACCGAGGAATGTGATCCTCGCGACTTCGGACTGGTCCAGCACATCAACCTGAATCCTCGTGGCGATGTAAATGCGGTCCAGGAAAACGAGACGATTCGTTGCTTCACGTACCGCACTGGTGGCAATGCAGCGCAGCTGTTCATCGCTCGAAATCCCGTACGAGTCAAGCACGACGCGATAGCTGCACAGGATGCGGACGCAGTCTTCGATGGTCGAGCGACTGATCTTCTTTCCGGTGAAAGTTTCCTTGCCAATGGCCACGGCCTGAGACAACTTGTCGATCGTTCTCGTCGACCCGTCTGCCGTGATTTCGCCGATGGCCATCCGGATGGCACTGGTTCCAATGTCGATGACGGCGACCAGTCGAGGTGGTGACGATGGCGCATCGGTACCTGACGAGATAATTTCGGGCTGCGTTTGGCGGGTGCTCATGAGATGTGCAGAAACTCGAATATTGTCTGAGGGCTCGCCCACTTTTGAAACACTGACTGTCACTGATCGTAGCTTGCAGGTATCAGTGCCAGATTGAGTTTCTGGTTTCAGGTTGTGCCAATCAGGACGAGAGAGTTGTTTCAAAGGCTGCTGGACTCGCAAAAGTCTGTCTGCGCCGCGGTTTGCGTCAATGGCTGACTGTTAATATTTTGTTAAACCGTTTTCCTGGTTTCTATGCAGGAGCAGGCACCCGGAATAGCCATTGTTTCGTTGGTGGTCCCCATCCTGTAGAACCCTGTAAATAAATCCTGAAAGTGCTCTGTCAGCCCGGCATCCCGCTATTTGAGCGTGTGCCGAGCCCAGGCGGCGGCTCCCTGAACCGATGCATAATCGCCAAGACTTGCCACTTTAACCTGGAACGTGTCGCGGTAGCAGGCCATCGCTCGCTTTTGAGCTGCCGATGTGACCACCTCGGAATACAGTTCGGGCAGTGCTTCAACGAGGCCCCCGCCGAGCAGGATGACGTCCGGATTCAACAGGTTGACCAGTGATCCCGCCGCCGTTCCCAGGTGACGGGCGGCCGCTCGCACGATCTCTTCAATCGTTTTGTCCCCGGCCTGGATCGACCCTGCCAACGCTCCGCTCTTGATTTCGGCGACGTCTGTGCCGATGGATTTTTTCAGATGCGGAGCCTGGCCTCGGTAAGCTGCGGCGGCCGCGTGTGATGAAATTGTCAGCCGACTGGCTACCGCTTCGAGACAACCTCGACGCCCGCATCCGCATCGAGGTCCGTCCGGTACGACTCGCATGTGACCAACTTCGAAACAGGACAACCTCGATCCGCGGAAGATTTCACCGTCGATCACGCATCCGCCACCGATACCGGTGCCAGGAAACAGACCAACGACGCATCTTGCATTCTGGGCGGCTCCAAAACGCGACTCACCATAGACCCCTGCGTCGACGTCGTTCATCAGCACGGTGGGACAGCCGAATTCCTTTTCGAGAAACTTGCGAATCGGAACGTCTTTCCAGCCGAGATTCGGAGTGTCCAGCACGATGCCATCCACAACGTCCAATGGGCCGGGGACTCCGATTCCGATGCCTGCAATCTGGTCGGCGGATACGTCAGCGTCTTCGAGTGCCTTATTGATCAGCCCGAAAACCCGCTCGACGCCCGCTTCGGCGCCCTCATGACCTTTGGTCGGCTTGCGTTTTTTTCCGAGCAGTTCGAAGTCGTCGTCGTAAACGGCCGCCAGCATTTTGGTGCCGCCCAGGTCAAACCCAACCCAGAGTTTCTTCTTGCTTTCCTGCGGTGCTTCGGTCTTATCAGTGCTCATGACGTCTCCATTGCCAGCCGAGGGCGACAACAGCGGAATCCACATTGCAGGAACAGGCGTCGCACGGCTCAAGCGGAATGTCACTTGTCTGCCCGGCATTGAAAAGCGACATCCGGCAAATTGTTTTCGGGAATTGCGGATCCGGATGTCCACGACGCCGTCGCGGGCGACCGTTGCGACATCGGGCACATGCTTGAGGTATTCGCAGGCAAACCGGTTATACCGGTTGGTGAAGCTCTGTATGGAGCGACCGCTGCCGAATTCTGTTTTCCGGCCTGAACGTACAGGTTCGTGCCTGCAAACAGCTCAGCATGCCGAAACAACCAATGTCTGTGCACGTGTTGCACAAACTGAATTCCTGCCAGCCTCAGTCCAGCGTGTTTCTTACACTGACGCTTAAGACTTTGAGAACGACAACCGCCATTGAGGACAGAAATGCTACGCGTTAACCGGAAGTTCGCTGTCGGTGCCTTCACCGTTTTCATGCTGTTGCTGTCAGGTCAGGGGATCTCCAGTGTGTTGTCCAAGGGGCAACCGGCACGAGCACAGGCTGCTGCGGCAAGTCCCAGGGGAAGAGCGGTCGCGAGAGACCGCATCGTTAATGGTCCAGGTAAAGCAGCCAGGAATGTCGGTCGAGCTGGTCATGCAGGATTCGTACTCGATTTGCCCTGCGCTACTCCCAATTGAGACCGTCAGTTTCTCATCGCACATCTCGACATGCTGTTTCGGTTGGGCGGGATTGTCGGAGCGGGCAGTCAGATGAATCGGTACGTAGCGCTGACAGGCGTCGAAGCTCGTCTCTCTGGAAAAGACGACTGATGCGGTAATCTTTGCGAACCACCTGGCGTTGATTGGCTCTGCCGGATGCGAAGATCGATCCCTGTGCCGCCTGATGTTGCCTCGTCCCTGTTGAGTTTCCGATGCCCAACTCTGATTCTGCGGCGACTGTCAATACACCCTCCGAAAGAATTCAGCAGGCGTTTTCGCCGGACAATTTGACGGAACTTGGGCATCGTCTTGCCGACCTGCTGGGGCGGCACATGGAGTCTGTTCAGGCCAGCAATGGCAATGTGCTGAACTGGCACGAGCCGTCGGAAAACTGCCAGCTTGCAAGCGAATTTCTTGATCCGGCAAGTCCGTTTCAGAACGACGCTGAGCCGCTGGTTGGGCGGTTCGAGACGTTAGCAAAAGCGATGCTGGCACGCGGGCACAACCTGCACGATCCGCGGTACATCGGGCATCAGGTACCGGCATCTGTTCCGTTGGCTGGCATGTTCGACGCAATTGGTTCCGTGACCAATCAGGTGATGGCCGTTTATGAAATGGGACCGTGGGCGACGGCGGTTGAACGGTCGCTGGTGGATCGGGTCGGGCAATCAATCGGCTTTGAACCTGGTAAGTTCGCTGGCCTGGTCACACACGGCGGAACGCTGGGCAACATGACGGGGTTGCTGACGGCTCGGAACGTGGCACTGGGCGACGCCTGGGAAGCCGGATTGAACGCCGCAGAGGATGCACCGGTTCTGGTCGCCCAGGCCGATTCGCATTACAGCATCTCGCGAGCGGCTGGGATGATCGGAATCGGGACGAAGAATGTCTTGAAGATCCGCCTGGATCAGCGGCGGCGGATGGACCCAGCACACCTCGACGAGGCACTGGCAGGCCTCCGGAAGAAGGGAACATCGATCGTCGCCGTTTGTGCGTGTGCTTGTGCGACTCCGATCGGAGCGTTCGATCCACTGTTGGAAATTGCTGAAATCTGCCGCCGTCACGAGGTCTGGCTGCACGTCGATGCCGCTCACGGCGGAGCAGCTTGCCTGAGCGAAAAGTATCGACATCTGATCGCCGGGCTGGAGCAGGCGGATTCGGTCGTCGCCGACGCTCACAAGATGATGTTTGTGCCCGCGCTCTGCGCGTTCGTCTTCTACAAAAATCGCGATCATCGCTTCGAAGCGTTTCGGCAGGATGCCCCCTACCTGTTCGATCCGTCGTCGCCCGGTCTCGCTGAATACGACAGCGGCATGCTCACTCCCGAATGCACGAAGCGTGCGGCCTGCTACGGCCTGTGGGGAACCTGGTCGCTGTTTGGTCAGCAGCTGTTTTCAGACATGGTTGATCAGACGTTTGATCTTGGCCAGGTCTTTTACCAGAAGCTGCTCGAAGCATCAGATTTCGAACCCCTGCACGAACCACAATGCAACATTGTCGCGTTTCAGTATGTGCCCGATGAGTTGCGCGACGTTGCGCCGGAGCAGCTCAACAGGTTTCTGCTGAAGCTCCGCCACGACCTGATTCGATCCGGCGAGTTCTACATTGTGCAGGCGAACATCGACGGCAAGCAGGCATTACGAGTCACCATTATGAACCCGCTGACGACGGCTGAGCATCTCGATGGTCTGCTCGACGCGATTCGCCGAATGGGGCGAACGATTCTCGACGCTTGATCCGAATGACTCAGGTCAGTCTTGAACGCAGAGGACGCTGAGTTCTGGCAGAGGCACGGAGAGCGGGTTTGACTCTCCAGTTCCTCTGTGACTTATCCGTCAGTCAGTGATTCGGCAGCCAGAGCGATTGTTCCCAGCAGGCCGGCTTTCTCACCTAGAACGGACTTTTCAACCTGGACATTCTCCGTCGGGAACATTCCAACGTGCTTGCGAGCGGCTGTTCGAACCGGGTCGATCAGGATGTCTCCCATTTCGGCGACGCCGCCAGTCAGCACCACGAGGTCGGGATGAAGAATTGTCACGACGTTGGCCACTCCGATTCCCAGGTAACCCGCGCGGCGGCGAATTGACTGAGCAAGAATTTCGTCGCCCTCACGAGCAGCCTGAGCCATTTCACGTGGACTGACTTTTCCGATGTCGCCGTCGACCAGCTTGTGAAGTCCTGGGGCGAGACCGGCTTTCAGCAGTCGGACAGCTTCTCCGGTGAACGCCGGGCCGCTGACCAGTGTTTCCAGGCAGCCTCGCTGACCGCATCCGCAAAGCGGTCCGTCGGGCATGATCCGCTGATGTCCAAGTTCTCCGGCGGCACCGAGTGGGCCGAGTACGAGTTTTCCATCAATTGCGATGCCACCTCCGACGCCGGTACCCAGAGTCAGCATGGCCATCGAGTTGATACTCCTGCCGAGCCCATAGCGGAGTTCACCCAGCGTCGCCGCCCGAGCGTCATTCAACAGTTTGACGGGACAGCCAAGTTTCGCGGTGACAAGTTTTGCCACTTCGACGTCTCGCCATTTCGTCGGCATGTTTGGAAGAAATTTCGTGGTGCCGGCACTCAGATCGACCAGCCCTGGAACACCCAGACCGAAAGCGGCGGGGCGACTGCCAGCTTCCTCTGCCAGCGTAAGCACCTGCTCTGAGATTCGGGCAAGGACCGCTTCCGGACCTTCGTGCGAGTTCGTCGGAATCTTTGCTTCAGCGACGATTTTTCCATCGCACGTTGCCAGAGCAATCGAAACGGTCGTCCCACCAAGATCGGCACCGGCTACCAGTGTGGTCATGATTCAGAGTCTCCAGCGATGAGTGCCGTCGTCGTTGTTCGACGATTTTTACAGGGTATGACAAACGCGAGGCCGGCATGCCAATCTGTCAGTTGCTGATGAAGTTTCGCAGGAAGGTGTGACTTTGTCGGAGCGACGCCTTTCGCGAATCAAGCGTGCCTTCATACGCGCGGTCTTCCACTTCAACACAGACCGGCCCTGTGTAGCCAACGTCGGTCAGCACCGAGCAGAATTTACCCCAGTCGACCTCGCCCATCCCCGGAAGCTTCGGAACGTGATACTGCAACGGGTGAGCCATGATGCCGACCTGATCCAGCCGATCTTTGTCGACTCGGACATCTTTGGCGTGCACGTGAAAAAGTTTGTCCGAGAAGTTTTTCATGGGCTGCAGATAGTCCATGAACTGCCAGACCATGTGCGACGGATCGTAGTTCAGGCCAAAGCTGTTGCTCGAAATGTCGTTGAACATGCGAGCCCAGATCGCCGGCGTCGTCGCGAGATTCTTTCCGCCTGGCCATTCATCGGCGGTAAAACTCATCGGGCAGTTTTCGATGCCGACTCGAACGCCGTGGTCCTCGGCAAACTGAATCAGCGGCTTCCAGACTTCCAGAAACCTTGGCCAGTTGTCATCGACCGACTTCGTCCAGTCCCGACCAATGAACGTATTCATCTGGTTGATGCCGAGCAGTGCCGATGCCTGAATCACTTTTTTGATTTGAGCGATGCTGGCTTCCGATTCTTCGCGGTCCGGCGCCAGCGGATTTGGATAGTAGCCCAGTCCGCTGATTTCGACGCCAGCTTCGGAGGCGATGCCACTGACTTCGTCGGCCTGACTCTGGCCGAAATCAGCGACGTCGATGTGAGTAATTCCGGCGTAACGACGCTCGGCTTTGCTGACCGGCCAGCACATGACTTCGACGCAGGTGTACCCCGTGTCGGCGGCGCATTGCAGCACACTTTTCAGGTCAAGTTCCGGCAGGATGGCACTGACAAATCCGAGTTTCATCATCGTCGTCGTTCTCCGTAGTTATCACTGGGGTGACTGATCCAGCGCGAAGGAATTTCGATCCAGCGCTGTTCTTGATGGCTTTTCAGAATCGCTTCGCAGAGAACGATTTCTCGATGGCCGTCTGCGAAGGTTGGAAACGTTGGCGGCGCCGAGAAATCGCCCGCTTCGAGATATCCATAAAACGAGCGGAAGCACTGCTTGAAAGTGTCGGGAAAACCTTCGTTGTGGCCGCCTGGATAATTGATCGAGCTGCGTGCCCGGTCGCCGAGCAGTGCCGGATCACGGAGCAGACTTTCGTTCGGCGTGTCGCGATGACCGACCCAGAGTTCGTTCGGCGATTCGCTGTTCCAGGCCAGAGCCTGCTTTGATCCGGCCAGTTCGAAGCTGAGCCGATTCTTTCGTCCGGCTGCCACCTGACTGACCTGAACGCTGCCTCGTGCTCCGCCAGCAAATCGAAGCATGATGCTGCCGAAGTCTTCGGTCGTGACGTCAACCGGTTCGTTAGCTTCTGGCGTGGTGGTCTTGCCGCTGAAAGTTTCGACGCCACCAGTCGGACGTTTTCTTACCGGGAAGACGGTTAACAGGTCTGCACAAACCGCTTCCACTTCCAGGCCGGTGATGGCGTGAATCAGGTCGAGCCAGTGAGTGCCAATGTCCGCGACCGCTCGCAGTTCGCCTCCGTCTTCCGCGAGGACTCGCCAGTTGAAGTCGGTTTGATGGAACAACCAGTCCTGAAAATAGCTGCCTGTCACGTGGTAAACATCGCCGACGATTCCGTTGCGAACCCGGTCAGCTGCTTCAAGACACAACGGGTAATACCGAATGTTGTAGTTCACTCCGCAGACGAGGTTTGATGATTCGGCGAAACAAACCAGCTCAGCCGATTCTGCAGAATTCATAGCCAGCGGTTTCTCACACAGCACGTGTTTACCGGCGGAGATGCACGCCTTCGCCTGCTCAAAATGCAGCCGGTTGGGAGTTGCCAGGTGGACGCAGTCAACTTCCGGGACGCCCAGAATTTCATCCAGCGACGCGAAGCCCTTTGCGAGTCCAAGCTCGTCGGCGGAAGCCTTGGATTTTTCGATGGTCGATCCGAGGATCCCTACAACGTCGACACCGGCACGTCGCAATCCTTCGACATGAACCGGGCCGATGAATCCCGTGCCGGCAACCGCAGCTTTGAACTTCACAATGCCCTCGATGTTGAATCTCGATGTTGTATGTGGAGCAGTCTACGGATGTCTGACGGGTGTCGCTCTTTTTCTTAGCTCAAAGCGTCAGCGAATACCCCTTCATTGGTGAAGCGGAGATCGTATCGGATCGAGATTTGAGTCGCACGGCACCACCGATCGTTAACACCTGACTCGCGTTTTGATTGTTCAAATGAACGCGTTTCTGCAGCCGCAGAACCAGCACGATCACTCCATCTGGCCTGTATGAGGAGGCGTCTGCCGCATCGATGATTGCTGCTGCTGCCCGTCGCGCAAGCGAGTTCCGAACCGCCGATAGCAATACTCGGAGTGCGCGCATTCCTGATCGCCCAACCGTGTCCGCTGACTTTGCCGGTGCCTGACCTGGATTGCACGCTCGAATGTTGCCTGTACTGGTAAAGCCAGTGGCACGCGAGCCGCTGACAATTTTGAACAGAGAGCTGATTTTCATGTGCGGGATTCTGGGCATCATTGCACCTCGTGGCCGATCGATTTCCGTCGGTCGTGAGCGGGTTGTTGCAATGCGTGATCGAATGACCGCTCGCGGTCCCGACGATGCTGGCTTGCTGATTCGAGGCAACGTCGCGCTCGCTCATCGGCGACTGGCGATTCGAGATCTTTCTGCGGGGGCGCAACCGATCATTTCTGAAGACGCTCAGACCGCACTTGTCTACAACGGCGAGTTGTACAACGACAGTGAATTGCGTGCGGAGTTGCAGAACGCAGGAATGCGGTTTCAAACTCGTTGCGATGCCGAAACTCTGCTGGCTGCATGGCAGCAGTGGGGGATTGGCTGTCTGCCGAAACTGCGAGGCATGTTTGCTTTCGGAGTTTACGACTTTGCGAAGAACCGTCTGTTCCTGGTGCGAGATCGCTTCGGCGTGAAGCCGTTGTTCTTTGCAGAAGCAGCGGGTGAGCTGGTGTTTGCCAGCACCGTCGCGGCAGTGATCGGTCATCCACACATTGTCAAACAGCCGAACTGGTCGACCATCAGTCATTACCTGACAACGTTCCGCACGACGATGGGGCGCGAGACGATGTTTCGCGGAGTCCGTCAGCTTCGCCCTGCCGAGTATCTCGACTGGAATCTGCACACCGGCCAGCTGAAAATCGCTCGCTACTGGGATTTTCCAAAACGGACGACGAGCGACATTACTTTTGACGAAGCGGCCAACGAGCTGGAATCGCTGCTCGTTGACGCCACGAAAAGTCGGCTGGTCAGCGACGTTCCAGTTGGAATGTTTCTCAGCGGCGGAGTCGATTCCAGCGTGCTGGCGTCTCAGGTTGCGCAGTCGCACGATGGGCATCTGTTAGGTAGTTGCGGCGGCGGCGAGATTGCCGCCAGCGATACCGAACAGGACAACGACTTCTCGGCGGCCGCCAACTGTGCGCGACAGACTGGATTCGAATTCGACGAAGTCCGCGTTTCGTCAAACGACTATCTCGACTGCTGGAACCAGATGGTCGACGAAACGGGGTTGCCTTTGACAACTCCCAGCGATGTGATCATCCATCAACTCGCGCGGCGAATGAAGCAGGACGTCGGAGTCGTGCTGGGCGGCGAGGGAGCGGACGAACTGCTTTGTGGCTACGCGCTGCCTCACTGGTCCGTCGAAGATTTTCGACTGGCAAAACTATGCGAGGTCGGACGGTGGCCGGGGCAGCCGTCGAGCGAACGAGCCTTTCTGAAATCGCTGGAGGCAACCTATGGGCGGAGCCGGTTCAACAGCCTCGTTGATCATTACTTTGCCGCCAACAGCCTGATTCCGCTCGCCGTGAAACCTCAACTGTTGAACGAAGACGTCTGGAACGCGACTGGGTATGACGAGGCGATGGCGAGTTTTTATCAGAACGAGTTCTCTTCAATTTCCGATTCCCGCGAGGGGGATGTCGAGTCGCTGGTTCACTCGCAGTCGATCGTTCTTCACCGGCTGAATCTTGAAAGCCTGCTGGGAAGACTCGACACGGCGACAATGCAGGCGTCGCTGGAAGCACGAGTCCCCTACACCGATCACCGACTCGTCGAATTTGCGTTCGGCCTCCCGTCACATTTCCGAATCGACGTCGATCCGCTGGAAGCAACCCCGTACCTCGCCGCCGCCGAACTTGAACGTCGCCGAACTCTGCGACCCAAGCGTCTGCTGCGAGCCGTGGCTGCACGATCGTTGCCGCCGGAGCTGGCGCAACGCCGCAAAGCCAGTTTTCCCACTCCCGTCGCGACATGGTTATCAGAGCCCTGGGAGTCGTGGGCCAGAGGTCGCCTCTTAAACAGCCCCTTCGGCCAGCAGACTTTCCGCCGCGAGACGATGGCCGAACTGGCCGGGAACGTCACAACGGCCGGAATGTGGCTCTGGCCGATTCTGAATCTGCTTGCCTGGGGCGATTCCGTTTTCGCTTAGGAATGCGTCCGACTCACCGAGCTGTTGGTTGCCGCCTGGATTCTTATGGATTCTTTACGAAGCCGCAGAATCCTGCGTCGTCACGGATTGTGGGATCCAGTCCTGAAGAGCCTGGACGTGAGCAACCGGGTCTTTGGAGAGAGCCTCGACCGCCTGTACGACGGCGACGCAGCCAGGCAGGGTGGTGACACAGGGAACTCCATTGGCGACAGCGGCGGCTCGAATCTTGCCTTCGTCGGTGCGGGCACCTTTGCCGCTGGGTGTGTTGAAGACGTAGTGGATTTCGTCGTTTGCCATCAGGTCGAGCAGGTTTGGTCGGCCCTCTTTCAGCTTGCGGACGACTTCGACTTCAAGCCCCGCCGCTTTCAGAACTTCCGCAGTGCCCGACGTGGCGACGATCTTGAAACCCAGCTCGATCAGTTTGCGAGCTGGCTCGATCATTTCCTGCTTATGAGCCTTGGCCATCGAGATGAAGACGGTGCCTTCAGTTGGCAGCATGGTCCCCGCACCTAACTGGCTCTTGGCGAAGGCCATTGGGAATGACTTGTCGATCCCCATCACCTCGCCCGTCGACCGCATTTCCGGGCCGAGCACGATGTCGACGCCGAGGAACCGGTTGAAGGGGAAGACGCTTTCTTTGACGGATGTGTATTCCGGCCAGATTTCTTCCGTCACGCCCTGCTCGATCAGAGAAACTCCGACCATGACTTTCGCGGCGATCTTTGCCAGTGAGCGGCCAGTCGCCTTTGAAACAAACGGCGATGTCCGGCTGGCTCGGGGATTCACTTCGAGGACGTAGACCGTCGACTCATATCCTTCCTGCTTGACGGCAAACTGGATATTCATCAGACCGCGAACGTTGAGCGCTTTCGCCAGTCGGTGAGTGGCTTCGCGGATTCCATCGATGACCAGCTCGTTGAGTGAGTGAGGCGGCAGTGCACAGGCCGAGTCGCCTGAGTGGACGCCGGCTTCTTCGATGTGCTCCATGATTCCGCCGATGACGGTTGTTGTGCCGTCAGAAATGGCGTCAACATCGACCTCGATCGCGTCTTCCAGGAACTTGTCAATCAGAATCGGCTGGCCGGCTGAAACGTCGACTGCTTCAACCATGTAACGAGTCAAGGATTCAACGTCGTAGCAGATTTCCATCGCTCGACCGCCGAGAACATAACTCGGGCGAACCAGAACCGGGTAACCGATCCGGTCGGCAACCGTCCGTGCGCCTTCCAGATTCAGAGCAATTCCGTTTGGCGGCTGCATGAGATCAGCCTGTTGAAGGATCGCCTGAAAACGTTCCCGATCTTCGGCGGCGTCGATCATGTCCGGGCTGGTGCCAATGATCGGCACCCCGGCAGCTTCCAGGCCGCGTGCCAGATTCAGCGGTGTCTGACCACCAAACTGCACAATCACACCGTCTGGTTTCATGCGGTCGCAGATGTCGAGCACGTCTTCCGTTGTCAACGGTTCGAAGAACAGCAGGTCCGAGGTGTCGTAGTCGGTCGAAACAGTTTCTGGATTCGAGTTGACCATGATGCTTTCGTGGCCGAGTTCTTTCATTGCGAACGCGGCCTGGCAGCAGCAGTAGTCAAATTCGATGCCCTGGCCGATCCGGTTCGGGCCGCCTCCAAGAATCATGTACCGCTTTCGACCGTCTGTTCGAGGTTCCGGAGATTCATCTTCCTGCTCGTAGGTCGAATAGTAATACGGGGTGTAGGCTTCGAACTCGGCGGCACAGGTATCAACCTGTTTATAGGTCGACACGATGTCTCGCTGCTTTCGGCTGGCTCGAACAGTACCCTCGGTCGTGTTCCACCAGAACGCCAGCTGATGATCAGAAAAACCGGTCTGTTTGGCACGCCGGATCATCTCATCGCTGGCCGCATCCAGACCTCCGACGGCGATAATCTGTTCTTCGACGTCGATGATCCCACGGATCTGCCAGAGGAACCAACGGTCGATATTCGTCAGCTGAAAAATCTCGTCGACGGACATGCCCAGCTTCATGGCGTATCGGATGTAGAAAATCCGCTGGTCGTTCGGGATCGAAAGCTTCGTCGTAATGTCTTCCCGGGTTGGCTGCTTGTCGGTTCCCCAGCGATCCTTCTTGCCGCCACCGAGCCCGAAGTGTCCGATTTCCAGACCTCGCAGAGCCTTCTGAAGTGACTCTTTGAACGTCCGCCCGATCGCCATCGTCTCGCCGACCGACTTCATCTGGATGTTGAGCGTCGAGTCAGCTTCAGGAAATTTCTCGAAGGTCCAGCGAGGGATTTTCGTCACGACGTAGTCGATCGTCGGTTCGAAGCACGCCAGCGTTTCGCGGGTGATGTCGTTCGGTATTTCGTCGAGCGTGTAGCCGACAGCCAGCTTCGCCGCGATCTTCGCGATCGGAAAACCGGTTGCCTTGGACGCCAGCGCGCTGGAGCGGCTGACGCGAGGATTCATCTCGATCACGACCATCCGTCCGTCTTTCGGGTTGACGGCAAACTGGACGTTCGAGCCACCGGTTTCGACACCGATTTCTCTCATGCAGGCGATCGTGGCGTCCCGCATCCGCTGATACTCTTTGTCGGAAAGAGTTTGCGCGGGCGCGACGGTAATCGAGTCGCCGGTGTGGACTCCCATCGGGTCGAAGTTTTCGATCGCGCAAATGATGACGACGTTGTCAGCGCAGTCGCGCATGACCTCCATCTCGTACTCTTTCCACCCGATGATGGATTCTTCGAGGAGCACTTCACTGACCGGAGAAAGATCGAGTCCGGTTCTGACCTTGGCGTCGAACTCTTCCTTGTTATAGGCAATGCCGCCGCCGACGCCGCCGAGCGTGTAGCTGGCACGGATGATCGCCGGCAGGCCGATTTCTTTAATCGCTTCGCGAGCTTCCTCAAGAGTGTGGATCGTCGCACTTTTCGGGACATCCATCCCGATTTTCACCATCGCATCTTTGAAGGATTCCCGGCCTTCCGCCTTGGCGATCACTTCTTCTTTGGCACCAATCATCTCGACGCCAAGCTGGGCGAGAATTCCCCGTCGAGCCAGGTCCATTGCCGTGTTCAGACCGGTCTGCCCGCCGAGCGTTGGCAGGATGGCGTCTGGCTTTTCGATTTCCAGAATTTTCTTCACGTACTGCCAGGTGATCGGCTCGATATAGGTCCGGTCGGCCATGTCCGGGTCGGTCATGATCGTCGCGGGGTTCGAATTCACAAGGACAACTTCGTAACCCTCTTCCCTCAGCGATTTACACGCCTGGGCACCGGAATAATCGAACTCGCAGGCCTGTCCGATAACGATAGGGCCTGAACCGATGATGAGAATTTTCTTAATGTCGTCGCGGCGTGGCACGGCAATGGCATCCTGCTGGGCAGTTGTGTGGACGTCGAAATTGGCCTTTGCGCAAAGCGATCCCGTTTCAAATTATCTGGAATCGCGACAAACACTACGTCTCGGACCGGGTCCGGCCTGGCGAAGGATTCCCACCTGCTGCCCAGACTGCGAAATCGACACAAACCCTGCTCTGCAAGGCGGATAAGTGATCTCACAGGACGCTGACCAGTGCGTCTGCGCAAAGTGTCGACAACGTTAACAATCTCGGACGCAGATTCAAGCGGCAGGAGCCGCAGGTCAGGCTCCGACTGTCTGAGTCAACTGGTCAGATAAACCACGGAAGTCACGGAAAAACATGGAATGCAAGCGTGCCTCGTCCCGAGTTTTCGTGACAGCCGTAGTTCTTGTAATTTCGAAGGATTTTTCTCGCTGGACTTCGTCAGGCAGAGCCAGACCTACAACATGTGTAACTCCATCGATACTCTTCGCAAAACTGCCCACCGAACTTCTGTGTCGCGAATCATGACAGGTCGCCGCGACGCATTGCACGGAAGAATCTGAGAATGTCCACCGCCGCCACACCTGCCATTTCGGAAACGCAACGCCACTCGATCCTCATCTTTGGAGCGTCTGGAGATCTCACTGCTCGAAAGCTGATGCCGGCGCTGTTTACGCTCTGGTCGGAAGGTTTTCTGCCCGACGATTCGCCGATCTTCGGAGTCGCTCGTCGAGAAAAGACCGACGATGAGTTTCGGGCCGAGATGCAGACTGCCGTTTCGAAGCACGGAAGACTGGGCGAAATCTCTGACAGTAAATGGCAGGATTTTGCGAAGAGGCTGTTCTATCACCGCCTCGACCTGGACACCCTGGATGGCTATGTCGAACTGCATTCTCGCGTCGAGCAAACTGAAGCGGAAATCTTTGGCCCCGATGTTCAAGCCAGTCGCGTGGTTTATCTGGCGATCACTCCGTCGCTGTTTCTGCCATCGGTCGAGAACCTGTGCGCGGGCGGGTTCAAACCGGCTCATGACGAAACGCATCGTTTACGGGTTGTTGTTGAGAAACCGTTCGGTCGAGACCTGTCGTCTTCACAGGAACTGAGTTCCGGACTCAACCGACTGCTTGACGAATCACAGATTTACCGCATCGACCATTACCTCGGCAAAGAAACGGTGCAGAACATTCTGTTGTTCCGATTTGGAAACGCGATCTTTGAACCATTGCTGAATCGGAATCATGTCGACCATATTCAGATCACGATGTCTGAGGATCAAGGCATCGAATCCGGTCGCGGCGGCTACTACGACACGGCAGGAGCACTGCGCGACGTCCTTCAGAATCACGTTCTTCAGTTACTCTGCCTGGTCGCAATGGAACCGCCAGCGGTCTTCCTGGGTGATCAGATTCGCGATGAGAAAGTCAAAGTTCTGGAATCACTGCGACCGGGAAGCGACAACATCGACGAATGGGCCATCGCCGGTCAGTACGTTGGTGGCACGGTCAATGGGGACGCCGTCAATGGGTACCGGCAGGAAGATCGCGTTGCCCCGAATTCCCGCCGTGAGACCTTTGTCGGCATGGAAGTTTACGTCGATAACTGGCGCTGGGCTCACGTTCCGTTTTACCTGCGGACCGGCAAACGACTTCCCGCGCGAGTCACCGAAATCGCCATCGAGTTCAAACTGCCGCCCATGCACCCGTTCTCGACGGTTGAATGCGACGGCGACGATTGCGGACTCGTTGGGTCACGACCGAATTCACTGGTCTTCCGCATCCAGCCCGAAGAGTCCATCACGCTCTCGTGCTCGGTCAAACAGCCCGGCCACCAGTACAACATCGAGCGACAACGGCTGAAATATCAGTATCCGACCGGACTGGCCGAGGCCTACGAACGATTGCTGCTCGACGTGCTGCGAGGCGACTCGACCCTCTTCACCCGCAGTGACGAACTCGAAGCCGCATGGCGCTTTGTGCAGCCGGTCCTCGACCACTGGGAAACCGCCAGGCACCAGCCCGAGTTCTACCAGGTTGACACCTGGGGGCCTCAGGCCGCCACCAGCCTGCTCAGCAAGTCCGGTCGCGAATGGCGCGAACCATAATGGATCGCGCTCTCCCCCCGCCGAACAGTGTGAACTCTGGAGTAGAACTACCCAGCGGGGAAAGGAAGGGACTCTCCTTCAGCCGAATTGAGTGCCGAACAACATCAGGTACTGCTCGATATTTTTCGGTATCTGTTTTTTCGGTACTTGTCGGCGAGAAGCAATTTCAGTGTTGGAAGATTCAACAAATTCCGCACCGGCAGAGCCTGCGGTTCACGGAGGGCGATCACCTCTCCGTTTTTCAACGAGCTGTTAACTCGTCGCTCTTGCGCTGTCAGGTCGCGAGTACCCGAGCATGACCGTTGCAGCAAGCAGACCGGCGGCGCACCAGAATAATGTGGTCTCTCGCAACGACGGTTCCGAATTCGTTGCGGCGGCACTTTCACTTTCGTTTTCCAGTTGGTGGCTCGACGATTTGGTCGTGGCGAAGACTGGCCTTGGCAGCGCCCGCAGGGAGCCGCTCATGGCTGTCGTTATTCCCGCGCCTTCCTGGACTGCTGATTGAATCGTCGAGGTCAGTACCCAGCAGAGCAGAACAATGGCAACGCTTGTCAACAATGGCTCGGCGATCGGCTTTGAGTCCTGGCTGAGTGCTTGCTCGATGGCAGAGGAAGGGCGGCTGTGCTCTTTCTTGAGATCTTCCGTAGGAGTGCCCCGATGCTCGGACGTCTTGTGAAGCCACCAGCCGCACAACGCCGCTCCGGTCAGAAGAACTCCTCCGACGATGGCGTTTCCGGAAACGCCCAGCACCGTCGCCCCTCCCGTTCCGAGAATGGCCGTCGACAGAACAACCGACCGAGCGGTCGACGAGAAAACGACTCCGACAGCGCCTGCCAGAGCGAGGGATGCTCCCAGATAAAATACCGTGCCTCGCATGCCGTCTGCAAAAATCGATCGTGTTAACGAGTCCGGAACAGTGGATTGAGAAATCCCAAGAATCGCCAGTCCGATAAAAGTAACGGCCTGATAGATGACTGAACGCGGGACGGCAAACGAAGCCGGGGATGTATTGTCGGTCGATCTATTTTCGGGTTGAGAATTCTGAGTGGACGAACGCTCGGCGAGCGAGAGAAAGATCCCGCAAATCGCAGTCAGGATGCCGGCGAAGACGGTTATGCTCACTGAATCAAATCGCCTCGTCTTGGGAATGCCGAACGGAAACTGCTTCTGAACAGCTTCCGAAGAATCGTTTGGTGGCCAGCCAGGATGACTCACACGAAACAGGGTCTGATCGTTATCGTACGAGCAGAACTCGACCGTTGCACGTGGTGGTGGAAGTTGGTGGCCGACTGAAACCGCCAGTGGTACGGATGGGTACTTGTCCGTGGAAAAGTGCGACGATTCGAATCGGGCGACTGAGTAACTGAGAAACAAACTTCCAGGCACAGCCATGAGTGACGAATTTGAAACATCTGAGGCCAGCGAGCGCACAATGCGGGTGCCGCCGCTGTTTCTGCTGGGCGGGTTTCTGATTGTTGGGACGGCGGGCTCGGCGTTCTTCGTGCTTCCCAGTGAGTCTCCAACAACGGCGGTTACGTCGATGCTGGCGATTCCAGCTGGTGAACCCGTCGTCGGTCAGCCTGCGAATCCTGACGGGGAACACTCCGGTGAATCAGTGGTCGATGTCGTGGGGCCTGACGAAACACCGGTTGAACCCATCGACTCAGAGACCACTCGATTGAGCAAACTGATCGTCGGCGACTGGCAGCAGGATTTCTACGGCAAGCGGACTCTGACCGTGAAGGCCGACGGCACGGCAATCATGACCATTCTGCCGAGCGGTGTCTTTGCTTTCGGGTTTGGCCCCAAGATCGACCTGACGATGTTCTGGTCAGTAAAAGACGGCCATCTCGATTACGGAGTCAGCGGCGGAACTCCGGCTGACAAAGTGAAACTTGCCGCAAAAACGTGGGGCGATCACTGGGTCGAGAAGATCGTCACGCTCGACGAAAACAAACTCGACCTGCTCTCTGAAGATGGCTCCAGCCATTCAATCTGGGAACGAGCAAATCCGAACCGCTCGCCAGAAATTGAAAGTCAGTCGCCGTAGCGGCGGTCGAAATAAGGAATCAAGCCACAGAGTTCATCAAGGAAAAGAGGCGTTCCGTGGAAGAATTTCTCTGTGATCTCTGCGTCTGAATTTTCGTGACAGGCTACGCCCCTGGCTGTTCGTAGTGCTTGTCGGCGGGGACGGCTTCCATCAGCAGGTCGACAAGTTTTTCACTGTTGATGTCGGCGGCCTGGGCGGCGTAGTTCACGGCGATTCTGTGTCGTAGAGCCGGGCGGGCGATGGCCTGGATGTCGCCCGTCGTGGCGTGGCAGCGACCGTGCAGGATGGCTCGCGCTTTCGCGCAACTGACCAGCGTCAGGACGCCACGAGGACCGGCGCCCCAGCTCGCCCATTTGTTGACGACGTCCGGAGCTTCTTCACTGCCCGGTCGGCTGGCTCGGACGAGTGCCCAGGCGTAGCCGAGAACCTGGTCGCTGACCGGAACTTTGGTGACCAGCTTCTGAAACTCGACGATCTGGTCAGCAGAAATAACCGGGTCGATTTTGCCCATCTGGCCGGTGGTGACTCGACGAGCGACTTCCCACTCTTCAGCACCACTCGGATAGTCGACCTTGATGTAGAGCAGAAATCGGTCGAGCTGTGCTTCCGGCAGCGGGTATGTGCCTTCCTGTTCGAGCGGGTTCTGTGTTGCCAGCACGAAGAACGGATTTGGCAGAGAGTGCGACGTGCCGCCGGCGCTGATGTGCCGTTCCTGCATCGCTTCCAGCATGGCGGCCTGAGTCTTCGGCGGCGTCCGGTTGATTTCGTCAGCCAGGACCATGTTGGCGAACAGCGGACCGGGCAGGAATTTGTACTCGCGAGCCCGCGTTTCAAGGTTCTCCTGGATGATCTCCGTGCCGGTAATGTCGCTCGGCATGAGGTCCGGGGTGAACTGAATCCGTTTGAAAGACATCTGCAGAGCGTCGGCCAGCGAGCTGATCAGCAGCGTCTTGGCGAGTCCCGGTACGCCTTCCAGCAGCGAATGCCCGCGCGCCAGCATCGCGACCAGCACCTGCTCGATGGCTTCTTTCTGTCCGACGATGACTTTTGATAGTTCGTCGTTGAGTTTTTTAAAGACATCCGCGCAGTTTTCGACGGCGGCAATGTCATCCTGGCCTGGTTGGTCCGACATGGAAGTTTCTCGGGAAGGTGCAGATTCTGGGACTGTTCTGGCTGATCCGCAGGGAACGCCCGGCGGGAAGGCGAAAACCGTATCGAGTGAGACCGTGATTGAACAAGCATGTCTCGTGATTCAGTTTCTGGACACAACGTTGGCCCGGCTTGACAACAGGGGGCGATTCGCCGCTACCCTCCCGACCATGTCCGGAAATCCACAGAATGATGACTTGCCACAACCTGTATGGAAGGTCTGCGCGGGAATCGTCTGGTTGTGTGTTTTCGGATATTTCTTCTTCCGGATTGACCTGCCGAACAGTTCGCCGACGGTCAATCGGACCGACGTCTGGCTCGAACTGCCGGACCTGCTGTTTTACTCGGTCGTTCGTCACCCCGATGCTCCTGCGGGCGGCTGGGCCTACTTCCCGCAACGCCTGCCGATTCTGATGCTCGGCGGCTGGATGCTGGCTGGAGTCTGGGGACTCGGGCACCTGCTGCTGAGAATCCTCAGACTGCGAATGCACCTTCGGCGGCTGGAGAAGACGGTCTTCGCTTTCGGACTCGGCCTGTCAAGTGTTTCGTTACTTGTTCTGGGAGCTGGCCTGCTGGCTCAACGAGTTCCTGGAGCACTCTCGGGAGAAACACTGGGGATTGGCCTCTTCGTGTTCGCGCTGGTCGAGTTTTCCCTTCGCCGAACCTGGGATCGATCGGGGAATTTGTCGGCAGTTCTGGAGAAGGCCGCCGCGACGGGAAAGTCATCGTCGACGCGTGCTGATGCTGAGTTCTCACTGAGTCGGCTCGGTGCTGTTCTGCTGCGAGGTCAGATCCCGTTTGGAATTCTCACTCGCGGCCTTGCCGGTCTGACAATGGGACTTTTCGTTGCGGCGATGGCGCTCGGAGCGATGCTTCCGTCGATCGATTTCGATGTCAAGGAGTACCACCTTCAGGGGCCGAAAGAGTGGTTCATGAACGGGGCGATCGAGATGCTGCCTCACAATGTTTATACGAGCTTCCCGTTTCTGACCGAGATGTTCCATCTGCTTGGCATGGAGCTGTCCAGCGACTGGTACCTGGGCGCTCTGGCCGGCAAGCTCGTGTTGATGACGTTTGCGCCGCTGACCGCTCTTGCTGTCTTTGCTGCCGCTGATCGGTTGTTCGATCGCCGAGCCGCCTGGGCCGCGATGCTGATTCACCTGTCGACGCCGTGGACGTATCGAATTTCGATCATCGCGTACGCCGAAGGTGGCCTGACGTTTTTCCTGATGGCAGCCACACTGGCAGTCATTATCCGAGTGCAGGCTCAGCCGTCGGGGATGGCCTCGCCCGAAACTCAATCGTCGTCGTCGGGGGCCGGACAGCTCACGATGCTGATTGGACTGCTGGCTGGCAGCGCGATGGCCTGCAAGTATCCTGGCCTGTTGTCGGTTGTGTTTCCCGCCGTCGCCGTCTTGCTTCTGCTCGAATGGAAATCTCAGGAAGAGACGCCTCAGGCTCGACGCGTCGCGAAGATGCTCGCCGTTTTTGCAGCTGGAGTCTGCATTACGATCGGACCGTGGCTGCTGAAGAACCTATACGAAACCGGCAATCCTGTTTACCCGCTGATGAACAGCGTGTTCCACGGCATCGACTGGACGCCGACTCTGGAAGCGAACTGGAAACACGCTCACGGACCGCCGCATTATCAGCCGTTCGATCTGCTCGTGAAGTTTTACGATGTCACGCTGAAGAGCGACTGGCTCAGCCCGCTGATGTTTTCGCTGGCTCCTCTGGCGTTTCTGACGCGGTGGAATCGCCGTTTGATCGGTGGTCTGTGGCTGTATGTTGGTTTCCTGTTTCTCAGTTGGTGGACGCTGACTCACCGCCTGGACCGGTTCTGGATTCCACTTATCCCGATCGTGGCGCTGCTGGCCGGCGGCGGAGTCTGGTGGACGACGCACCAGCTCTGGCGATACGCAGCCGGAGCGTTCGTGGCTCTTTGCGTTCTCTTTAACCTGGGTTTTATCACGACAGTCAACTGCGGCCTGAATACCTGGCTGGGCGATCTCACTGAAGTTCGCGACGAATCGGAATTCACGTCCGAACCCGTCGCTTACCTGAATCGAATGCGGCTGCCGACGGATGCGAAAGTTCTGTTCGTGGGTGAAGCCCAGGTCTTCGATGTCCAGGTTCCACTGGTCTATAACACGGTCTTCGATATTTCGATCTTTGAACAGTGGTGTTCGGCCAACGAGCCCGGTGTTCCGATCGCCGATCAGAAAATGAAGTCGACTGACGAAATTCGAAAGCGGCTGAAGAGTGAAGGGATCACGCACATTCTGGTCAACTGGCAGGAAGTGCTCCGTTACAGAACGACGTATGGAATCTCCGAATTCCTTGCACCGTGGCGGTTCAGGCATTTGCAGAAGGAAGGCATCCTTCACCGCAACGTGACGTCACTCTCTGGTGCCCGACCGATGGATTCATTCAGCGATTCTGATCGAAAGGTCATTGAAGAATGGGCTCCAGAATTGATCATCCGTTACGAAGGTCAGCCCGCGTTTGTGACTTCGCAATTTTTTCTTGTGACCGATTCTGAAGATTAGAACGCAGAGTTCAGAGAGGACTTGCAGAGAAAGGGGAGAGTCTCCTTCGTTCTCTGCGCCTTTTTCTCTCTGCAACCTCTGCGTTCCGAAGAGCCGAATTTCAAAAGCTGATCATCGAGTACGTCAAATGCCGAGTGTCGAAAATACTCAACCCGATAACCTGCAACGATCAAAAAATCGTCGGCTGCGCGACATGCTGGCTGGAGAGCAGATCGTTCGGTCGTTCGCCCCGCACGATGTGTTTACGGCTCGGATTCTGGAAGAGGCTGGCATCGAACTGCTTTTCCTGGGGGGCTTTGGAGTTTCTGCCAGCGTGTTGGGAATCCCTGACGTTGGCCTGACTACGCTCACCGAAATGACCGAGGCTGTCCGAAGGATGGCCGATCGTTTGACAGTTCCGCTGATCGCTGACGGCGATACCGGGCACGGAGATCTGCATAACGTCGCTCGGACCGTGCGTGACTTCGAACGGGCTGGTGCGTCGGGGATGCTGCTGGAAGATCAGGTCGCTCCCAAACGGTGTGGACATTTCAGCGGCAAGCAGGTGATTCCAGCGGAAGAAATGCTCGATAAGCTGAAGGTGGCGCTCGACACTCGCAGCGATCCCGATTTTGTGATCATTGCCCGAACCGACGCGCGAGCCGTCGAAGGCCTCGACGCAGCCATCGAACGTGCCAACCAGTACGGCGATGCAGGAGCGGACGTGTGCTTTGTCGAGGCTCCGCAATCGGTCGACGAACTGGCACGCGTCGTGAGGGATGTTCCTTTTCAGCAACTCGCTAATATGCTGCCCGGCGGAGTCACTCCGATCCTGGCGGCCGACGAGTTGCAGCAGCTTGGTTTCCGAATCGTTGTCGACCCGGTGGGCACGCTTCTGGCGACAGGGTTTGTGATGAAGCTGCTCGCCACAGCGATGCTGAACGACGGGCGAGTCGATCAACTCTCGTCGCAGATGCTGAGTTTCGCCGAAGTCAAAAAGTTGCTGGGCCTGGACGAAATCTCAAATCTGAGGCACCGTTGAAAGTCTTTGTCGAGTAACGCAGTTCGAAACGGATACAACGTCTGATGAGGACGGTGCTGACGACAATTGGTCTGCTGCTGGCTTTGACTGCTTTTGGCACGGTCGGCTTTCGTATTACATCCGGCAGCGGGTGGGTGGAAAGCCTTTACCTGGCGGTTGTGACGTTGACGACCGTCGGGTCGCGCGACGCCGGCACCAACAACACGTCGATGCTGTTTGTTGTGTTTTATCTGGCAACGGGACTTGGAATTTCGACATTCAGCGTGTTTCAGCTCGGCAGTCGGGTTGTCAGTGCCGATTTTCGCGAAATGCTGGAGAGGCGACGGATGCAGAAAATAATCAGCGATCTGAATGGGCATTCCATCATTTGCGGGCAAGGGCGGATGGGATTGGAAATCTGCGAATACCTCGCCGAGCGAGGTCGATCGATTGTCGTCGTTGATCACGACGAGGAGCGAATCCAGCCTGTGTGTAAAGAGCACGGCTGGCCGTTCATCGTCGGTGACGCCACCGACGATGACGTCCTGAAGTTCGCCGGCATCGATCGAGCCGCCTCGCTGACGACCGTTCTCGCCACAGACGCCGACAACCTGTACGTCGTCCTTTCCGCGAGGATGCTGAATCCTCAGGTAAAGATCATCGCGCGAGCTGTGGACGAGAAGGCGGTTGAAAAACTCGAACGCGCCGGAGCGACGCGCGTCGTGAGTCCGTTCCGAACCGGAGCGGTCAAGATGGCTCGATTCATGCTGAATCCGAGCATTGAGGACTTCATTGAAATCGCCGACAGCCGCGGCAACGAACTTGAACTGGCCGACATTCAGATCTCACCGGAAAGCGCTTACGTCGGTCTCAAGCTGATGGAAACAGACTTCCGATCCCGAGGCGTCATGGTCATTGGTATCCGCCGGGCAAGCGGCGCACGCCTGATGCCTCCGCCCGGCGACGCCGTCATTCAGGCAGAAGACAGCCTCTTCGTCTTCGGCAACGCTGACGCCGTTAATGGAATCGTTGACCGCTCGGATGAGACGGTTTCCTGACCGCTCAGCCTTAGCTACACGCCGACCTGCATTCGTGATTTGTGCCTGAGCAGGGCGGCTTCGAGGAAGCTGCGGAAGACGGGATGTGGTTCCAATGGTTTGGATTTGAATTCCGGGTGGAACTGCACGGCCAGGAACCAGGGATGATCGGGGATTTCCACGATCTCAGCGAGCAGGCCGCTGGGGCTGGAGCCGGAAATCTGCATGCCGGCTTCGATGAACTGCTTCTTGTATTCCGGGTTGAATTCGTAGCGGTGGCGGTGTCGCTCGCTGATTTCAGCTTCGCCATACACTCTGGCTGCCAGCGAATCTTCCTGCAGCACGCACGGCTGCGCACCCAATCGCATCGTGCCGCCTTTATTCGTGACGGTTTTCTGATCTTCCAACAGACAGATGACTGGGTGATCGGTCGAGTCAGCGAACTCTGTGCTTTGTGCTCCTTCGAGGTCCAGCACGTTTCGAGCAAACTCGATCACGGCGCACTGCATGCCGAGGCAGATTCCGAAGAAGGGGAGCTCGCATTGACGGGCGTAACGGATGGCTTCGATTTTGCCTTCGATACCTCGCATGCCGAATCCGCCCGGAACCAGAATTCCATCGACGCCGGCCAGCAACGATTCCGGTCCCTGTTCGGCCAGGTCTTCGGCTTCGATCCGCTTCACGATGACTTTGGCAGCGTGCGAGAAACCGGCGTGGTCGAGCGATTCGTAAATCGATTTGTAAGCGTCGCGATGTTCAATGTATTTTCCGACGACGGCGATCGTGACTTCGTGGTCCGGGTTGCGGATTCGTTTCAGCAGTTCAAACCAGTCGTCCATGTCGAGATGGCCAGCGTTCAAGCCGAGCTTTTCGACGATCAACTGATCGAGGCCGTGTTCGACCAGTCCTTGCGGCACCTCGTAGATCGAGACCGTCTTGTCGACTTCTTCGATGACCGCTCGCTTTTCGACGTTGCAGAACATCGCGATCTTTTCGAGATTTTCCTGCCCCATCGGGCGTTCGCAGCGGACGACCAGAATGTCCGGCTGAATCCCGATCTCGCGAAGCTGACCGACGCTGTGCTGAGTCGGCTTGGTTTTCATTTCGCGAGCGGCTCGCAGGTACGGCACCAGCGTCAGGTGCATGAACAGGCAGTTCTCTTTGCCGATTTCGAGCGGGATTTGGCGGATGGCTTCCAGAAATGGCAGGCTTTCGATGTCGCCGACGGTGCCGCCGAGTTCTGTAATAACAATGTCGACGTCTGGCCCGGCTTCGCGCAGCACGCAGGCCTTGATTTCGTTCGTCACGTGCGGGATGACCTGCACGGTTTTGCCGAGGTACTCGCCGCGACGTTCCTTGTCGATGACCTTCTGATAAATCTGCCCCGACGTGTAATTCGAGCCGCGATCCAGGACGCTGTTGGTAAAGCGTTCGTAATGGCCCAGGTCGAGGTCGGTCTCAGAGCCATCGTCCAGCACATAGACTTCGCCGTGCTGATAGGGGCTCATCGTCCCGGGGTCGACGTTGAGGTACGGGTCCAGCTTCTGCATCTTGATCCGCAGGCCGCGACGTTCCAGCAGCATGGCGACCGAAGCCGCCGTCAGCCCTTTTCCAAGCGAACTGACCACACCACCGGTTACGAAAATATGCTTCGTCATGACACCCTCAAACGGCGAAGACCCGGTCCCGAACGGGGCACCGGGTCTCCGGATACGTTGATGTTTTACCGATCTGCGAGGGGAGCTTTTCGAGCAATTTCGACCGGTCAGGCCGCCTTCCTCCCCGCGACGAAGCGAGCATAATCTTCCGGAGTGTCGATTCCAACTGAACGATGCGGGACCTCGGCAATCTGGATCGTCGCCCCCAGCTCCAGAGCGCGAAGCTGCTCCAGTTTCTCCAGATCTTCAAGTGGCGATGTCGGCTGCTCGGCCAGATGCAGCAGAAAATTTCGCCGATACGCATAAATTCCCAGGTGCAGCTTCCACGGCGAGTTCCCGGCCAGCCGTTCGTCGCGGTCGCCGTCCCGCATAAATGGCACCGGACAGCGGCTGAAATAAAGAGCCCGGCCATCGGCCGCGCAGACCGCTTTCACGCAGCTGGGATCGTCGAGAATCCCCGCGTCCGTGATTGGGGCGCAAAGCGTCGCCATGTCGGCGTTTGGGTTGTCGATCAGCAACTGCGAGACTTTGTTGATCGAATCTGGATCGATGTCCGGCTCGTCGCCCTGGATATTTACGATGATGTCGGAATCGGGCAGGTGCTTGCGGACGACCTCGGCGATTCTGTCGGTGCCGCTGGGATGGTCGCCGGTCATCGCGACCTGAGCACCGAACCCCTTCACCGTCGCCGCAATCTGCAGGCTGTCTGTCGCGATGAGTAGATTCGGCTCGTCGCCGTTCAGCCCTGCGAGAATTGAAGCACAGCCGGCTGATTCCCAGGTGTGCTGAATAAGTGGCTTGCCGGTTTCAATAAGCAGCAGCTTGCCCGGCAACCGAGACGACTGCAGACGTGCCGGGATAATTCCAGTGACTTTCATCATGACCTCCCTGTCATATTTGTCCGGCGGAATTCTGACGGATCCCCAGCCAGCGTGTCAGCGTCAATCTTTCGTGAGCTTCCCGCTAAAGGAGAACCTGACGTGTGCCACTGGCTCTGCCAGTGCGGAACTGTTTGCGGGTGGCAGTTCCAAAAAGCACTGGCAAAGCCAGTGGCACACTTTGTTGCCAGATTTATTACCCGAACAGCTTCAGGCAGGGCGTGCCTTCGTTGAGCGTCGGGCGCTCCGGTCGGCCTTTGTATTTATAAACGACTTCCATGTGGTGCAGACCGAGCATGTGCAGGATCGTGGCGTGGAGATCGTGGACGTGCATGCGGTCCTCGATGGCGTGCAGGCCGAGTTCGTCGGTTTCGCCGATCGTTTGCCCGCCTTTGATGCCCGCTCCGGCCATCCACATGGTGAAGCCGGTGGCGTTGTGGTCTCGACCGTCGCCTTTTTCGCTCATCGGCGTTCGACCAAATTCGCCGCCCCAGACGACGAGTGTTGAATCCAGCAGGCCTCGTTGCTTGAGATCCTTCAGCAGACCGGCGACGGGTTTGTCACTTTCGCCGCAATTCGTCGTGTGGTTTTTCTCGATGGCCGAGTGAGCGTCCCACTTGCTGCCGGTTCCGTGGTAGAGCTGGACGAAGCGCACGCCTCGTTCGACCAGCCGCCGTGCCAGCAGGCAGTTTCGCCCGAAGGTGTTGGTTACCGCTCCGTCGGCGATTCCGTACATCTCCTGCGTCGTTGCCGTTTCCTGACTCAGGTCGACTGCTTCCGGAGCCGTCGCCTGCATTCGGAACGCCAGTTCGTAGCTCTTGATGCGAGCATCCAGCTCGGTCTGCTGAGGTCGCGTCTTCGCGTGCTGACGGTTCAGCTCGGTGAGAAAGTCCAGCTTTGCTTTCTGACGCTCCGGCGTGACGCCTTTGGGAGTCGTCAGGTTGGCGATGGGCTCGTTGCCTGAACGTAGCCTTGTTCCCTGATAAGCCGCAGGCATGAAACCGGAACCCCAGTTGCGAGGCCCGTTCACTGGATCCGAAGGCTTGTCGGGAATCACGACGAACGACGGCAGGTTCTGATTTTCCGTACCCAGGCCGTAGCTGACCCACGCTCCGAGCGACGGTCGCCCGGCAGTGAAGACTCCGGTGTTCATCTGGCAGACGCCGCCGGAGTGGTTGATGCCGTTCGTCCAGCAGCCTCGCAGCACCGCAATGTCGTCAGCGCAGGTTGCGGTGTGAGGCAGCCAGTCGGAAACCCACAAGCCGCTCTCGCCATGCTGCGCCCATTTTCGCTTCGGAGCGAGCAGTGGAGCGTTGTACTCGCCCATCGGCGTGATAACCGGCTTGAACGACGAGGGCAGCGGCTGTCCCGCCATCTTTGTCAGAAGCGGTTTTGGATCGAACAGATCCATGTGCGAAGGCCCACCTTCCATGAAGAGGAAGATTACATTCTTCGCATGTGGAAAACCGGTTGGTAGCCTCGGAGCCGCCGTCGAACTGGCTTTTCCTTCGGAGGCGAGCAGGCTCGATTCGCGGCTCAGCAGATCAGCCAGCGCCAGTCCCCCGAAACCGGCTCCGCTCCGCAGAAGCATGTCCCGCCGGCTGAGTGCCGGTTCGAAATGCGGAACGGAATTCATGCTGGCAAGTCTTGAAGTCGTTGGCGTGGTCACAGCTTTGTCCTCAACGGCAGATTCCCGGTTCAATGTTCCAGGTCAGGTATTCAGCATACCCAACATTGAACCTGGAACATGGAACCTGGAACAAACTTAGCCCTATTTTTCGTCGTCGGCACAAACCCAGCCGCCGAGCGTCGTTTCGTAGTCGCACAATTCGGTATCGCTGAAGTAAATGGCGATTTCGCGAGCGGCGGCATCCGGGCCATCGCTGCCATGAACGAGGTTCATCTGGCGGCTGACTCCGTAGTCACCTCGAATCGTGCCCAGCGGAGCTTCGCGGCCGTTGGTGGATCCGAGCATCGCTCGCACGACGGAGATTGCTTCGGGGCCTTCCAGAACCATTGCCACGACCGGGCCGGACGTGATGAATTCTTCGAGCAGCGGGTAGAACGGCCGTTCGAGGTGCTCTTCATAATGCCTTTGAGCGAGCTCCTTTGTGACGTTCAGCATTTTCAGGCCGACAGTCTTCAGGCCTTTGCGTTCGAAGCGGTTGTAAAGTTCTCCAACGAGTCGTCGTTGCACAGCGTCCGGCTTGAGCAGCACAAATGTTCGTTCCGTAGCCATTTTTGTCTTTCATCAGGTTAGTCGGGTTCAGCGATTCACGTTCCGAAGTTTTTATTTTAATCTGGAACATGGAACTGTCGAACGGGTGAAACATCGTCGGTTGCCACCCACGGGTTTTCGTCTGAAATTCAGCGAAGTGGCGGAGCGTATTCGAACATTCCTGGCCGTTGCAACGTGCGTGATGTTCGAGTTTCCAAGGATTCCCGACAGCTCTCCGTTTGAGTCCGAAGTGTCTCACGCTATGCTCTGCGGCTTGACCCACGTGGCTGCTTGCGGCCACTTGAGAATTCGGCGTCAAATCCAACCACCACCAGATTTTCAAAGAGGCGGCGAGTCGTGCAGCCATCCAATCCGCAACGCAGCGAATCTTTTATCCGACAGCCCCGGTTTCTGATCCTCACCGCGCTGGTCCTGCTGGCCGCTTTGTGTCGGATGGTGGATCACGGATTTGTGAATGTCGCCCCGATCGGCGCGATGGCTCTCTTTGGTGGAGCCTGCTTTCGTTCTCGAAAAGCCGCGTTTCTGGTTCCGGTGTCGGCTCTTTTGTTGAGCGACGTGCTGCTCAACCTGACTCGACACAGCAACCAGTGGTCGGAAGCCTGGAAGTTGACCGCGTTCACGTACCTGGCCTTCGTGCTGGTCGTGTCGCTGGGGATGCTTCTCCGCAACCGAACTCGCAGTGTGTTTGCGATCGCTGGCGGCTCGCTGGTCGGCTCGATCGTCTTCTTCGTCGTGTCGAACTTCGGCTGGTGGATGACGATGGGCTTCCACACTCCGGACTTCGCCGGCCTGACCCAGTGCTACGTTCAGGCGTTGCCCTTCTTCCGTAACACCATCGCCAGCGACCTGGCCTTCAACGCGGTCCTCTTCGGCTGCTTCGCTCTGGCCGAAAGCCGAGTCCTCGCACCTCGCCCAGCCGTCGCGGAAGCCGTGTAAGGACGTTCGGAAAGCGACGCGGCATACGTTTTGCGGACTGAACGAAGCGAGCGATGTTCCGGCAATCGCGAACAAGATCGCTGTAGGGTGCGTCTTGACTCGCCCTACAGCAGTCAGACCAGCCGCATTCGTGACTCAGAAGCTGCCCGAGCTATTGGATATCGACGATTCGACGTCGACGATGCGGGCGGTTGGTTTGGCCAGGTCGACCAGAACTGGCTGCGGAGTGTCGACTCGCGCCAGGTTTCCTGCGGCGTCGCGAGCGACGACTCGAACATAGAGCCTGGGCGGAATTCCCTGGCCGACGTTCCAGATGTACTGGCCGGTGTTCGGCAGCCAGTCCGAAATCTGCTGCCAGGGACCGTTCGGGTTTGCCGCGTACGACAGAGCGATCGGTCGGTCGGCCAGCTTCTGGTCGGCGGCTTTCCAGGTGATGAGGATGCGGTTGGCATCAGCTCCCGTACCCTGCTGAAGCGGGAACAGGTTGACGACCGGCGGCGACGAGTCGACCACGATCGAGAAATCCGGTCGTTCACCAGGTTGCGGAGGTGGTTCGGTTAACCCGGCTCCGCTGGTGGCTCGAATCGAAAATCCGTAGACGCCGTCGGATGGTACATCGACTTCAAACGGGCTGCGGTTATCTTCGTCGATTCCGTATCGGTACCACTTTTCGCCGTTGTTCTGGCTGACGAACAGGCCAATTTCGGCGACTCCGGACGGGCCGATGTCGTCGATTCGGTAATCAATGCTGAACTGTCGGCTCTTGACGATTCGATGCCCCGCCGGAGCCGGAAGTTCGTAGGCCGGGATTTGCGATGGATTGCCGGTTCCGGGGATCGACGAAACATTCTGCTGCTGCCATTGCGGAGTGCTGCCGTTCGGGCCGGGAATTCCTGACATGCCGGCTCCGGGGGAAGTGCCAGTCACTGGCGGGGCGGGGGCGGATGAGAGTGGGGCAGCAGGATTCGATGCGTAGCCGTTGCCTGTGTAAGGATTACCCTCGTAGCCGTGGCCCGGCCTCGGCGGGAGGGCTCCCAGCATTGGATTGGTGCCCGGAGTCGGAATCCCGGAAAGCAACGGGTTCTGCCCAGAGGCAATCGGGGCACTGAAGTCAGGAACTCCGACCGGTGGTGGAAGTGCTGGTCCCGGGGCCAGGCTTCCAATCGGGCTGATATCGACCTGGTACTGAGACTGAGCTTCGTTGCCGGCAGAATCTTTGACTCGACCACGAACGGCGACCAGGCCTCCTTGCGGAATCGCCCAGCTTGTCTGGCCGCTTGCTGACGGCTTGACCGGGATCTGTTGCCAGTCGGACATGCCGGTCTGTGTGAATTCGAGGACGATCGACGAGGTATCGACGCTGGTGTCGTCGATTGACCAGTTCATAGCGATGCGACCAGGCTCCGATTGCTTCAGGTCGATTTTCAGATTCGGCTTTGTTGTGTCAACAACGACGATCAGGCCGGGCTGAAAGACAGCTCCGCCCGGATGAAGCTGATTGTTTCGATCGACCGTCTGGACAGCAAACCAGTATTCACCGTCGCTCGCCGCCTGGAAATCGAACTTTCCAGTTTGAGGAGCAACCTTCTGAACGGCCTGCCAGTTCTGACCACGATTCTGCGAGACGTACAGCCGGACTTCGCTGGCTCCCAGTCGAGCGATCTCCTGAGGATCGTACTGGTAGGGAATTCTGAAGGCCTGGCGGCTGGTGAAGATGGGCTCGGGCAGGTTCGCAGCGGCTGGTGAAGACGGACCTGGCAGCAGAGGTTGTCCCTGCGCATTTGCTTCGCCGGTCATGATCAACAGGCCACAGGCCAGGGTAACCAGGCTCTTCATCTCCGCTCCTCCGCCGGAATCCAATACTGCGTATTCGCGAGCACGCTGACCAGATTGAAAAGGCGGACACCGATCTGGAATTGCGGTTGCGCAGCCAGCACTGGCTGTTTTCCCGACATCGAAATGGCCTTCAGAGCCGAGTTCCGAAACGAGTTCACCATCAACACGCAACGCGTGCGCAACGTCCCGAAAGTCCGCCGGAAATCCGGGTCTCCCTGTCGTATCGACCTGAGAAGTTATGCGGCTTGAAGAGAATCTTCGGATCAGTGGAGATAATCATTGATGAACCGCCGGTGTCTTCGCGCTGAACATCGGGATTTGTTCCTACAGCCGGCACGATTTATCACCAGGCTTTGAGCGTCTGCTGGGACTGCTTGTGTGCCGGCATTCCCTGCACCGATGAAGGTGTAGAGTGTGTGGAGACTCTCCGTAGACTCCCCGGCAACTGTTCCGTCTTCAGACACGATGGGACATTACGCCATCAACTGGCGAGTTGGCAGGTGGGAGCGGCCAGAGAATCCACCGCGTCGACCAACTGCCGGGAACCGGAAGTTGTCAGGGATCGTCGAACCCAACTTGTGGAAAGTTTTCGAATCGTTTTTGCACTCACAGGTGGTGATAGCAGGATGAACAGACTTCGGTGCTCACTCGCTCGCGGGAATCATGTTTTGAGAGCGTATCTCTCAGTACAGATTGTACTTAGAGGATGGGGCGAGGCGGTGATTCAGACGTTTCGAATTGTCACAATGCGAAGGTTGAACCAGATTTCGGATTTGGAGGCTTCAATGCGTCGAGAATGTTTCGGCGAAGTCTCCGCTCGTAGTTGGTTGTTTGCTCAAGTTGTTTTTTGCTCAGGGGTTACGTCGCGACGAATGGCGATGGTGCCGGCTTTGACAGTGTCGTCGAGATGGTATTCAGATAAGGCTTGCGCGGATTCAGCGCGAACGGCAACAGCATTTGCGCGAGCAGGGATGTTCGCACGTGAAAACGCAATGATTTCACGGCAGAGCTGAAGTGAGGGGCTGTTTTGATGGGTCGCGTCGCGGCCTCTCGCACCAAGAGAAATACAGAACCGAGAATTATTCGGGAGATCAGGCATGTTGTTGACATCGTGGGTCCGGAGTTTTCGTCAGTCGCTGCAGAACCGTCGACGGGGAAACCGTCGAGGTTTCGATTGGCAAACTCAATCGCTGCACGGTGACGCGGGGCGTCGCAGTCGGAATACCGAACAGTTGGAAGATCGAATGCTTCTGACAGCCTTCGTTGTCGACCAGCAGTTCGTCGATGCGAATTCCGGCACCATCAACATCACCAACAGCACGATCGATATCGACAGCGACGGGACGCCCGAGTTTGACTCGATCGTTTTCGACGATGCCCGGATTTCCGGTGTCGGTGGAGTTGGTATCAACGTCAACCTGTCAGATCTGGTGCTGAACCGAATCGTGTTTCAGGGAGTCCAGATTGGCGACCAGGCGACCGGCGACAATCAGACTAGTGGCATCAATATCACGTTGAACAATATCGATCTCGAAGCAATCGCTTTTGACGACACAATTGTCTTCAGTGCCTTCGGTGGCGGTCTCGACATTGACTTGACCGACGTCCGTATGGAACAGCTGGCGATCTTCAACTCAACGATTACCGGCGGATTGAATGCCGGCGTGACGATTGACGTGGCGAGCGTGTCGCGGAACGCGGTCATTGATGAGCTGGCGATTTCCGGTTCCACAATCGACGGCGTCGCGTTGACCGCAGTCGGCATCCAGAAGTCCATCATCGGCGCGTCTCAGGCAAACCCTGTTGTCATCACAGTCCCCGATCACGGTTTGCAGACTGGCGCAGAAGTTAAGATTACCGGCGTCTCCGGGCTCACTTCTGCCAATACTCGCGACACGATTACGGTTATCGACGAAAACACTTTTGAACTGGACAATACAGATGGTTCCGGAGATCCACCGTACGGTGGTGGAGGAACACTGACCACAACGACCGACCTCAACAATATTCGCATTGTTAGAAGCAATATTACCGGGTCAAGTGGACTTGATGGGCTGGCCATCTCGCTGACTGATGCTCGGGCTCCGGGGCTGACGATTCAGGACAACGAGTCGATCGACAGCATCGATCTCAGTCTGACTCGAACACCCATGGATGGGCTGCAGATCCGCGACAACGAGGCGATCAACGCCAATCGCCCCCAGGTTAACGCCGTTAACGTTGATCTGGAAAAGTCGACGCTGACTAACGTCATTATCGACGGAAACGTAATCGATCGAGGTGCCAGTGCGTCAGGCGGTGAAGGCGTTGTCTTCACGGCGGTTGACAGCAATGTCTACGGTAGCTTCTCGAATAACGTAGTTCAGAACACGTTGGGCGCTGGTTTGAAGTTTGTTGGGACGGCGTCCGATGAGTTTCAGGCTGAGAACCGTGGGCCGCTGGTTTTTGATTTCAGTTCAGTTTTCGCCGAAACATCGTTAACCGCAGCAATTTCGGATAGCGATACCACGATTCTGGTTGTCGACGGGCGGGCCTTCCAGGCTCAGCAAGTCGTGATTATTGAAAATGAGCAAGTCTTTATCGAGTCGGTCAGTGGCAACACATTGACGGTTCGTCGTGGTGAGCGCGGGACGCTCGCTTTGAGTCATGCCAGTGGAACTCGACTTCGTTCGGTAACGTCATCCGCCTCGGGGGTAGCACGCACGATTTCCGGAAATACGTTCTCAGCTAATGCTGGGGCGGGGATTTCAGCATCACTTGGTGAAGGCGCGGCTCTGAATGCTGATATTACAACGAATGTGTTTCTGAATAATCTGGGCGGCGGTATCGATGTCGCTGCAAATGACACTCGTGCGGCGAGCACGACCATTCAGCGAGGCGGCATCAGTCGAACGGCAACCACGCTCAATGTGAACGATGCCAGCCCGTTCTCGAATTTCAATGTGCCGTTTGATGTCCTGGTTGATGGCGAGCGGATGACCGTCACAGCTGTTGACGGGAACTCGTTGACTGTCAGTCGTGCTGTGCGGGGGACCGTGGCCAGTTTTCACGCTACAAACGCTACAGTCACTGCCGCTACTGGCGACGCATTGGACCTGAATATCGGCGACACCGCAGCCAGCCTGGGAAATCTTTTCGACGGCAATCAAGGCAACGCGATCAGCCTCCTGCTCAATGACAAAGCTGCGGGAACGTTCGATGTCGTAGGCAACACGATCATCAACACCGGGATCGGCAGCGGTGCACGGGCAACAGATGAAGACGGTATTCAGATCTCACTGACCGGGACGCAGATCAACGACGAAGCAACGGCCGTCCTGCGACGGTCCTTCATCAGCAACAATCTCATCGGAGTTGCCTCTGTCTCGACACTCCCTGCTGCTTTGCCGATTGGTACGTCGGTCTTTCAGGTCGTTGATGGGAGCGGTTTTTCTGCTTCGAATCAAATTCTGATTGATGGCGAAACGCTCACCGTCCAATCGGTCAACGGAAATATTGTCACGTTGACGTCGCCGACGACTGTTGGGCATCTTGCCGGTGCAGCTGTTCTGCGGACTGCCGGTGGCAATTCAGGCCGGGCAATAGACATCTTCTTCGACGAGCAGACCGCCATTGAAGATTTGCAGATTTCCGGCAACACGATTGCAAATAACCTGGATGACGGTGTCCGGATCACCCGTGAAGATGATGCCGTGACACGAACGGTTAATCCGTTCGGAGAGCAAACACGCGCGATCACGATTGCAGCCAACACTATCAGCAACAATGCACAGAATGCGACGACAGAACAGCTTCAGTCCGGCGGTAGCCAGCAGTACGGTGCAGGTATCGAGATTGTCGTCCGAAACGGTGACCTCGATCAGACGGACATCGAAATCCGCGACAACACCATCAGCCGGAATGCTCGAACCGGCGGCGGTGCTGATGCGTCGGCGACAAACGGAATTAACCTGCGAGCTGAGGCTGATGCTCAGTTGCTGGTTGATATGACAAATAACGTTGTCAATTTCAGTGAAGGTGACGGAGTTTCGCTTTCAACTCGCGAAAACTCATCCACCGATCAACGTGACATTGGCGGAACCTGGACGAAGAACGACTTTTCCAACAATGGTCAGAACGGAATCGATATTCTGGGGCGGTTTGGCATTTTCAATCTCCTTGTCGTCGGGATTGAAGGTGTTGACAGTGTTGATGGTCGAAGCCTCGGAAACTCAATCCGCCGTAATCAGTATAACGGAATTAATATACGTCGCGGTGGAAACGCATCGATCGTCAATAATGACTTCTTTATGAACGGCTTAAGTGAACCACGGGCCGTCAATGTTGGAGATACAACGCCGACCGTGTCGTTTGGATTTCTGACTGAAGAAAGTGCAATCAACGGTAGCGGTATTCATGTTGCTAATGGTGATAATCGGGGAGTAGGGGCTCAGCTTTCAGCTTTCAATCGGGACGTCAATCTCGACATTAAGGCAAACGTTTTTGAGGCCAATCGAGGGATGGGGATCGACATTAACTCCATCGCGAGCAGTGGCAACACCGTCAGTGCAACGATTCGTGACAATCTCATCACGGAGAATCGTAATGACGGTATCGAGATTTCGGGGCGTGTCGAGACAACGTTGCTCGGTAACTTTATTGACAGAAACGAGGGCCGCGGTGTCGATTTGATGAGCTTCGGGTTCGGGCTCGAAGTTCTGGTTCAGTCAAACTACAAAATTGGTAACGGGCAGATCGAAGGCCGGAATACGATTGTTGGTAATCGTCTGGAAGGCATTTACTACGTCAACACCGCTAATGTCCAGGACCAGAACCTTCTGAGCACGGATAACGGTTCGCGACTCAATAACGGTAATGTTCAAAGCTGGCCGGCAGCGATTCTGCAGATTGACTCAAATCAGGTCGATGCCAACGGCATTGACAGCGGAGCATCCGGTACAGGTATCGTTCTCTGGATTGGGACCAGTGGTGGTGAATCGTTTACAGAACGGGCTTACAATAATGCGACTGGTACGGCGACTGGTATAGGTTCTGTTGGTGGTGTCGCAGATCCGATCAATTTTGACTTTATCACCAATTCGACTTCTTCCCTGACTACATCTGACGGGCGAGTCAATAGTCGAACCAATGCACGAATCGTCAATAATACTTTTGATGGAAACTTTGGTGATGACTTTACTGTCGATACGTTTATATCCACAGTTAATCCTGGTACGTCAGCCAGCCTGTGGGATACAACTTCTGTTCCTCAGTATCGCCTGAACAGCTATGTGTCAGACCCGCTTTCTCGCCTGAATCTTCAGTTTGAAGGAAATCAGGGGGATGGTCTCGACGTTCGAAATGCGGCTCCTGTTTACACCAACGACGAGCCACTCTTTAAACGGCGAATTTCTTCAAGCCCTCCCCGAAGTCCTTCGGGGCCGTATCCTTCGGGAACGTCGGCGCGTGATGCTTCGCGGGTTCCTTCGCGTACTCGCAGTGGATCGATTCTGGTGCCGACTCAGGGAGCTGGCCCGAATGGTGCGCCCGAAGCCATTTATACGATCAGCAACGTGCAGCCAGTGGATGTTGGGAATGGAATCAGTAGTCTTCAGTTGACGCTGACTCCGACAACGGCTGCCCTGTCTGCTTATGGCGCAACTCTTCCTTCGATTTTCAACCGCGCAACTGTCGAAATTTATAATGTCTTCAGTGTTGATGGCTCGCCGCACTCGGCCAATGGTGTGTTCAGAGTGCAGAGTTTCAATGCTGGCTCACGAACGGTAATTCTTGAGAACACTGCGGGAGAAGATGGGCCTGCTTATTTGAGTGGCGGCACACTTATTATTAACGACGAGGTCACGGTAGGTGGCTTCCCACCGTTTCAGTATCCCGGAGAAGGGCCAACGACATTCCGAGTGGCTCAGGGGTTTGATACTTCCGGATCACTTGCACAAAATGAATTTGCAGACGGCGATAACTTCTTCGATGGCGGCAGCACCGGGGGGAGCCCGAATGGTCTTGTTGATTGGGGGATCTGGACTCCTAATGCAGCGTTGAACGGCGTTATCACTAATGTGACATCGGTTGGCAATACCGTCACAATTACGTCGCCGAATCACGGTCTGACGAACAATCGGTTGATTGAGCTGTCCGGTGTAAACGGTATTCCAAACATTAATGCAGTCTTCCTGGTGACGGTGACGGGACGCGACACGTTTACGATCAGTCGTTCACTTGATGGCGTTTACATTGACGGGGGCGAGTGGAAGACTCGTGATGAAAGTTTTCCGGATCCAAAGGCTCCGACTTTTCCGATCAGCAATATTATTGACGTGACTCCGGATCCGCGAACGTCAGCGGCTGGTGTGGTTACCCTTAACTTCAGTGAGCCAGTTACCAATCTGGATGTCGGTGACTTGTTTCTGACTCGCGACGGAGTTGGCGTTGATATCAGCGGAATTCTCGTTCAACAAGTGACGCAGACGCAGTACACCATCGATCTTTCGTTCGTGACGACTTTGGAAGGACAATACGAGTTAATAATTGATAACACGTTTCCTGAAGCGTCTTTTGTTCCGATTACGCCAGATCCACGAACTGAGTCTGCCGGAGTTGTGACGGTCAACTTTACGGAAGATGTGACCGGGGTCGATATTGGCGACTTTGTTCTCTCAGTTGATACTGGTGATAGTAACGGGTTTCAGGCAATCGACTTAAGTGAGAGAAGCGGGACGGGAAACAATCTTGCGGTGACACAGGTCAGCTCTTCGCAGTACACGATTGACCTTTCTGGTGTTACAGACGCGGTGGGTACTTATCGGCTGACGCTGCTCGCTCCCAAGTCGCAGGCGATTACTGCGATTGGTGGGCAGGGTGGGATTGGTACTCCGGTGGTGATTGAGTCGCTTCAGCATGGTTTGGCGACCGGCCAGACTGTGACTATCTCGGGAGCGACCGGGCCATCGAATGGTCTGAGCACGGTTGTCAATGGAACCTACCGGATCGTCGTGACGGACGCCGATAGTTTCATGCTCTTTGATGAGACGCTGACAACAGCCGTGGTTGCTGATGAGTCTAATTACAATACGACTTCCACTGGGTTTGGAAGATGGAGCTTTGATCCAGAGATTGTCGACCGGGTTGGTAAGGCCTATTCCGTTGACAAGTTCAACGTGACGGCGGAAGCAACGGAAGTCTGGGCGCGTTCGAATACTGCACCGACTGCAGACATCATTGACGTGTCTCCGGATCCACGAAACATGTCCGTTCCGTTTGTGATTATCCAGTTTAGCGAACGAGTCAATTCCGCGCAGTTTTCTCATACCGATCTTAGGTTGTCCCGAAATGTTGGTGCCGGTTTTGTGAACGTGCCTTTAGGGGTTGCCAATAATCCTGTGGCACTGGATGCTGATGCTAATGGTTTCGCGACCCGGTTCCAGGTGCCGAATCTTGGGGCAGTGACTTCAACGGATGGTGACTATCGTTTGACGCTGATCACGACCGACACAAGTCGGATTTCGGATCAGCAGGGGTCGTTTCTGAACTTTCCGGCGTCCGATGAGTGGACCCTTGTAACGACTGGACCTGCCCCTGTATTGACGACTGTGTTTCCGGATCCACGCCAGAATCCAGCCAGTATCATTCAGATTTCGTTTAACGAAGCTGTTGCCGGTGTGGATACTGCCAATGCGGCAAGTCACCTGACGTTGACTCGCGATATTGGTGACGGCAACGGTCCCCAGGTTGTACCGCTGGTGGACCCGTCATCAAACATGCCGGTCCCGATTACGGTGATTGACCCTTTGACCTACCAGGTTGACCTGACGCCAGTGACTGGACTTGCCGGGAATTCAATCGACGGGACTTACAGGCTGACGTTGAATCGTGGCAGTGGAATTGTTGCTGTATCGGACGGTGAGGCGCTCGCGGTTGACGCAACGGACTCCTGGGTTCAGGACAGTACCGTGCCGACAGTCGATATTCTCGATATCTCGCCGGACCCTCGCGTTGACGATGCGGGCGTGGTGACGGTGCGATTCAGTGAGCAGGTTTCCGGGTTAAATCGAAATAACGCAGCGGCAGATTTTACACTGACGATTGACCGTCGTGACGGTAATGGACCGCAGGCGATTAGTCTGACCGGGATCCGTGTTCGTCCTTTGAATCCGGTTCAGGCTGACGGAACCGCAATTCAGGATCCATTTACCGCATCCTCGGATATTTTTGCTGACACGTTCGTCATCGACCTTTCAGCTGTAACGGATGAGGCGGGTGATTATGTTCTTTCATTGATCGCCAGTGGTGGCGTTGCTGATCGTGCGTTGAATTCGCTGGTGATCACACCGGATGCCTCAGATTCATGGACACGAATTGCGAATCCGACGACCGATCGTGTTATCGACTTCAATTTCCCTGGAATTCCGGTACCACCTCTTCTGTTTCAGGCTGAAACACCGAATCCAGTTGTGAATGATGCTTTCGATTTGTTCTTCGTTGACGCGACGCCGCCACAGGTTGTCCCTGGATCTGTGAATGTGACTCCGGATCCAAGAAGTACTGCGGTGGGTATTCTGACGATTGATTTTACGGAGCCTGTTGTTGGGTTTAACCTTACGGATCTAGTGCTGACTCGTGATTCGGGATCCGGCCCTCAATCGGTTTCTCTGAATGGATTGACGCTGAATCAGATTACTCAGTCGCGTTACACGATTGACCTGAATCTCAAGACGGGGGCTCCTGGAGATTACGTGCTGGGTATTCAGGGCGCAGGCTCGTTGATTGAAGACCTTGCTGGAAATCCGATTCAGGCTTCATTCATAACGCTGGATTCATGGACGGTTGAAAATATCGGTCCTTCGGCGACGGTTTCCGTGACGCCAGATCCACGTACCACTCCGGCGAATGCGGTTCAGATTTCGTTTACAAAAGAAGTTGCAGTTGCTCAGGTTGGTGTTTCGGACTTCAAACTGGAACGTAACACTGGTAGCGGTTTTACCGAAATCATCCTGACTGGTGCTTCCATTTCTGCGGACAGCCCTTCAATGGGTTTCGATGATTCATTCACTCTGGATCTAAGTGCCGCCGGGTTGACCGACATGGAGGCAACTTATCGAGTGACGTTGGTTGCTGCAGATTCGGGAATTGTTGATCGAGCGGGTATTGAATTGTCTGCCGATGCTTTTGACGTTTGGGTGCTCGATAATACCAGCCCAACCGTTGACATCATCGATATTGCTCCAGACCCAAGGCAGTCGGAAGTTGGGACTGTTAATATCATCTTCAATGAAGGTGTGACCGGCGTTGATATTAACGACTTCGTGCTGCTGCGTGACACGGGTAGCGGCCTGATGCCGGTTAATATTTCTGGATTGACTGTTTCTCGGCAGACGGATCTCCGTTACACGATTGACTTGTCGGCGGTCACTACCGTTGATGAAGCGACTTACGAATTGAGACTTATTACGACTGACGGTGTGTCGCCAGTGACAGATCTGGCGGGTAACCCGTTGCTGGTTGATGGCGGATTGGGAGTGGCCGACACGGCAGCGCTCGACAGTTGGTTTCGAGGTGTGGATGTTGTTGATCCGACAGTGAGTATTTCTGCGGTAACGACACCGCGTGCGAATGCTGCTGGTGTCGTAACTTTCACGTTCTCAGAGGACGTGAGCGGTGTTGACATTGACGATGTTGAACTGACACTCGATACGGGTAGCGGTCCAATGCCGGTTGATATTTCCGGACTGACAGTCACTGCTGCACCTGGGTCTGCAACGCAGTACTTACTGGATCTCAGTAGTGTGACGGTTACTCAAGGGACTTATGTGCTGCGAGTAATCACGACGGATGGTGCGACGCCTGTTATAGATGCCGCTGGTAACCTCCTCGATTCGACGCTTGGTGGTGGGGTCGCTGACCAGATTTCATTCGTCGTTCAGACGATTGATCCATCGGCGGTGATTACACCTGTTTCCCCTGATCCGCGACTGAGGGATGCAGGTCTCGTGACCGTGACGTTCAGTCAGCCTGTTCAAGGGGTTGATATTTCTGACTTCTCGTTGACTCGTGATACGGGAATTGGTCCCCAGCCAGTTTCCCTTCAGAATGTCACGGTTATCCAGGATCCGTCCGGCCCTGGAGCTGATCAGTATGTAATCGACCTGACCAGCGTTACCGGAAGTGATGGGAATTATGTGCTGACGCTGAACGCTGAGGGGTCTGGGATTACTGCCATTGCGACCGGCGATCCAATGACCAGCGATGCGATTGAGAGTTGGTCTACGATTACGACGATTACCGTCAATACGACAAATGACACTGTTGATGTGGATCCTGGTGACGGCATTGTTGCTGATGCTGGCGGTAATGTTTCGCTTCGTGCGGCGATCATGGAAGCCAATGCTCTGGTGGGCAACGACAGGATCGTTGTTCCGGCAGGTGTCTATGCTCTTACGTTGCCAGGCGCTGGTGGGAATGTCTCTTCGGCTGGCGATCTCGATATTACTGAGACAACCGGGTCGTTGACGATTGTTGGTGCCGGTGCGGGGTTGACAATCATTGATGCTCGGTCGATTGAACGAGTGTTTCACATTCTTGGTGGAGCTACGCTTAATCTTGAGGGCGTTACGGTAACTGGTGGTTTGGTAACGGGGAGCGAAGACGGTGGTGGCATTCGAAACGACGGCGGTACGGTCTCGATCATCGATAGTGTAATTACAGGTAACGTTTCTCAGGACGACGCTGGCGGCATCAACAATACTGGAAACCTGACGCTGACCCGGGTGACGGTTTCAAACAACTCGGCAGCTCGAACCGGGGGCGGGATTCGTAATTCCGGTAACCTGACAATCAACGCAAGTACGATCGGGGGGACGAGTGATCCCGCGGATCCACTTGCTTCTGACCTGCGAAATAAATCCGTGCTGGCCGGGGGCGGCATCGTTAATCTCGGGACTGGTGTTCTGACAATTAACAATAGTACGATTGCCGGGAATGTCGCCACTTCCTCAGCTGCTCAAGGGGCGGGGCTGTACTCCATCGGTACGGCGAGTCTGACTAACGTCACAATCGCCGAGAACGAAGCTGGTGGGCAGGGGGGCGGTCTGGCGGTGGCCGGTGGGACAACCTCGTTGTTGAATACGCTGATTGGTGATAATAATTCCGTAACGACCACTGCCAACGACGTTTTCGAATCAACCAACAATGCAGTGTTGATTGTGACTCTTGGAAATAATCTGGTTGAAAATCGGACTGGGGCAACGGCTGCGTTTCCGGCTCCAGCAGTGGCGGGGCAGCCAAATGCTAACGGGGATTTGGTTGGCGTGTCCCCGCAGCTTGGGCGGCTGGCAGACAACGGTGGTCCGACTGAGACCGTTGCTGTGATGCCGGGTAGCCCTGCGATTGATGCTGCAGCCGACACGGTTGATACGACTGATCAGCGTGGTATTACTCGAGGGCTGGATAACTTCAGCGTTGCCAATGCAGGGCAGCTGGGAATTGATATTGGTGCGTACGAAACTGGCGGCTTCTTTGTGAACTCGCTGGCTGACACGATCGACGTGAATCCTGGTGATGGAATCGCTGCGGACCAGTTTGGCAACACAACTCTTCGTGCGGCGATCATGGAAGCGAACGCGTCGCCCGGGGACAGTACGATTATTCTTGCAGACGGGGTTCATGAACTCAGTCTGGTCGAACTCGACGAAACTGCACCGACGGCAGATATCGTTGATGTTTCGCCTGATCCACTGAGTGCAGAATCGACCGGACTCGATCCTGTTGATGAAATTACCGTTAACTTCTCCGAGCCAATTCAGGGATTGGATCTGACGAACGCAGCGACCAATTTTACGTTGACGCTCAACAATGGTACGACAACATCGGTAGTTCCTCTTACCGGGATCACAATTCGACAGGATTCTGACACGCAGTACGTGCTGGAAGGGTTGACGGCGCTGCTGGCTGCCGATGGCCTCTACACGCTGCAGCTCAACACCAGTCCCGTGACGCCGAATATTACGGACTTCGCGCTGGCTCCAAACGGTCTGGCGGCTGATCCGTCTGATCTGACTGGGATGATTGCAGCTGTGGAAACCTTTGTGCGAGGTGCCGACGTCTTTGCGCCGACGGCGATAATCAGTGACGTTACAACACCTCGCAGCACGAATCCAGGTCTTGTTACGGTCACGTTTGACGAGCCAGTTTTCGGTGTGGATCTGAGCTCAGATCCCGCAAATTTCACTCTTCAGTTCGACGATGGGATTCTGCCTCCACAGACAGTTTCTCTGGCGTCTGTTTCCGTTCAACAGGTCACTTCGAGTGTGTACACGCTCGATCTGAGCACAGTTATTGCCTTCAATAACCTGACAGATGTCGGGACTTACACGCTGACGTTTGACGGCACAGCGACAACGATCTTTGATTTTTCTGCAAATGCCTTTGCTGGTGCTCCATTGATCGAAGTGTGGACCGTCGCGGTTGACACTGTTGCTCCGAGTGCTGACATCGTGAACGTCAGCCCGAATCCACGGATCGGGTCTGTTGGTGTTGTGACGGTCAACTTCACAGAAGACGTGACAGGTGTTGATCTCACAGACGCCGAGACCGATTTCGATCTGTTCTTTGATGTGGATGGCCCAGGAGGAATTGCCCCTGTTCAGGTTTCGCTGGTTGACGCGATGAACAATGCGTTGGTCGTGACTCAGATTTCTGATTCTGAATACACGATTGATTTGACCGACGTTACGACAGCGGACGGTCAATATACACTGATTCTGACAACGGATGGCATGATTGTTGACGGTGTCGACAATCCGCTGGCTCCGACTGTGCGAGCGGGTGTCACTGCGGAAGAGATCTGGTTGACGGGTGACAGTCTTGAAACAACTGCCCGCGCGGGAGCATTTGGCGACCTCGATATTCGTGATGCCAGTCTCGGTGGCAAACTGACGATCATCGGCAGTGGTGCTGGAACGTCGATTATTGATGGCAATTCCATCGATCGAGTCTTCGACGTTCAAGCTGGTTCGCGTCTCGAACTTCAGAACCTCACTGTGACCGGCGGACAAGTCGTCGGTGATAAAGACGGTGCTGGTGTTCGAAGTGAAGGTCTGGTTATTCTCTCTGGAACAGAAATTACTGGAAACTCGGCAGGCGGAAACGGTGGTGCAGTTTATACGGCAAGTGCTGCATCGACGACAGCGCTCTCCACCAATGTGAGCTTAACGGCCACCACTGTTTCAGTTGCAAACGCAGCTGCACTCGGCACGACGGTTCCCGGGTTTGTGATTCTGGTTGGCAGTGAGCAGATGCTGGTGACGAATATTGCTGGTAATATTCTCACTGTCGTTCGTGGGGCGAACTCCTCAGCCCCAATCGCTCATACGGCGAATACCCCAGTTTCGTTGCTGCACTTGTCCATTTCTGGTTCCTCACTGACAAATAACTCCGCTGACTTTGGAGCAGGTGTCTTTGTCGATGACGGAACTGCGGCAATCGTCGGGAGCTCTCTGCAAAGCAATACGGCAGCAATTGATGGTGGAGCTGTTTATGTTGATCAGGCTGCGAGTGTTGATGTCGCCGGCAGTTCTGTTCGAAATAATTCAGCTGGTCGCGACGGCGGAGGATTCTACAACAACGCGACTGCCACTATTGTGATCACGGATGCGACAGTCACTGGAAACAGTGCTGTACGTGATGGTGGTGGCTTGTTTAATGAAATCGTTGCAACAGCGACTTTGTCTAACGCAAGGTTCTCTGCAAACTCCGCTACGAACGGGGGTGGCATTTATAATCAGGATGGCGTCGTCACGGTCAACGGTGGGTCGTTGATTGCCAATATGGCCACAGAGGATGGTGGTGGCGTCTTTACGTCTTCGAGTGCTACGACGACGCTTACGAATACGACTTTGTCAGGCAATACTGCTGTGCTTGATGGTGGTGGCGTTCGAAACGACGGTTCGATGACGGTGAATTCGGTGAACTTTGCAGGGAACGCAGCAGGGCGGGATGGTGGAGCGATTCACAATGATCGAACGCTGACCGTAACCCAGTCGATGTTTACCGGTAACACGGCTGTCGGGAGCGGTGGGGCACTGGATCTGAATTCGATCGGAGTGGTGTCGCTGACGTCGTCGACTCTCCGGGGTAATACGGCAACAGTGAACGGGGGGGCTATTTCGAATAACGGCGCGTCTCGACTGACGCTTTCAGAAATGACAGTCGATGGCAACCAGGCAACTGGCAATGGTGGTGGTCTCTTTCACAGTTCTTCCGTCGTCGCAACTGTTTCCATGACGACGATTTCGAACAACAGTGCTGCTAATGGCGGTGGTGTGAGCAGTGCAGGGCCGATCAATCTGACGAACGCGACTATCAGTAGCAATGTTGCTAGCGCTGATGGTGGCGGCTTGCACAACACATCAACGGCGACACTGCTGGGAGTTACCATTGCGAATAACATGGCGACTGGAAGTGGTGGGGGTATTTCAAGCAATAACGCTGGCGGAAATGCGTCTCTGAAAAACACACTTGTTGCTCGAAACACTGCCTCGACCAATGCAGACGTCAACGGGACCGCATTTCTAAATCAAGGTAACAATCTGATCGGCGACGCTGGTTCGGTGACGACTTTTGTCAACGGGGTAAGCGGTAACCTGGTCGGTGCGACAGGAACTGAGATTGACCCGCTGCTGAGTTCATTGAAAGACAACGGCGGAGCAACTCTGACGCATGCACTGCTGTTCGGGAGTCCCGCACGCGACAACGGTAACAATGTGGGGGTGCCTGCGTTCGATCAGCGAGGGTTTGATCGAAGGTTTGATGGCGATGGCGACGGAAATGTGACCGTCGATATCGGGGCATTCGAGTCGGGCCTTACCGTCAACAGTTTCCTGGATACTGTCGACGTCAACCCGGGGGAACGCTCCAGCGCTGACGATGCTGGCAACAGCACTCTTCGAGCTGCCATTATGGAAGCAAATGCCCTGCCTGGCGCTGACACGATTGTGCTTCTGCCGGGAACGTACCGATTGACAATTGCTGGGCAGGATGAGAATGATGCTCGAAGTGGTGACCTCGACATTACCGAGTCTCTGACGATCATTGGTGCAGGGGATGGTTCAACGATCATTGATGCTGCAGGGCTGGACCGAGCTTTCCATATTATCGCGGGGGCATCGCTGGACCTGAAAGGTGTCACGATTATCAACGGTAATGCGACGCTCGGGGGGGCTGTTTTGAATCAGGGCACGTTCTCGACGGAGAATGTCACGATTTCAGGCAGTTCGGCAGTGCTCGGTGGAGCCATTTATAACGACATCGTCGAAGATGAGCTGGTAGCCAACATCACTGCCGGAGCGGGGACACTGCGAGTTGAGGACGTCTCTGTGTTTCCTCGACAGGCGGGGTTCGTCATTCAGATCGGAACCGAGCAACTGCGAGTTGATTCCATCTCGGGTAATACATTTACGGTGACCCGAGGGGTCAATTCGACGACGGCGACGGCTCATACTGCCGGGGATGTCGTCACCGTTGTGGCGACTTCGGTTGTTTCGCTGGTCAATACGAGGGTTACTGGCAACTCAGCGTTGTTGAACGGTGGTGGCATTTTCAATAACGACACAGTCAATATTACGCTGAGTTCTGTGAACGGAAATACTGCCGGAGTTCGTGGCGGTGGTCTCTATAACACACAGACTGCCACTTTGGATCGAGCTACGTTTGACGGCAACAGGGCTGAGGTTCGAGGTGGGGCGATTTTCAATGAGGGGACGACTTTGTCGTCGCCATCGACGGTGTCTGTGAATGCGTCGACTCTATCGAATAACGTATCGGGAGCACGCGGTGGTGCCATTTTCAACTCGCAGACACTGACACTTTTGAACTCGACAATTTCGTCGAACGTCGCTGGTGGTGAAGGTGGTGGGATCTTCAACACTGGACCAGATGGAGCAAGTTCCGGGACAACCACGATTGTTAACTCGACGATTGCTGAAAACTCATCGGATATTTCGGCGGGGGGAATTTTCAATAACACCGGCAGTGTAGTTCTGCTGACGAATTCAATTGTTGCAGGCAATGAAGCTCAGGCATCGAATAATGATGTTCAGGGGGCGTTCAGTTCGGTTCGTACTAACTTTATTGGCGATGCAGGGACTTCGACCGGGTTAGTGAATGGCCAGAATGGGAATCTGGTTGGTACGACGCTAAGTCCCATCGATCCGGTCCTGGGAGTACTGGCCAGTAACGGTGGTCCGACGCAGACTCATGAACTGCTGATTGGAAGCCCTGCGATTGACGTGGGCGACAACTCTGGCGGGGAGACAGTGGACCAGCGTGGCGGTCGACGACCGACTGATCAGTCAGCTGATATTGGAGCCTTCGAAGTTCAGGCAAATAATCTTTCGATCGACAATGTGTCGATGAATGAGGGCTCGTCCGGTTCGACACTGTTTGTCTTCACGGTTCTGCTTGAGTCAGTAGCTGCTGATCCGGTAACGGTGTCCTATGGGACGGTGCAGAATACTGCTCAGCAGGGAAGTGACTTTATCGGAACCGCCGGGACGCTGGTATTTGCTCCAGGTGAACTCTCAAAAACAATCACCGTAGAAGTGAACGGCGATACGACAACGGAATCGACAGAGCAGTTTTTCGTGCAGCTGTTCAATCCGGTGAATGCTTTGCTGAGCAATGACCGCGGTACGGGAACGATTCTTAATGACGATGCAGTCGTGACCTTCGCAGACGTCAATATCGTCGAAGGCGATTCGGGGACCAGTACGGCAACATTCAATGTTGTACTGTCGAATCCGACGAGTGCAGACATCACGCTTGGCTATCAGACGTCGGCGGGCACTGCGACTGAAGGTTCGGCTGCACTGGGGGGAGATTACGTCGAAGCGAGCGGCACTCTGACTTTCCTGGCAGGTGAGACTTCGAAATCGTTTACCGTGACGATCAATGGTGATACGGATGTCGAGGCTTTTGAAACAATCTTTGCTGATTTGACATTGGTTTCGGGGTCCGTTCAGCTTCCGGATTCGCAGGCGATCGGCACGATTCAGAACGACGACATTGAGTTTGCGGATATCAGCAGCCCGTCGGTGACGGAATTGACTGGTTCAAACAACACTGTCAGCTTCACGATCGCGATGACTCAAGTTAACGCGTTCGATGTAACGGTCCAGGTGCAGACAGTTGATGGTACGGCGACAGCTGGTAATGACTATATTGCGTTGCCGCCGACGACGGTGACGATCCCTGCGGGAATGCTGTCCGTCACTCAGGATGTCACGATTATCGGTGATACTGACTTTGAAGGCGGTGCCACAGGTACTCCTGAGACGTTTAATCTTGAGTACGTTGCCAGCACGATCACACGTGATGGAGTGACGTCTTCCGGGACGCTTGGTAATGCAGGGACGGCGAGCATCACCGATGACGAGCTGCCTCCGACCGTCTGGGTGATTCGTGTGACCGGTGCGGGGACGCAAGGTGAGCTGCTTCGTGACGGAACTGACGACGGAGTATTCAATCCGTTGTTCGTTCGGAACTTTGCTCTGACGGCTAACGCCGAAACGGTGAACGGAGACCCTGGAACGCAGAATGACCGATTCATCGTCGACTTTGTAAATGGTAATCCGATTCCCGATGGCGGGTTGTTGATTGATGGTGGCGACGAAACTTCAGGGGACTCATTGGAGATCGTCGACAGCGATCTGGTGACACCATTTGTCTTTGACAGCGTTGTTTACACTTCGACCGGCGTGGATTCTGGGACTGTCCTGATTATGGATGGTGCCATTACGCCGCTGACTCGAACAATTACTTATGCGGAACTCGAACCAGTCCTTGATACGGTTGCTGCCGCCAATCGAACATTCACGATCAACTCTGTTGCCAACCCGGGTGATCATGTGATTGATGTTGCCAACGCTGGCGGTCGAACGATTATTTCTGACAATGGGACGAGTGCCTTTGAGAGTGTTGAGTTTGCTAATCCTACGACTTCGCTGACACTGAATGCGGGCGATGGTAACAACACAATCACCGTTGGGGCGTTGGATGCTGGCTTTGCGGCTTCCTTCACAATCAACGCCGAAGACGGTGACGACGATCTCGACGCAACGGCAACGAGCATCGCTCTTTCGATTGTCGGTGGTGGCGGTGGAGATACCCTTCTCGGGGGAACTCTGGATGACACGATCGACGGCGGACTCGGGAACGACAATATTGACGGTGGTGCCGGGAACGACTCCCTGGCGGGCGGAGCTGACGACGACACGGTGAGCGGTGGAGCCGGTACTGACTCGATCGATGGCGGAGCTGGTAATGACTCAGTTCTGGGTGGAGCTGACAACGACACGCTGATAGGTGGCGATGACGACGACACCATCCTGGGCGAAGACGGCAATGACAGCATCTTCGGTGGAAACGGGTCGGACAATCTGGATGGCGGAGCTGGCAACGACACAATCGTCGGTGAAGATGGCGGAGACAGCATCGTGGGCGGTTCTGGTCAGGACTCGCTCGACGGCGGCGGAGATGCTGACACGGTCGATGGCGGTGCAGATAACGACACCGTCCTCGGCGGAAGCGGCACGGACATCGTTGCAGGCGGTGACGGTGATGACTCGGTCGACGGTGGTGCCGACAACGACACTCTTTCGGGCGGCGGCGGGACTGACACGCTGGTTGGTGGTTCCGGAGATGACCAGGTGGCGGAAGTCGCGGTCGATGCTGAATCGATTATCCTGACCGATACGACCCTGACTGTCGGCGGACTGGCTGATTCAATCAGCGGAGTCGAAGAGTTCATTCTGACCGGTGGAGACCTGAGTTCTCTGATTGATGCGAGTGCTTACACGCTGGGTAATGTGACGCTCAATGGTGCCGGTGGCGATGACACTCTGATCGGCAGCAACGGTGATGACTTCATCAATGGCGGAGGCGGTAACGATACGTTGTCCGGTGGTCTGGGCAATGACTCAATGCTTGGTGGAGCCGGCAATGACGTGATCGACGGTGGGTCCGCCAATGACACGCTGGCCGGCAACTCTGGAAACGACACGCTCAACGGTGGTACCGGGCTGGACAGTATCGACGGGGGAGCCAACAACGACGTCATCGACGGTGGTGATGACAACGACACTGTGCTGGGGGGCTCCGGATCAGATTCAATCAATGGAGGTCTGGGGAATGACCGTCTGCTGGGCGAGTCTCAGGACGACACGATTAACGGAGACGATGGCGACGACACTCTGATTGGTGGTACGGGTGGAGACGTGCTTCGTGGTGGAGCCGGCATCGACAATCTGAATGGCCAAAGTGGCCGCGACGATCTGGATGGCGGAGCAGACGACGATACTGTCTTCGGCGGTGCCGGTCAGGATACCTTGACTGGTGGTCAGGGGATCGACAACCTGGACGGTCAGGGGTCGTCGTTTGATACCATTCGTCTTGTCGGGACAACAGCTGACGATGTCTTCACGCTGGATCGGTCCAACAATTTCAATCAGCTTCGTAAGACTTCAGGGACGACTTACGGAGTCAACTTCAAACGAACGGAAACAATCGAGATCAACACTCTCGACGGTAACGACACGATTACTGTCATCGGCGACCTGCTTGGGTCAGATGGCGATGCGACGTTTGTGATTAACTTCGGCAATGGTAACAACCTGCTGGACGCGTCGCTCAACACGGACCCCGGTAAGAAGTTTGTTGTTACGGCAGGAACAGGCAATGACACGTTGCGAGGCTCGGCCGGAGCTGACAATCTGAACGGTGGAGCGGGCGACGACTCGATCGATGGCGGAGCCGGAGAAGATACGCTGACCGGTGCTGCTGGTGCCGACATCCTCAACGGAGGTGCCGGAGCGGACCTGATCAGCGGCGGAACCGAGAACGATACGATTTCCGGCGGTTCGGAAGCTGATACGCTGAACGCGGGAACGGGAGACGATTCGGTTCGCGGCGGCGACGGCGATGACACGATTCTCGGTGAGGACGGCAACGATCTTCTTTACGGAGACGCCGGTAACGACAGCATTCTTGGTGGCCGCGATGATGACTCAATCGACGGCGGCGACAACGACGACACGATCTTCGGTGAGCGTGGCTTCGACGTCATTAAAGGTGGCAACGGAAATGACTCGCTGGTCGGTGGCCAACACAATGACACAATCGACGGTGGCAACGGTAACGACCTGGTAAATGGCAATTCTGAGGATGATTATCTACTAGGTGGAGCCGATAACGATACGCTGCTTGGCGGTTCCGAGCGAGATACCCTTTTTGGCGGAACGGGAGCAGACGACATTCGAGGTCAGGGATCGTCTGATACACTGGTCGGTGAGACCGGCGACGGCACCCAAGACCCGGGCGATACGTTTGACGAAGTAGCCGAAATTGACAACGCATTTGTTCTGGATACCGCGATTCTGGACAAGCTGAACTCGTTCTAAGGCGACTTAAGTCGACTGACGAATCAGAGACCTTCACAGAACCCCGATGCTGCCCCCTCATGGTGAGTATCGGGGTTTTGTTTGCGCGGTTGGTTTGATGATGTGAATCTGGCGTCTGTGTTGAACAATGCGACGGTCGCCGCAACATTGTCTCGCAGGCTGGTCGTCTTCATCCGTTCTCGTTTTAACTCGCATCAGTCTGAGGCAGCGTCTGCCGGCAGGGGCGCGTCGCGTGACATTCGTGCGGGCTTCGAACACGATGCCCCGTTCAACGTCACCTTTGCTGAAAGAGGTTTCGCGATGACGGAACGTCCGCTGAGCCACAATGTCGAACGTCAGATGCGTCTTTTCAAACGAGCGTGCGAGCTCATCCCCGGCGGAACGCATCTGATCAGTCGTCGACCGTCGCAGTTCGCGGCTGGCGTCTCGCCGGTTTACGCCGCATCGGCACGGGGAGCCCGCTTCACGGACATCGACGGTCACGAGTACATCGACTGGGTGAGCGGCATCGGTGCGATCATTCTTGGTTATGCCGATCCCGTTGTGGACGAGGCGGTCAAAGAACAGATCAGCGGCGGGACTATCTACTCGGTCAGCCACGAACTGGAAATTGAGCTTGCCGAGGAACTCGTTGCGGCAATTCCTTGCGCAGAAATGGTTCGCTACGCGAAAGGAGGCGGCGATTCCTGCGCGGTGGCGGTCAGGATTGCTCGAGGTACGACCGGTCGAGACAGGATTCTCTTCAGTGGCTACCACGGGTGGCACGACTGGTACATCGCCGCCAACCTGACGCCTGGTTCGCTGGATTCGCATCTGCTGCCGAACATCGACCCGACGGGAGTGCCGCGTTGTCTGGAAGGAACAGCGATCCCGTTTCCCTATGGTGACACGACGGCTCTGGGCGAGTTGCTGGATCAGCATCGTGGAGAAATCGCAGCCATTATGATGGAACCGCTGCGGTCGGACATGCCGCCGGAAGGTTACCTTGCCGACGTTCGCAGACTCGCCGACGAGCACAACGTGGTTCTGATCTTTGACGAGGTTTCCACCGGCTTTCGCATGTCGCCCGGAGGTGTTCAGTCGGTGCTTGGTGTCGAGCCCGACATGGCAGTCTTCGCCAAGTCCATTTCGAACGGTTACGCGATGGGAGCGGTCGTTGGGCGGCGTGACGTCATGGAGCCAGCCTCGCGCATGTTCGTTTCCAGCACCTACTGGAGCGACATGATTGGTCTTCGAGCCGCGCTGACGACTCTGCAGGAAATCCGTCGTCGCGATGTTCCGTCGTACCTCACGCAGCTCGGTCAGAAGATCAAGGTACGTCTTAACACCGTCGCCGATGAAACCGGATGCCCGGTCGTCGCGACAGGCATCGACGTTCACCCGCGACTCGACTTCGACGTTGAGGATTCGATCAGAAACAAAGTCGGCACGCTCTACACTCAGGAGATGGCCAAACGGGGCTGCCACGGTTACACCTCGTTCTATCTCAACTCGGCTCAGGGTGAGGCTGAAGTCGATCAGACGGTCGACGCCGCGCGGGCCGTCTTTGCATTCATCAAGGACGCCCTGGACACAAACACGGTCGACGGGAAACTGGAATGCCCGCCACGAGGCGACGCGTTCCGAAGGCTCGTCAGGTAGAGCCACGCTGATCCGACTTTTGAATCCAGAAGCAGTTCAGAAGAAACTCGATATGTCAGACCCTGGCCAGCTCGACACCACTCGCAAACTCAGTTACGACCGTGATGGGTTTCTCGTCGTGCGGAAATTTCTCTCGCCAGACGAGCTATCCGAACTTTCGGCAGAGCTGGCTCGTTATATCCGCGACGTTGTGCCTGCGCTGCCAGCCAGTGCTGCTTTCTTTGACGACCCGGCTCGGCCTGAGACGCTCAAGCAACTTCAGCACATGGGGGCTGATTCGTTTTTTGATGCTTACCGGTCGAATGCAAAGTGGGCAGGGCTGGCCGCTGAACTGATCGGTGAACCGAGCACAGCGCAGCAGCCGGAGTGGTTCAACAAGCCGCCGGGAACGAATCACCCGACGCCGCCTCATCAGGACAATTTTTACTTTTGCCTGAAGCCACCGAATGTCGCGACGCTATGGCTGGCTCTCGACCCGGTGGATGAAGAGAACGGTTGTCTGAGATACGTTCCGGGTTCTCATCAAAAGGGGATCCGGGATCACAATTCGACCAGGGTGCTCGGCTTCTCGCAGGGGATTTGTGACTACGGAGTGGAGGATGTGTCTCGCGAAATCCCGATCTGCCTCGCGCCAGGAGATCTTGTCGTGCATCATGGGGAGACGATTCATCGAGCGGATCCGAATCGTTCGGCGGATCGTCATCGCCGTTCGTTCGCGATGGTGTTTCGCGGTGAAAGCGTCGCGCGCGACGACGACGCGTATGCCCGTTACGAATCTTCATTGAAAACGCAGCACAGCCAGCTGGGGCTGGAGACCTGACATGCCGGTTCTTGAACTCACCGATCTCGACCGCAGAATCTGGGAAGACGAACTTGACGAGTTTGTCCCGCAGCGAATTTTTGACGCGCACACTCACGTCTGGCGTTGGGCTTTCAATACCGACCCGGAGAAAAATTCGAGCCCGTACCGAAACTTCGTCCGTCCCGAATTTGAAAACGCCAGCTATGCATTGCTCGACGAATGTGACGAACTGCTCATGCCGGGCCGTTCGGTCGAGCGACTTTCGTTTCCGTTTCCGTTCAACACGGGGACTGACTTCGAAGCATCGAACGAGTACATCGTGAATGAATTTCGGGACCACCCGAACTCCGGCACGCTGATGCTTGTGCATCCAGAGATGACGGCGGACTTTATCGAGGACACCGTGAGGAGCGGCGGGTTTCTCGGCCTGAAGCCTTACCGGTTTTATTCGGCGACGGGCGACGCGGTGAATTGCCGCATCACCGACTTTCTGCCCGAGCATCAGATCGCCGTCGCCGACCGGCTGGGATTGCTGATCATGATGCACCTTTCGAAGCCGGACGGAATCGCAGACCTTCAGAACCTTGACGACCTTGAGCGACTGACCGGTGAGTATCCGAATGCGAAGTGGATCCTGGCTCATTGCGCGAGGGCGTATTCCAACTGGCCGATCGAGCAGGCCGGCAAACGGCTTCGCGACATGCCGAACACCTGGTTCGATACGTCGTCTGTTTGTGAGTCGGATGCGATTGCCGCGTTGATTCGCTGCGTCGGCATTGGTCGAGTCATGTACGGCAGCGACGACGTGCCGGTCGGAATTCTGCGAGGCAAGTACATCTCGTTCGGCTACGGCTGGGCGTACCTCTCCGAGACGAATCACAGCGTGAACCTTTCTCATTGCGATGGGCGAATGACGTTCACTCGGTACGAGCAGTTGCGGGCAATGAAACGCGCTTCGGCTGCCGTTGGGCTTTCCAGAGCCGATATCGAAGCGATGTTCAGCCGCAATGCGGAGAAGCTGATTGCGACCGCGGCAACAGCTTGCTCGCCACGCATCCAATGATGATGTTGGCCAGAACGGACAGCGGGGCGATCCACTGAAAACTGATCGGGTCCGGACAACTGAGGGTCGTGATTCCTGTCGTTTCGTTGAGCGTCTTTTTCAGAACTGTGCCGAAAGTTTGTGGATCAATGTCAAACGAAAGGTGCAGGCCCAGGACGATGGGGCCGCTGAACGCGACGATCGCTGCGGTCAACGTGCCGAAGATCGCGCCGATCCACACTCCACGCGGGCTGGCGTACGGGACGAACAACGCAAAGAAAAACAAACAGAAGATCGGAGTCGTCAGTAGATTAGACGTCTTTCCCGTCACCGCGGTGATGTTGCCCGGGACGAGCCCCATGAACGAACTGATGCCAACGACGAAAGCTCCAATCCCGAATGCCAGCCAGCGAGCCAGGCGAACGTGGTCGGCTTCTGACTTTGGAGCGTGGCCGTGACGGTCCAGCACGTCGGACATCACCACAGCCGTGATCGAATTCACGCCCGAGTCGATACTCGACATGGCGGCCGCAAACATCGCAGCCACAACCATTCCGGTCACGCCTGGCGGCAGGTGGAAGGCGATAAAGTGAGGGAAGACTTTATCGGCGTTGCTTTTCAGGTGAATCGTTCCGGGAAGCTGCTCCGGATGAGCTGTGAAGTAACCGAGCAAAGCAAATCCGACACAGCTCAGAGTGATCGAGACAACGACAGAAACACACATTTGCGTGCCTAAAGCTCGTCGCGCCGCGCCGGCATCTTTCGTCGCCATGAACCGCTGAATCGATGTTTGATCGCCCGCCGACGTGCTGACATACCAGATCAGCACGCTGACGAATGTGCCGACGACGGTGACTCGTGTCGAAGGGTCTGTGCTGAAGAACGGCTGCGTATCCCACGTTGGATTCCATGTTGTGGGAAACCAGCCGAAGCCTCCCAGGTCGTGCGAAATCACGCCGACACACAACACCGCGCCGCCAAACAGCAGGACAGTCTGAATGAAGTCAGTGATGACGACGGCTTTCAGCCCGCCGAGCGACGTGTAGATGACCGCAACAAACCCGGTGACAATGGCGATCACGGGAATCTTATCCTCGCCCACGTCCAGCATGATCGTCAGTGCTTTGGCTGTCAGATAAATCAGCAGGGCCATCCAGACCAGACGCAGCACAATGAACATTCCAGCGCCCAGCATGCGGACGCTCAGACCAAGCTTTTCTTCCAGCAACTCATAGGCACTCGTCACTTTCTGCTTCATGAAGAGTGGCACGATGAAGTAGCCGACAATCGCAAAAACGAACGGCAACGTCAGCAGGCTCATCATAAAGACGGGCCCCTTGCCGAGAGCTTCGCCCGGCATTGACAGATACGAAATCGTGCTGAGCAGCGTCGCGAACAGCGAGACGCCCACAAGGATCGGGTTCATGCTGCCTGATCCGACGAAGTATTCCTGCGTCGATTTCTGGTTCCGGCTGCAGTACCAGCCCAGCCCGATCGTGCCTGATCCATAAATGGCAATGATGAGCCAGTCGATGACTTTAAGGCCGGCGCCTTGTTCGACGTTGGCTGCCGTTTCTGCCAGAGCAGCCATGTTTGACGCCGGCTTGTCATCGGCCAGACCGGTTGCGGCGGGAATCACGAAGAGCAGGAACGCAGTGGGATAAAGAAATCTCATGCGGATGGCGTCTCAATTCGAGGGATGAATGAGCCGCAGCCTACTCGACGTGAGATGCTTCGCAAAACGGGCCGACCAATCGTCGAGGAAAAAACTGAACCTGCCGGACGTCTGCCGGTTGAACGTCGAGGTTGACCAGAGCCGAACTGCGAATACCAACGCCTTTTGTGCCGGGTCATCTTTGGGGCCGTCGCAATGATTGACTCAGGCTTGAGCAAATCTGGCTGGGCTTCGGCAGTTTTTGTGGACTCATTTCCGATGCGGTGTAGCGGTGCAAATGGGAGATGTGAGGCCAGGTGTTCATAATGCGTTGACGGCCTGGATGCCGGAAACGGTCGAAATTCCGGTCGCAAACTGTCTGCTGAGTCTCGAAACGCCGCGATTCAGTTCAGATGACTGGCGTCTCACCGAGCGAATTCTGTGGGAAAACTCCACCCTGTGACTCCGGCAATCGGCATAATCCGCACAATTTGTCGTTCAACGGTTCAATCGGAAAGAGTTCGCCAGGCCGCATAACCGATACATCAGACATCTCCCGGTACTGCCGGTGCGTCACAGTGTCGCGCGGCGTTGGCCGGGCTTCCCGTCCGACGAGCTGGCCTCAGGAATCCAGATATGACTGGCCGTTTCGTTTCATTCTGTTCAACAGTTCTACTCCTTGCCGGAGCGGTTTCCGCCCAGGCTCAGGGACCTCAATTCTGGGGCGAACGCGGTTCGCACCCTTACGAGGTTCAAGGGCCGGCGTGGTATTCGCCGGGTGAGGTGCAGGGACCGACCAACGGTTGGCAACCTTACACGCCCCCGTATCAGCCGGGGCCTGCGAACTATTCGTGGGACAACGTGAGTGGCAACCCGGATAAAGGCTGGAACTACGAGAACACTCCGCTCGACGAGTTCTTCTCCGATGTGGCACGCAGTTCGTATTTCCGGCTGGAGTACCTCAACTATGCCTTCAAGAATCCTGAGGATCGGTTACTGGGCTCAGCAGTTCTGTCGCAGGTTGACCCTAGTGTTCCATTCCAGGTAACCGATACCGGCGGGCAGCTGGCTGGTGAAGCACGAGTCGCCACCACCGGTGACCTTCAGTACCCGGATGCGCAGGGGATTCGAGGGACCGTCGGTGTCGACCTGATCGGCGGAGCACTGGAAGCCAATATCTTCTACTTCAGTCAGGTTAAAGATCGAAGCTTCATCGACCGTCTCGGAGACCAGACGCAAAACAATCCGCTCAATCCACTCACGCCACCTCAGTTCATTGCGACCAGCACGCTGACTAACGGTCAGGTCGGCAACAACCTGCTCCTTTACGATGACTCGTTCACGGCGACGTCGGCGGCAGAACTTTGGGGATCTGAAGCTAACTATGTCTTCGACGCGTACCTGCCAGAGCCAATGTTTCAGTTGAGACCGATCATCGGTTTCCGGTACATCAACTTCAACGAAGAGCTGAATCAGGTCGGCGTGTTTGATCAACAGGATCAGCTGCTGGTTCCGCTCGTCAGCCGAATTTCGTCGTACACCGAAAACAGCGTCTACGCTCCTCAGATCGGTTTGCGAGGTGAACTGGTCAGTCGCTGGCTGACACTGGGTATCGAGCCCAAACTGGCGGCAGGTGTCAACGTTTACGAAACGTCGGTCGTCACGCAGTCGTTGAGGAGTCCTGAAGACCCGTTGACGACGACAACAGCTTCCGGTGAAAAGTTCATGCTCGTCGGCGAGCTGAACGCCTATGCCAGAATTCACATTCGACAGAACTTTTCAGTCTCGGTTGGTTATCAGGCGACATTTATCGATCAGGTTGCTCGACCGGCATCCAGCATCCTTTACAACGACAATGGAGCGAACGCCGATCCGGCGATTGTTACCAGACCGTCACTTGAACGATTCGACTTCGGTGGGATCAATGTGTCCGGCGAATTCAGGTTCTAGAGCTGACGAACCGTTCGAGCTGAAATCAACGATCTTCAGGCCGCCACGCCGACTGCATGGCGGCCTTTTTGTTTGACCGGTTGATTGCTTCGCAGAACGCTGCCTCACAGAATCCTGCGGTTGTCTCGCCAGTTGGTGACAGACGTGATTTTTGTGACGACGTGTGAATTCAATCTCAATAAGCTGGAGTTTTTCTTCAATGTCATCGTTTGACCTCGCTGCCGGTGGTGATCCGGATCTGATTTCCCGACCGCGTCGCAATCGTCGCACGTCGGCCATCCGCTCGATGTGCCGCGAGACGAAGCTGGAAGTCAGTCATCTCATTTACCCGATGTTTCTGCATGCCGACCGGAACGACGTCCCGCTCGCGTCGATGCCCGGCCAGACTCGCTGGTCGCTCGATGGCCTGGTCAAAGAAGTCAAACGCGTCTACGACCTCGGTGTCGACAAGGTCGTGATCTTTCCAAAGATTGACGAGTCTCTCAAAAGCCGTACGGGCGACGAAGCTTACAACCCGGACGGCTTGATTCCGGAAGCGATCCAGCGAATCAAGGATGCGTCACCGGAAACCTGCGTGGTGACCGACGTCGCCCTCGATCCATACAGCAGCGATGGTCACGACGGGATTGTTTCCGACGAGGGCGAAGTTCTGAATGACGAAACCGTCGCCGTTCTATGCGAACAGGCTTTGTCTCACGCGCGAGCGGGTGCGAACATCGTCGCGCCGAGTGACATGATGGACGGTCGAGTCGGCAGTATTCGCGCTGTTCTCGATCAGGAAGGTTTCTCACACACATCCATCATGTCTTACACGGCGAAGTACGCGTCGGCGTTTTACGGTCCGTTTCGCGGAGCTCTGGACTCAGCTCCGAAAGCTTCGAGTGACCGACTAATTCCCAAAGACAAATCAACGTACCAGATGGATCCGGCAAACGTTCGCGAAGCCTTACGGGAGCTGGAACTCGACGAAGGCGAAGGCGCCGATATCGTGATGGTCAAGCCGGCTGGAGCGTACCTCGACGTCATCAGAGCGTTGCGGGACGAGACCAACCTGCCCGTAGCCGCCTACCAGGTCAGCGGCGAGTACCTGATGATCAAGTCTGCCGCTGAGGCTGGCTGGCTGGACGAAAAGGCTGTTGTCCTGGAATCGCTGCTCGGCATTCGCCGAGCCGGCGCCGACATCATCCTGACCTACTTCGCCCCACAAGTCGCCGAGTGGCTGTAGGGCGGGTATTGCCCGCCACTGCTCAGCCTGCAAGCACTGACGAGCCCGATGGGCGGTGCCTGCCCTACGGTCGTCGAACTCGTTGGTAGGCGTTGCCCACTCCAGGCTCGTCGCTACGGTAAATCGCCCAGCGGCGAAATCGCACGTCGCACAGTCATTCGCATCTGATCGAGCGGACCTGGCTGGCCGGTAAACATTTCGAATTGTCGAGCCGCCTGGCGAACGAACATCTCGATGCCCGACACCGTTCGGCAACCTTTCGCGCGAGCGTCTTTGATCAGCAGAGTCGTCTCGGGATTGTAAACCGTGTCAAAGACGACCATGTCCTCAGTCAGCCAGTGTTCGGCGTACGGAGTGTCGTCCACGTTGGGGTGCATGCCGACGGGCGTGCAGTTGATGAGAACGTCCGGTTCGCCAGCTCCTCGGTTTTCCCAGCTGCAATGCTGGCATCCGATTTCGTCTGCCAGTGCGATTGCCCGTTTGTGAGTTCGTCCGGCAATCGTGACGATCGCTCCTGATCGAACCATGGCCAGTGCGACTGCTCGTGCGGCACCGCCGGCTCCGAGCAGCATCACCTTTCTGCCCATCAGATTTGCTTCGTCGAGATTCTCTTTGTCGAGGCCGATCAGGACTGACGTCAACGCCGCGTCGTAGTCCGTGTTCTCAGAATGCCAGTCGCCGACTTCGCTACGGATCAGCGTGTTGGCCGCCCCGATTGCCCTTACGGATTCCGACGAAACGTGCGAGTAATCAGCGGCGGCCTGTTTATGAGGAATGGTGACGCTGAAACCTTGCATGCCGATGCTGTCGAGATCGTCCAGCGACTTTGCCAGCGTGTCCTGCGGAATTCGCAACGGCAGATAAACGGCATCGATACCAGCGGCCTGAAGCGCGAAGTTGTGAACCAGCGGGCTCAGACTGTGGCCGATGGGATCTCCGATGACGCCAAAGATCTGAGTGTCCGGAGTGATGTCGTCATAGCGGAAAATGTCCCGCATTTCTTCAAACGAAAGTTGCCCCGGCGCGAGTTCTCGATCGCGGCTGAACGTTGCGTAGGTGATCGGTGATCCGAAACGCCCGCAGAGAATTCGGCTGAACAGCCCCATCTCACCCATGCAGAAAGCGATAGTCGGAATGCTGGACCTTTTAGAAATCTCAAGCATCTTCGCGCCGTCACCAGGCGAGTTGGCCAGGGTGACAATCTTGATGATATCCGGATCCTGCTTACACATCCTGGCGTGGATCTGCTCGATGTCCGCCGGTGTTTCTTCGAAGTTGTGGTAGCTGATGATCCGCTTCGTTTTGCCGTATCGAGGAATGGACTTCGCGATGTCTTCTTCGATATCGACGTAATCCACACCGGCGACGATGGCTGACCGTAGAATTGTCAGCCGCTGATCTTCAGTGCCTCGCCACCGTCCACCGTCTTCCCGACGTCGGCAGGTGATGATTACCGGAGTCGGGCGGTTGTCGATCAGGCGGCCCAGGTCAGGGATGCGGGACAACCAGTCAAGCCGCAACTCAACCAGCTTTGCGCCGCGTTCTGCAAGTGCGCGGTGCTCAAGGACAATCATCTTGTGCCGGGTTCGGCCAATGCTGACGCAAATCATGATGGCAATTGTTTTCCGAGCTGACTGGCGAAAGGACGAAGCGACAATGCCGCAGCACGGTTGCAGACAGAGCAACGGTGCAGGTCAAAAAACATACCCGCCAACAGCCGACATACCAATCGAGCAGTATCGTCCAGAGGCGGACACTCGGAGTTACTCACCGCGCTGCACGGGGATTTCAAAGCTTGTTGACGTTGCATCTGGCCACGCGATGTCCGCCAGTCGGGATACGAGTAATGACCTCGCGACATCTTTCGCCTGATCATCACTGATGTCCAGACTTTGTTCAGACGCCAGTTCCGAAATGGCCGTCGTCATGCCGGCCATGACTCGGCGAGCCGCTCGCTGATCGGTGACGACCGTCTTGATAAGCGTGCGAAGTTCCTGATCGCTTGCCATGACTACCTGCTTTCAGATTTCGAAATTCAGTTCCGAGATCAGTGAGCCGCAGCGTGTCCATGATCAGCAGCGTGTCCGTGGTCGACCGGCTCTTCGTCCTCGTGCTTAAAGCAGACCAGCGATCCGCAGGCACCACTCAGTTGAACTGAGCCGCACAGGAACATGATTGAAAACAGTGCCGTGACGTAAACAGTCTTTCCGACAAAGTTACTCAGGCTGAGGCCGAAAACGTGGTGAACTCCATCAACCGGCGGCGCGATCAGCCCCCAGATCAGGATCATCATCAGGCTGATAAAGGCCAGTCCGGTCCAGCCACCTTTAAGCAGCACTGCTCGGTATTTGACCCAGTTGACGGCCAGCAGCCAGAAGGCCACCCAGGCGACCAGCGGAGTCCACGGGAGAACCAGATGAAAGAGGCTCTCGACGACATTCCAGACGGCAATCACCAGTTCGAGCAGGCTGTTGAGCAGATTTTCCATTTACCTACGTCCCTGAACGCTTGGATCGATTCAGATCATTCATTTTTTGAACATTCCCGGCAGGCTGCCGGACAGGAACGCGGTTTATCACATTCCGACCAGGTGATCCAGCGAGCGAACCACCGACTGTTGCTCACGCTTGTAGCCAGGTGACTTTCCCGGTCAGGCCGTTCCAACGGGATCTTCCAGTCAGGCCCGCGACAATGCTTCAGACTGGTCGTTCTGGTCGGCCTCGCCTTGCAATCGCTTCGCGCGGTGGTTGCAATGGCAGAATCTCGCCGCGCCGGATTGGCGGCAGTTTCTCTGTTGTCGGTCTGTTCGAATCTTCGTTCTGGTTCCAGGTATGAATCGCGATTTAACAGCTCGAGTAATCAGTTGCTGGTTCGCTGCCACTCTGGCTGGAGTGTTCATTTCCGGCTGTGGAGATTCGGGCATTCCTCGACAGGCCGTTTATGGACGCATCACGGGAGCTGAGGGCCAATCCGGTCTTGTGAGTTTTGTTCCTCGTGAAAACACTCACGGACCAGCGGCACGAGCGTCACTGATTAACGGCGAGTATCAGTTCAGTAGAACTGACGGGCCGGTTCCGGGCGATTATACCGTGATCATTCAACTGGAAGTTTCTCAGGACATGGCTTCGGGAGTTGCCGTGTTTAAGGGAATCGAGATCCCGGAGAATTCCGGAGCTAAGATTCCGATGGAGTACAAAGCGGTGGCGTCGTTGCCGGTTTCCGTTCCGGACGGGGCGGATTCAACGCTGGAAGTTGACCTGAAACTGCCGGACACGTAAGCATCGCTCATCGCCGTCTCTCAAAGTAACCTGTGACGTGAACTGCTTCGCAGGCCGAGTATTCTGATCGCGACGGATTGTCACAAAGTATGCCTTCAGCAAATCGCAAACGTGGCTTCACACTGATTGAGCTACTGGTCGTTATCGCGATCATTGCGATTCTGATTGCGCTGCTGTTGCCCGCCGTGCAGCAGGCGCGGGAAGCGGCACGACGAAGTCAGTGCAAAAGCAATCTCAAGCAGTGGGGTATCGCGATTCACAACTACCACGATGCTCACAGTGCGATGCCAATGGGCAAAGTCGCGCTGCGGCACTGGACGTTTCGATCGATGCTGCTGCCGTTCGTTGATCAGGCTTCACTCTACGATCAACTCGATTTCGAGTTCGATCCGGAATGCTTTGCGTATTCGATGGTGACCATTCCGGACAATCCGCTGGATGATCTGATCCCACTCTACAGTTGCCCGAGCGATCCGAATTCCGGAAAAGTGTCTGTCAGTCCGCTCGGTCGGCACGCACCTGGAAGCTATGCCGGAGTCAGCGGCGACACGCCGACCTCGAAGAACGGCCTCTTCTACGTCGACAGCGTAACCCGGTTTCGCGACATCATTGACGGGCTTTCAAGCACTGTTGCGATGGGCGAACGCGGTATACCCGAAGCGCTGAACATCGGTTGGACCCTTTGCGGCAGCACACAGGATTCTTTCCTGGACATGCAGATCGGGCTGATTCCCGGCGATGCCAATGGGACTCACAACGACCACTTCTGGAGCTGGCACACCGGCGGGGCTCACTTTCTGCTTGCCGACGGATCCGTTCGCTTTGTCAGCGAAACAACGGACCACAGTATTCTGGTCGATCTTTCAACCAGAGCTGGCCAGGAAGTAATTGGCGGCGACTTCTGAGGAGTCTGACGGACTCGGCTCGATCATTGACTTTCGACGCTGGTTTCAATTGTCGAGGTCTGATCGGTAACGTTGACGATTCGGCAGTCGATGTTCACCGTCAGTCGTACACGGAACGGCTAGCTGTCATACTCCGTCGCACAGGCTCTGACGATTTTCCTGTTCCGGAGCCAGTCGACTTCGTGACATGAGGCCTGTCAGGGAGACTCCGACAGGCGAAGGCCACTCGAATCATTCACCAGAGCTGAGCAACATAATGGCCATGCTGATACTTTCTGTTTTTCTGGGAGTGCTTATTTGCGGGTGTGCGGCGTACCAGAATCATTGCACGGCTGGACTTCTGCGTTGCCTGAGTGATGCATCGCCGCCTGCGAATTCTGGTTGTTCGAACGAGTTTTCAACCAGCTCATTTCAGCCGCAAACGGTTGTGGTTCTCTGCCTGCGAGGTGCCGATCCGCAGCTCGTCGACTGCCTGACTGGACTACTTCGGCAGGACTATGAGAAATGGGAACTTCGGATCGTCGTCGACCATGCCAACGACCCAGCGTTTTCAGTAGTGGAAGACCTGCTGGCTCGAGAGTCACACTCAAACGTGACGGTCCGAATTCTCGAAAGTCGCTATCAGACATGCAGCCTGAAACTGAGTGCTCTCAGTCAGGAACTGGCTCTGCTTGACGATGAATGTGAGGCAGTCGTGCTGGTCGATGCGGACGTCATGACGTACCCCGGCTGGCTGCGGGATATGGTTGCTCCGTTACGCGATCCGAATGTTGGAGCAGCCACCGGACTTCGCTGGTTCCAGCCGCCTGGTCATTCCGAGGGGGCCAGCATGCGATATCTCTGGAATCTCGCAGCGATTGGCCAGATGCACCATTCCGGCATTGCCTGGGCCGGTTCGCTGGCGATGCGAACTGACTTCGTGAAATCAGCCGCCTTGTCCGATGAATGGTCGCGAATGGTTTTTGAAGACACTTCACTTTTGAATTCGCTGAACAAAGCCGGGTTGCGATTAAGTTTCGTGCCGAACGCCATCATGGTGAATACGGAAGCGATCGGGTGTGCTCAGCTTGTCAGGTTTGTGCAGCGTCAATTGCTGAATGCGAGGCTCTATCACCCGGACTGGAAGACAATTTTCAATCACGGAATTCTGTCGACGATCGGAACTGCCGGAGGTCTTCTGGCCATGCCTCTCGCACTGATGTCGCTGAACTGGGCGGCGGCGGGAATCCTCGCCACCGCTGGCGCCATTGCGATTGGATTTTCGGCGTATTTTGCGATTCGACTTGATCTTTCGATCCGTCGGATCCTGGAAGCTCGCAACGGTCAGCAGGAGAAATCGGCGCTGCTACGTTCGTCGACGCGACTGATTTTCGTCCAGGCACTCTATTGTGTTGCGCTGTTGTCAGCTCGCCGGCAAAGAACTGTTGACTGGCGAGGAATTCAGTACGACATCGACTCGACCGATGGTACCTGCAGAATTCAGATGAGAGAGTATCGTCCGATCGAGCTGGCACTTGATCCCGCTTCGTCGATCGTCTGACTGACGTCGCTTCTGAAGCTTCCGCCTACCGGCGCAGAGCCCAGATCGTGCCGGTTTTCTGGAAGGTTCTTTCGAACCAGGGACGTTCGACGGTGACGTCGTAGCCGCAGCTTTCCAGTCGTTGGACCAGTTTGCAGTGATCGTGCGACGGGTGCAGTTCGTGAAATTCCATGCAGACGCGCTCAATGCGAGCCATTAAATCGTCGGACGTCGAGTCGAGGATTTCGTATTCGCCACCTTCGCAATCGATTTTTAGCAGGTCGACTTTGTCGAACGCCGCCTCATCCAGAATTGAAGCGAGGTCGCGGCAGGGGTGAGAAGTTCGAACGGGCGGCAGCGGTTTGCGACGATGCAGCAGCCGAATGAAGAACTGTCCCCACGGAGCGGGCGTGAACTCAGCGTTGTGATTCACCCCGTTGAATTCCGGGTATTCGAGAATTTCCAGCGTGCTGTCGGGAGCACCGGCCGCGCAACGGATTGCCAGGACGTTGGAAAGGCCATTCTGTCGAACGTTCTCTGCGAGCGTGTCATACGCAGACGTCGGCTCGACGCAGCAGATCCGGCCCGAGCCGATTTGAGGTGACATCCAGAGTGCGAACAGGCCCATGTTGGCGCCGATGTCGAGGACGTTGAATCCATCCTGCCCGCGAAAATCAGGTCGGTCGTAAAACTGCTTGTGAAAGATTTCACGACTCAGAAACTTTGCGGACACCAATTGAGTGGCCTGGGTGCCTGTAAATGTCAGTCCGTTCGGGAGCGGAATTGAAAAAGCGGCTTCTTGTGGGGTGTCGGTAGGCATCACTGAATCCATTTCGATCGCTATCTGACTATCGACAAACGTCGGGCGGGGCAGAGCAGAACGGTCAAAGGAAATTGTCCGAAACAACTTCCAGTCTGCGATGCACCATGAATCGACTATCGGTTGGAACAGTGGAGCGACAATCTTGCAATTCTGTGCAGCCGCGAGATTCCGGGGCTGAAAGGCAATGCTGCCCAGACAACTCTCCAGAAACGCCTGTCATGATCTCCTCAGATTCGCCGCGATCCTGTCCCTTTGCCGGCAGGGGTATCTCGTCAGTCGGCTGTTTCCATGGAATTTGGAGTTGTAGCCGTTTTGGGCATTTGCAGCCGCAGCGTTGCAAATGGCAGCTTTGGATGTCCCGTCGCGATAGCGGTCTTCTGAGATTTGGAGGAACGAAAAAGCCGGGCAGACCGTCTGACCGAATAGCGTTGACCAGAACGATTGTGAGTCTTCCAAAACATCCTCGAATGTTATCGCAGGTTGACTTTCGATAAACCTCACTCCATTCTTCCTATTGTGTGAATCCGTCCTGGATTTACACCTCGTTATACGGCAGGAACAGCATTTAAAAATAGACCGAGGACGTCAGCAGGCGTGCATCCTAAGTCTGATAGAGAGTGATCAATGTGACTTCTGGCAGGAAGTCTGGATGGATTGCACAGATTATGACGGCACGATAGTTGCCATTGGATAAAAAGCTGATTGCTGATGGGGCGACAGTGCCTGGCGATCGAGCCAGTTGACTGTTGTCACGATTTCCGTGACCAGCGGAGTGTTGTGTACCGGGGCCGCGTTGTCCGAACTCAAAACTGATTTGTTTACACGAAAATTCAGGAAACCAGCTCATGAGTCTGCCGAACCGAAGCCTCTTTGACATTGAGACTCCAGCGCCCCGAGCGAGGGGCAATTTTGGCCTGGGGCGGTTTCTGTTTCGACGCAGCCGGGCTTCGCGTCGGCGAGGGATGAGCCGTCACACTGATCGCCAGGCTGTCGCTGCGGTGGGTGAGCGATCAGAGTGCCTTGAGAATCGGTTGATGCTGACCCAGTTTATTGTGGACACGAATCTAGATGTTGTGAACGGCTCTGATGGGCTGACGAGTCTGCGTGAAGCGATCACAGCAGCCAACAGTAATGCAGGTGCGGATACCATTGATTTTACAGGTACCTTTGGGGCGTTCGAGCCAATCGTACTGAGCCTCGGTGAGCTGACGATTACTGAAGGGCTGACGATCAACGGTTCAACGGCGTTCAGTCTTTCAGTGGAGGTCGATGGGGATGATCTTTCTCGCGTCTTCAACATTGATACGACGGATGCTGTGACTTTCATCGGGGTCGATGTCACCGGCGGGGCTGCAGTTGACGGGGCAGGCATCTTCAACAACGGCAGTGATCTGACTTATCAGTTCGGAATGATTTCGAATAACAATGCGACTGGAAGCGGCGGCGGAATCTTTAATGCGGCAGGAACGGTTTCGATCGAGCAGTCGAACATTAACGACAACACCGCTGTCCGAGCTGGCGGTGGAATCGAAGATCAGTCGAATGACGCCAACGCAATTACATTCACCAACGGCAATTTGAATGGCAACTCCGCTACAGGTGGTGTCGCCGGGCCGGGTAACGGTGGCGGCCTGCATGTGACCGGTTCGGGGAACGTGACGATCACAAATGTCAGCGTCACGGGTAACACAGCCGCCAGCGAAGGTGGCGGGCTGTGGAACGGCACTGGCACGATGACGATCAGCGATACGTCGGGGAACGTGCTGATCGACGGTAACACGGCCAGTGGTAATGACGCCAATAACGGCGGCGGCGGTATCTTCAATGCTGGCGGAACGGTGCTGATTCAGGACAACGACCCCACCAACACGATCACGATTTCCAACAACATCGCAGACGGAACATCAGGCAGTGGCGGCGGAATCCTGAACGACGCTGGCGGAACGCTGACGGTCACCGGAGCGACGATCTCCGGGAACGCGGCCAACCGTGCGGGCGGCGGGATCGAGAGCACGGCGGGAACGACCAACACACTCACCAGCGTCACGTTGATTGATAACGTTGCCGGCCGGGCGGGCTCGGCGTCGCCCGGCAACGGTGGTGGACTGCATATCACAGGTAACGGCAATGCTGACATCATGGGAGGGTCAGTGACCGGGAACTTCGCAGCCTCCGAAGGCGGTGGCTTGTGGAACGGTACCGGGACAATGACCATCGACGGGACGATGATCACCGGCAATGCCGCGGCGGGTAATGGCGCCGATCAGGGCGGCGGCGGCGTGTTCAATGCAGGCGGTACGCTCGACATCGACAACGCCACGATCAGCAACAACCTGGCCGCAGCGGCGATCACGTTCTCGCTGGATGGGAATCAGGTAGTGCCTCCGGTCTCGACCTCGGCTTCTGGCAGCGCGATTGCACAGCTCGATCCGGCGACCGGCACGTTCCGACTGGATCTGTTCGTGACAGGAATGGAACTGCCGACAAATCCGGGTGGTCTTCCAGATTTGACGATGGCCAACGTCCATCTGGGGGCTGCTGGAGTCAATGGCCCGGTGATTTTCGACCTGCTGGCCCTCGGTTCGTTCGTCCAGGAGGACAATGGACTTCGTTTGATACTGGACGGCGAAGTGTTTCCTGAGGACAGTCTGGCCGATCTTCTGGCTGGGAACACGTATGTCAACATCCAAAGCGACGACAATATGTCCGGTGAGATCCGCGGCCAGATTATTGTTCCGTCCACGATGGGCAGCGGCGGCGGTATTCTGAACGACCAGGGAACGCTCACCGTCGATAACTCGACCATTGATGGCAACATCGCCAGCCGAGCTGGCGGCGGTATCGAAACGAACGTCGGCACGACAACACTGACGAACGTGACTTTGAGTAACAACGTCGCCGGTCCCGACGGAGCGGCAACACCAGGCAACGGCGGCGGTTTGCACGTCACCGGAGCCGGCGGTGTGACGATTAATGGCGGAATGGTCACCGGAAACACAGCTGCTGCAGAAGGTGGTGGTTTGTGGAACTCAAGCACCGGCACGATGACGATTCAGGCCGGCGGTATGGGCGGGACGCTGATCGACAGCAACACGGCCAACGGTGACGGGGCCGTTCAGGGCGGCGGCGGCATCTTCAATGTGGGCGGCACACTGTCGATCACCGACGCAACGATCAGCAACAACGTCTCGACGGCAACGCAGGCCGGTAACGGCGGCGGCGGAATTCTGATCGAAGGCGGAGCGAACAACTCGATCACCGACACGACGATCAGCGGCAACACGGCCAACACGTCTGGAACGGCTGACGGCGGAGGAATTCTGCTGACTGGTGGTTCGACTCTGACGATCAGCGGCGGCACGATCAGCGGCAACAGTGCCAACCGGGCTGGTGGCGGCATCGAGAACAACGCTTCGACCGTCACTTTGACGGATGTCACGCTTGGCGGAGTGATGGTTGCTGACGGTAACAACGCCGGAGTCAATGGCGGCGGTCTGCATGTCAGCGGAGCGGGCACGACGAACGTCAATGGCGGCACGGTTCAGAACAACGTCGCTGGCCAGGAAGGTGGCGGTCTGTGGAACGCGACTGGCACGATGACGATCGACGGAACGACGATCAGTGGCAACTCGGCGAACGCCGGCAACAACGGTGGAAATGATCAGGGCGGCGGCGGTGTGTTCAACATCGGCGGAACGCTGGACATCGACAACGCCACGATCACTGGCAACTTCGCCACCGTGAATGCCGGTAACGGCGGTGGCGTGATGACTGTCGGCGGAACGGTCACGATCGACGATTCGACGATCAGCGGAAACAGCGTGGCCCGAGCTGGCGGCGGCATCGAAAACAACAACGGTATGCTGACGCTGACCGGTGTGATTGTTGGTGGCACGATGGTGTCAGACGGCAACAGTGCTGGAGTCAACGGCGGTGGTCTGCACGTCACGGGAAGCGGAACAACGAACGTCAACGGCGGTGCCTTCGAGCTAAACACGGCAGCCCAGGAAGGCGGCGGCTTGTGGAACGGTACCGGCACGATGACCATTGACGGAGTGGCTATTCTTCAGAACGTTGCCAGCGGTAATGGCGCGGACCAGGGCGGCGGCGGCGTGTTCAACGCCGGTGGCGAGGTCATCATCCAGAACGGTACGACGATTTCCAGGAACGTGGCCAACGGCACATCGGGCAGTGGTGGCGGGATCCTGAATGACGCTGGCGGCACACTGACTGTCTCTGACAGCACGATCGAACTGAACACTGCAAATCGAGCTGGCGGCGGGATCGAAGATAATTCTGGTCAATTCTCGGTTGTTGAGCTGACGAACGTCACTCTCGACGGCAACAGTGCCGGTGTTGATATCGGTGTGGTAGTGATGGCTGCTCCCGGAAATGGCGGCGGTCTGCATGTGACTGGTGCTGGAGTCGTCAATATCTTTGACGGTACGGTCAACAATAATGTGGCGGCAGCCGAAGGCGGCGGACTGTGGAACAACACCGGGCAGATGGACGTTGTCGGTACGACGATCAGTGGTAACACAGCATTCGGTACCGGTGTCGACGAAGGTGGTGGCGGTATCTTCAACAAAGGCGGGGATTTGGATGTTCAGTCGGCAACGCTCAGCGGCAACACTGCGACCAGCGGATTTGGTGCTGCAATCTTCAACGAAGGCGGAACGGTCGCCATCGGCATGACGACGCTTGACGGCGACGTTGCTGGCGGTGACCTGACCGACGACACGTTCGATATTTTCGAAACCAGCGTCACGATCATCAGTCAGGGAGGTTCTGACACGACGATCGTCTCCGGTGACGCCACCGATGATTCGTTCGTCGTCACGCCAGACACGGCTGGTCTGGGCGCCACAGTGACGGTTCAGAACGGCTCGGCCTTCACCATCAACACCGATTCGGAAACGCTGAATCTGCTCGGCGATATCGGCGACGATGATTTTACCGTCGATTTCGGCAACGCAGTGACGCTGGGTACGGTCACGAATCTCTCCATTGGTGGTGCAGGTGAAACTTCAGCCGACTCGCTGACACTCACAGGCACTGGCTCGTTTGTGGATGTCACGCAGACGACGACTACGGCAGTCGACGGAAGCTTCAGTCTTAACACTGATAAGATCGTGGTCGACTACAGCAGCATCGAAAGCATCATCAACAATCTGCTGGAAGGGCTGAGCCTGGCTCAGACTCCAGATCAGGTGATCGGTGCTGGAGCTGGCTCGGTAGATATTCTGATTGCGTCGAGCACGGACGATAGTGAGATTCCGGTTCTGACCGTCGGGGCACTGCCAGACTACGCTTCATTCGTTGATAACGGCAACGGGACCGGAGTTCTGACACTGAATCCGGCAACCGGCGATGCCTCGACGAATGCAGACATCACGGTCACGGCAACAATCGCCGGCCTGTCTGCTTCGGACACGTTCAACGTGGCTGTCGTCAGCCCGGCTCAGGCATTCCCGAATAACACGATTTTTGCCGTTAACTCAGCTGGTGGTGCCGTCGGCAACTTCTCGTCCGACAGCAACTTCAACACCGGTTCGACGTTCAGCACCGGGGCAGCGATTGATGTCAGCGATTCATCGATCCCCAGCGGTACACCCGCAGGAATCTTCAAGACGACACGTTTTGACTTCAACGGCGGCTCAGAACTTCAGTACGCCTTCCCGACCGGTGTCGGTAATTTCGAAGTGACTCTGTTCTTTGCCGAAATCTACTCGCCAGTGTTCCGTGCAGGTGGTCGAGTCTTCGACGTCAGCATTGAAGGTGTGCTGGAACTTGACGACTTCGATGTCTTCGCTCAGGCCGGAGCCGGCAACAAGGGGATCGCCCGAACCTTCCAGGTCGTCTCGGACGGCACGCTTAACATTGACTTCGGACACGTTGTCGAAAACCCAATGGTCATGGGAATTCAGATCGTTGATCTGAATCCGGTTGCCAACGCAGGGCCTCAGGTTGCATCGGTAGCTCCTGTGGTCAACCTGCTGTCAGGCAATTCGACCACGATCGACGTCAGTGCGACAGACCTGGAAGGTGATTCGATCGCGTTGTCGGTCACCGGTCTGCCAGAGTTCGCCTCGTTCGTGGACAATGGCAACGGAACAGGAACGATCACAGTTTCGTCGGCTGCGACTGACGAAGGCTTGTTTGGTGTCACGGTGCAGGCGACATCCGGCACACCAGCTTTGACCGACTCAGCCTCGTTCACGCTGAGTGTCGCACCGTTCGTTCCTCAGCCACTTCCACAGGAAGTGATCAACATCAACGCTGGCGGCCCGGCACTGCCCGGCGATCCTGGATTCGTGCGGGATGACAACTTCCAGAACGGAGTCGGGCTCGACTTCGGCACGGGAGCAACGATCGATACCAGCGATGCTTCGATTCCATCGGGAACTCCGGCACAGCTTTTCAATACGGTGACCTTCGATCGTGCTGGCGGAGCGGAACTTCAACTCGACATTCCGACTCAGCACACGGGGATTGCTTACGAAGTGACCTTGTACTTTGTCGAAATCTACGGGCCGACCGCTCGTACCGGTGCCCGCGTCTTTGATGTCAGCATTGATGGACAGCTTGTCCTGGACAACTTCGACGTCTTCGCCGCCGCCGGGGCGATCAATCGAGGGATCGCCAGAACCTTCCAGATTACGAGCGATGGAAATGTCGACATCGACTTCGGACACGTGACTGAGAACCCAGCACTCGCTGGTGTCTCGGTCCGTCAGATCGATCAGGTCTTCTCGTCAGCTCCGTAATGGGCAGCAAAGAGGCTCGGTAAAAGTTACCGCCACGCTGGCAGGAGCCTCAGGTGATTTGCAGAAGGGGGTGTCTTTCAAAAGACGCCCCCTTTTTTATTTGTGCGTGCCCCGGCCGAAAACGTGATACGGGCGAAAACGTGACACGAGGGCGAGCACGTTCCGATTCACGCGTCCTTCAATCGCTCGTCGCGCAGACGGAGCACGGCTTCTTTGGTGAAGTCCTGGCTGTCGAACACCAACTGCGTGACGCGTTTGCCTTTGCTTTTCCGTTTTGCCGACCGAATCGCCTTCGTCGCGTTGATGAAACGTGTGCGACCATCGCTACTGCGGATAATCAACAGTGTTTCCGGCATGCCCTTCGCCGTCCAGTATTCCTCGTAGTGCTTTTTCATCGGGAATTTTTCGATTCCACTCTTCAGCACTTTGAGGTGTGAGTCACCAGACTTCAGTTGAACGCGGTACGCGACTCCGGTCGCTTTGGCATTGTCATTGCGAAACTCGATCTCGCCGTCCACTCCTTCGTCGGGTTCCGACACAATCCGATAAATCTGCCCGACAGAGGCGACCAGACTCATAACCTCTCCCACCATCTGTTGTTCCATCGACGCGTTTGAAATCCGCTCGCTCGCATTTCGCTTTGCTTCATTAACGCTCTGCACGGCTCTGGCACTCATCTGTCGTTCGAGAGCATCCTTCAGATTCATCATCCCCGGCTCTTTGTCGGGAGGACAGAATCCACAGCGAAGCTTTGGCCAGCCATTTTCAATCGCATGGTCAACCTGCTCGCGGGGCGCCTCGCGTTTGCACTTCGGACAAAAGTAGTCGCGCAACCGTTGCAGTCCGTCGGCCTTTCGTTCCAGGTGCTCCCATGCGAATTTGTGGATTGTGGCCTGCACGTCTTGAGACATCTTCGCGTCGAAGTACAGTTCCAGCTCTCCGCGGTCGCCCTCTTCGACCAGCGTCAGCGCCGCCAGTCGGCCCTCGTGAGTCTTGAAATCCACGCCGCGTCGATACAGCCTCGGTTCCGAAGTGAACAACCCGCTGTAGTACAGGCGGACGACCAGCGTGCAGTAGATCTCTTCCAGCGGTCCGGTGAAGCGGAAGGTCACTGTTTTGCCGGGACGAGGCGGAGCTTCCTCTCGCGGGAGCAGCGCGTAGTACGGAAACACCAGCATCGTGCCTTCGTTGGTCTCCTGCTTCCACGCCAGTGCCCGGCGCAGGAACAATTCGACCAGTGCGGGCAGCAGTTGTTCCTCATCTTCGTGGCTCAGCCGGTCCGTCCCGTCGTCGTTCGGCAGCTTTCCGGGGGCGATCATCGACATCGGGATGTAGCCGAGCTGATTGTCGGCTTCGGCTGCCAGCTTCACGAGCGTGGACGCGTAGCTGTTGATCCAGCTCGGCTGCAGAACGACCAGCCTGCCATACGGCAGTTGATACAGCACGCCCTCGGTCCCCAGCAGGTTGGTCACGGCGAGCAGATCGTCTTCCGTAAACTTCAACTTTGGTGAGGTCTTTTTCACACGGGCCAGCAGTTGCTCAGGCGTTACGATCACGCCACCATCATCTGTCGCGTCATCGCGTAGCGAAAGAATTGCGTCCTTCAGAGGCGGAAAGGTCTCGGGCGTGCTCCGCCACTCGATGTTTTCCCAGGGCAACAGCTTCGCGATCAACTCACGCAGTTCTTTCACGCCGTTTTTTGTTTTGAGCTTTGCTTTGGTGATCAGTGGGCCGTGCATTCCTCGTTTTCGAGCCCATTGTTCGACCTCGCCGAGTGTCAACCGCAGGCCCTTCCGGTCGCAGCGAGCGGCCACCAGAACTCCCTGAACGATCTCTGCGGTGGCCACCTTGCTCAACGCACTCTGCCAGTAACTCACCGTATCAAACAGGTCCTTGTCCTGCGGATCAAAGACCAGCAAAGCCAGCGAGGTCTGCTCCATGAAAAGCTGATGAGTCAGTCGGTAATCCGGTTGCCCGGCCAGATCCCAGAGCCAGACTTCGTGTTCGACTTCGGAATCTTCCAGGTCGGATTTCGGCAGGTCCGACAGTCGCTGGATCTCCATTCCGTGAGTCGACTCGGTTTTTTTCCAGCGATCGTGCCACAGCCGCAGCGCCAGCCCGCTCTTACCCACGCCGGAATCGCCGAGCAGGACGACCTTGGCATTCTTGTAGCCGCGTTTCCGCGACGTCGCCGCCCGGTCGAGGATCGCCTGGGGAATATCCCAGACGCGGAGAGTATTGCCTTGCCAGTCGACGGAGGCGATGCGGCGGGCGTCAGGAGTGATGGCAACGCCGAGGACGTCGTTTGTGTGTCCGCGAAGGATGGCGAGGCACTGGCCGGTCTCCACGCCCCAGAGGCGAACGGTCCTGTCGCCCGACCCGGAAACGCAGAATCGACCGTCCGGTGTCACTGCTACGGCGTAGACATCACGACTGTGCCCTTCGAAGGCGGCGACGCGGTTGCCACTTTCGAGATCCCATTGCGCAACCACGCCATCTTCTGTGCCGGCGAAGGCAAAGCGACCGTTGGCTGTTACGCTGATCTGGCAAGCATCCGACACGTTTTCCTTGGCGATGATGAGTGAAGCGCGGCCTTTTCCGGACCAGACCACGAGGCCCTCATTGCGGCAGGCCCCGACGATCCGCGAGCCATCGGCGTCAGCGGCAAGACCGTAGCTTTCGGACCAGTTGAACGGCAATTGGCAGCTGGCGATGCATGTGTCGTCAGACGCGGCACTAGTATCGTTCCCCTGCCACCGCTGAAGCTTGCGGACATCCCAGCGTCGTAGAAACTCGTCCGTCCCGATGCTGTGGAGTTCCAACCGATCCTGTCCCTGAGTCTGACGCTGGCGTTCGCCATCTCCGCTGAAGGCCAGACTTCCAACATCCGTTTTGCGCGAATGAGCCTGTACGATCGTGATGATCGCGTTCGAATCTGGACAAGAATCCGTGTCACCTAGCTTCGGAGGAGCGGTCGCGGCCGACTGCGGGTCCAGCAACAGCATCCGGCCCAATCGATCGCCCGCCGCCGCCAACAAGCCATCCGCCGATACGGCCACTCCCCAGAACGCCGTACCATCTTCGGATTTCGCGAGGACCACGCCCGTGTCGACTTCAGCGCCCTGTTCCGACACCAGATCCCACTTCCGAACCGTCCCGTCTTCGCTGGTCGTGAGTGCAAAACGCCCATCCGCTGGCATCGCCACGCGCCAGACCCAGTTTTCATGCCCTTTAAACACCCGGACCCGCACGTCCTTTTCCGTGGCGGGTTCCGGCGTTGCTGCCTGGGCTTTGTTGCTCGATTTCTTCGTGACCATGGCCCATGACTCTTACTGAAAACCGGAAACGAACGACCGCCAACGAAAGACCGACTGAGCCACTACCGATCGCCGTAGACGGGTGGTTTCCAGTCTTTCGGCAGGCGGCCTTGAGGGCGGACGCCGTGGGCGGTGGCGGGAATCGGATGGTCTGACGGTTTCAGCAGTGGCAGATTGTCGGGCAGGTGTTTGATTCTGAAATCTTTGTACTGAATCGTCATGGCCGGGCCGACGTGGACCTGCACGGCGAGCACTCCTTCCAGTGCACGACCTTTCTCATCAAGGTCGATCAGGTCTGCGGTCATGTGACCATCGATCCAATGCTGATGGTGGTTTCCCTGAACCAGCACGCGGAAGTCGTGCCACTCGTCGGCGGGGAACTCTTTGACGGGCATCTCCTCAATCACCCACGGCTGACCGTCGGTGTCGACGATCACCTTTTCGCCGGTGTGCGACAGAATCCGTCGGCCCTTTTCCTCGTAGAGCATGCCGTTGTAGTTCGGGTTGCCGGCTACAACGTCGCACTGATAGCCGGTCACGACGTCCAGGCCGAGATCCGGTCGCGACGTGCCTCGGTACTGAATGCCGCTGTTGCCGCCAGCCGTCACTTTGACTTTGACTCGCAGATCGAAGTTGCGAATCGTCGAATGCGTCCACGTAATGAACCGGTTCATCTTGAGCGAACCGTCCGTCACGCCGGTCAGAGCACCGTTTTTGACCGACCAGTATTTCGAATCGCCCGTCCAGCCTCGCAGCGACTTCCCGTCGAAAACTCTTACGAAGCCGTCCTTGTCTGGACGAGTTCCGACTAACGCCGAGATCTCCGGATGGGGAACCGTCGACGCCGTAAACGGAGCTTTCATCGGGACCAGCGGCCCGCCCAGTTCGTTGACTTGCGCCGTGGTTCGTTCCCGCATCGCCGTCAAAGTGTCGGCATGACTCGGGTCATCGGCCAGGTTGACCAGTTCGTCGGGGTCGTTCTTGAGGTCGTGCAGAAACTCACGCCCTCCGTGATCCACGTAGCGGACGTACTTGAACCGTTCGTTGCGAACGCCTTCGAAGGCCGGAATCCGATTTCGAACGGCAAAGTGCTCATGGAAAGATTCCGTCCGCCAGTCCGCAGGCTTCTCGGCAGACACGATCGGTTGCAGGCTGTGTCCCTGGTAGCGTTCAGGAATTTTTGCTCCCGCCCAGTCAAGAAACGTCGCGGGAAGGTCCAGATTCAGGGCGATGGCGTCGCTGACTTTGCCCTTTTCGTCAGCCGGTACGCGAGGATCAGCAACGATCAAGGGCACTCGCAGCGACTCTTCGAAATGCGACCACTTTCCAGCGAGACCTCGATTGCCCATGTAATAACCGTTGTCCGCTGAGTAGACGATAATGGTGTTCTCGGCCAGGCCCGCTTCTTCCAGAGCCGCCATGAAGCGGCCAATCGCTCCGTCAATTCCGCTGACCATGCGGTAGTAGGCTCGGATGTTCGTCTGATATTTTTCGTCCGTGTTCCATCGCCAGAAGAATCGTTCGCGGTTGATGGTCGTCTTCAGAAAGTCTGGCAGCGCGTCGAAGATGGCCGGATCGTTCAAGCGAGGCGGCGCGATCTGCACATCGTCGTACATGCCGTCGACCGCTCGCGGCCAGGCAAAGTGACCAATCCCCGGACGTCGATCGCCGTCTTCCGCATGGCACGCGTTGAACCACATATTCAATGCAAACGGCTTGTCCTTTGGCTGCGATTTGACGAAGTCGATGCCTCGATCAACGATGACTTCTGTTTCATGCCGCAGGCTGCCGTCTGGCTGTTTTTTGTAAAACGGATTTCGACCGATCGCTTCGAACTGGTCGAAATGATCCGCCTGCCGATAGCCCTTTGGCATTTTCGCATGCCACTTTCCGAAGTAGCCGGTTCGGTAGCCATTTTCCCGCAGGATGTCGGAATACAGAGTCGCCACAGCATCCGGCCTGGCCTGTTCCCGATCCCCGACCATTCCGTAACTGCGACCGGTCATCCCCGTCAGGATTGTCGTGCGGCTGACCCAGCAGATCGAATGGCTTACGAATGCGTTGCTGAAACGAGTTCCCCGTTGAGCCAGCGCGTCGATGTTCGGCGTCTTGATCACATCGTTGCCGTAGCAACCCAGTGTGCTTGTGGTCTGATCATCGGCAAAGAAGAAAACGATGTTCGGCTTCGCGGCAAAGACATCCGTCGCCAGCCCAATGACCAGCAACGACAGAATGACAGGAATTCGATTCATGGTGTGATCAGCTTTCGAATACAGACCTTCGAGATATCCAAACAGGCAAACTAAGCAGAATCATAATCAGATTCACAATCCCGAGTCACAGCCTGGCGGGATTGCTCAGTGTCAAACAAGCAACATCAGGGCAAAGGTTCCCGGTCACCTGCCAGCAAGGGCCTGCTCACGCCAGCGCCGCACGCTCATGACATCAAATCGCTTGCCGACAAACTCAATTTGCCTCACCTGTTTCGTGCCGTTGCCTGTGACTTCTTTGAGATGGTCGCGTATCTCCATCCAGCGAATCTCACCTTTTGAGTTTCGGATGACAAGGATCACGGGGAAAGCCTGATCCATCCAGAAGCGCACCTGTCTCTGGTCAAAACTCTTAAAGATTTCTGCCCCGTCCGTCTTCCGAACGGTCAGGTACGAGTCCCCGGATTTCAGTTGCAGATGCACTTTCTGGCCAGTGGCTTCACCAGCGTCGTCGCGAAACGTGACGTCCATGTCGATGCCCTGATCGGCCTGTGTTATTTCCTGACAGAGCTGTGCGGCCAGCGCAACCGTTGAGGTGACTTCTCCGACAAGAACACGTTCCTTGCTGGTATTGTCGAGCACGATTCTGACCGAGTCCTGAAGATCCTGCACTCGCTGCTTGATGGCCGGATCGGCAAAGAGTTCTTCCAGCTCGTCCCACAGAGGAATCCGTTTTTCAGAATCGTCGCATTCGACGCAGGGGATGTCTTTCTTTCCCTCGTTCAGCTTCCGCATTGCGACCTGTCGATTCCCCACCGGCGTCCCGCAATGCGGACAGACGTAATGCCGCAGGCGGACGACGTCGTTGGCACCGTAAAGGAGGTGCTCGTGGACGTACTTGCTGAAGATGATCCGCTTGCCAACGGGGACGTCCTGACAAAAGTACACTTCCAGTTCGCCCTCGCCTTCGGCACGCCGAGTCAGCTTGACTCCAAGTTGTCGCCCCTCGTGCGTCGTGAAGTCGGCGGCGTATCGCCAGAGTTCGTCATGGTTGAACTCTTTCGTGTGATGCAGTTTGACGACCAGCGTGGCGTAGACTTCATCGAGGAATCCATTGAACTGGTAGCTGACCACCACAGCCGGTGCGCTGATCAATTCTGGGCGCTCCCGCCGGTAATAGCTGGGGAAGATCAGCAGGATCTCGCCAGACTCGGTCATGTGTCGGATACACAGACCTCGTTCGACGAGAATCTGATGCATGGCCAGCAGCACAAACTGTTCTTCATCGGGCGGGAGCCGCTCAATCGACGAATGATACGTGAGGTCTCCCCGCAATACTCGCTTTTCCGAAATGCAGCCACGGTCGTGTTCATCCTCCCTGATCGTCTGAATCACCGCCTGACCGTACGCATTGATCCGTTCCGGCTGAAGCAGCACCCAGCTTCCAAATTCAAGTTCCCAGACAACTCCCGGTCCCGCCAGCAGCCCGACCACCGCCTTCAGCTCCGCATCGGTGAAACGCTCATGTGAGCCGACGGCGCCAGGCGCGGGCCTGCCAGTGTGGACGTCCTCTCCGCTATCGCCCGAGGCTAGCGCCTGCGGCTCACGATTACTCATCCGCAGCGCCAGCACTTCGCGCAGCTCATTGAACCGCATCAGCACGCGGCCTTCGTCCTTCAGCTTGATGATCTCATCTTTCAGCCGTTTGAAGAGCACTGGCGAGCTTCGCCACGGAATGTTCTCCCACTTGATCCCGTCAATGATGGCCTGCCTGAGCTCCGCACACCCCTCATTCGCCTTAGCGCTGGTTTCGACATACGCCTCATAGCCACGTTCATCAACAAAATCGTCGATCTGCTTTCGAGCTACGCGCAGCCCGCCGGCATCGCAGCGCCCGGCGACCAGCAGCTTAGACATTTTGTCCTTGTCATCTTTGCCTTTGCCGGCCCGGCTGAGATCGCGGTCCCACTGCCCCAGCGTCTCGAAGACATCGTCCTTCTGCGGATCGAAGACCAGCGCTGCCACCTGTGTCTGATCCATGTAGAGCTGATGAATCAGCCGCTGATCGGCTTGCATCCCTGAGTCCCACTTGCCCACGCCTGTGGATCCACGCGAGTGGCTGTAGCGGAATTCTCCATAGCGCAGATTTCTGACGGCCGACTTGGTGGCGCGACACGCAACTGTCGTAAGCCGATTCCTCGCAATCGATAATTGCATCGAGACTGCCGTAGGTGCTTGATTGTCGTCAGGAATAATCACCAGTATACGGCAGAGCAATCGCCCGAGATTTTCCGTACGAAATAATGTCGTCATATGTGAAGAGCTTCGCTGGTCCCATCTGCTTCTCAATCTCGATCCGATCTTCGCGATGCGTCACCTCTTCCGTGCGTCCAATCACGACGATCATCTCTGGGCGAAATGCCTGAAATCCGTGTTCGGCCATAAACGCTTTTCGATGGGCCGCGTTATCGAAGTAATGCTCATACTTCCTGAGCTGCGCAACGGCCTTCGTGATCTCGCTTGAGACTCGGAGATATGGGTGCCTCGCCGTGATGCGAGCATTCGGCAACTTCAGGTCCAAAATGTCGAATCCCAGGCCACCAGGACGTTCCAGAATAAAGTCCGGAATCAGCTCTGAATTATCTTCATCTCGAAGGCAGATATGAGGGTGAGCCCGTGCGTATCCGAGTGATTCGAGGAATTCAGGGTGTTGATTCAAGAAACTTTGAATATGACGTTCCCTCGTCGAGTCTCGCGAAATCAGGTCCTCGAATGCTGCAATCGTCGTAATCGGCAGCATCGAAGTTGGACGAATCGCTTGAAGTGAGATTGGCTGGTGGCCATACCGTGTTGTAGGAGTCTGCACGGTTACAGTATCCCGGTACGTGTACTGCCCGAGATGTACTCTGCCGTCACGCGCGAACAATGCGACGCCCGGTAAGTCTCGCTCAGGTGAAACTACGGATGCGAGATCTAGGCAGGAATCGACGAACTTCACGTTACCACCCGCTTGGGCAAATATTGCCGGGCCAAAAAGTAGTGGGCTGCAACGATTAAGAACTTGGACACATAGTTCGGGAGGGTCAGTCAATATCCTTCGCTTCGTGAACCAGCAGTTGACAGCGGCAAGCGCGAACTCAAGTTCGGCGATTGAAATGTCCGGGTAATCGATCCCAAATCGTCGATCAATGGCGTAATCTTCGGCTTTGGAGATCTCGGTCCGTCTTGATCGAAGCATTCTTAGCAACTCACCGGCGGAGTCAAGTTCAGGGTGCATCGTGGATACCAAATAGACGATGAGTTCGCACATGCCATTGGCCAATTCTTCGTCAAGACGGCCATTCGGCGGTGGACCGGCGATTAATTCGTGCGGAAACACCAATTCACTTGGGACGCGATCACGATCTTGCGGCGAGATCGCCGCACGAAGCAGATCTGCGGTCTCAATCGTACGACTGGTTCCGGAAATTTCGTGCCAAAACGTCGACGATTCTTCAAAGAGTGAATCAAACGGATTCAACTCTTCGAATCGCAATGGCGACCCAACGCTCTCCCTTGCCAGTCGCCTAAGCTCCTTTGGATGACGTGATGATTTCTCAAGAACATCAACCGTATACGAGCCAGAATAAAGAAGCCCGATTAGGAGTGAGTCGGTATCACCGACGATGTCTGACGGAGAACGTGCGATTGATTCAGTCAGAGACGACAATGCCTGCGGAGTGGCGGTAAGCCCGTGGAGGCCAAGTTCCACTGATAGCTTCTTGCTCAAGGTGTGTTTTGTCAGTTGGTTTTCCATTCTCTGTCGCTCAGTTCTGCGTAGGTTCTGCGAATGTATGAATTGTGAATTATGCGAAGGGCAACTCAGGTCAGTCGAATTTGAATTCCGACGGATGAGTCGTCTTGTTTTTCAGTACGTCGTCGAGCCTGAGTGGAATGAATCGTCGGTTGTGGTTGAGTGGATCTTTGAAGCGGAAGGTGTGGCTCTCCAACTGCGGCCAGTCGGCCGCGAGCGCCTCAGCGGACAGGCAGAGCACCAGCACGCGGGAGTGCTCCAGTCCGTCCTCGATCTTCGCCGGGATGCTGTCGCCCGGCTGGATCTCCCACTCATCAAACCACACCCGCACCCCGTCCGACTTCAGCCGGTTCGCGATGTCTCGGACAGTGTCTTTGTCTTTCGAGCTATGACTGAGGAAGACGTCCCACTGGAATTCGGAATCGGCAGAAGCATTGCTCATAAGCGGGCCACGAAAAAGCACGAAGAGGCACACAAAAAGAAGGGGACCGACGGACAGTGTAGAGACTCGTCCCTGACTATTGCGACTTCTCGTGCCTTCTTGTGGCCATTCTTTGTTCGACTGGCGAGATTCGCAGAGTCCGGGTGGGCGAGGTTGAACGCCATCTCGAAGTTGAGTAAACCAACGGCTTGGCGCAGGTTGACGCAGTCAATCTGTCATCAGCCATTGAGGCCAAAGGCGTCGCGGAGTTCGGCGATGACGTTTTCGGGCATTGCGGAGACGTCTCCGATGGCTCGTGCGTTGATGACAGCTTCGGCGGTGGACTCAAGAACTTCCAGGCGATCGAACGCGTCAAGCACGCTGGAGCCGGTCACCAGCACTCCGTCGTTTTCAAGAATTGCTGCAGGCGACGCGGCGGAAATTGAGTCGGCGATGCTGCCGCCGTTCCGGTACTGAACTCCGTAAGGCACGCGTTCGACGTCGCGCAGAAAGACGTAGCTTTCGGGAATGGTCCGAGCGTCAAACGCAGTATCAGTCACACTGAACGCCGTCGCGTTGACCGGATGAGCAAATGCGATTGCTTGAACGTGCGGGTGCTTTCGGTAGATCGCCTGGTGAGCGAAGACGGCTCGGCTGGCCTTTTTACCGGCCTCGCGGCGGTCGCCGTCGACCAGAACCAGATCATCAACACTGAGTCGTTCGCGATCCTGCTGCGTCGGAGTGATCACAAACGAGTCGTCACTCAGTCGCGCGGAGAAACTGCCTTCCGTGCTGATCAGCAATCGCTGCCGGCATCCCCGTCGAATGAATTCGCAAAGTTGCCGCCGCAGTTCCATTTCTTCTGCCGTCGCATCTTTCGGTTTGTGTGATTTCAGAGCGACGCTGCGGCCGAGAGCCTGTTCAAGCTGTTGATCGGTCAGGTACCGAACCGCTCCGAGCTGACGGCCTTTGATGATTGTTTTGGCCGCGAACTCGAAAGCTTCGAACCGCTGAAACGCGTGAGGCAATGATTCTCCGCCGACGACGACTCCGTGATTTTCCAGAATGACGCTGTCGCAGCCGGTCGCAAAACTTTCGGCAATCTTACTTCCCAGCTGCTCGCTGCCTGGCAACGCGTAAGGTGCGAATCCAATCTGCCCGCAAACAGAATGAGCCTGGTGAAACAGCCGAGTGTCCGGCGTCGTTCCGCAAATGCTGAAAGCAACCAGCGCGACCGGATGGGCATGCACGATCGCCTGCAGGTCGGGGCGAGCCTTGTAGATTGCTTTGTGAAACGGAAACTCGGACGACGGTCGATGAGGGCCTTCGACCGAGCCGTCCGGCTTCACGCAGACAATGTCGTTGCGCGTGAGATTTCCTTTGTCGACTCGCGCGGGGGAAATCCAGATGTCTCCAGACTCTTCCCGAATCGAAAGATTGCCGCCGGAAGTTGTCGTCATGCGGTACCGGTAAATTCGGTCCATCGTCTGCATGATCTGGTCGCGCGGATGAGTCAATTGTCGGGTCATGTGATTGTTCCAGAGTGGGGTACAAAGTCTGACTCGGTCGCGTTATGCCGTCTCGTCAGCCTTCAGCACAAACCGTTCAAAGTCCGCCAGTTCGACCCGGCTTCCGACGACAAGCGGTGTGCGCTGATGAATACTCGTTGGCTGGATGTCCAGAATTCGTCGCTCACCGTCGATGGCCATGCCTCCCGCCTGTTCGGCGAGAAAAGCGATCGGGTTGGCTTCATAGAGCAGTCGTAGCTTGCCGTCGGGATTGGAATCGGTTGGCGGGTAAAGAAAGACTCCGCCTTTCAACAAGGTACGATGAAAGTCAGCGACCATCGATCCGATGTATCGCGACGCGTATTTGTGTCCGAGGATGCCGCTGCGCAGCCGATCGATGTACTCACCGTAGCGAGGCGGAAATGTGTCCCGGTAAGCCTCGTTGACTGAGTAGTACGGTCCCTGCGCAGGCATCCGCATGTTGGGATGGCTCAGAATATAGGCACCGAGCGACGGGTCGAGTGTGAATCCGTGAACTCCATTGCCAACGCTGTAAACCAGGATCGTCGACGATCCGTAGACAACATAGCCGGCAGCAACCTGTTTGTTTCCGGGTTGCAATACCCACTGGTCGGAATTGTCCAGCGACACACCGGTTGGTCGCCGCAGGATTGAAAACGTTGTTCCAACGCTCACGTTCACATCGATATTTGAGGAACCGTCCAGTGGGTCGAACACGACCGCGTAGTTCGCGTCGTTCGATCCCTTGTGAACGATCATCGGATTCTCATTTTCTTCCGATGCCAGAATGCCAACGCTGTCCCGCAGGCCGAGAAAATGAATCAGTACCTCGTTGGAGTAAACATCCAGCTTCTGCTGCCGCTCACCCTGCACGTTGATCTCGCCGTGCTCGCCGAGAATGTCAGAAAGTCCAGCGCGGCGAACTTTGTCCTGAATCATCTTCGTGGCCATCGTGATGCCCGACAGCAGCGACGAGAACACACCGGACGAGCCAGGAAAACGCTTCTGCTCTTCGAGAATGTGTTGCTGAGCAGTGAGGAAGGGGACGGCTGCGGGAGTGTCCGACATCGTTTTCCGGCTTTCAATTCTAAATGCTGGCTGAATTTCTTAACGCTGGCTGGACTTTTCCTGAAAGCTGGCAATCAGGCAGCCGCAAGATGATTTCTAACAGAAGCCGACGAACCGCCGAAAGGAGTCAGAGCGACTCTTTCGCCATTAATTCTCAGTCTTGTTCAAGGCTCACAATCCCGAAGCTGCGGAGTCATCAGCGTGGCTGCTACGATTCCCTGCCGCGAAGCTCACGTTCCGACCCGGCAGAATTACAGTCACTACTGCGCAAATTGTTGTCTTGAAGCGTCCAGCGTTTCGTTATTTCAAAACTGAACCGCATGAACGCTATTCTGAAAAACAAGTATTCTGTGAATGCCCCTCATGACCGAACCTGGATTTCTCCTGCGACTCTTGCTGCTGCTTCTCGTTATGGTTGGTCGAGTCAGTCAGGCTGACGACCGACCGAACATCGTTGTGTTCTACACCGACGACCACGGCTACGCGGACCTGTCCTGCCAGGACGTCTTCGACGATGTTCGTACCCCGAATGTTGACGCTCTGGCTGCCAGCGGCGTCAGAGCGCTGCATGGTTACAGCACGGCTCCACAGTGCGTCCCGTCGCGAGCCGGGCTGATGATCGGCAAGTTTCAGGCGAGGTTTGGCGTTGAGGCCAACGGTCGATCGCTCGACGGATTCGACAAGGAAACGACGATCGCTCAACGGCTTCAGACTGCCGGTTATGTGACCGCTCAGTTTGGGAAATGGCACCTCGGCCCTTCGCCAGAAATTACGAAACATGGCTTCCGGCATGTGTACGCTCAGAATTCTCAGGCGTTGTTTTCGGCCAACATCACGGCGGACGGCAAAGATCGACCAATGAGCCCTCTGAAACCGGAGATGTACCACGTCGATGGTTGCAGCCAGGCCGCAGCGTCATTGATCGACCGATACAAAGATCAGCCGTTGTTTCTGTACGTCGCTTATCGAGCCCCCCACGTTCCACTGGATGCGCCGCCGAAATATCTCAAACGATTTCCTGGAGAAATGCCCGAACGACGTCGGCAGGCACTGGCGATGTTGTCTGCTGTTGACGATGGCGTCGGGCTGGTCATGAAGACGCTGGAGGAAAATGGCCTCGCCGACAAAACCCTGATCTTCTACATCGGCGATAACGGAGCACCGCTGAAAATTCACAAAGAAGATGCTCCCGGCGGTGGACCAGGCTGGGACGGTTCGCTCAACGATCCATTGAACGGTGAGAAGGGAATGCTGACCGAAGGCGGCATGCACACTCCATTCGTTGTCTCATGGCCGGGGACGATTCCCGGCGGGCAGGAATATCCTCACCCGATCAGTGCGCTGGATGTTGCGGCGACGGCAACGGCGATCACCGGAATTGAAACCGGGCCAGGCGACCTGGACGGCGTCAACCTGATTCCGTTTCTTACTGGTCAGAACAAAGCCGCTCCGCATGATGCACTGATGTGGCGATGGGTGTCGCAGTCCGCCATCCGCGAAGGCAACTGGAAATTGCTCCTCGGTGGCGACCGGGAGTACCTCTTTGACCTGGATGCAGACCTCGAAGAAAAACACAACCTGCTGACAAAGCACCCCGAGATCGCCAGTCGTCTGCGGAAACGGCTGAGTGACTGGGCCGAGGAGTTGTCTCCACCGGGACTTGCGAAAGTTTTGCCAAATGGTGGAGCCTGGGGCTCGTACTTTGATTTCTACCTGGATGGCAAAAAAACACCACCGCTGCGTGACAGAATTACGCAGAAAACAGAAACAGCATCACCCGACGAAATGCCGAATGTTCCGTGGCTGCTCCGCTCCGGAAAAATGAAACTGACCGATGACGGCCTGCAGATCACTGCCGACCGAGCGGCAAAACGCCAAACTCCGTTTCTGGCCAGGAACGGAGTGAAACTTGAAGGCCCGGTCGAAGTCGAAACGACCGTCAAAGTTTCTGACAAAGGAGTCATTGTTTTCTCATGGCGAACTTCCGGGGACAAAGATTTTATTCAGGACAAACGCATTCAGGTTTCGGTCGATGCCTCGTCCGAATGGCAGACGGTCAGTGCGTCGCTGCTCGGCAGTGGCGCTATCATCCACATCCGGGTTCAGGTTCCGACCGGTGTGACAACATTCAAAAGCCTCCAACTCACTCCGGCAAACGGCAAAATGATCACTCTGTTGAAGTAGCATTTTCTGATGACTCTGTTTTCAAACGGTCGACCAGTCATGCTCAACGGAACGAGCGGTCGCGTGTCCGCTTGACGGACTCGTTCACGTCGCGACACTTTCGGAACAACCCCTGATTGAAACCCCAGTTCTCAGATCGAGGATATTAATGATGCGACTGCTTCTCATGACCGTAGCACTTGGCCTGCCTGCTTCTTCGGGGCTCTCGGCTGCTGACTGGACTCAGTGGCGAGGCCCCAATCACAACAATGTCGCTGACAAGGGACAAGTCGTTCCGACTTCCTGGAGTGACACTCAGAATGTCGCCTGGAAAGCCAGCGTGCCGGGGCGAGGTCATTCTTCGCCGATTGTCGTGGAGAATCTGGTCGTTCTGACCAGCGCCGACGAACAGGGGCAACAGCAGGGGGTCTTCGCGTTTGATCGAGCAAACGGAACGTTGAAGTGGGGTACTGCCATCAGCAAAGGCGGCTTCCCGAAACTTCATGCCAAGAATACGCATGCGTCCCCAACGGCATGCAGCGATGGGCAGCAGATCTACGCCACGTTTAATCACCACAATAAAGTAGAAGCCGTTGCGCTTGATATGGCCGGCAAGATCGTGTGGAAACAGGACGTCGGCAATTTCGTTCCGAATCAATATCAGTACGGCTACGCTGCGGCTCCGACACTTTATCAGGGAAAACTGATTATCTCGGGAGACAGTGATACCGTTGCGTGGGTCAAGGCGCTGGACGCGAAATCCGGACGCATCGTCTGGCAGCAGAATCGTCCTAAGAAACTGAACTGGTCATCGCCGATCGTCGCTAATGTTGCCGGCAAAGAGCAACTCCTGATCAGTGGCTGTGAGATGATCGCCTCGTACGATCCCACCACCGGCAAGCCACTCTGGAGTCAGGCGTGTCTGACAATGGCCACTTGCGGAACAGTCGTATGGGACGACGACACGGTTTACGCCAGCGGCGGATACCCGGACAAACAGACTGTCGCCGTGAAAGCTGACGGCTCGGGAAAAATTCGCTGGTCCAATGGCGTTAAGTGTTACGAGCAGTCGATGCTTTATCATGATGGGCACCTTTACGCGATCGACGACGGCGGTATCGCTTACTGCTGGCATGCCAAAACCGGTCGCGAGATGTGGAAGACTCGTCTGCGAGGGCCGATCTCCGCTTCGCCCGTTCTGGCAGGAGATACCATCTTTGCATTGAACGAACGAGGCACGACGTTCGTCTTCAAAGCCAACCCTCAACGTTTTGAACCGATTGCTCAAAATCAGCTCGGCGAAGAATCATTTGCGACACCAACCGTCGTTGATAATCGCATACTGCTGAGAGTTGCCACCGGAAGCGGTGCTGGCCGAAAGGAAATGCTGTACGCGATCGGCGCGAAGTGAGAGGGCGTCAGATGCAGTGCTGAAATCAGGTTGCCGCTACCAGCACGAAACGCCGGAGCATTTGTCGATTGGCATGAAGGCAGGTTGGAACGATTGAGGATTCCTCGTGTTGATATTTGATGTGAAATCTGGACGGTATGTCTGGACTCCTGGCTCTTCCGTAGCAGCGTCTTCGTAGTGAGTAACCGCTCTTTCATGATTTGGTATCGAATGTCCATGTCAGCTTCGCGTTACAGTTAACCGTTCTTCGAAAATCGAGCAATCATTGATTTGGATTTGACAATTCAACGAACATTGATGTAATCAGCTGGGTTGGAAAGCGTGTGTTGCGAATTGTGGCGTCTCAGGGCGGTCCAATTGCGGTTCAAAACACAACATGTTGTGAGCGAGAAACAAATTAGTCTTCACCAGCCAGGGAGTTTTTGACCGTGGCACGAACATGGACAGTCGTTTGTCTTGCGGTTTTGACCGCTGTAAACACGAGCGTTTCCCTGGCAGAGTCGGCTTCTGATGGGAGCCGGTTAAGCAAAGTGCTCAATCATGAAAACGCCGAACTCGGGGTTACGGCGAAGCCGGTCTCGCTGGTTGATGACACGGCTTACCTCCGCAGGGTGTCGGTGGACCTGATCGGTCGAATCCCCAACCACGGAGAAATAGAAGAGTACCTCGCCTGGCCTGCCGCCGAGCGTCGCTCAAAATTGATCGACCGGCTCATGGCAGATCCGCGATTTGTGGATCGCTGGACGACGTTTTTCGCGGATATGCTGCGGCTTCGGTCGAACTCACCAGGTGGTGCGGCAGCGCTGGCGTTTGTCCACAAGTCTGTTGAAGACGACATGCCATACGACGAACTCGCCCGGCGGTTTATCTCGGCCAATGGCAAAGCAGGAGCCGTTCCTGAAGTCGCCTATGTGCTTGGTGATGATGCTGACCCGATGGCGCTTGCCGGAGTGACCTCGCAGGTCTTTATGGGGATCCGGATTTCGTGTGCTCAGTGCCACGATCATCCGTTTGATAAATGGACCCGCGAAGACTTTTACGGATTTGCTGCGTTCTTCGGAAAAACCCGCCGCTACGAAAACCAGTTCACCAATACGGTCTACACTCAGGAGATGAAAACTTCGTCGGTCCTCTGGCCACCTGAAGGTGATGCCGAGGAGTCGGCCCGCAAGCCAGTACTGCCGAAGTTCCTGGTGGATTTGATCGACTCGAAGGCTCGACCGGATTTCATCGCTCGACTTGAATCAACCCGCAAGTCGGAGCAGGATTTGATCGAAGCCTCGCTGGCAGCTTCTTCGAAAGAGTCGTCGATTGACGATCTGCTGCTGGGCGCTGCCGACAAGGCGCTCGACCGGGCCAGGGGTAAGAAAAAGTCGTCATTCGACGTGGCTTCGGAAGCTCGCCGTGAGCGAGAGAGTATCGATCTGAAGGCTGACATGCGGTCGGAGAGTGAACTTCGATCGGACCTCGCCGAACTGATTGCCAATCCGCGAAATCGATTCTTCGCATGGAATTTCGTGAATCGAGTCTGGGCGGACCTGGTCGGACGAGGCATCGTCGAGCCGGTGGATGACTTCAGCGATGCGAATACGCCCAGTCATCCACAGACGCTCGACTTCCTGGCCGACGAGTTTGTTGCTGGCGGTTTTCAGTTCAAGCCACTCGTCAAGATGATCGTCACCAGCGAGCCTTACCAGCGCGGTCAGGCTGTCGGACTGGACGAAGCGGAACAGGAAGAATTGCGAGCCGCCTTCATGGCTGCACCCGCTCGACGCATGCTGGGCGAAGTGCTTTACGATTCAATTCTCACCGCCGGGCACCTGTTCGAATACAAGCATCCCAAGGGGGCCAACATGAAGACCGTCGCTGAGCGGATTCGTGTCGCCATGCCCCGTGAAGGAGAAGAGATTACTCCGCAGTCACTGGCTTCGGCTGGAAGTGGCACTGCCATGCAGGGGCAGATGAACGGAGCTATGGCGGCCAGAGGTGCTGGCTACAACCTTGAGTCCGGTATCGAAATCGATTTCGACAACATTCTGAAACAGGCAAAAGAGAAAGCGAACGAAGCGGTCGTTGTGGAGAAGATGGAAGTAATGTCTGCCGAGCAACTCGAGGCCGAGCGGATGCAGATGGAAGGCGGAAATCGGCGCCGTTTCCGCTACGTTTACAAGACGGTTGAGCGAACTTACGACGACAATCCTGTTTTCGGCTCAGCTTTCCGAATGGCGTCTCCAGCGGCTCCTCAGCACTTCGTCAGAATTTTCGGCCAGACCGACAGAACTCAGGTCGGCGTGCCACGAGATCACTCGCCAAGCATGCGTCAGGCATTGATGATGCTCAACGGGAAAATGACTCACGAAGCATCGCGGGTCGGGCCGTTCGAGCCGATGCACAAGTTGCTTGTTGGCAAGGCTCCCGATGTCGATCAGGCCGTGCGAATTGCCTACCTCGAAATCCTGACCCGCGAACCTGCCGCTGAAGAGGTCGAACTCGCAAAGTCGATCATTGATGAAGGTGGGACGACGCTCGAAGGAATGGCAGATCTGCGTTGGGTGTTGCTGAATTCGAACGAGTTCCGATACCTGCCGTAATCGTCATGAGTTTCGCTGCGACTTCTCGAAAACCAATTCACCGATCAATTTTCAATCAAACCCGGTTCCCACCGTGCCAAAGGATTCCGCTATGAATGGTTGCAAAGATTACCACGTTACCCGTCGAGCGATGATGGGGGCTTCGGCCGCGACGCTGATGGGCTTTTCGATTCGCGATCTGCTGGCAGCCAAAGGGAGGGATCACACTCCGACGGCAGAAAACGTCATCCTGTTCTGGAACGGTGGCGGAATGACTCATTTGGATACGTGGGATCCAAAACCGGGACGTCCAACTCAAGGTGAGTTTGAGCCGATCTCGACTTCGGCTGACGGCGTACAGATCAGCGAGATCTTCCCCGAGTTCGCTAAGCAAATGCACAACGTCGCTTTGATTCGATCTATTGCCGGCACGCAGGGAGCGCATGGCCGAGCGACCTACCAGCTTCAGACCAGCTACAACGAGACTCCAAACGTCATTCACCCTGGATTCGGGTCAGTGGTTGTTCACGAGAAGGAAACAATTGGCGACCTGCCGGCTTACGTTTCGATCAGCGGTCAGGCACCGCGGTCTTCGTATCTCGGACAATCCTGCTCGGCCTATTTCGTCGGCAGCCCTGGCGACAAAGACCCGTACCTCGCATTTCCGGAAGGCATCACTCAGACCCGAGGCAACAAACGTCTGGAAACGCTGGCGAAGTTCAACGGTCGATTCAGCGGCAAGACAACCAGTCGTGAGCTGGATGCGACAAAAACGTCGGTTAACGACGCCGTTCGTCTGATGCGAAGTCCGGCGCTTAAGGCGTTTGAGCTGGATCACATTCCTCTCAGTCAGTTCGAACGGTATGGCGATACGCCCTTCGGTCGAGGCTGCATGGTGGCCAAACAGCTCGTCGAAACCGGCGTTCGATTTGTGCAGGTCAACCGCGGCGGCTTTGACACCCACCGCGACAACTTCGAAGCAATGCGGAATCATGGCGAAGTCATGGACCCGGCTCTGGCATCGCTGATGCAGGATCTTGACGAGTCGGGTCAGCTCAAAAAGACGCTGGTTGTCATGCTCAGTGAATTCGGTCGAACGCCAAAGATCAACAAAGACGGTGGACGTGATCACTACCCTGGCGTCTTCAGTTGCTTCATGGCCGGTGGCGGAATCAAGGGTGGTCAGGTCATCGGATCGTCGGATGAAGATGGATACAAGCCGAAAGATCGACCAGTCCAGGTTCCGGACCTGCACGCAACGCTGTGTCATGCGTTGGGAATTAATCCGGAGAAGGAAGTGATGACTCCGCTGCAGCGGCCAATGAAACTGGTCGATGGCGGCAAGCCGGTTATGGAACTCTTCGGCTAACTCAATTCCTCGGTTGAATTCAGAGCCCGGTCTCCGCTGGAGCCCGGGCTTCTTTTACGAAACAGTTTGCGATTTTCCGTTATTTCAGAATCCTGGCAGCTATCGCCGAACCATTATTTTCTTGCCACAGAAGCATGGAGGCACAGAACTTTCAAGCGGAATGCTTCCACGTGCTTCCGTGCCTGTGTGGTTAGTTTTATGAGCTCATCGAAGTTGAGTATGCCCGCGCTTTGCTGGTTATCCTCCTGGATATTCATGACGGCGTAACGGTCGGCGTTCGTGTAAATTGACGAAGCTGACTGCCGGTCGTACCGTGGACGTTTCCCCGCGATTCTCCTTCCTGACTTTCCTGCCTCTATTCGGTCTGGTTTTGATTTATGAGTCGGATCAAGTTCTTCGCCCGTGGTTTATGTGTCACTCTGCTACTGGTCAGTTTTCAGCCGGTGATCGCTCAGGGCCCGCTTCGTGGCTCTATCATCGAAGACCGTGCTGCCCGGAAACTTGTTGAAGCCGGTGATGCCAGGCTCGAAGCAGACGAAGCCAGCAAGGCTGTTGAAATCTGGCAATCGGTCATCGAGCGTTATCCGACCAGTCGCGTTCGATTCGAAGCTCATATCCGGCTCGGCAATCACTACCTCGAAAGAGAACGCGCTTATGACAAAGCTCGCGTCCAGTTTGAGGAAGTCGCTTCTGAAGAAAACCGCGATCAGGATCAGCGTGCGGAAGCGACGTTGAAGATGGGCATGTGCTTTTACGAAGCTCGCAACTTTGGCAAGTGCTTTTCAGTGATGCGGGATGTGATCGAGCACTTTCCTGTCAGCAGGCAGGTCAATCAGGCTTACTACTACATCGGGCTCGGACACTTTCAACTCGGACACTACAGCCGAGCGATCGACGCACTTGAGAAAGTTGGCACGTCGATGGGCGAAAACGACAGCCAGCTTGAGAAGGTCGAAGCGGGTAAGCGGCTGTTCGTCAAAATTGAGGATGCGGACCTCGCTGCTCTGGAGTCGGGCGAACCGGTCATTGTTCAGTGTGAAGCCAGCAGTGGAGACGTTGAGCGGGTCAAGTGTTTTCCTGTGGGACGCAACGTTCGCATTGTTCTGGGCAGTGTCGTCACGGCCCTGGGCGTTCCTCAGAAAAACAATGGCCGTCTGGAAGTAAAGGGCGACGACACCGTCAAGGTCATTTACGTCGATGAACACACCGCTGATAAGCAGTTCAATCGCCAGGTCATTCATGAGGCAAAAGTTGTCGGCGACGGAGTTGTTTCCATTACCGACGGTGCCTTCGCCGAAACGTTACAGGGAGTCGTGCTGGGCAAGGCTGTCAACATTCAAACGAACGATCCCGATCGTGATCTGACCGACGGTTCTGATCAGATTGAAGTGACTGTCGAAGTTCATCGCGCAAAAACCGAAGACGAGATGGAGCAGGAAGCGGTGGCTTTGCTCGCGGCGGACTCCGACGTTGAACTCGACGAAAACGGACAACCAAAAATCGCTCGCTACCGGAAGGTCGACGAAGTCTCCGTCACGTTATCCGAAGTCGTGGTTAAGACCATTCGCCCTGTTGACGACGTTGCCCCGGCTGGGGATGGCGACGCGTCTGAAATCGTCGGCGCGTCTGAAAATGGCAATGTCGCCGCTCAGACGGCCGGTGGTGAGAACGGGGGCAGCGGCGATGTTCAGCCGACGGACGACGCGATTCACTCAGGGGTCTTTCGCTCGTCAGTTCCTCTGGTTCGAGCGGAAGAAGTGGTTGCAGGCGACGCGATTCTTCAAGCGATGCCCGGCGACCTGCTTCGAGTGAACTATCGTGACGAGAAGAACACCAGCGAAGATCTGATTCTTGTTAAGGGCGAAGCTCGCTGTATTGAGGGAAATCTGGGCGGTGTTCGCGTCACCAGAACGGAGATTTCTGATCGTGAACTTCGCGTCAGAACACGGCTCAAGACCGCTCACGCACTGACAAACATTGCGACCCGTTACAAAGAGTTTGGCCTGAAGCGAAACGCCGATGCCAAGTACGAATCGGCACTTGTCCTTTGCGAAGAGATCATGACCGAAGCCCGGCAACTGGGCGGCCGGTTACTGGAAGAAACCTACGTCCAACTGTGGAAAATCTACTTCGAAATGGATCGGCTGGAACTTGCCGCGGCAATGGCTCAGCGGTTGCAACGCGAGTTTCCCAACAGCGGATTTGTCGACGACGCGCTGCTGCAGCTGGCAGACGTTGCGGTATCGCAGGGAAATCTGAACCGGGCGATTGGTCTCTACAATCGCCTGGTGAATATGCAGACGAGCCAGCTCCGCGGTGAAGCCCAGTTTGGCGTGGCCGAGTGTTATGAAAAGATGGCGGAAGCCTCGACGGATGCGCGGGCTCAGCAGCTTTACGATCGATCTTTTCAAGAGTTCAAAAAGGTCTTCGACCAGTTTCCGGACAGCGGTCGAGTCGGAGAGGCAGTTGCCAGAATGGCAAATTATTATTATCGGCAGAAGGACTACGCTCGGGCGATTGACACGTTTGAAACGGTTCTGGCCAACCATCCCGACGCCAAATTTCTTGACGTGATTCTGTTCAACTATGGCCGCTGCCTTTATCGCATGGATCGTCGAGCTGACGCCAGACGCCGCTTCGACCAGCTGATCGGCGACTATCCGGAGAGTGCTCTGGCCGAGGACGCTCGCAAGATTTCAGAGGCTCTTGCTCGTGCGGGCTCTTGACGCCGCGTCTCTTCGCTCCGCAGTTACCTGCTCACCCCACACGTTCGAGTTGAATTCAGGACGATCGTCATGAAACTCTCACTGTTTGCTGCCTCGCTCGGTTTCTTTTTCGCCCTATCGGGGGCAGCGTTTGCTCAGAAGGCAGAACCGATTGACGATGTCAGTGTCGAGGCCAGCCGCCTGGAAGGCGAAGTTGGCAAGTACCGTGACATCTCGCCGGAAGCTGGTGAAGCTCTGCATAAGTTGACCTCGCTCTATTACCAGCACGGGCGAGTGTTTGGTCTGGTGCGAGCAGCCCACCGGTTTGTTGCGGCTCATTCGACGGACCCTCGGCATCCCGACGTCATGCTCAAGTTGATGGACGGTCTGGAAGCGCTGTCCCGTTACCAGGAATTTACCGTCATTGCCCGACAGTTTCTGACACGGTATCCGTCACGCCCTGAGTGTGCGAACGTCGAAGAACGGTTGGCATACTCATTGGAGAAGCTCGACGAAAAGCTGCCGGCGGCCCAGGCGTATCGGCTGCGCTGGCAGCGCGAGATGAAGCCGACGGGTCGCGAATTCGGTGTCAAAGCCTGTCTTCTGTTTTCCCAGACTGGAACTCCAGGCATCACTCAGGAAGCAGAACTTGCTGAGGAAATGTTCGACAAATTGCCGAAAGACGAATTCGCTCGACACATCGGCCAGCGATCTTACGACCAGTGGCGACGGATCAGGGAATGGGCGAAGGCAAACGTCGTTGGTAACAAGCTGCTGAAGTCGGGACTGTTGAAAGACGATGAAGAACGCCGTGAAGTTCTGCGGACGATGGCGGAGAACTACCGCTATCTTGGGCAGCACTCCAACGCCATTGATGTTCTCGCGCAGGCCCGAACGATTCGCGACGATCAGCACGCTTTGTACTACCACATTCAGGCCATGTACGACTCCGCAGCGCCTGCGGCTCAAATGGAACCGCTCGTCAAGGAGTATCTCAATGAGTACCCGGATCGCGAAGATCGTTACGAACGGATCGCGCTGCTCGGTCTGGCCTGGAATCGCGAAAAGAATTCCGAGAAGGCGTTAAAACTCTTCAAAGGTCTGTTGGCGGTTTCGCCGGCAACGCATTCCGGGGCGTCCCACTTCGTTCAGCTTAATGGTTCCGAACCGGATAATTTGAAAGAGTCAGAAGCGGCTCTGAGGTCTGCCATCGCCGCCTGCGAAAAAAACAGCCCGCAGCAGGTCTGGCGGCTTCGTTACGACCTCGGGTTTACGCTTTATCGAGATCGCATGAAGGATGTTCCGAAAGCAAAAGCCATCCTGCGCGAGATGCTGGCGAAGTCGCCGACGAACGACGGTCACACAACGAATGTGATCACCTGGTTGTTTACCACGGTTGAGTCCGAAGACGAGTTTCATTCCGATGTCGATCTGGTCCTGAAAACGCGACGCGATTATCCACTCTGGTCGAATCTGCGAAGCTACCCCGACGCGTGGATTAAGAGCTATCGGAAACACAAAATGCTGGCAGATCGAGCCAGTTATCTGGCAGCAAAGCTGGACCAGGCGGACGCTGATCCCGTCATGCAACTGGTGTCAAGTATTCGAAACAGAGCTTCCGATGCCCGCGAAGCACGTATTCGCGAACAGCTTGCGAAGCCTGAGTTCTTCAACTCGTTCAATGAAGAAACAAAACGCTCGGTGCTGTACGACCTCGGCTACTACTACCAGCATTATGCTCCGGGCACCGAACGTTCGACGGCGGCGAATTACTGGGCTCGTTTGTCGCAAATGTTTCCGGACGAGTTTGATTTCCGGTTCCGCTATCTACAGGTGGCTACAGATTACGGGCAGCCGGAAGTTGCCAAAGAAGCGGCGAAGCTGATGCTGTCGTTTGAGCCTGACCGCAGTTACCCGGATGTCTGGCGGCGAATCGCGATCGCGGCTGACAAGAATGAAGACGCTGATCTGGCACGCAAAGCTGTTGAGTATGCGAAGAAAACGCACGCAAAGTTTCTACCAGACTATCAATACTGGACGACGTTGGGGGACTCGCTACAGCGGCGAGCACTCGAAGACGAGGCGGTTGCCGTCTGGCGAACTGTCGTCGATGCCGGAGCCAGCCATTACGAAGCTCGCGAGTCTGCTTCACGACTTCTTCAGCGGATGGAAACTCCCGAAGAAAAAAGCGTTCTGGCGAAGAAGCTTTTCTCGCTGGATACGGACTACCACGGTCGATACGCCGGCTGGCTGGCGGACGCTCAACTTCGATCCGGTGATCTGGCGGGTTTTGCGAAAACGCTTCAGGAAACACACGCGCGTCGGCTGAATCGTCCGTTCCGAAACTGGGACATGGACATCTACAGCCTGCACTACATGCTCAACAACTTCAGAACTCATCAACAGGATTATCGTCTGAATAAAGATGAAGAGAATCCTCTGGATGCAATTCTGAAAGTCGCTACGGTCATTCGAGACGTTGATTACGACTGGCCGTCCTCGCAGGGGCAGCTGGTTCTGCTGGAAGCCGAATCGCCAGACGCACGGGCACCAATGGATCGGCATCTGGCGTGGCAGCGAGTGACTCGCACGGTGCATCCAGACTCGACCCGCTGGGACCATCTGATGCCATTTGCTCAGCAGGCCGTGCTGCGTAACGACTATGCCGTCGGAGCGACGTTGCTGACCGGGATGCTCGAAAACATCACCAGGGCGACGGACTCGCGAAAAGAAGCGGGGCGAGCCATGGTCGGGCAATGTTACACCCGGCTGGGGACGGTCGGATTAACGATCGACGAGAACTCGCCGATCGCGCCGCTGTTGCAGGCTGCGTTGTACTTGCGACTCGGCGATGAGCGGTTGGCAATGGAGACGTATCTCGCGAATTCGGCGCTGTTCGACAAGCACCGCGACGAAGTGCCGGTTGATCTGACAACCTTTGTCTGTGACAGCCTGATGACGGCCAGCGGCGATGAGAATCACAACAAAGTTGAAGACATTGTCCGCAGCTGGATTATCAAGAACAGCGAATCCAAAACCGTTGAAGAAGACCTCAAAGCGCAGATGCAGTTTCTCCTGGCGAAGAACTATTTCGGCAGCAAACGGTACGACGTCGCCCGCAGCGAGTATCAGACGGTCATCAATAGGTACTCCAATACTTCGTTCGCCGTCGAGGCAGAGTTCGGCATCGGCGAAACGTTTATGGCGCAGAAAGTTTACGACCAGGCAGAGAAGGTCTTTGAGAAGCTGGCTGGTAGTCAGGACGCCGAGATTATTGTGCGTGCCGAGTTTCTGCGGGGTATGCTCGCGCACCGCCGTGGCGACAACGACGAAGCTCGCGACATCTTCCGAACAGTGCTCGAACGAGTGCCAAATATCGAACTTGCCAACAAAGCGCTGTTCAATCTGTCGGAAGTCTACGGCGACGAAGAGCGTTACATGGATCAGCTTCAGTTGCTGATGACGGTCGGGCGGCTTGGTCGAGTCAGCAAGCGGCTGCATGCTCCCGGTATGCCGTTGTCGATCGTCGTCCAGGACAGCGATCTGGGGATCAGTCGTGGGCACAACCGAATTCCAGTGATCGTCAGAACAATTCCCGGTGGCGACGAAGAACTGGTTTATCTGACCAGCGGCGGCGCCGGCAAAGGATTGTTCCGGGCCGACATCGATACCGAACTTGGTCCTGTCAACAAGGGTGACAAAGTTCTGCAGCTAACGGGTAACGATGTGATTCGGTCGGACTATCCGGACGAATTCAAGTCGGAATTCAAAAGCGTTCCGCTGTCGGATGTGGAGATTCAGATTGCCTCGGATGCCCGGTTCGAAGTCGCATCGAGCAAAATTATCGACGAAGCCGAGGAGTCGTTCAGCGATCGTCTGGAGCGCGAAGCCCGGGAACGAGAACTCGGCGAAACCCGACAGTCGCAGCAGCGTCCGGCGAATCAGATTAAACCTGGAAATCCAATCTATCTTCGAGTCAAAGATGGAGACCGGGATCTTTCGGACGTGCAGGATACTGTCGTCGCCAAACTGGTTGCAGATTCCGGCGACCAGGTTCAGGTGACGTTGACGGAAACGGAACCGCACTCCGGCATTTTTGAAGGGGCGGCGAAAACGGGCGAACTGCCTGCGGGAGCGCTCGCTTCGGACACGGCCATCGACCACAGCCCGCTGATGGCCATTGACAAATCGCAGGAAACGTTCTGGCTGAGTGAGCCAGATGGTGCGACTCCGAAGCTGCTGACAGTCGACATGAAGAATCTGCAGACTGTGTCCAGGGTCAGAATTCACACTCCAAGTGCCGACGAAAACAAACCGGTGCGAGGGGAACTTCAGGCCAGCTACGATGGGGAATTCTGGTACCGAGTGGCGGCTCACCCATCGATTCCCGCAGCTCCGCGAATTGGTGATGCAGAGTATGGGCCGATGCAGTATCGCGTTTACCACGAGAACGGCACCAGGTTTACTTCCTGGCAACAGATTTTAAATCTTGCACAGGGCGAGCCACAGTCGCAGGGCGCCGTCACCGATGGGCAATTGATCTGGCAACGTCCCGATGACGAAGAGGGACGCTCAAAATACTACAGTGTTGTCTGGTTCGGGAAATTCGTGCAGCCGCGCGCGGGGGCCGTTCGATTTGCTGTTCGAGGTTACCGCACCGCAATTGCTGTCAATGGTCGTCTGGAGATGGAGCCTGGGGAAGGCAACCGAACAGCCGACGTCTGGCTCGACGCAGGGGTGCATGATCTGACAATCTTCGCTGCATCGTTCAGTAACACGACTGAAATGTCAGCCGTTCGGGTGCGAGCGGACCTTAACCGACAGCGGGTTGTGCTCAGTCCGTTCCTGACGGGTGACTTTGATCTTTCCGGGGCGAATGAGTCGCTGACGAATACTGCAGCTGATGCTGCTGGCGAGAAGGAGATAACTTCGAAGGATCAGGAATCGGAAGTAGTCCTTTCTGACAAGGTCTGGGAGTTTCGTTTCGCTCCGATCAACGTTCGATTCACCCGCTTTGTCATCAACGAATACCTCGGCGAAGCTGTCGCGGTGAACCATGTCGAAATTTCCGGCAGCGACGATTCGAAACCTTACATTCCGACTGAAACGGACGTGCTTGCTCTTTCCGACAATGACCAACTGGAAATTGCTGGTGGAGACGTCGTCAAAGCAACATACACCGACGAAGTGACTCAGGCGAATTCTGGCGGCAGTCGGTTAATTGCCGGGCAGCTTCAGGCAACTTACTTTAACGGAACCGTTGCTCCGATCGCCTACGACTTTGTCCGAGATCGAAACGGGGCGGTTACAGAAGTCAGTAAGCAACTCAAGCGTGTTGACCCCGGCGATCGGTTGATTGTGGAAATTACCGACTACGACCGGGACCAGAGCGTGACGCGCGACAAGTTGCAGTTTGAGGTTTCTGTCAATGATGGAGAGCCCGTCACGTTGACCGCCACGGAAACTGAAGAAAACTCGGGAGTATTTACGAAAGAAGTTGACACCGCCGCGAGAGCAGAGGGGGATCGGTTAGTCGTGGCCACTGGTGACCGGATCAACATCCGATACCTCGATGAACAGAATACGTTTCCGGGGCATTCAGTCCCTCGCGAGTCTGTTGTTTATGTCAGCCATCCAACGGAGTCCCGTGTTCGCATTCTCGAGTCTCGAGTGATTCCCGCTCCACAAGGTTCGGCAAGGCCGCCTCGGTATGTTTATCAGGTGCCAGATGGCGAATCTGAAGTGACGAATGTGGCATTCGAGGCGCCGCTGACGATCGAAGTCATTGATCCCGATGCCGCACGCGATAGTCGTAGCGAAGTCATTGCCAACGTCACAACAAGCGATGGGGCAACGGTTGATGTGCGGTGCGTTGTTTCTTCGGCCTTCCTGAATATCCCACGTGAAGAGGCTGAGGAGTACGCCCTGGAGGAAGGTCGATTTATTGGGCAGATCGCTTTGCAGCTTGGATCGAAGAGCAGTCCCGTGGTCGTTCCCGTAACCGCAGAGATGCCTCGAGGTTTGATCGGCGGAGGCAAAATCGAAGGTGATGATGAAGAAAGCGAGTCGTCTGCGTTCGACGATGGACTGGTGGTTGCCGTGCTTAATCTGTCTGGAAAAGACAGGATCACCGCCACGTATCACGATGAACGAACGCCGAAGGGAGCCATTGCCAGTCCGTCGGTGTTGGGGCGGCTTATCTCAAACGGCGAGTTGGCGTCGCTCGATCGTGACTATGACGAACCGGTCGAACGGCTGCATGTCGGAGAAAAGTTGTTTCTGATGGTGACGGACGCGGATCAGGATTCATCGGATGCACGGGACACTGTCAGGGTTCAGGTGACAACTGAATTCGGTGAGAAAGAGGAATTCGAGCTGATTGAAACACTCGCCCACAGTGGCGTTTTCAATGGATCGTTGATGCTTAAGTCGAACGAAGCTCCGAAGCCCGGCAACATCAATCTGGCGGAGCCAGCGATCGAGTGCTACTTCGGTGACACGATCACGGTGACCTATCTCGATCCAACGGCAAGTACCCCGGAAGGTCGACTGGAACGGAACACTCAGCTGCCGGTTGTCATTGGTACGGACGGTTTGATCTCAGCTTTCAGCAAGACTTTCAATAACGAAACGCTGGCCGTTGAAACGAAGTTTCACGTGGCGGAGAGCTACTTTGAGCTTTTCAAAAGTCACAAGAATCTTGGCCGCAAAGAAGAGGAAACGATCGATCTTGACGCTGGCCGTCGAGTACTTCGCGAAGTCATTGAGGACTTCCCGGATCCGAAGTATCAGCCGAGGATTCTGTACCTGCTTGGTCAGTTCGCGCAGGAACTCGGAGACACGGACGAAGCGACATCCGCATACGAGCAGATTGTTTCGCAGTTTCCGGAGCATCCGCTGGCTGCTGATGCTCAGTACAAGCTCGCCCAGACGTATGAAGAGTCCGGAGATTTTGACGAGGCTTTGGAAGCGTACGTGACTCTCGCCGCGACTTATCCCAGAAGTCCGTTGATCGCCAACGTCATGATTCGAATCAGTGACCATTTTTATAAAAACGAGGAATACCCGATCGCTGCTGAGGTGGGGAAGAAGTTTCTTGAGAAGTTCGAAGGTCACCAGTTCGCGTCTCGAATGGCATTTCGAGTTGGGCAGTGTTTTTACAAGGCGGAGAAATTCGGAACGGCGGGTGAGTCGTTTGACCTGTTCGCCAAAACGTTTCCTGACGACGAACTCGCAGCCGACAGCCTGTTCTGGTCGGGGGAGAGTTTCCGCATGGCCAACAACGATCGTGAAGCATTCCGTCGGTACAATCGCTGCCGCTGGGATTTTCCGGCGAGCGACGCCGCCAAATATGCACGCGGTCGCCTGGCGTTGCCTGAGATGCTGCGGCAGTTTGAAGCAGAAGCCAACTCTGTCGAGAACGACAACTGAATTCAGTTTTTTCGGTTGATTCTGCCTGCTTTAGTTTGCTTTTACACAACCCTGATTCGCCTGTTTTTGAGTTGCTCATGTCTACGATCGTTTATCTTACGCTACTGCTTGGTCAGGCACCCGATGCTGCTCTTTCGGAACCAGCATCAGAAGTCGTATCCGCAACTGACGAAGCGAGCGATGAATTGCCCGCCGTTAAAGATGCTGAATCAACGCCCGACAATGACACCATGAATGGTGACAGCGATAGCTCGACAGAGATTGAAGAGGGTTCTGGATTGATCGCCAGGCTTGATGAGATCTCTCAGTCCGGAGCGATTGGTTTTCTCAGAAAAGGTGGTCTGTTCATGTGGCCGATCCTGTTTCTTGGAATCCTGGCTGCCGGTGTAATGATCGAACGTTACCGCAGCCTGAAAATGCTGACATCGGATTCCGGTTCGATCCGTGCCGACGTGCAACAGCTTCTTCGTGAAGATCGCATCGAAGAAGCGATGCAACTTTGCGACAGCTCACAGGGACCAGTTCCAGCAATCCTGTCTGCTGGACTTCGCAAATTTCTGGTGCTGCGTCGTCTCAATTATGATCCCGCAAAGATCGAGGAGCAGGTCGTCAAAGCGATGGATGATTACGGAGTCCACGTTGTTGCTGCTCTCGAAAAACACCTTCCAGTTCTCGCAACAGTATCCAGCGTCGCTCCGATGCTGGGGTTCCTCGGGACGGTCGCCGGAATGGTTACTTCGTTCGAAGAGATCGTGGCGAGGATGGGCGAGACAAATATTGTCGAAGCCGCAGCAGGAGGGATCAGTGTGGCGTTGCTGACGACCGCTTTCGGATTGATCATCGGCATTCCCGCATTCATGGCCTTCAACTATTTCTCAAGCGTGATCAATCGATTTGTGCTGGAGATTGAAGAGTCAGCGACAGATTTGATTGAGTCGGTGACTCTGCAACTTGCTTTGCAGAGGAGCACCGAGCAGCCGGCATCGATGTAGTTGAAGCAGCGACAACTCGAACGGTTTATCCCCTTTCTTTTGGCAGAGTCTTTCGGAGCGTCTCGGTATGCCTGTTCTTCAATCGTTGATCGCGTTGGCAATTCTGATTTTCTCGCAGGCTGCATCCGCTGAGGCTGAGCCTGCCAGAGCGCTGCCGGACCTGACAAAAGTCGACGTCAGGAGTTCGCTCGACGATGAGCAGCAGCCGGTCCTGTACTGGGCTCCTGAGAAAGCTCGTCAGGAAGCGACTCCGTTGTTCGTCTTCCTTCATTCGTGGAGCGGTGATTATCGGCAGGACAATTCCAAGTGGCAGGCGGAAGCCGTAAAGCGAGGGTGGATCTATCTGCATCCAAACTTTCGAGGCGTGAACGAAACGCCCAGAGCCTGCGGTTCCCGATGGGCTCGTCAGGACATTCTGGATGCCATCGACTTTGCGACGAACGAATTCAATGTCGACCCGGTGAGAATCTATCTCGCAGGCACTTCGGGCGGTGGTCACATGGCGATGCTGATGGCCGGGCACCATCCGGATCGGTTTTCAGCTGTGTCGGCCTGGGTGGGAATCAGCGATCTCTCGGCGTGGTACGACTTTCACGTCAAAGACGGCAAGCCGCAAAAGTATGCACGAATGATTCTGTCGTCGCTTGGTGGTGCTCCGGGCAGCACGAATCTGATCGATGCGGATTACAAAGATCGATCGCCGATTCATCATCTGCATCGTGCCGTCGACGTTCCCATTCAGATTTGCGCCGGAATCAATGACGGGCATTCCGGCTCGGTGCCTGTTACGCATTCACTCAACGCGTTTAACGAGATTGCTCGCGCTCAGAATGCAGAAGTGATTCCGGGCTCGGTGGTGTCAGACCTCAGACATCGAAAAGCCATCGCAGAGTTCGCGCCGCTGGATGCCAGCATCGCGGCAGCGTTTGGACGCAAAATTGTTTTTCACCAATCGACACAGACTGCGACCGTGGTCATCTTTGATGGCGGGCACGAGGGGCTGACGTTACCGGCCTGTGACTGGCTGAGTCGACAGACACGAGCAGCCCGAGTGAGTCTGATCCAGGTCAGAGGTGATCGGTAAGATCCCTGTTCGACTGGCAATTTCCGTCGCGTACGAGTCAATCGTAATGTGCACGTAAGTGCCAACGACGAGCCGGTTTCGCTCAATGGGAATTGCATTGACACTTGCTCCAACGCATGAAGTTCTGTACCGTTCGCTTCTTCTCGTGGTGTCTGGGGGCCGGCATTTTTCGAGCGCTGAATTCCGCTTGTGTAGAGCGGCAACCGTAGGGCAGTTGATTTTCAGCGCGCGTCGTGGGTAATTCCAGGCACTCAACAACTTCTACAGCGAGGGCATCGCAATGAGTAGTGAGAGTACGAAGCTGGCGACATTGACTCCCCGGCAGAGGGACATTTTCGAGTTCCTCAAGGACAAGATTCTTAATCGAGGATATGGTCCGACGGTTCGAGAAATCGGAAATGAGTTTGGAATTCGCTCTCCAAATGGCGTGATGTGTCACTTGAAGGCACTGGAAAAGAAGGGACTGATTTCTCGCGAGTCTCACATGTCACGGGCGATTCAGCTTTCCGACAAACCGACACGGGCGACCAGTATTGCCATGCTCGGGCAGATTTCGTCTGGCAACCCACTGAAGTCTGCGAAGGAAGGCGAAGTTGTCGACTTCATGGATGTCTTTGGAACCGGCGATCATGCCTGCGTAAAGATCAGCGACGACTCCTTCTCGAAAGACGGCATCGAAAACGGCGATTTTGTCGTTGTTCGCAAGCAGGAAACGTGCCGTGATGGCGACAGTGTTCTGGCGCTGGTTAACGGTCGTGACGCCGTGATCCGCCGATACTTTTCCGATGCCAAAGGCGTTCGCCTTGAGCCTCTGACGTCCAGCCGAAAGGCTGTCCATTCGGCGAATGTGACGGTGCTGGGAATTGTCGTTGGAGTGGTTCGAAAGCTCTAGAGCATCTACTGGCTTCTGTGCAGGAGCAGTTCGGGAATTGGACTTCGATCGCAAAGGTGCCGTTCCCGTAGAACTCTGTAAGCCGATTCTGAAAATGTTCCAGTTAATCTGAGAGCAAATCTCGACCTGCAAGTACCGAGCAATGTCAGACTTCCGACACGAGTCTGACACTCTCGGTCTGTGGGGTGGGGACTTCGAATCGCGGTGCTGCCTGATCTGGTCGTCAAAAGAGCAGATTCAAAACGACAGAAGATGGCTGCTTCGTAACTGTTGCCGGGACGCAGTTCGGCACATGGCGTCAACCTGAAAATTCGCCTCTTGCGAGTCTTGATTTCAGTCGTGAAATGCCGCGTGATGGCTCGTGACGAGTCTCCGCGAGACGTTGATTACCACCGCCGCCCTAACATCCAGCAATAGGTCGTGAAGTTTAAGGCGGACGCTGCTACAAATCGCTCAGAAGATGTCGTCCCGAATGCCAACTCTCACATTTCGGACGGTTGAGTCCTGGCAGGATCGCCGCGGGGCAGAAGCGCGACAACACTAGAGCATCGTTACGGACCGTTGTCGCGCCCGGATTCTGTCACGATCGATGCAGTACGGTAAGGAAAGACCGAGCGATGAATACGAATCTACAAGCCGCTGGAGTTGAGTTGGATTTTTCGCGACTGGAATTGCCAGCCGACCTGGCTGATCGATACCAGGATGCCGTCGACAAAGCTGTCTCAGAAATGGTGGCAGTTGAGGCTGGCGAGAACGTCAACACCGACGAAGGGCGAATGGTCGGGCATTACTGGTTGAGGAATCCGGAACTGGCTCCGGGGGAACTCGGCGCCACGATTACAGCGACGCAGGACAGCATCAACGATTTCGCTCGTGATGTCTTCACAGGTCGATTCACCAGTATTCTGTGGATCGGGATTGGAGGCTCAGGTCTCGGCCCACAATTACTTTACGATTCGCTGCGCGTGCCTGGCGTCACTCCGAATATGTTTTTCTTCGACAACACGGATCCGTTCGGTTTTCAGCGAACGCTTGGTGATATCGAACAGGCTGGCGGCCTGGACCGAACGTTGACGGTTATTGTTTCGAAGTCAGGAGGCACCAAGGAAACGGCGAACGGCATGAAGTTTGCCAAAGCCGCCTATGAGAAAGCCGGACTGTCCTTTGAGGATCATGCGGCTGCTGTTACTCAGCCGGACAGCGCACTGGACAAACTGGCGGGGCCGGAAGCGGCCGGAGATCTAAAGACGGCCGGACCGCAGTGGCTCAAACGGTTCGCGATCTGGGACTGGGTCGGCGGTCGAACGTCTCTGTTTTCCGCCGTTGGACTGCTTCCAGCGGCGCTGCTTGGATTTGACTCGAAGGCGTTCCTGGCCGGCGCTCGCGAGATGGACGAAGCGACTCGTGTCGCGTCTCTGCAATCGAATCCGGCTTTGAAGCTGGCGACTGCCTGGTTTCACGTGGTCGAGCACCAATCACTTCGCAACATGGTCGTGCTTCCGTATTGTGACCGAATCTGCCTGATGTCGAAGTATCTTCAGCAGCTGGTGATGGAGTCTGTCGGCAAAAACGGTAAAGGGATTTCAGTCTTCGGCAACAAAGGTTCGACTGACCAGCACTCCTACGTTCAACAATTGCGGGACGGCTACAAAGACTTCTTTGCGATGTTTCTGCGAGTGCTGGATCCGGAAGTCGATGAAATGGAAGTCGAACCAGGAGTGACAGCTGGTGATTATCTGATGGCTTTTCAGGAAGGCACGGCGAAGGCACTTACTGAAACCGGTCGACCATCAATGAGGATCACCGTCGAGCGGTTCAACGAGCATACCCTCGGAGCGCTGATCGGTCTCTTCGAGCGGGCTGTCGGTTATTACGGTGCCATGCTGGGCATCAATTCGTACCATCAGCCGGGAGTCGAGGCTGGTAAGACTGCCGCAGGCGAATTGCTGGTCGCTCAACAGGCTGTGATGAAACATCTTCCGGTTGAGGCTGCTGAGCTTGTTCAGGATGACCAGCGAATGCGCGAGTTCGCTGGTCAGGTCAGAATGGAAGAAGGGCTCGACGCATTAACTGACGACTTTGTTGCCGATTTGCTCAAGCGTTTTGCCGCCTGCGGGCGACTCGCCAGGTAAGGTCAGGACCGACAAATCGTACTCGGGGCATCCTGGCAGGATTGATAATTTTGCCGAAGTGATTTCCGGGATTTCACTACAGCTCTACTCTGTTTGGTCAATTGAGAAACTCACATGACAGCAAGCGTCGATACACAGTCATCACCTGGTCAGGATGCCGTACCTGCAACCGAGGGCATCTCCCCGGAGGCTGCTCAGGCAGTTCTCGGAAGCCTGGATCGTGAAGTCGCGAGACATCTCGCGTTGACTCTTGGGCACGACGATTCGAAATTCGCCCCGGAATACCTGTATCGCGCACTGGCGACGGCGGTGCGAGATCGTCTGATTCGAGACTGGCGCGTAACGCACACACGCTTCGCAGCGAGTGATCAGAAAAAAGTTTACTACCTGTCGCTCGAATTTCTGATCGGTCGATCGTTGACGAACGCCGTCGCCAACCTTGACCTCGATCAGGATACTCAAGCCGCGTTGCATGATTACGGCGTTACACTCGAAGAACTCGCCGAACAGGAACACGACGCCGGCCTGGGCAACGGCGGGCTGGGACGGCTGGCCGCTTGCTTTCTGGATAGCTGCGCGAATCTGCAACTGCCTGTGGTTGGCTACGGCTTGCGGTATGAATACGGAATGTTTCACCAGCAGATCGAAAACGGCCAGCAGGTTGAAAATCCCGATCATTGGTTGAGAAACGGAAATCCGTGGGAGCTGGAACGCTCAGAAGACGCTCGGCGAGTCCACTTTTACGGACACACGGAACACTATCGTGATCAGGATGGCTTGCCGCGAGTGCGATGGGCGAATGGCAATGACGTCCTGGCAATTCCGTTTGACATGCCGGTTCCTGGTTACAGAAACGGTACGGTTAACTCACTGCGTCTGTGGAAAGCCTGCGCGACGGACGAGTTCGATCTGGAAGAGTTTAACGCAGGAAGTTATCCGGAAGCGGTGGCGGCCAAGAATCAGGCCGAACAGATCACGATGGTTCTCTACCCGAACGATGCCAGTGAAAATGGAAAAGAGCTTCGGTTGAAGCAGCAGTATTTTCTCGTCTCGGCGAGTTTGCAGGATGTCATCGCTCAATGGGTCGCAAAGCACGGCGAGGACTTTACCGGTTTCGGTAAAAGCAACTGCTTTCAGCTGAACGACACGCATCCTGCATGTGCCGTCCCGGAACTGATGCGTCTGCTGATGGATGAGCACGGATTGTCCTGGGGTGACAGCTGGAGCATTACAACTCAGTGCATGGCCTACACGAATCACACACTGTTGCCTGAAGCGCTGGAACGCTGGTCGGTTGGACTGTTCAGTCGCCTGTTGCCGCGATTGCTGGAGATCATTTATGAGATCAACTCGCGGTTCCTGGCTCATATTGCCGAACACTTTCCAAATGATCCAGGGATTCTTTCACGCATGTCGCTGATTGAAGACGGCGAGCACCCTCACATCCGCATGGCTTACCTGGCAATCGTTGGCAGTTTCTCGGTAAACGGAGTGGCGGGCCTGCACACCGAACTGCTCAAGCAGGGACTGTTCGGTGATTTCAACTCGCTGTGGCCAGAGAAGTTCAACAATAAAACAAACGGCGTCACGCAGCGGCGCTGGCTGGCTCACTGCAATCCGGGATTGCGGAATCTGCTCAATGAAACGATTGGCGATGGCTGGCAGAAAGACCTCAGTCGGATTTCTGAACTTGCTCCGTACGCCGAACAAAGTGCGTTCCGGGATAAGTGGCGAGAGGTAAAACAGTCTAACAAACGCCGATTGATTCAACTGGTTGACCGGGAAACCGGAGTGCAGTTCAGCGAGTCGGCAATGTTTGACGTTCAGGTAAAGCGAATTCACGAGTACAAGCGACAGCTCCTTAACGTGTTGCACGCGATTCATCTCTACGATCGCATTCTGGAAGGGAAGACCGAAGGCATGGTGCCTCGGTGTATCCTGATTGGTGGAAAAGCCGCACCAGGTTATCACGTCGCGAAGTTGATCGTTCATTTGATCAACAACGTATCGCAGGTCATCAACAAGGATGCGCGAGCAGACGAACTTCTCAAAGTCGTGTTCATCCCGAACTACCGGGTCTCGGCGATGGAAGTTATCTGTCCTGCCGCTGAGTTGTCCGAGCAGATTTCCACAGCCGGAAAAGAAGCGTCCGGCACGGGCAATATGAAATTCATGATGAACGGCGCTTTGACGATTGGGACACTCGACGGCGCCAATATCGAAATTCGCGAGCAGGCCGGTGATGAGAATTTCTTCCTGTTTGGATTAGATGCGGCCGAAGTCGCGGAGACTCGCAAGACCTATCAGCCGAACGAGATCATCGCGAACGATCCTGAGATCACACGAGTTATGCAGTTGCTGGAAGGTGGGATGTTTAACGAATCGCAGCCTGGCGTTTTCAGTATGCTGACTGCTGGACTGCGCAATCCGCATGATCCCTGGCTGACGATCGCTGATTTCCGCAGCTTCATCGACGCTCAGAAACAAGTGAACGACGTTTACCAGGATCAGGATCGCTGGAACACGATGAGCATCCTGAATACCGCAGCCAGCGGCTGGTTCTCCAGTGACCGTACGATTAGCCAGTACGCAGATGAGATCTGGAATGTGAAACCGCTCGGGCAGGCATGATTGGTCACGTACGGCACGTACCAGAAAACGGCGAGTTCAGCCAGGCGTCGGACAGGTTGAAATTTATCTGCCTGCTACTTTGAGGCGGCCAAATCCTCATCTGCTGCAGGTCTTAGTTTGCCAATGGGTGCAGCGTCAGCAGGTTGTGGCCTTCGCCGTATTGCCCGAGCTTGAAGATGTGTTCTCGATAGTGGAGCACGTCGAGTACGGTCAGCGTTTCGATCATTCGCAGCGTCAGCAACTGTTCGGTGATCCGGCCCGGATGTTGCAGGAGTTCGCCAAGTCTTCGTTCGCCTTCCTCTTCGACATTATCGCCGAACCTGTCCCATGCCATCAGTGCCGCTGCCGCGCCGGATTCGTTGTTAAGTATGGCTTTCCATGCGCTGCGTTTTGCGGCAGAGTCGGTTCCGTTCGTCGTCTGCCAGTAGCGGCGAAACGCTGCTCGCAGTGCAAACCGAGGGCTGAGCCGATCTCGCATTGACGGTCTGGCAGGTGTCGTGTGGAGGATTTCGGCCAGCATCGGCCTGGCAAACAAGTGCGTGCGGACTCCGTTCAGGTCGGCGTGAACAGCAATTGAGGCTGCTCGTAAGTGTTGTCGGGTGTTGAGTGCGTCTTTCGCAAGCCCGCGCTGCTCAGCGATGCGTTCCAGCAGGCCGTCTTCGAGAGCATGCTCAAGCCATCGCATCCCTGACAGGCATCGCCGCTTTTCAAACTCAATCTTTCGTTGAGTTGCCGGACCAAGTCGCAGAAAAGCGATGTCCGTGTCGGCGTCTGCTGTTCCGAGGAGCGATGAATCTTCACCGGGTAGTGCGATGCCCAACCATGCCGGGTCGAAAATCGCACGCAGCCGCACGCAACGCTCGGCAACCGGGCCACGTACGCGATTCACTTTTCGGACCGCGACGCGGAAGTCGGCCTGAGCAGCGTCGATGGGAGTCTTGCGCCGTTCCGGGTGCCGAATTTCCTGCACGGACAGGTAGATCCAGCCGATCAATTTTGTCAGCCAGCGGCCAAGGGCAATGAACAGAAACCACGGTGTAAGAAACATTCGCCCGCCAGCAATCCACGCTTCGTAGGCGGCGTAAAGATTGACAACCCGTTCACTGCGAGGTCTCAAATGCAGAGGCAGTGTCCCGAAAGTTCGTCGGATCAGCAGGCTGCGGTCACCGCGGATTCGGGCGACGACTTCTGGTCCGAAGTGCTCTTCAACCGTCTGGTCACGTTGTGGGTCGGGGTCGAGAAAATGCAGTGCGGTAAATGACGTCGTCACATAACCCGTATTCGCAATGGTTGGTTCGGCAATCGTACTGGCGTCAACCTGAAAATCAGGATCTGTGTTCAACCATTGTGTGAACAGGTTCTTCTGGGCATCGGAGCAGTATGGCAGTTCGTGGCTCGGAATCGCGCGACGGTTATAGTCAACCAGAAGTCGAGCAACGGAGTGGCTGACTGACTGAGCGATAAAATGGAACCAGAGGTAAGGACCGTTCAGCAGCGACTTCTGATTTTCGAGGTCGACCTGGGAGAGCTGCCGCGCGTCTTTTCTCGAAATGCGATCGGATGTCAGTATCAACTGGCTGAGCGCCGTGTTGCCGAGCAGCTGGTTGGTCGCGCGAGTGTCACTTTGAGTAAACATCGCGCCGTCGAGCCAGTCGTGGTAAAGCAGTTCCAGTCGGTTGATGAATGGCATTTGTGCGATGAACCGGTCGTCGTTGTCGACATCTTTCTGTGTGCGAAACATGGCATGACGAAGCCGGTCGCACAGAACTTCGATACGTTCAGCGTCGGTGCGATGGTCTTCCGTTGGCCAGTCCGCAGCCAGAACTCGTTCGTACAAAGCTGCGGCGTCGCGCTTGAGATACTTCGGACGGACCGAATCCATCAGGTGCAGAAACTGAGCCTGTACCGACTTGTCGTAAAACTCCGTGGCTTCCCTGGCAACTCGCTGCAGCCACCAGCCCAACCCAAGTACGAACAGACACACGCCTCCGAGAACCAGCACGGTGGTTCCCAGGAAGCGTTTCAGAAAAGCTCGAAGTGGCTCCAGTGCATCGATATCAACGATCGACAGCGTCGCTTCCGTCAGGATCAGAAACCCGCCGAACAGGAGCAGTCGGTAGGCTGGACGCGATGAGCTCTTAACGAGGATACCACCGACTCGATCAATGAATTGTGATGGGGTCACAGTGCCGTAGAGGTCAGCCAGCCAGAACCAGCCATCGTGAAATCTACGCAAGAATCGAGCGACATGACGCGACGTCGTTGAAACGACGTCGGCTTCGCTCATCTGACTCGCCTGAGCCGGGACGCATTGACTGATGATCGGAAGCCAGCGGAGCGGCGCGACTGAGAGGATGCGGATGATCCGAGCGAGCTGCATCATCATGGGCTCGCCGAGTGCCGGTTCGACCAGAGACGGTTCGAGCGATTCCATGCGGTCGAGTAGAGCTTCTGCCGGAATGTCCCTCGTACCTGATGTCGCGCGGCTGCTTTCTTCGAACTGGATTGAGCGGCGATTCAGAGTCTCCTGAAGTCCTGCGATGCGCGTACTGGCGACTGCGAGGCGGTCTTCAGCACTGGCTTCAGCAAACATTCTCGACCAGGCATCGCGCAGCATTTGTCGAAGTTCCTGGATATTACGAGCCGCTTCCCGTCGTTCCTGCTCGAAGATTTCCTGTTCACGCTGTGTCGGATGCAGAATGACATTGCAGTTCAAAACGTGACCATAACGACGAACAAGTCGATCGATGCCCCGCGCGATTAGCCCGAGTGCTCGAACAACTCGGACGACCGGTCGCAGAATTCGGACGTAACGAACGAACCTCGGCAGACGAGCGAATCGCACGACACGACCGGCGCGAACGACGTCTCCGGGATTTCCCAGGCCAGCGGTCAACAGACCGAATGGAATCGACGGAACAAAATCAACGAAGAAGTGCCGCATGAACCAGCGGCTGCGGCCTTTGACCAGTGACAGCTTCAGGCCAAACTCCAGTAGAAACACGACACACGCTGTGGCATCAACAATGGTGAACCAGAAGAGTGTTTCTGCAGACAGCGGGACCGTGAATTCGACCGCCATCAGGCCCAGGACCAGGCAGATGAGTACCAGCACCAGTCGTTCGAGCCGCCCCGTCCACAGACGCCCGAACTTTGTTTCCATCGCCCCCTGGAGCTGGCGTTCCTGTTCTTCCGCACGAAGTCGGCGGTGTCTCCATTTCAGGTGGCGTGTGGCGTCGTTGCGTCGCCGATCGACTTTTCTGAGATACCAGCCAGACAGCATGAGCATTGATCGAATCTGCTCAGCCGCAACGGCAGGAGCGAGGTCGTCGACCGTTGTGAGGATGTGATCGCACTGGTCGGCGATCAGTCGGGTCCAGCGGTCGAGCGTGCGGCTGTCTGGCTTTTCAGTTTCAAGGTGGGAAGCCAGTTCATCCCGCAGGTTGTCGCGAAGCTCTCTCAAAGGAGTCAGCGATGCGGGCTCCAGCAGTCCTCGGTTACGAATGTCGGCTTCAAGCTGTGCGGTACCCAGCAGGTCGTCGAACAGCGCATTCGGGTCTGCATTGCTTTTCCGCCGTTCGACGGTCGCTTTCCAGTCGGCAGCTGCTTCGGTAAATGCAGAACGCGCGAGTTCGCGACACTGCTCGACCTGTTCATCAAGGCCGTGCCGTTCACAGAGTCGTTGCCATTGAGAAACCGAAGCGAGGTAGCCGCCCAGGCTGAGCGTCTCGATATTGCCGTCTTCGGATTTCGCCGCGATGTCGATCGCTTCATTTTTCAGCCGATTGAGTTCTTCGCAGCGGGTGACCAGGTCTTCATCACCGAACCGATCAGCTTCAATCAGACGACGTTTCAGGTCAGCAATCGCGACTCGATCCTGCATCGACTGATGGGTATCAGCCTTCTCACGGTTCGGGGGTGATGGTGATCCTGATTCGTCGCCTTGAGCCATCTCAATGTCTGTCCCATCCTGCGGTTCGCGATCCGTGCGGCCTGTCGGAGTCAATGATAGGCGGACCCGGCTTGATCAACCACAGATCGTGACGAGGAGTCTGGATCGGGAGTGCGATCAGCGATACCGAACTTCGTCAGGCGAAGCCTGACCTGGGGAGACATGATCAGTTCGAAAAGTTGAACAGGATCAGAAGAGTGTCGGTTGGTTGCGCTGCACAAGGACGGCGAGTTTTCGGCCCGTCGTTGATAGCGGATAGTCGTCCAGCTGCGCTGCGGGCACCCACTGAAGGTTCTCATTCGGGATTGGAAAAGCACGTTCGGTTGAGGCGAGGAAGCACAGCAGACTGATCCGATAACGCGTGACGCTGTGCCGTAATTCCTTGAGGAATCGGTCAAGCTGGATGCTGGCTCCGGTTGTTTCGCTGACGGATGATTCAACTTGCGAAATCAGCCGCCGCGGAACGGTGCTGGTTGTTTTCAGGCCGGATGCTGGCACCAGTGATTCGGCATCACCGAGCGGGAATCGAACAAAATCCCAAAGTCCGGCCCAGCGTTGGCCTTCCGGGTAACGTCTCAAGAGGAATCGGTCTTCGTGCTGAATCGCGACGGAGACTTCAATGACCGGCGTGATTTCTGGTTTTTGTGCCGCCATCGGGATCGCGTGCTGGCGACCGGCGTTGGCCGCTCGGCAGTGCGGCAGCAAAGGGCACTCGGGGCAGTCCGGTTCGCTCGGTGTGCAGACTGTGGCTCCGAGATCCATTAACGACTGGTTGAACGGGCCGATGTTTTTTCGAGGAAGAAGGTGTTCAGCAAATGCCCATAGAACTTTCTGACCGTGAGTCGCTCGTGGGTTTTCTTCGAAACTCAACAGGCGGCTGTAAAGACGCAGGGTATTGGCCTCAACGATCGCGCCGGGGAGATCAAACGCGAACGACATGATCGCGCCGGCGGTGTAACGACCGATGCCGGGCAGAGCTGTCAGCTCGTCGGTTGTCTGAGGAAACACGCCGTCGCGCTGTTCGACCAGCAGCTTTGACGTTTTGTGAATATTGCGGGCGCGGCTGTAATAACCGAGCCCTTCCCAGTGCCGCAGCACCTCATCCTGTTCAGCCGCCGCGAGATCGTGAATTGTGGGAAAGCGGTTGATGAATCTTTCAAAGTAGGGGACGACGGTTGCGACCGTCGTCTGCTGGAGCATGATTTCGCTGATCCAGACTTTGTAAGGTTCACCAATATTCCGCCACGGAAGATCGCGAGCACGTTTTGCGTACCACGACTTCAGGCTGCGGCGAAACTGCGTAAGTTCCGCCGAGTCGTAAGGTTCGAATAGAGGCCTGCTGCTGTCTCGACGGTTCATCGTCGCCTTTGTCTCTTCGTGCAAGTTATGAAATTTATATGAGGGGGAGTCATGCTGATCTTGTGACGTCAACCGGCCTGTTCGATGTCTGCAAAAGCGACGCCAGCCAGACATTGTTGAATGGCCTTTATGGCCTGAGTGACCTTGCCGTCCGTCGCTGCCTGAAGCGCCTTGTCGAGCCAGCTGACCTGTCGCTGTGATATCGGAATAGCTGTTTGTGATTCTGGAACTTCCGGGATCAATGTCCTGACGATCTGAGCGATCAATTCCTCGACCCCGATTCGGGTTGTCGATGAAACCGGCAATGCGTCGTCCGGCAGCGACGTCGACCATTGCCCAGGTAGATCAGCTTTATGCGCGACGATAATCGTTGGCGGTTTGTTTTGCGGGTCGGGTGGCGACGTGAATTCAGTCAGCAGTTCGTGATCTTCGAAGGTCGGCGGTCGAGACATGTCGAGGAGCAGGCACACCAGGCTTGCCGACTCGACGGTCCGGCGGGCGCGTTGAATTCCGGCGTGTTCGAGTTCATCGTCCGTGGTGCGGATACCTGCCGTGTCAGCGAGTTGAAACGGCCAGCCCTCGAACGCCGTTCCGCCTGTAACGACGTCGCGAGTGGTGCCTGGTTGATCGAAAACGATTGACCGAGTGTAACCGAGCAGTTCGTTGATGAGCGTGCTTTTGCCAACGTTGGGACGACCGGCCAGAACGACTCGCCACGGCTGAGTCAGGTGGATCCCAAAGCTGGACCAGCTCAGCAGTTCGGTCAGTTGCCTGATCAGGGCCGTCTGATCGAGCGTAAGCAACTGCTCGAGCGTGGTACGTAACGTGCCTGACGACTGCTCGAGAAGAATCGCGGCTGTGCGAGCGGTGGTTGCCTTCGCCACTGCGTCAGCGAGTTCGCGGTCGAACGGCGATGTCAGCGCAGCCTGCTGAGTCTGCCAGTCAACAGTCGATGCTCCGGCGGAAGCCAACGATTCAAGAATTCGATTGACTGCGGCGCGACCTCCGTGGCACGACACTTCCACCGTTGACTCGTCGACTCGACAGACGACAACGTCTTCACTCGACTGGTCAGTGACCCAGTGCCCGTAGCAAAGTCGTCCGATCGGTTGTTGCGAAAGAAGTTTTCCGCTGACCGCAACGAAGCCGGCTTCAACGACCGATGCTGCTCGGCTCGACTCTGCTGGTGGGGAACTGTGAACGCGGACAACGGCAACGGCACCTCGCCCGTGCGGCGTCAGCAACGATGCTGTCAGTGGGGAGGCAATTGAGGAGCGGTGCATGTTATGGTTGAGTCGTAAGTGGCGATTGCCGAGACTGGAATTGGAGAATCGGAAGCTGCCGACAATGGCAGCGGCCAGGATTCTTTCAGGAACTCAGTTCGCTGGCCAGTACGGACGTCACAACGCGACCGATCGCTGGCGCCACACCGGCCACGGTTGCGAGTACATCGTCGCTGGACACGCTCTCCAAATCGCCGTCCGTCGCCACGTTGGAAACGACGGAAAATCCCAGCACTCGAATGCCGGCGTGCCGAGCGGCGATAACTTCCGGAACGGTCGACATCCCTACGACGTCGGCTCCGAGTGTCCGGACCATGCGGTACTCAGCTGGCGTTTCGTAAGTTGGACCGGACAGTGCCAGGTAGATTCCGCGGTGTGTCCGTAGACCTTCTCGATCTGCTGCTGTTTTCGCTTGGTGAGCAAGCTGTGGATCATAAGGGCAGCTCATGTCTGGAAAACGAGTCCCCAGACGTTCGTCGTTAGGGCCTCGTAGCGGGTTGCCCCACATCATGTTGATATGGTCGTCCAGGATCACGATGTCGCCGCAACTGAATTGCTGGTTTACCGCGCCGGCAGCGTTCGAGACAACCAGTGTCTGAATACCCAGTGCGATCATCAGTCGAACAGGATAAACAATCGTGTCAAAGTCGTGGCCCTCGTACCGGTGAAACCGGCCATCGACCAGACAAACCGGCAGGCCCGCCAGTTTTCCGAAGAGTAGGCGGCCTCGGTGTCCGGGGGCGGTCGTCCGAGGGTAATGGGGGATCACGTCTCCATCGAAAGCGACAACTTCATCCAGCGAATTACTCAGCGATGAGAGTCCTGACCCCAGAACGATGCCGGCGATCGGCGTGCCTGAGTAGAAATCGCGAATGTAGTCAACACTTTCGTCAAGGCTGGCGTGGATGTTGGTCATGCGTTGTCCGGACAGGGAAAGCTGGGGCACCACCACGAGCAGTCACTTTTTTACGGAATCAAACCGCGACGTAACTGTGGGCAGCCACTTCCATCAATTCGCGAATGGCGATGATTTGCAGTCACGTCCAATACCAGAAGAATCACTGATCGACAACCAGTCCCGCATGTGGAAAGTCACAGGCTCTGCTGGAGCGTTTTTTGAAGTGTTCGTTTTCGGCAGCTTCTGGTTTGATTGATTGACGGTAACTGATGATCGAAATCAGCAATGTGCGAAGAACATCGAGCCGCTGCGGAAGGGAATCGATTCGCCAACTGTTCTGACGTCCGTTCTTGATGCCGCGAGTGCTGAGTGTCGGGATGCTGGCCGACGGCTGCTCAGCTAGCTGGAAGGCCGTTGTCGCAGTTCCGAAAACTTCAGTTGCGATCGCTTTGCTGGCTGGTCGCCTGTCTTCTGCGTTCGTAACAGAGCGTCGGAAACTTTGTCGGAGTCGTTCTGAGGTCTTTCAATTCGCACTCGTCGAACTGACTTGAATGTGCCGGTGCCGTCAAAGCTGTCAGCCGGAAAACTTCCGAGGACCGACCGAACAACGCCTCGATTCCACACATCGGAAGGGGCCACCACCGTATCGACCGATGAAAATGCCAGTCGTACGCCAGCAAGAACGAATTCCCAGACGGGTTCGTCGGTCGCCGCGATGATCTCTCGCATCTGCGACTGCCCGAATTCGACCGATCGGTCGCTTTCAAAGGCGAACTCGTCGAGTTGATAGTTCAGGACGAGATGACCGATGAGCAGGTCGGACCATCGCTCGGATTTGCGCCGCAACCGGTCAACCTGCGACATCTTTGCAACGGGTACCTGCAGGGTGTTAGCCAGCAACGTGAGCGATCGGTTGCGAGCTTCGGTGTGACCCTTCAGCGTGTGTAGCGCGATTGGGCCTCCGATGGCCTCCTTTCGATGGAAATCAGCGGCCGTTAGAATTGCCGCCCAGACTCGTGTCAGGATTTCCGTAACGAAGACTTCCGTAATGATCGGTTCAGCAGATGCCCAGAGCTGAATATGTGCCTCTGGATGAGTCACGCTGGCTTCGCTGATGACTCGATCCAGACTTCTCAGCCAGTCCATCGTGCGACCACGGCAACATTTCCAGTAGTCATGCAGATGCTGGTCAGGGATCGCCGCCGTGCTTTCGATCAGGAACGCTGATCTTGCTGAAGCAAAGGCTGCGGTTTCGGCGATCTGTCGAAGGGTCAGTGACATCTCGGCTCCGTGGGGCGATTCTCTGACGATTGGCAGTCTGGATGATTGAGCGGTGAAACCAGCGATCGTGTCGGAGATCGTGGTCGGACAAAATCACCGCTTCGGCGGCCTGTCTGAGAATTTCGGTCTACAGATTCAGCAAAGCGGCAGAGAGTCTGCACGCACGACGCAAGTGGATGCAGAGTTAAGCAAACCCGGTGCCGAAACCTTCAACCGGTTAGCCTGTAACGATCTGGCAGGAACACCATTCGCTTAAGGACCCACGAGCGTTGATGAGTGTTGCGCTATCCGTTTCGCGATTGCATCGCGTTGCCGCCGGGCATCATTCGGCTGACCAGAGGGCTGGAAAACGTAAACCCTGAAATGTTAAGCACGGTGAGCACTCCAGCGTCGAGAGCGGCGTTTGCTTCTGGAGTTTCGGTCACACGATGGCGGGTAGAAATCGGACGCCCTTACTGAGTGGCTGACATCATCGAAATCTCATTCCCAAAATGTGACACCTGGCCTTCGGCTCCGGCTTCTTTTCCAAGGGCGGAAGACCGCAGAGACTTCGGGGCCGGAGTTCCAAAGCGAAGGTGGTCGATTAGCGTCAGGAATCGACCGACAGTCCAGATCGCTCAACGGTATCTTCTCAGCCGACCAGCGTGCACGGTTTCAGTGCTGGAATACAACGCCGGAAGGAACGAATTACCAGAGCATTTTTTAGAATTCGTTTTCAGCGTTCTGCAGGAGGCCGCGAAGGAAGCAATAGCTATTCCGGGGGGCCAGCTCCTGCGCAGAAACCATGAAAACGGTCTAATCAGAAAGTTGAGCCGAGATAAATACTGAGGCCATCATCGTGGCGGCCGTTTCGACTCGAAGAAGTCGTGGCCCAAGGCTCACAAGGCGGGCACCTTCTGACACTGCCTGCGTGATCTCTTCAACTGTGAATCCACCTTCGGGGCCGATAACGGCGATCATTTCCGGGGTTGAAGCGGCTTTCTTCGTCTTTGCACTGGAAACAGCTTCGGCGAGGCTTTCTTTAACGAGAGCCTCTGTAAACGACGCTCCGCCGGGGTGTGCGACCACCATGCTCTTACCGGCGCATTCCTTTTTGAGAAGACTCGGCCATTCGACGACTGGCGAGATTGTCATCAGCCTCGACCGCCCGCACTGTTTGCTCGCGGCAATAATGTTCTGCCTCAATGTGTCGAGTTTCGTCGATCGCGGGTCGACAACGGATCGTGCCGTTTTAATGGGGATAATACTCGCGACGCCGAGTTCGACTGCCTTCTCAATCAGCCAGCCAGCTCGCGAAACTTTTGGCAGCGGGATTGCGATGGAAATCCTGGGGCCGGATTCTTCAGGGACAGTTTCGATCTTGCTGACGTTAAGCGTCGCCGCATGTCGTGTGACAAAAGTCAGCTCGGCGTCTGCTTCTTTACCGGTTCCGTCAAAAAGGCGGACAGTGTCGCCCACCTGGTGTCGCGTCACGCGGATCATGTGGTGAAATTCAGGACCGCTGAAAGAGACCGTCCCGGAACGAAAATCATTCTCAACAAAAAAACGCGAAGTCATTACCAGGTACTCTTTATGATCAAATAATCAGGTTCGGGAATTCCTAGGAAATCTGCTGGTCGAACAACGCAACTGCGCGAATCGTTTCGACACTTTGTAGCGGACGCCTGTAAAGATAAAGCTGATCGTCAGGTGAACGACGCGCTCAACAGCTGGCCGGCCATGAGGATGGGGCGGGTGGTCGTTTTACTAATACACTGACCACGAAGAAATCGAATGGTAGAACCACACCCTCTGAGCCAGTCGCGACTGCCAGGCGACGACTGCAAGTATTTCATACGGCCCGAATTCACGAAGTTCTAGCATCACAGGCGCCAGTGGAAAAGGAAGATTCCAGGGGAATCACTGCTGAGTTGCGTCAGGAACCTCCGTCTGAAGCGTAAATGAAAATTCCGTTTACCAGCCAGGAGCAATCAGTCGACCCCTTGAATTTCATCGACCGATTGAATGTTTGAGAACGAAGCATTCGGTAATCTACATCCGCTGACTGCTGCTGCATGAATCGCCCGCTGGTCGTGTGCACCGGTGACGTTCTTCTCGCCACTTTTCGATCCTGCTGCAGTTCCAGGTGGTGTGACTGCTCAAATGTCATTTGAAATTTTCCGGAATCAGCTTTGGCGACCAGGATACTCCCGGGATTGCCTGGCACTTCGACCTCCAAATACCCAGGATGCCGCCCTTGATAGCGAGTTTCCGCTCGCGCATCTGGCGCTGAGAATGGGTGCGATCCCGGACGATTGAAACTGGATTGAAAATTGAAACTGGATTGAAATCAGAAGTTGTAGCCGGCTGAATTGCTCTGCAGCAGCGACTGAAAATTGGATATCGGAACATGGCTGCTGCTAATCAGTTTGCTGTTGAACATGGCTTTGCGGATGAATACCCGTTTGAGTCTCATTTCGCCGAGGTCAATGGTGAGAAGCTCCATTACATCGACGAAGGATCTGGCGAAACAATCCTTTGCGTTCATGGAAATCCAACGTGGTCCTTCGCGTGGAGAAACGTCGTTCGAAAACTGAGCGACCGGTACCGAGTCATCGCCATCGATCATCTCGGGTGCGGGTTGTCCAGCAGGCCGCCGGGACATCGTTACTCGCTGGCAGGACATATCGCCAATCTCCAGGCCCTGGTAACACAGCTTGATCTGAATCAGATCACTTTGTTCGCTCACGACTGGGGTGGTGCCATCGGGATGGGGGCAGCCGGCAGGATGCCGGAGCGGTTTTCGAGATTCGCACTTTTCAATACGGCAGCATTTCGTTCGAAACGGATTCCGCTTCGGATTGCCGTCTGCCGGATTCCGCTGTTCGGGACGTTTGCGTTACGAGGGCTCAATGCGTTCAGCAGAGCCGCGATCACGATGGCCGTCGAGAAGCATGATCGGATGACACCCGCCGTCAAACGAGGTTACCTCGCTCCGTACAATTCGTGGGCGAATCGTGCGGCAGTTAATGCCTTTGTGAAAGACATTCCGTTGCGTGCGTCGCATCCGTCGTGGTCGACGCTGGTCGACGTGGAAAACGGGCTGGAGCAGTTCAAAGAGCACCCCATGCTGCTGGTGTGGGGCGAGCGTGACTGGTGCTTTACGACGAAGTTTCTCGACGAGTTTGAAGAGCGATTCCCCAGAGCGGAAACGTTCCGAATTCCAGACGGAGGTCATTACATCTTTGAGGATTCGTACGAGATCTTCCTCCCTCGTGTGCAAGAGTTCCTCGGCCAGTCACCATTGCAGAGTAGCCACGATCTTGAGGTTTATTGACAAGTAGCCGTTTCATTCAGCGATATCAGCAGACGTCACCGGGAACGACGGATGCAGAATCGGAATGTGACCTCAATTATGAACAAGGGCCACGTTATGAATTATGTCTCCTGGACGATCTGTTGGCTGAGCGTCGTATTGACGTCGGTAGAAAACGCTGGCGCCGAATCGCACGTGGGTCGAGCGAACAATGGTGACGATCGCCAGGTTCCCGTGCAGATCCTGAACATCCCCGGTTCCGGCACTGACGAAGAAGCGATCGACTACGCCGCGCTGCCGGTTCTTCGCGGGCAGCACGCCATCGTCAATGTCGTCAAGCCGGGACCTGATGCCGAATCGCCAGACAAAATTGACATGCATCACCTGAGGCTCAACCTGCACAACTACCTGGTGCATCATGATGGGAAATTCTGGTGCATCTGGAGCGACGGTCCGAAGGTTGAAGACTGGCCAACTCAGGAAGTCAAATTCGCCACCAGCGATGACGGGCTGACGTGGAGCCCTGCTCAAAGTGTTACTGGCACGCCGAAAGAACCGCACGCATTTATTGCAAGAGGCCTGTGGATTCGAGACGGGCAACTGCTGGCTCTGGCCGCTCACTATCAGGGCAAAGGGGCGTTCGGTGCGCAGGAACAGAAGCAGCTTGAGCTTGTCGCTTACCGATTCGGCGATGCTGCACAGAAGTGGTCAAAGCTCGGTCGAGTTTACGACAACGCGATCAATAACTTTCCGCCTCAGAAATTGGAGACTGGCGACTGGATCGTCACTCGCCGGGATTCCCGGTTCAACGTCACCGTGCTGATTGGCGGCCAGAAATCGATTGACGACTGGCAGGCGTTTTCCGTCGTTGGCATCGGAGAGGTTAAGGGCTTTCGTCCTGACGAACCAATCTTCTGGCCACTGACGGGTGGGAAGCTGTTTGCATTGTTTCGTGACAACGGCGGATCGCAGCGGTTGTTTCACTCGGTGTCTTGTGACCAGGGGCGATCCTGGGATCAGCCCGTCCTGACAAACTTTCCAAATTCAAGCAGCAAACTGTTTTCGATGAAGACAAGCCGAGGCTACCGAGTCATCGTTCTGAACGCGAACCCGAAAGTCGGTCGCCGCGAAATCCACCTGGCAGTCAGTTCGGACGGCGAATCGTTTACTCGTCTCGCACGGCTTGGTGTTCCATCGCCACTTTCGATTCCGTCGTCTGTGTCACGAATCACGAAGAAGTTTGAGTCAGGCATCGCGAGCCTTCAGTACCCGCACGTCATCGAGCACGACGGACATCTCTTCATCGCAATGTCTCGTGGAAAAGTTCAGACGGAAATTTTTCGTGTCGACCTTGACGATGTCGACACCTTACTTGACGAGCCGCGTGCTGATTAGAGTGCACACGGTTGCTTCGGTGATGTCGCGATTTGCCAGCGAATCACTGACGCAACGGCTGATCTGCGAGTTTGTCCCGGAAGATTCTCAGTGCGAAGGCCGTTGAGATTCCGTCGTCGAATCGCTGCTTCCGGTTTACCCAGGGGGCAGAAAAATGGTCGACAGACGATTTCTGTCGTCATGGTCGGTGGCGCTTTCAGCAGATACGGCATCGCGTTCTGCACGGCCAGATCGGACTCGTCACCACATTCGGAGAGCGACATCGTTTTCAGTGTTGCCAGTCCTGTGGCACTACCGGGATCATTGGCCGTGCCTGTCCATGAATCATCCGCCTGTTGTTGTATTAAGAAAAAATTGATGGCTCGACTTCGAGTCGCTTCGACCGTCTTTTTCTCTGCGTGATCTTCTCATCACGAAGGCTGATTTTTCGTACGCGTTTTTCACCAGGAGCAAGTGTCAGTTACTCCTCGTGGAGCGTTGTACGCTCGCTGTCGTTGACAACGCTGCCAGTCAGAACGATCGGCTCATTAGGCAACTCCGTTGCCTGATGAACAGGTTGGCCAGGCTACACGGATCCGGTCAGGCCGATGCTTTACCGGTCACCAGAACCGCAAACGCAACGGTTACCCCGACTGGCCCGACCTCTGGCGAGACTGGGAAAACTCCAACCCATACTCGACGGTTACGACGCCGAAACGCGAATAAAATGCGGAAAAATCCAAGGATGCGACGCAGCGATCCCGGCAGGTCCAATGGTGCGTTAAGGCCTGCCCTGTGTCACTGAAGTTTGGCGTCGGCAGGTGTCCACGAAAAACGGGAGCAGCATATGCCGCCCCCGTTTTTTGTCGCGAATCAGTGTCTCACACATTTGCAGTCGCTGTCAGTCGTTCGCCGGTCCTCGACGAATTTTGATCACGTTCCGCAGTGTTGCGCTGCCTTCTGCTGCGTCAGTGGTCACGGCAGGCGCTCGTCCAGAACTCTTCATTCGAGGACCTGGCGCTGAAACAACAGCCGGATTAAAGTAGCCCTTCTGAGTTCTCGATTTCCAGTCGTAGAAGTTCTGCAGCGAGATTGCCAGTTGCAGCGAGTAATCCGTGCTGTAGGCCTTGCCGTCCGTAAATGGAACGCCGCATGGCAGATTGCGAAACCAGCGCATCCAGGCCTTCGATCCGGGTTTGATGTTCGACGTTGCCGACGAGAACTGCGGATTCATCTGTGCCAGCGCCGGGTACTCGGCCGTCGAATGGCAGGACATGCACGACGAGTTGTAGTAGTCCAGCGGGCCGTTCAATCGAGCTCCGAAGCCCAGGTGCTGAGGCGGCAGTTCGTCACTCGGATTGATGATGACTTCCTTGAGCTGATCGTTGAATGTCGTTTGTGGTGGAAAGGGCTGGCCGTCGGCGTTCATTTTGCGAGGCTCGTTCGTGACTGTCGGATCGTCGCCCCAGGCCAGGCCCACCGGTACCAGATTTTCCCACGGATTCTTGTGATTCAACGCTCCGTTATAACAGAAGTTGCCGAACAGCCAGCCAGTTGGTGCCCGGTCATCGCGAATCATCACGTCCATCTGAATCAGATTAACGTCCTGTACGGAGCGTTTGGTGTCATTGTCCGACTGTTCGGCGTACGCCTTCCATGTGATCGGATTCTGCAGGTAAGGCACAGCAGTCGGCGGAGCCTGTGTAAACAGAATCTTGAAAACGATGGTGCCCGGCGGGAATTTCGCAACCGTCGGGTCCGGTTGCATCTCGTTCTTCCAGACAGCTCCAATCGTGTAGGCCCCAACGGAGTTGTAAACGCCGACCGCGTAGGACTGGTATGAGTCCGTTTGCTGAGCAGCAAGCTGCAGTGGTTTGGCCGTTGCCTCTTTCGTCAGGCCGTGAATGGCTTCCCGACCGTTCTCTCCCCAGTGCTGCCACGGAACGTGGTACCACTTGCGAATAGGATTGTCCTGCCCCTGAAACTCGACTTCGATATTGCCCTCGAAGCAGTAGTCACGAACTGTCAGCAGGTACTTTTTCCAGGCGTCATTTTCCGGGCCGTAGGGCATCTTCATGATCTTTTTCAGACCGGCATCCCAAGGCTGCGGCTGAGCCGGAAAGTCCTGGCTCAGCCGAAACAGTGGCCCCTCGTACTCGTCCGGCGACGGAACGTAATCGCCGTTCGCGTCCGGAAATCGGTGACTGTACTGGTCTCGGGAATTTGCTGAAGGCTGCGGTTGCTGTGCAACGGCAATCTGGCTGTCAGGCTGGCTCGACAGTAAATATGCCGCAGTCCACATTAAGAGCATCGTCGTCGAAATTGTGACTCGTTTCATTGTCGTTCTCCTTCTGGACGTGACTCGAATCTGGTCGATCGGTGACTTCAGAGAGCTGCCGCACAGGTAGTTCCCAGGCACGTCGGCTCGTCCTTAACAGGGCGCAGGACGCCGTGTAATTTCGGGGCCGCCCTTCTGGCCTGCCGCATCGTGAGCGAAGTCAGGAATCGGAACAGAATATGCAACAGTTGATCTGTATAGTGAGGAAGGGTTCGGTGGTCAACTGTTCGCGTTGCGGCGCTGGCGGTTGCCCGGCTTCCAGACCACCTGGTTCTTCAGACTCTCGACGTACAACGCCCGGAGAATTGAGGGAAGTCCCAGGTTTACGCCGCCTCTTTGCAGTGGACGGCTGACTCAGGACGTGTTGCCGTCGCCGTCACAGTCTCCGCGGATGCGGCAACCACTCGCGGGTGGGGCGATCATGGGCACAGTTCGAAGTGCTTCATGTCGTGTTGACGAGCGACGTCGGTCACCAGGAACGCGTCCAGTTTTTCAACCCGGCACCCAACGCTTCTATCCACTTTTTCATCCAGGCAGCTGCTCCGTCAGCAAGTGAATACTCACCGATACTGGTGGGATCGGCGTTGGACTACTGATAGACCCGGACGTAGTCGATGAGGAATTGTTGCGGGAATTTTGTGGTTTCGTTGGGTGGTCCGACGAAATGACCACCGACCGACAGGTTCAGGAGAAGATGAAATTTCTGATCAAACGGAGCGGGGAACTCGCCGTTTTCACTGTGCCATTTGGTCTGCGTTTGCCAGGGAGTACCGTCGATTGACCAGACGATTTTCCCTTCTGTCCAGTCAACGGCAAAGGTGTGGAAGTCGTCGCTGAATGAGCCCGTTTTCAGTTTGAATGTGTCGCCGGAGTAAACATTCTTTGGCCAGCCCGCTCCGTAATGCAGTGTGCCGAGCACTTCGTTCGGAGTCTGCCCGCGGTATTCCATGATGTCGATCTCACCGCTGGAGGCCCACCCTCCGTATTTTTCATCGGTTGGCAGCATCCAGATGGCAGGCCAGATGCCCTGTCCGATGGGCATTTTTGCTCGGACCTCGACGCGACCGTACTTCCAGTCTCCTCGATGCTTCGTTCTGACTCGGCCTGACGAATACTCACGCACGGTTCCGCTGATACCTGCGTGATCGCGATGAGCCTCGATCACCAGATGACCATTCTCGACCCGGACATTCTTTGGTCGGTCCGTGAAAATCTGCAATTCCTGATTTCCGCCACCGAATGCGTTTTCCTGCACACCCCATCGGGAATAGTCCAGTGACTTACCGTCAAATTCATCGCTCCAGACAAGCTTCATCTTCTCTGGTGGGGCGACTGGTTTTTCCTGGGCCATCGTGACGATGGAACTTGTCAGGCACCACAAAGTGCAAATGGCCGAACAGCAAACTGAATTCAACGACATGTTGGTTTCCGGATGATTGGGTCGATCAGTAAGTCCAGGTCAGCCCGTCGTCGATGCGTGATTCCCCGCGCATCAGACGAGAGTCGGAACTTCATAGCCGGCGCGGTACTGGCGTTTCAGGAACTCGTTGGCCGCTGCCGAGTGCTCGCCGACGAAGACTTCTTTTTCGACGTCGACATGCAGCATCGGACTGAGTTTGATTTCCGAACTGGCGATGTCGATTCCGTGTGCTCCGAGATGTTTTTCGGTCTCACTCAGCAGGCTGCTCCAGATGCCGCGGTCGCCGTCGACTTCCTTTGCGGCTTCATGTGTGAACGTGCTGCCGGCTCGGAACGCGATGTTGGCGAGGTTGCACCACCCTGTCGAAAGGTGACCGACTTCGACGTCCGTATTCAGCGTGGACGAATCACGTGACCGCACGGCGTTGATGAAGTTTGCCTGGTGTAGATCGTTTCCGCCCTGGCCCTTGAAGGATCTGATTTTCCTGCCGTCTTTGTCAAAGGCTGCTCCGCTGCCCCGTTGACCTTCGAACCGACCGCCTTCGCAGTAGGCGATGTACCCGCTGCCGGGGCCAGGATGTTGGGCCGCACCTCTTTTGCCAGGAGCTTCGGTCAGATTACTCAGCCCGATGACGACCGGAATCGAGCCGGTATCGAAGTAGACGAAATGGACGTTCGGAGTATCGCCGGCATCGTTCCAGGCAACTCGTCCACCGCCGCCGCAGATGCGTTCTGGCAGCGAAACCTTGTCCTGAAAAACGTTGTTGCGGAGGTCGTCCAGAACGTGGACGCCCCAGTTGCCCATCTCGCCCGAGCCGGTGTTCCAGTCCCAGTGCCAGTCGTACTGAAGTTTGTTGCGGAAGATCGGCTTGTCCTGAGCGGGGCCGAGCCACAGATCGTAATTCACTTCGGATGCAATCTTCAGAGGTGTTGAGGTCTTGCCGATCGATCCTCGCACACCGTAGCGGTTGACTCGTGCTGAAATGATTTCGCCGAGACCTTTTTCCTCGTGCAGAAACTTTTTGATTTCAGCCTGCATCGGGTCAGAACGCTGCTGCGTACCGACCTGGCAGATCCGTTTGTGCTTCCGAGCGGCGGCGACCGTCTGCTGGCCTTCCCACTGGCTGTGCGACAGCGGCTTTTCGACATAGACATCTTTGCCGGCTTCCATAGCCCAGATCGCGGCCAGGCAGTGCCAATGGTTACATGTCGCGACGACGACGGCGTCAACTCCATCGTCGTCGATGAGATCGCGCAGGTCAGCGTAGCCCTTCGCGTTCGGGTATCGCTTTTTGGTCGCGGCGACACGGCCAGCATCGGGGTCGCACAGAGCGGTAATTTTCACCCCGTCGATTTTGTCGAACATCCTCATCAATTCGTTGGCTCGTCCGCCGCAACTGATGAATCCGAGATTGATTTCGTCGTTCGCGCTGGCGGCGAAGGAGCGGTGCGATGCGGTTGCGAGGAAAGCTCCGGCGGCGATCCCGGACTGAATGAACTGGCGGCGAGTTGATTGCGTCATGGAGCTATGTCCTGTTGAAAGTGAGTGACGTTTTCAAAGGGGCGAATTTCGAGTCGTGCATACTATCAGGATTTTTCTGAAATCGGCATCGTTCACGGAATCGATTGGCGACTTACTGTGAAAGCCGTTCTGGTGAAGTCTGCACGTGCAGCCAATGCGGAAGTACGGCCAATCCAGAAGCAGCATTGGCGAGACTCGACACACGCCAGCGCCAGTCTTCGCAGGCTGATGCAACAGGCATCGCGCTCCAGGTTCGGTGCGTTGGTGAAGCCAGGAACTGGTCGCGGAGCCTTAATCGGGTGACGAGAGTTGAGGGAGTCTCCAGTCCCAACGAACTGCAGCCAGTCGCATCGTCACAATGAAGGCGATGGTGGAGGGAACCGAGTACGACTGAGGCACCGATAGGGCGTTCAACAGGAAGAGGCACCAGCAACCGAGGAACGAACAGGTTGCGAAGAGCGGAGCCGTTCCAAACAGACTGGGCACGCGGTTGCAGACGACGTCGCCGATGACACCTCCGAAGGTGCCGGTCACGACTCCCAGAATCGAGCCGATGAACAGAGACGTTCCGGCGTCGACAGAGGCCGTCGCTCCCACGACCGAGAAGAGTCCCAGCCCAAGAGCGTCCGGCACGTGAAGGACTCGTTCAGCGGCGGCCGGAAGTTTCGGGACGACAGAGACTACGATTGCTACCAGAAAGACAATCACCGGGTAGTGATCTTCCTGAATCCAGAACAGCGGGTGCCTGTCCAGAAACAGATCCCGCAGAGTGCCGCCGCCAAACGCTACGATTAACGCCACGCTGGCGACACCGACAAAGTCCATATTGTGCCGACGAGCCAGTAACGCTCCGTACGTGCCGCCGGAAATGACGGCTAACAACTCAATGATCGAATACATCGGTACGAACCGTTCCCGAAACATCGCCCAGCACGACTGATTGCAGTGGTGACTTCAATCCTACGGGACAAAGGCACCATTCACCGGGAAGCCACCGGTTGTCGAATTATTCGGGATCTGGTGCGTTGTCGTCGCTCCATTGATCACGTTGTTGATGCTGCCTGACAGCGAGACTGTTCCACCGGTTTCGACAGCCTGGAAAATGATACCGCGGTCCATTGCCAGGCTCGGACTGTTAAACAGGAACTGGTTGTTTTCGATGGTGACTCGTGATTGATCGGCGATCGTTGGGAACAGCACGGCAGTGGCTGCTCCGCCATCGTCGGTAAGAAGGTTCGAGAAGATGCCGACGTCGCCTGCTTCCAGCAGAGTCAATGACATACCGACTCCCGTCTGACCGTTGAAGTCGAGCGTGTTCGACGCGATCGTCAGCAGAGACTGTCCGGCAGCCACAATGTTCGCGCCCGTTCCGCCTGCGCCGTCGAAGCGGAAGTCGTTGTTCTGCACGGCGACTGTCGACAGCGCCGTTGTTGATGCGCCGTTGAATCGAAGTCCGGTCGTTGATGAAGCAACACCGGTGAGTGTGTTGCTGTTAATCGCCACGGCGCTTGGTCCGTTCCAGTTGATGTCAAACGCGTCCGTGCCCGCGCTGTTAAGAGTCATCAGGTTACCGGACGCCACAACGGTGAGACTGGCTCCTTCGCCACCTGCTTGAGTCGAGAGGTTGAACAGGTCGCCCGCATCAGAAACCAGAGAGTTATTGGCAAAGGCATAACTGTAACTGTCAACCGTGTTGACTGTTCCGTTCAGCAGACCGATCGTGTTTCCGGTGTTGATGTTTGAACCGGAAATTTCCAGGCCCTTCGTGTTCTGAGTCACGAACATGGTGTTCGGCGACAGGGCACCGCCGGTCGTATTCGAGATATTGGCGGCGGCGACGGTAATGCTGGAACTGCCCACGTCAGACAGCACATGCTGGTTCTGGTCGAAGTCGACAAACTGCAGGAACACGGTTCCGGCATTTGACAACGTAACACCAGTTGTTGTGTTCTGAATCAGGCCGCCTGAACCAGCGGTTCGCGATCCGTCACCGAGTGCCGCGAACGTTCCTGCTGTGTCTGCAATGTTGACGGCGAACGGGCCGCCATCGGCGAAGATGCTTCTCAGTCGAACGTCGATCAGCGAGTCAGAAATGTTCGCAACTGCGCCCGAGTTTGTGGCTGCAATTGTTCCGTTGATAATCTGCAATGAAGACGCGTTGCTGGCGAGAAGTCCCGTCTGGCCATTTGCGGCGATGTTCACTTCGTTGAAGAAGACCTGACCTTCGACGACGTCGGTCGTGCCCGCATCGTCGACGGTGTCGTGAACGTGAATGCCCGGCCCCGCATTTCCGGAAACCGAAGTCAGCCCGTTGAAGATCACGGTTCCGGTGTTACCCGTGACTTCGATGCCGGTGCCCGTTCCGCCGGTCACGGTGACATCTTTAAGCTGGACATCGCCAGCGACGGTGGAAATCAGAACGCCCGATCCACTGTCCTGAACCGTCGCGTTTCTCAGATCGACGGTCGTGTCTGCCGACGTGTTTTCAATCAGCAGCGACCGGCCCATCGTGTTGGAAATCGCCCCGGCCAGCGTGACATCCGCCGTCGAGCCATCAAGATGGAACGACGCGCCAGTGGCATCACCGAGCGTCAGGCCGGTCAGCGTGGTTGGTCCAGCGACATTTTCCAGGAACAGGTTGTCCAGTCCGGAGCCACTGACTGTCAGGTCGGAGAGAGTCACATTGCTCATGCCCGATCCGATGATGCCATGTCCGGTTGCATTGGTGATGGACAGTCCAGCGACTCGCGAATTCGATGCCAGCGTGACCGCGTTACCCGCAACGGAGTCGATAATTGGTGTCCCCGTGCCGGCTGAGAAGTCTGGCACATCGATCAGCCCGAAGCCGTCGGCGACAATCTGCTGACCGGTTTTCTCGCCCAGCAGAAACTGTCCGTCGGCCAGAGTGATTGCCGAAGTCAGAGTCGTACCGGCCTGAACAAGCAGAATGTCGCTGGTCGAAGGCAGGTCTCCATCCGCAGAGATCTGAGCGACCGAATACCCGGCGGCAGTCGACGGGTTGACGGCCGTGATGCCGGTTTGAGTCTGGATGCGGCGCGAGACGATCACGTTGTAATTACGCTGCGAGAATCGACCGAGGTGCCGTTCACGGCGTCGAGCTGAAGGACGTTCGGCGGACAGGCTGCCAGGCAGAACCAGCGAGCCACCGAAGATCACGTTCGTTCCGAATTCATCGTCTTCCGTAAATTCGACCTGTGCCGTCATGACCTGGTTGATGTCGCCCTGCAACCGGACTTTGACTCCGTTGATGTCGTCAGTTTCGTCGCCCGAAAAGAAGTACCAGCCAGCGTAAGCCCGCACTTCGTGCTCGTGGGCAAAGTCGGTCGGAATCAGAAAGCCGAATTCAAAGTCAACACCCGGCATTGCTTCGCCGCGGTCCTTCACCTGGTCGAACAGAATTGAGGTGCCGCCCGCTCCGAATCGTGAATTCGTGTTGCGGACCGAAAAGTTTTTCGTGTCATCGCCGACGGGGATGTAGACGTTGCCGAAGACGTCCCAGTCGTCGCCCATCATCTCCAGACTGACACCGACCTGATTGAAATATTCCGTGCTGGTGTTGTCGCCGTCGTACCAGATGCTGGCTCCCACGACGTGGTCAAGTTCTTCGATCCACTGCCGATAGCCGAGTCCCAGGTTCGCTCCGATTTCTCCGTGGTTGTCGATGAACAGTCGCCAGTCTGAGTACAGAGCGGCGTTGTCCAGCGGGATCATCGGCATCAGCTCGACGTGAGTGATCGATGAATCACGACCAAACGTTTCAAACGCCAGGTGCCCGACACGAGCACGCCAGTTTGTGGCTCCGTTGTCAATCCGTTGCAGCGGCGGAGCGTCGTCAGAATCAAAGCCTCGCGTCCGATTTTCGTTCGCGTTGAACTCGTCGAACAGGTCCGAGCCGAACTGCCCGTAGGTGACGCTCGACATGCCGGACAGCACGCTCGCCAGCAACAGTGCTCGCAGCAGAACAAAGCTCAAGCGGCTTTGGTGGCTGGGAATCTGGCGGTGTCTGGTGTCTGAAACAGAGGCTGCCGCAGTCGCGCTGGAGAATTGGCGGAGCATCAGGACGGATCCTTCCGGCCTCAAAATTCAACGCGCACGAGCAAAGATTTCGCGCTGGTCGAATTGAGAGTACGAAGATGTGAAGTGGGATTAGCTGGTCGCGAAATGAGTTCTGGAGGGGGCTTCAATTCACAGGAACAAGGGCAGGGAATGCCCGGACGGGGTGTTGAGGAATCTCAAAATCGTCCCTGAGAACTGCAGCGCCGCGAAAGATAGCACAAAACCACCGACCACCGGCAAGTTCAGTTCAAGTCGCAGCCCGCCGCTGCCGACAGCCTGGCTTTCGGAAATTAAGTTTGCCGCAGATACACGCGGATAAACGCAGATATTGCTGGTGAAGAGACGCGGAATCTGAGTGATTCTTTGTCGAGCCTGATTGTGCAGAAACAAAAACAGGAAAAGAAGAAGCTTGAAAATACGAAAGCCTCAAAACTTCCTCCCCCGCAGTCTTTCGTCATCTTGAACATATGCGTCCATCTGCGAAAGTATGCGGCCAACTCACCGCCTGTACTCACCGCTGAGTCAAAGCAACCCGTTTCACCTGAACACGCGGCGTTCCGAAGTTGATCAGCAGGCACAGCGGCAGGCCGGTGGCTTTCAGGTAGTTCAGACATTGGGCCAGGTGGGCGTCGTCCAGGTTTTTTACGGCTTTCAACTCAATGATGACCTGCTCGTTGACCAGCAGGTCGACGAAAAATTCTCCAACGACCGTGCCGTCGTACAGGACGTTGATCGGGTACTGCTGGCGGAAATCGAGTTTGGCTTTGCGCAGTTCGTGAGCCATCGCGTTTTCGTAGACTTTTTCCAGGAAGCCCGGCCCCAGCGTGTTGGACATTTTGAATGCACAGCCGATGATCTTTTCAGTCAGAGGGTTCAGGTGGTCAAGGTCCATGATTTTTCCTCTGTTTTAATTGGCCGCAGATTTACGCGGATGGACGCAGATGTTTCTGATAGGGTGAACTGGAGATGGCGATTGAAAATTTTTGTGTCAACTTAAGGGACGTCTGAAAACCGGTCGCATCGAATTCCGTCTCGCCCTGAATATCTGCGTTTATCCGCGTAAATCTGCGGCCTGTTCCTCCTGACCTGTTGGCCGGCAGAAAACGACCCTACATCAGGAACCTGCGGATGTCGGCGAGTTCTTCGTCGCGGCGATGGTAGCCGGTGATTTCGATCAGGTGGGCGGCTTCGGCGAGGTCCATTTGAGGAGTGCGGCCCGGCCACGGGTATTCCGGGTTGGGGTTGGTCGGGAAAGGTGAGTCGAGATGGGTGGGGAGGCCGAAGAGGCGGACTCGGTAGAGGAGCGTGTCGATCAGGTGCAGACGCATGCCGCCTTCGTAGTTCTTTGCCGGATCGTTGCCGCCGCGAGTTGCCACGGCGAAGGCTTCGTTCAGCCGCTGCACGCTCATGCCCCACTCGCCAGCCAACGCGTGCAGCCAGGCACTCGGCAGCAAAGCACGTGGCATGTCGTCGCTGTTGTTGGACTGGCGGAGCGTGGTCAGTGCGGTGTCCAGGGCGGTGCGGGCCTGCGGCAGATGCTGGTCGGGCGAGTCCAGCACGGCTCGCAACAGCGACACGCGGCCCAGCGTCAGATGGTTCAACGACACGTCGAGCAGATTGCGTGACCCGCGCATCACGATATCGAGGGAGGTCTGGGCGCGGTGCTCGACGGCGGCGAGGTCTTCTGAAATCAGCCGCAACGCGCTAGCGTCCGGTTGCTGCGCCGGCGGATGTACGGAAAACCGTGGGCTAGCGCCCTGCGGCTGATGGGGCACGGCGCGCCACGCGGCACGCTCGGCGGGGGCGAGCGACAGGTCACAATACTTGTAGCCTGGCGTCGAGTAGAGCAGCGGGTAGCCGGGCTGCCTCTCGGCCTGCAGAGTCTCGGCCTCGGCGAACAGCGTGCGGCTGTCGTCCAGTTTACCCGCGTGGTGCAGCGCGTCGCCGTGCGTGGTGCGTTTGCTCATTCGCCCGAAGGCGTCTTTGCTGCGGTCGGCGTACGTGACGGACTGCGCCGCCGTCGACTCGGCGGCGGGAACGTCGCCGAGCGTGAGTTCCAGTTCGCTGAGGTTGCCGGCGGTGATCGATGCATACTCCCAGTTCTCATCTCGCTCATAGAGATCGATCGTGGCTCGCATTGGCTCGCGGGCCTCGGCGAGGCGGTTCAGCGCGCGGAGGCTGAAGGCGGCTTCGCTCAGCAGCCAGGCCTGGGCGGCGGGTGTCAGCTCGGACGCGAGTCGCGACCACGGCTCGACGAAGAAACAGGCCACCGCTGTGAGGTCCAGCCCCAGCAGCCCGAGTTTGTGTGTGCTGTAGCTGGCGTGCGATCCGGCGGTGCCGCGCAGGATGCGGTTGCAATACACATCCTCGCAGACTTCCTGGAAGCGTCCGGCCTGGCAGCCGTGGGCGACGGCCTGGTACAGCGGGAGCAGGCCGTCGCGACCCTCGGGCCAGTACGGCACGCTCGCGCACAGATGCTCGTACAGCCGCCGCTGCGCTGCCTGGAACGCGTTTCCTGATGAGCGCGTAGGCGCTAGCCTCGGGCATTGCCGCTCCGGAATCGACGTTCAGGCCCGCGCCTGGCGCCGTCGGCTCACTTAGCCTCCACGCGAAGTATTCGCGCAGCAGCGGGTGAGCGTCGAGGGAATGGTTGAGGGGCAAGGGCTGAGAGACGAGGGCAAAGGGCTGCGGCGGGCCGAGGTCGTGTCGGTACTCGCCTTCGTTCCAGACGGCTTTCGCGTCTTCTTCGCTGTAGCCGGTGACTTCGACCGGGTGCCACTCAGAGGTTTCGATCAGATTCAGGCCGCGCAGCCGGTTCACCGCGGCGGTCCACTGGCGTTTGCCGAGTCCCGCCAGCGGCTCGCTCAGACCGGGCAGCGGTTGTTCGCACAGAGCGGCCAGACAATCGGGCGTGGCCGGGCGGTCGAACAGGCCCAGCAGGCGCAGGATGGCGACTTCCACCTCGCGGTTTTCCTTCAGCAGCCAGTCTTCGTACGCGGCGAACACTCGGAACGCGTGGCCGCGGCCTTCTCGCACTTCGCTGGTTTCATGATCGGCTGCCTCAAACCTGAAACAGTCGCGCTGGGCAATGTCCGGCGGGTCGAACGCCAGCTTCAGAAATCGACCCGCCAGCGACAGCGTCAGAGCGTGGCCTTTCACCTCGCGGCTGGCCTGTTCGAGTTCGGAGTCTGGCCCTGTCACGCCGTGAGCCTTCAGCACGGCGGCTCCGGCTGCGTCGGTGAGATGGTCGAGCGGTCGGCGCGGCGTGGTCGAATCTTCGGTCGCGGCCAGGTCGGCGACCGGCTCCCGAGTCGTAACTACGCACAGCCCGCGACCGGACGTCTTCAGCCCGTCGAACAACGCGAGCAGGCCATCGTCCTGGAGTTCTCCCGTCTGAGGCCCGGGCGGATGCTGCAGCGGCTCCAGCCCGTCCAGAATCAGCAGCGTGCGGTGTTGCGAGGCCAGAGCCGCCAGTCTCGCCCCCTTGTCCCACGCCGGAGCCGGACTGTCAGCCAGTTCTGAGTCGCCGAAGAATTTAAGAGCTTCCGCCAGGAACGACGTGGCATCGCCCACGGAACGCGCAGCCGCACCGTCCGCCGAGTCCCGCGTGCCCTGACTGTAGAACGACCAGTCAAAATACCGCTCGACCCCGCCGTGCCCTTCGCGAGCCAGAAGCAAGTTCTTCCACCGCGACGCCACCGTCGTCTTTCCAGCCCCGCCAACCGCCACCAGAGACACAACTCTCGCCCGCTGCTGTTTCTCAGCCAGAGCGTCGTCCCACATCAGGTCCAGCTCCGCCAGCACGTCGTCGCGACCTTCAAACACGCCCGTATCATGCGACTTCGGCAGCCGGGAAGCCGCAGCAATCAACGGTTCGGGCAGGAGAGACTGTCCTTCCAGATAGAAGTCGCGAGGTTTGTCCTCGTTACGAGCCAGCCGCTGGAGAATGTACGTCACGGCCTGTTCAGGCGTGACATCATCAATGGGGATGAAACCTTCGAGATCGTGCAGACCAGGGATCTCGGCATCATCGGCCCGGAACAGCATGACCTGCTTCGAATTCCCTTCCTTGATGTGCGAGTAAATCGCCCGCCACTCCAGGCCGCACCACTCACGTTCGACGTACTCCCCGCACAGAACGACGACAATCAGGTCAGACTCCTTGCGGTACAGGTCTGGCAGATCGAACGTGAGATTTGCATCGGCGAACTCGGCCGTGTGATACCGGTCGTAGAGCACCGCATCCTGGTCAAATCTCTCTGCAAGCGCGTCGGCAACCTGTTTGACGTACTCACGCTGCCCGCGCGGGAAGGACAGCGCAACTCGAAATCGTCGGGGAGAATTCATAGCTGCAGGCTCATCACTGGTCCGACAATGCTTCAGCATCCACTGCGGCACAGCAGACGTTCAGACTGGAATTGAACATCTGTTGCGCCGTTTATCAAGCGCAGGATGGTCAGAACGTTCTGTCTCTACAACCTGCCGAAAACAACGGGCTCAAGGAGTCAGCTTTTGCCGGCTGCTTTGTACAACTTACCGGCGTGAAGGGAGTGTCACTCGGAGACTTTCGCCCATTGTTTTTCGAGGCGTACATCGGAGATGGGGATTGCGGTGCGGAGTTCCTGGGCGAACAGCGAGACCCGGTATTCTTCGAGCATCCAGCGGTAGTGCTCGAGTTCCGGGTCGTAGATGTCGCGTTCGCGATGTTCTTCCGCGCGGTACTCGTACAGGCCGACCAGGTCTTCGATCGCCTGTTGGGCACGGCTGTCTTTCTGGACGCCGCTTTTCGGCAGCTTCTGAAGTCGGACGGTCGCGGCTTCGAAGTAGCGAGGGTACTGCCTCACCCATCCCCAGGCGGCGTTCGTCAGGAAGCCGGGCTGAGTTAACGCGGCGATCTGTTTTTTGACATCGTCCGCCGCGTACTTCCAGTGCGGAGAACTTGTGGCGTTGATCGTCTTTCTGAGCGTCGCGTATCCGGACATGATCGCTCCAGCCAGCGCGATGACATCCTGAGTCGCGACGGGAATCAGGCTCTTCGCTTTTTTGAGTCGCTGCTGGAAGTCGGCTTCGGTTCGCGGGTACGGGCCTTTCTCGGGAAAGAGTGCTCGGTCGACGATGAGGTCGCCGAGGTTCTGCTGAAACGCCACGGCTCCACCCATCGCCGCACTCAGCATGACCCACTCGTTCATGCGCGGGATGTTGTCGACCTGATCTTTGACGAACCGCGCCAGAGCGATCGCGGCCAGACGCCGGATCCCCGCGCGAGTTTCCAGAGCCGATCGCGCCGGCAGGTCTCGCAGTCTCAACGAAACCGTTTCGCCGTCGTCAATCAGCGTTGGGTAACCCTTCAACGAAATCGAACCTCGCTGCACGGTGACCTGAGCGGGAAGTTCGCCGAAGTCCCACGCCTTCAGACCGTCGCGTTGCCAGCGGTCGTCGTCGATTTTTGAGAAGCTTGTCGATGCCTGGCTTCCGATCTGCTGCCGAATTGATTTCAAGTCGCGACCGGTGGCGAGTGACTCGCCATCCTCGTTCACAATCCGCACGTTCATCCGCAGGTGATTCGGAAGCCGCTCTTCCTGAAAGTCTGAAACGGCGACCGGTTCGCGAGCGATCTCAGTCAGCAGCCCCGCGACCGTCTGTTCAAAGTTGCCCTGTCCGAAGTCCAGTTTCGAAGCGACTTGTTTCGCGGTGTCGGCCGCCGGGACGAACTGACGACGCAGCGACTTCGGCAACGATTTAATCAGTGCCGCGACTTTCTCTTCGACAAGTCCGGGGACCAGCCAGCCGAGACGATTCTGATCAATCTGGTTGAACGCTTCCTGCGGCAGTTCGAGCGTGACGCCGTCTTCGGGCGAGCCTGGTTCCAGGTGATAGTCGATTGGTAACTGAAGCTGGCCGATTTTGACCGCGTCGGGAAATTCCTGTCCGGTGACTTCTTCCGTGCCCGTTCGTCGAAGATCGACCTTCTGCATGTTGAGCAGCCCGCGGCGATTCTTCTCCGCCTTGCGCAGCCAGCGTTTCAAGTGGTGCAGGTCGGCGACTTCTTTCGGAATTCGCTTGTCGTAAAACTCGAAACGTTCGTCGTCGTCAACGACCAGGTCGAAGCGTCGCGTCCGAGTCTGCAAGCCTTCCAGCTCTTCCATCAGTCGAGCGTTGTGTCGCAGAAACGGAAGATCGATTTCGAGATGGCCTTCGACGAGACCCTCGCGAATCATCATCTCGCGAGACAGCTCCGGATCGACTTTCGCGTACCGCGTGCGGCGGCGAGGAACGACTGGAATACCGAACAGTGTTACCTTTTCGAAGGCCATGGCCGAACCGGCCTGACTGTCCCATTCCGGATCGCTGTAAGTTTTCTTCATCAGGTGCCCGGCGATCGGCTCGATCCAGTCCGGGTTGATGCGGGCGACAGTGCGGACGTACCGCCTGGTCGTTTCAACCAGCTCCGCTGCGACGATCCACTTGGGTTTTTCCTTGAACAGTCCCGAGCCCGGCCAGATTGAGACCTTCTGGTTACCCGCTGCGGTGTATTCCCGCGGGTCGGTCAGCAGAGCGATGCTCGCCAGAAATCCGGTCAGCAACGCCCGATGGATGGCGTCGAAGTTGTCCTGTCGTTTCGTTGGTTTGAGTCCGACTTCGGCGACCAGTTCACTGAGCTGATGATGAATGTCGACCCACTCGCGCATCCGGTTATACGAAAGAAAATTCTGCTGACACGCTTTGCGAAGCTGGCCGCGGGACGCTCCACTGCGGACCTTGTGGTAGAAGTCCCACAATTTCAGATAACTCATGAAGTCAGAATTCGTGTCCTGAAACTTCGCGTGAGCTTCGTCGGCTGCCTGCTGCTTATCGATCGGTCGGTCGCGAGGATCCTGCAACTCCAGCGCGGCGGCGATAATCAGAACTTCGTGCAGACAGTTCTCTTCGTGGCCGCCCAGGATTAACCGCCCGACTCGCGGATCGACCGGCAATCGACTGAGCTGCCGGCCGACTTCGGTGATCTGATTCTTCTCGTCGATCGCTCCGAGTTCGTACAGGCTGCGATACCCGTCGGTGATCGTCCCGGTGCGAGGCGGTTCGAGAAACGGGAAATTTTCCAGCGGCCCCATTCGCAGCGCGGTCGTTTGAAGAATGACCGCCGCCAGATTCGTGCGTTGAATTTCGGGAGCCGTGTACGCGTCCCGGCCTTTGTAGTCGTCTTCCGAGTAAAGCCGAACGCAGATGCCCGGCCCGATTCGTCCGCAGCGACCGGCTCGCTGATTGGCTGACGCCTGTGAAATCGGCTCGACCGGCAACCGTTGCATGCGCGACCGCGCCGAGTAGCGACTGATTCTGGCTGTGCCCGAATCGATGACGTAATGAATGCCCGGCACGGTAAGCGATGATTCCGCGACGTTCGTGGCAATCACGATGCGCCGGTGCGGCTGCGTTTGAAAGATGCGGCTTTGTTCCTTCGTCGAAAGTCGGGCGTACAGCGGCAGGATGTCTGTCTTCTGGCCATTGGAGATTTTGCCGAGCAGCCGGCCTCGCAGCGACTTTGCTGTTTCGTGGATGTCCCGTTCGGTCGGCATGAAAATCAGAATGTCGCCAGGTCCGTCGAGCATGACTTCGTCGACGGCGTCCAGCACGGCTGTCTGCATGTCGGCTTCGGAGCGACGACGATTGTTTGGTGGACTGCCCTTTTTAGGCGTCTGTTCTTCGTCTTTGGCATCGGGGTCAAACGGCGGGCGGTAACGGATCTCGACCGGGTAAGTTCGTCCCGAAACTTCGATCACCGGTGCAGGCTGGTCGCCTCGTCCAAAATGTTCGGCAAACCGTTTTGCGTCGATCGTCGCCGACGTGATGATCACTTTCAGATCCGGACGTCGCGGCAGAATCTGCTTCAGTCGACCGAGCAGGAAGTCGATGTTGAGCGACCGCTCGTGAGCTTCGTCGATGATGATCGTGTCGTACTGCTCGAAGAATCGATCACCCTGTGATTCGGCCAGCAGAATTCCGTCGGTCATCAGTTTGACGTAAGTGTTCGGGCTGGTTGTGTCGGTGAATCGAATTTTAAATCCGACCGCGTTGCCGATGGGCGAGCCGAGTTCCTCAGAGACTCGTGCCGCGACCGAGCGGGCAGCGATCCGTCGCGGCTGAGTGTGCCCGATCGTTCCCGCGACACCTCGGCCCATTCCCAGGCAGATCAGCGGAAGCTGCGTCGACTTCCCCGAACCGGTTTCACCGCACAGAATGACGACCTGATTTTTTTCGATCGCGTTCGCAATTTCGTCCCGGCGAGCGCTGACGGGAAGGTCAGCGTTCAGTGTTACGGCTGGTAAATCGGCAGCGCGCGTTTCGCGCAGTTCAACCGACTTTGCCAGCGAGTCGGTGAGCCGTTTCAGGCTCCGATCGAACGGCTGTTTGCCTTTCGCCGCTCGCTGTACGGAGTCGAGTGACCGGCGCAGCCGAAACTGATCAGCCAGCATGGCTTGACCAATCTGACGACGAATCTCGGAAAATGGCGGCGGAGACTGAGGCACGTGGATTCTGTGGCGAGAGCTGATCAAAGGGAGAAGGCGAGTTTTAACGGCAACTCAGAAGTCGGAACATGGAACGAAAACGGCAGAAGGCAGAAAATTGTTTTCAGCCTTCAGCCTTTTGACTTCCACCTTTGAAAGGTTGTGATCGACAGGGGGAACCGTTACCAAGCTCGCCTCAAAGGTAAACGGAATCTCAACAGCCGAGGTGGAGAGAGCGATGACGGAAGTGGTCGAGGGAGACCTTTATGACTATCCGGTTTATTACGACCTGATTTTCGGATCCGACTGGCGTGCAGAGTTTGACTTTCTGACAGCGTGCTTCGACCGCTTTGCAGGACGTCCGGTTCGCCGAATCTTCGAGCCGGCGTGCGGCACCGGTCGGCTGCTTTATCGGATGGCCCAGGCGGGTTACGAAGTTTCCGGCAACGATCTGAACTCCAACGCGATCGACTTCTGCAACAAGCGTTTCAAAAAGAAGGGCTTTCCAGAGACCGCCGTCGTCGAGGACATGTCCAACTTCAAGCTGAAACGAAAAGTTGATGCGGCGTTCAACACGATCAACACGTTCCGGCACCTCGCTACGGAAAAGCAGGCGCTGGCTCATCTTCAGTGTATAGCCGATTCTTTGGTGAAAGGCGGGCTGTACATTCTCGGCCTGCATCTGATTCCGTCCAAAGGTGAGCGTCTTGAAGACGAAGCCTGGCACGCTCGACGCGGTAACCTCGCCGTCAACACTTACATGTGGAGCAAAGGGATCGACACGAAAAAACGGATGGAATACCTCGGCCTGAAAATCAACGTCTACACGCCGACGAAGCAGATGGTGATTGAGGATGAGATGCTTTACCGCACCTATTCCGCAAAACAAATGTCGTCTCTGCTGAAAAAAGTACCCGCTTTCGAGTGCGTTGGTGTTTATGATTTTGCCTACGACCTGGATCAGCCGGTGACCATCGGCCCCGACACTGAAGACGTCGTTTACATTCTGAAGAAGAAGTAGGGCGGGAACGCACGGGGGCACTGCCCACCAGGTATTTGACTGGCGGTTTGTAGTGCCTCTGAAATTTGGGATTGGTGGGCGGTGCTCACCCAGCAGCAACCTGCATCGGCAGAACTATGAACGACAACCCCGAATCGACGACTCCTGAATCGAACGATGTCCCCGACGCCAATGCGTCTAAAGACCCCTCCGTCAGTTTTGTGCAGGCTGCCGAAGAAGAGCAGCCGGGATTGCTGCGTGAGTTCGCCGAGTTTCTCGTCGAGAGCAAAGCCTGGTGGCTGACGCCGATCATTATCGTGCTGCTGCTCGTTGGGTTGCTGGTCGTTCTGAGCGGTTCGGTCGTTGCCCCGTTTATCTACCCGATCTTCTGAGTCATCTCGGGTGTAGAGAAACGACCGCCGAACCGGTATCGTCGATAAAAGCGTCATATGAAACGCCATCCCTGACGAAGCGTTGCGACTTGCTCGGTCGGCAGTCTACTGGGCAATCGGCGGCGCGATGACTCGCAGAGTGACCGAACGGCTCGGAAGCGAGACCAGCGTGTTGGGGCGGTCTTTGGCTTCAGCGTCTTTATTGAACGGAACCTGTCCCTGCCCCTGCACGGTCAGCGTGTAGTCGCCGGGCCGGGTGTTATTCTGCACGGTGATCGGAATCGTCAACTCGGTCTGGCCACCTTTGAAGCTGGTGTTCGACATCTTGAAGTTACCGGGAAACGACAACGGCTGCACGGTGACGTCCGCCTTGAAGTCGTTCCAGCGGCGAGTCAAACGCAAGGTCAGCGTGGCTTCTTTGCCGGCCTCAGCTTCAACCTGCTCGGCGGACCAGTCAAGTCGATAAGGGGCACCGTCGCGGATGGCGACGACCAGCTCGCGAGATGGGCGACTGGAATTCATCCCGGAGTTATTCCACACGCGGGAATAGGGTCGGACTTCTCGTCGGAGTGTTTCTTCTCCGCGTTGGCCGGTGGCAATGAGCTTGATCGGGCCGACGAAGTCAGCAGCGTTGTCGTCGGCGGTGATGACCAGCGTGCCTCGCGAGTTGTTATTGATCACGGTCGATGCGACGTGCAGACCTGGTGGCAGGTTCTCGGCCGTGATCGTGATTGGTTCGTTATAGCCCTGCTGCTGATGGATGATCACGTCCATGTAAATCGAGCCGCCGCGCCAGATGGTTGTTCCGCCGGGGCCCGGGTTCTGGCTGTGAATCACGGCGGCGTAAAAGTCCGGCTGTTGTTTCTGAATGACCAGCACATACTGGTAGCGTGCTCCGCCGCGTCGATAGCGATCCTGCACGAGCACTCGGTACTTCCGCTTCTCGGAAAGATTCACCATGCCCGACGGATCACGAAGGTGTCCGTCAAAAGCGTTGATGCGATGCCCGAAGTCGTCCAGCTCGTTGATTCGGTTTCCCTTGTCATCAACGACAACGAGGTACGGATCGGCGCGGCCATTGATTCTTTCGCAGTAGACGTCAAAACCGTACTGCCCGCTTTCCGGTATTTCGAATTCGAACCAGTCGGCGTCCCGAGGCTGATCGAAACGTCCGCTGACAACCAACGGCAGCGTCACCGGTTGAGACTGATCTTCGACGTCGTTTGGTTCAACTTCCCGAGTCACCGGCGAGTCTGTGACGAGCAGTGTCTGCGAGTTAGCCAGTCCGTCGGTCGCGGCCGCAAACTGTGTTCCTGTCAACGTACAGGTCGCAGCTGTCGGCAGCACGCTGTGGTCAGTTGGGTGCACGTCGAATCTATAGAAACCGCCGGTGGCAGTTTCATCCGGAACAGTGAAAGGAAACTTACGCTCCGAGTATGCAGTTCCGGATTCGTTCCATGAAGATTCCGTCGAGCCGTCGCCAAGGTTCCGGCCAATCGCCAACAGTTCGACGTTCTGCCCGGTCTGTACGGCGCGTGGAAAGACGTCTTCGATGTGAGGTTTGTTGGTAATCAGCAGCCGGTACGGAAAGCCGCCTCGGTACGAAAGATCGTAGACTCGCACCAGGTATTCGCCGTCAGCCGGAGCGACGAAATCGATCATCGGATCACGGCCGTTGTGATCGCTGCTGCTCGCCAGAAGTTTTCCTTCCGCAGTCGACAGCGACATCGTCGCATCCATCATGGAATCGAGTTTGCCGGCCTGGCAGTCGATCACGATCCGCTGCTCTTTCGAAGCGGCAAAGCGGAACATGTCAACATTGTTTCCGTCCGACATTCCAGCAACTGCACTATTTACGGCGACGTTCTGCGCTGTTTCGGGTTCGTTGTTTGGCTCTGTGTCGACGACGTCTGTGAGGCCTCCATCGACAGAAAAGAGTCGAGGGTTGCTGACTCCCCAGCGACCGACCAGCCGCACGTCGTAGGTCCCCGATGGGACATCCGCAGCGACTTTGATTCGAAAGTGACGATCTTTGCCGTCGACTGGTTCGGCAGTCAGTCCCGGATGGTCGAACAGCAATGAACTTACTTCTTCAATATCACCGCCAGCGATTTCAGCATCGACGGTCGCTCCGGGCGACGCCCCCAGCGGTGTCAGTCGGTCAAAGCGGATGGATGGCAACTCGGCACGAGCATCGATTGTTGTCAGCAATGCAAAACAAGTTACAGCGAGCACGACATTTCGCCGGTTCAATTTGAAACACAAATACATTGAAATCCCTGACATGAATTCATGTCTCATGAACGCGACTGATGATGAATTAAGGATCCGACGTGTGCCATTGGCTCTGCCGGTGCGGAGGCACTCGCAAACACCGACCCAGGAAGCACTGGCAGAGCCAGTGGCACACGTTTTGATCGGGCTGCTCAGCGTCGCACGGCTACGCAATCAGTTCTTCGATTGGCTGGCCTTCGTTGAGGACCGGCAACGGTCGACGCGCGTGGTCGTGGAAGACGTGCCTGTAATCGACGCCGAGGGCGTAATACATCGTCGAAAGAACACAACCGACTGACGCTGCTTTGCTGGTTGGGTATTCCGCCTTTTCGTTCGTCGAGCCGATGACCTGTCCCATCTTCAGGCCACCGCCCGCGTAGAGGATGCTCATCGCTCCAGGCCAGTGATCTCGTCCGGCTCCTGAATTGATGCGCGGCGTGCGACCAAATTCTCCGCAAGCCATCACCAGGACGTCGTCCTGTCGGCCTCGGTCGTGCAGATCCTTGACGAGCGTTGCGACGGCCCGATCGTATTGTGGCAGCAGTCGGTCCTTAAGCTGCTTGAAGTTGTCGCCGTGCGTGTCCCAGCCGCCTCCGGCTTGAACCGCCACGAAAGACACACCGGCTTCGACCAGTCGTCGAGCCAGCAGGCAGCTTTGCCCCAGATCGTTACGACCGTAGTCTTCCCGCAGTTTTTCGTCTTCCTGCTTGATGTCAAACGCCTGGATGGCTTTGTCGTTGGTGACCATCTGCAGCGCGTCGCGGTAGAAGGTGTCGAGACCTTCGATATCACCTTTCAAATCGATGTCGCGGCGAATCTGGTCGAGTTGTCCGAGCAGTCCCTGGCGACGGTCCAGCCGACTGTTATCGACTCGGCCCGGCAGCTTCAGATTGCGTACCTGGAAGCCGTCGGAGTTTGGATCGCTCTCTGGCGAGAACGGATTGAAAGACGCTCCGAGGTACGCCGCTTTACCCATTCCCAACTGTCGCGGCAGATTGACGTAGGCAGGCAGGCCTGGATCGTTCGCTCCTTGAAGCCGAGCGACCACCGAACCGACCGACGGATAAATGTTGTCGTTTACTTCGATCGATGGCTGATAGCCGGTCAGCATCCATTGCGAACCCATTCCGTGCCCGGCGTTGGTGTGAAAGGCCGAGCGGACGATAGCCAGTTTATCCATGATCTGTGCCTGGAGCGGCAGGTGTTCGCTGATCTGGATATCGTTGACGTTGGTCGGGATTGGTCGAAACTCGCCACGAACTTCGGTCGGTGCATTCGGTTTCAAGTCGTACATGTCGAGATGACTTGGTCCACCGGCCTGCCAGACAAGGATCACGGATTTCTTCCGGACTGACTTGCCCTCTGCCGCTGCCGCATTCTGCATTCGCAGCAGATTGGGAAGAGTCAATCCACCGATGCCGAGCGAGCCGATCTGCAGAAAACTTCGCCGTGATGCCGAGCTGCAAAGTTCAAACATGTTTGCTGCCTTTATGCGTTACTGAGTTTTACGCAGGCCGGGCCAGGCAATTTCGCGGAGCCTGGCCCACCAGAATCAGTTGTCTTTAATGATTGAAGAGAAACTCTTTGCTGTTGATGATTGTCCACAAAACATCTTCCAGTGCCTGCTGTTTGTTTTCCTGAGCCTCGACATAGCCGACCGTCGTATTGCGTTCCTGATCTGAAGGTCGGCGAGCGTAGGCGCTTAAGTAAATTGAATCGATTATCTCTGGTATCGGTTCTTTGTCGGTCATGAGTTTGGCGATTCGCCCTTTGCGGTCGGCGAGTTTGTTTTCAAGTTCGTCGGAATTGGCCAGCAGCAACACCTGAGCCAGCGTTGCGCCGCTGGAGCGTTCACACTCGCAGCCGGATACTCGTTTTGGCCGATCGAACGTGTCCAGGAAGTACGAGCCGAATCCTTCGTGTGGCAGATCGACCGCTCGCGCCGAATCTGAAATGTTGCCGAACTTTGTTTTCGTACCCGTCGCGTCATCAACGGCGTCGAGTAACACTTCGGCAATCAGGCGTCGCGCGTAGAATCTGGCGAAGTTCTGGCGGTCGTCTTTGTTATATTCGGTCGGTTCGGACGAGAGCTGATAAACGCGGCTGTTGACCAGCGTTTGAACGATGTGTCGGACATCGAACTTGTGATCGATGAAGTCCTGAGCCAGCCTGTCGAGCAGTTCAGGATTCGACGGCGGATTACTTTCCCGCATGTCGTCAACTTCGTTGACCAGACCTCGACCCATGAAGTGTCCCCACAGCCGGTTAACGAGCACTCGTGCAAAGAAGGGGTTTTCAGGCTTTGCCATCCAGTCGACGAGCGCGTGTCTCGGGTCGTCTTCCGGAGTGAATTGACCGTACTCACCATCCAGAAATTTCGGTTCGGGTACTTTGCCCGTCAGCGGATTCTTTTCTCCGGTCGTCACCTTTGAAGAGGCGAAGTACGGCGGCGGCTGACCGAAACTCTTGCGACCAAGTCGCGTGAAGAACCCGGCCAGCCCGTAGTAGTCTTCCTGCCCCCATCGCTCGTAAGGATGGTGGTGGCACCTCGCGCACTGCAGACGAATCCCCAGGAAGACTTGAGCTGTATCGGCGGTTACGGAATGCAGCTGATCGTCGCGCGTCTGCCAGTACCAGTTAATCGCTGGTGCGTCCTGCCATTCTCCGGCGGCGGCTACGACTCCGCGTACAAATTCATCGTACGGGCGGTTGCGGGCGATCATATCCTTGATCCAGTTGTGAAACGCGTACGACGCCTGATCTGCTCCGGCCAGCCGCGAGTTGCGCAGGATCGCTCCCCACCGCATCGCGAAGTACGCGGGGTAGTCGGGTGAATCGAGCAGACGGTCGATCACCTCGCGACGTTTGCTGCCTGACTTGTCTTCAACAAACCCGACCGCTTCTTCTGCGGTAGGCAGGCGGCCACACAGGTCGATCGTGACTCGACGCAGAAACGTCGCGTCGTCGCTGTCTGGTGATGGCAGCAGGCCGAGCTTCTTCCACTTCGCGGCAGCGAGTTCGTCGACGTAATTATTCGGTACGAAGTCGGGGATCGATTCAAGGCTCGAACCGTGAGGAACGATCGCGTGGAAAACGGTAACGTGTCCGACATAGCGAGCCATAATCGCCGCTTCACCGCTTTGCCCGGTCGCCGTTACGAATCCGTCCTCATCCACGCCAGCCACTGGATCAAGATTGCTGGAGAACTCCGACTGCCGAGTAACATCACGGCGCGATCCGTCACTGTACTCAGCGGTGACCGCCAGTTGCTGACACCCGTCTCGACGGAGAATCCGCTCGGACGGAGTGACATGTAGCTTGACGACCCGCGGTGATTCCGGCGACGACGCGGGGGCTCCCAGTTCAATCCAGCGCTGAATCAGTTGGGCGGCTTCGCTGTCGAGTCCGAACCTGGCTCCACCGCCGTGCGGACTGCTGCCCGTTGCCTTGGCCAGCAGCATGCTGCGACCGGTCGACGACGTAAAAATGCGTCGCCCGCGTCCCTCTTTGGCAATCGCGTCATGATCGAACGCGTTGTCAAAACCGAACAGCGACAACTGAAAACCGTTCTGTCCGCCGGCCTTGCCGTGACAGCCGCCCGAGTTGCAGCCATGCCGACTGAGGATCGGAACAATATCCGCGACGAAGTCGACGGAGCGTCCGTCGGACATTCCTGAAACCCGGACGTCGACATTAACCGTTCGTCCGTCGGCGTCGATGACGATCGTTGTCGTACCGTTCGCAATCGGCGTCACGTATCCGGAAGCGTCGACCGTCGCGACACTCGGATGCTCGCTTCGGTATGCAGCGTCGCGAGTCAGGTCTCTTCCGGACGTTTCGACCAGAATCTGCTGCCGAGCCATTCCGTTGCTCAACACAATTTCGCGAGGAACCGTTTCCAGGCCATCCCAGGCGTGGACGGTTCTCGCGGTCGGCATTGCCACGGCGATGTTCAAAATGAAAAAAGTCGAGACCAGCAGGGGAACGTTTCCCAGCCTGGCGGTTGATCGGAACAGATCTCGTGCCATCCAGGTTGCTCACATCAAGGGTGGGAAGAAGTAAGGAGGGAATGTCGCAACGAATCAGAGGGCTTTTATACTACCCAGTCGCCACCCGGGTCAGCAATCGCAGACCGGGAGCAGAGGGCTGCGTTTGTTCCAGACGACGCCCCACCATGAATCGACTATCGGGAAGTTGCTCTCGACGCGTTTCCTGGTTTGCCGGGACCAGCATGCTTAACGGTGTTAACCACCGCAGCTGATCGCGTCATGGTGTTACAGTATTTCGGAAACGGTACCGTCGCTGTCGGCGAATTTTTCTGTGCGGATACCGAGTCCCTGGAGCATCGTTACGAACAGGTTTGACAGTGGTTCGTCGATGTGTGTGGCCTTTTTCTGCCACGGTTCCGTCCTGCCGTCCCATGCTCCTCCCTGCGCATTGGTACCGACCTGATTGAGGTACTGACCATGTTTGAATCCCATATTTTTTCCGCCGGTCAGGATCAGGGGGTAGTTGCGTGAGAGGTGAAAAGCGCTGGACGCCGACCCAAACAGAAGCAGTGTGTTGTCGAGCATGCTGCCTTCTCCAGCGGGCTCTGGAGTCTGCTGGAGCTTCATGGCAAAGCGACCGTATTCCTCGTTCAGAAAACGACAGTAGATGCCGAAGTTCTTCCACCCGTTAACGTTCTTCGTTTCGTGTGACAGATGGTGGGCGAGGTTGAAGCCCACGGCTCGAGCCAGATGGTCACTTTTTCCGACGCCGTTTTCCCGACCAATCTGATAGGTGGCGACGCGGGTGGAATCCGTTTTGAAGGCGAGATAGATCAACTCAAACATGGTCTGCACGTAAAGACGGGGTTCGTCGGGGGTCAGTTCGAGATTGAGATGGTCGGCGTCGACTGTTGGCAATGGCGTATTGATCCAGTGTTTCGCCTTGGCGACCTTAATCTCCGCCTCGCGAACTGACGAGAGGTACTCGTCCAGACTCCTCTGGTCCTGGGAAGAGAGTCTCTTCCGCAACCGTCGGGTGTCTGTCAGGAGATCGTCCAGCGCGCTGTCACTCAGTGCGAGTCGGCGAGCCGCATCGTCATCGCTTTTTACAAACAACATATCGAAGATGCGTTTTGGTCGGTGCTCTGCGGGGATCGCTCTGCCGCTTCGGCTGAACGACAGCGTATGAGCGCCGCGAGGTGTCCCCGTTCCACCATCAGTCGACATCACGAGCGACGAGATTCGCGTCTTCTCTCCGACATGCCCTGCGTACAACTGGTCCAGTGAAATCGAGTTCTGGTAAGGGCCGTCATAGCCGGTGGCGGCAGCGGTCAGAAACTGGTCGGCATTCGAATGACCGTGAACGCTGCGGGCTGCCGGATGCGAAAAACCGGACAACACGGTGAGGTCGTTGCGCAACGGCTCAAGCGGTTCAAGAACCTTTGTGAAGGTAAACTCTTCTCCGTTACCGAGCGGAAACCAGGCCCAGTCCCGGTACGCCGGATCTTCCGGAAGTGGCATCGGGACGCCATCGGGGAAATAGAAGCAGGCCAGGCGTCGAGGAGTGGAAGGATCGTCGTCGGCCCGGACCGGTGAGCGCGCAAACGTTTCGAACAGAGGCAGCGCCAACGCCAGTCCGGTACCCCGAAGAAATCGCCGACGATCAAGTGAATTCAGATTGAGGGGCATGTCAGTACCGTTTCTTCAGGCTTGCTGGTTTGGGTTGTCGGTTCTTCCAATTGCTTTCCGTTACTTTGATCGAAACAACTCACTCGTCGCGACAAGTCGAATCATCGTCGCCAGCCCGTCACCCTGTTTGCGAACGTCTGCCGTTATTCTGTCGATACTTGAGTGGTCGGCAAAGGTTAGTGGCCGCCCCAGGGCGTAGGTCGTCATTTTATGAACCATCGCTCGGACAAACTGGTCCTGGCGATTTAACAGCAGAAACCGTTTGAGCCCGTCCATCCCGTCGAGCTTCTGATTGTTGAACAACAGGCTGACCGCATCAACGGGTTTGCCATTAATCTGAGTCCGCCACCGACCGATCGCGTCGTAGTTCTCAAAGGCGATTCCCCACGGGTCGATCTTTGCGTGGCAGGACCGGCATGCAGCGTGATTACGGTGATCTTCGATTCGCTCTTTCAACGTCATCTTTGCAATTTCAGGATCAGCCAGATCAATTTCCGGAACGGCTGGCGGGGGCGGCGGGGGAGGATCGTTGAGAAGGCTTTCCAGCAACCAGACCCCGCGTTTGAGTGGGTGAGAATCTGTTCCGTTTGAGTTCATCGCGAGAAGCCCTGCCTGAGTCAGCAGACCTCCGCGCATTCGACCGGCATCAAGTTTGACTCGACGAAAGTGATTTCCGTGGACGTCAGGCAAACCGTAATGAACGGCAAGCCGTTCGTTCGCCATTGTGTAGTCAGCGTGAATGAAATCCAGCACGCTGGCATCGTTCTGCAGGACTTCGTGAAACAGAGCGATCGGTTCGTTCTGCATGGCTTCTTTCAGCAGTGGATCGAAACCGGGGACATGCTGTTTGATGTCCAGGAAATCGAGCAGTTGCATGTCCAGCCACTGACGGACGAACTGTTCCGAAAATCTCAGAGTGCGTCGATCTGCCAGCATGCGGCTTACCTCGTCGGCCAGCACTTTCGAGTCACTCAGTTCTTCGCTTTCGGCCAGCTTCAGCAGTTGGGCATCCGGCACCGAGCACCACAGAAACAAAGCCAGACGCGTTGCCAGCTCGTGCGCCGAAATTACTTCTGAATTCAGTTGGCCCTGTTGACCTGCATCACCGACCGACTCGCTGGCAGATTCGTCCTGGATGACATAGAGAAAATCGGGTGACGAGAGGACGGTCGCCAGAACTTCAACCATCGCCTCTTCCAGACTGTCACATCGGGGACGCATTGTGTGGAAGAGCTTGAGTTTCTGATCGACTTCGGCAATGGCGATCGGTCGTCGCCAGGCTCGCGACATGAAAGCGGTCAAAACTTCTCGCGCATAGGCCGATTCGTTTTCTTGAGCGGCACTGTCGAAGAAGATCCGCTTGTGAGATTCCGGCGGCCACTGGTCATAAACAGGAGCGGCAACTTCGACATAGTCCAGCCGGATGTCTCCTTTTGTGGCCGAACTGTTGACCAGTCGGATGTACTCCGACGGGCTGGGCAAGGCACCCATCGGTGACGTGTCGCGGACGGAGTTGCGAGGATAGATTTCTCCGAGAGGCACGTCCCATTGATAGATTTCCGGCTTATCCGGACTGGCTTTAATCTGCGTGTCTTCGGCACTGATGCGGAGAATGGCTCGGCCTTCGTTGCTGGCTCGCCAACCAAACTCAAGTTGCAGGCTGGGGATCCGCGACTCTTCCAGGGATGCTCGCGAGGCTCGGACGCGGACTCGCATGGTCCCTTCGTCCGGCACCCGGTTTCCAAGTTCGACAATCAGGCCGTGATTTCGCCCCTGAGGGATGATCGCCACGTGATCCGACGGTGCTGGGATTTCCGGAAGAGAAGCTGCTGGTTTAAAAGCGAATTTTGCGCCGTGGTATTGCCAATTGGCGCGTGCCGTTCGACCAGTCGATGGATCGTGGTAGTAGGTGTTGTTGTGAGGTTTCGTGAAGGTCGCGGTGAGTCGATCGGCCTCTTTTTTTTGCTTGTCCGGATCGTCTTTGAACTTTTCCTTCAGCTTTTCCAGTTGCTCCGCCTGCTTTGGCCATTCGATTTTCGCGGCGTCCTTCATCGTGACACTCCAATACAGAACGGGAGGTCGTTCGCCTTGAACGGTCGCTCGGCTGAGAGCTTTGCGGGCAATCTGTCGATAAGTTTCAAACTGCACGACAGACATGTGCAGCAACTCTGAGCTGTTCTGAAACCCGTCGTCAGAAGCCGGCTCCGGTGGCAGATCCTTTGCAAAGTCGTAGGGCAGTCCGAGGATGTCCTGCAGAGCGTAGTTGTATTCATAGCGAGTCAAACGGCGGAACGATGAATGTCCTCCCGTCGCCCGTCGCACCGACGAGGCCAGCTGGAGTTCGCGAGACAGCCACGCGACCACTGCGCTGCGGTCTTCGTCGGCCAGTTCAACTTCGTCCGGCGGAGGCATCTCACCGTTCGTCAGTACCGCCAGAATCTCAAGCCACCAGGCGACATCCTTTCCCTGCAGCAGGTTGGGATCGAGTGTGTCGATTCGGATGTTGCCTTCGGTGGTTTCGGCGCCGTGACATCGTACGCACGACCGTTGCAGGATTGGCCTGATGGTTTTCTCGAAGGCAGCGAGATCTGCTTTGGGAACTTCTGCATCGACAACGGATGTCAGCTGCTGAAGGTACTTCGAATCTTTCGCACCCGCTTCTTTCAGTTCCTGGAAAGTCAGGCGTGCTACGTTCGATTCCGGGCTGTCCCGATCAGCTGCAAATCCGACAGCCGTGCAGAAAATCAGGCCAGGCCATATTAAAGATCGATACTTCACGTTGTCTGGTCCTCTACTCAACTCAACGAAGGCCTGTTCAAAGCTTGGGGCACCATCGCGGTGAGCTCATCCTTGCCGCTCAGGATGAGGTCACGAGCGACAGGGAAGGGCATCGGTCAGTGTATCGTGACTGGCAGAGGCAGGGCACTGACGAACCTTCACTGGGAATGTGAGGCGTCTTCAGTCTTCGGGGTTCCAGTGCACTTTCAGGATCCATTTTCAGTGTTCTGCAGGATGCCACCAGATGCCACCAAAGGAAACAATTGTTATTCCGGGTGCCAGCTCCTGCAAAGAAGCCATGAAAATGGTCTATCGGAAGGAGATTTGTCGCGAAAGCCGCCAGAAGTTGTTTTGCTTTGCAGGAGTAGCGCGCAAAGAAACGGGCAGAGGGGTTGGAAGCCTCTGCCCGTTTCGTGTCGTACTTCAAACCGAGCCGGGGAAGTCCCGGTGTTCAGTCTCAGAAAGTATCAATTGCGCGATGGATAGATTCCCACCAGTGCGATGATGTAGTTGAGAACCTGCGAGGGTTCGATGTTATTGACCGGCTGACTCCCGCCGGTATTTCCACACGTAACGCCCCCGAGATGGGCACCGGCAGTACCGGCAGTTGCGTAGGCCTCAGCCGGGGCGAGGAAATGGTTCGCCGGGGCTGTCACAGCTGCCGCATCCGTGTTTACCTGAGCAGCGACCGTGTGACTGTGAGACGGAAGCTGCGCCACGTTGAGAGTGTTGGTTTCTCTACCGAGTTTCTGGCCCAGCCTTCGACTGGACAGTCCGGGGCCGCTGCCTTCGCCCATGGCTGCTCGGCCCCGAAGGTCGGGCAGCCCAAAAGTCGTTCTTCCGTCGCCACCGTAAATTGTGCCGATTAAAGAAAACAAAGCCTCGTTTGAGCTAATCGAGAGTAACTGACCGTGGCACAGAGCCCAGCCGCGTGGAGCAAAATTGCCCGCGAACATTTGGATCTGGCCAATAAATGGTTCTGACATTTTATGTCCTTTCTGGTCGATGTCCGATGTCTCACGTGAATCCTTCACGGAATTCATGTGCGGGTACGGAAAGATCATCACGTACCCGGTGCACCTCAACTGCTAACTTCGTGACGGGAAAGTTCCCTGAAGTGCGATGATATAATTAATCACCTGTACGGGCTGAATGTTATCTACCGGCTGGTTTCCGCCGGTATTTCCACACGTAACGCCCCCGAGACTGGCATTGGCGGTACCGTCTGTTGCGTAGGCTTCAGCCGGAGCGAGGAAGTGGCCATTCGGGTCTGTCGTAGCTGCCGCATCCGTATTTACCTGGACGGATGCGGTGTGGTTGTGAGACGGAAGCTGCGTCACGTTGAGAATGTTGGTTTCTTTGCCTGTCTTTGCGCCCAGTGCGCGTGGAGTCAGTCCAGGGCCGTTGCCCTCGCCCATCGGAATACGCCCCCGCAGATCAGGAAGCCCGAACGTGGTCCGTCCGTCGCCGCCGTACGTCGTGCCGAGGATCGAAAACAAAGCCGTGTTCTGAGCGATGGAGAGTAACTGGCCGTCGCAAAATGCCCAGCCACGAGGAGCGAAATTGCCGCCAAACATGATAACCTGACCGAGGAATGGATCTGCCATGAGTAAGTCCTTTTCAAGGATGCTTCAAAATGAGATTCAGTTGGGTAATTCTTTTTGACTTTGACTCTTAATGGCTCAGCAATTGGTGAACTTGTTGCTTTGCCGGAAGCTACTCAGGAAAACACTGCTTCCGCGTAGTGCGTCCCTTGATCTGGACCGTAGGTCTGAGTGATGGCCACGGTTACTTGACCGAGTTGCGGATGGTCGATGGTCATCTGGCTGGAATCGAGTGTTCCTCGATCGGCAATCTCAAACAGCAGAGAAAACGGCTGACGCATTTCTTTCGGACGTGCGTCATGGCGGGGCAGCGCCTGAGCCTGGCATTCCCGCAGCACGAGTCGTGTTTTACCGGCCGGGAACGACTGGCCGATGCGCGACTGAAAATACTTGACCTCTACCTGCTTCGCGTCTGAGTCACCCGCGAACAGTTCGTTCACGGAGGCTCCGATTCCGGTTCCGGCTACCGCCGAAGTTGCGATAAAATCGCGTCTCCTGATTGGCTCTCGTACATCCATCGATGTGCTCCTGAAGAAGAAGTGAATGTGCCTGTCACGTCATACAGGTATGGGAGTATCTGCGGAGTGTGACACTCACTGTACTGATTTTCAAATCAGTCCTCGTTGAATGTGCTGATTGATGTTAGATTGTTATTTCATCTGATCAGTCGTTTTGGTTCTGGCATTCGCGATGCATGGGCAAAGCTTGAGACGACAACCGGTATGGCGGACGAAGGCGAAGGTTCATGGCCCGAAACATTTCTTTGCGTCCGGTTGTTCCACAGGACGACGAGTTCCTGCTACATCTTTACCGCCACACTCACGGACAGACGCTGGCTCGGCTGGGCGAAGACCCTCAGATGCAGATGCTCCTGAAGATGCAGTTCTCAGCTCAGCAGCAGCAGTACGCTGCTTATAAAGATGCCGAGTTGCAGATTGTGTTGTCGGATGGTGAACCGGTTGGATGCTGGTACGTGCAGCGGAAGCCGACCGAATTTCAGATCATTGATGTGGCAATTCTTCCGGAGCATCAGTCAGGGATCGGTCGCGCGCTCGTGCGAGGCTTTCTGGAAGAAGCTGCTGTCAGAAACGTCGCGGTTCGAGCTCACGTTCTGAAAGCCAATCGCGCCTGGTTCCTGTGGCAACGCATGGGATTTCGAATTGTCGGCGATGCGGGAATGCATCACGAGATCCTCTGGTCGCGTTAGGATGGCTGCCGGTCTTTTTCAGGACGTGCCACAGGTGGGCTGCGTGGTCACGACATCGCCCGTCAGATCATTCCGGGGAGCGCGTGGGTCAGCGTCGTCGGTTATGACAAACGGAACTCGCCGTTGACGATGTTGTTCGGTTTTCCGGCCAGAAAATTGCGGATGTTGTCCGCCGTGATCTGCATCATGCGGCGGCGGGCGGCAAGGCTGGACCAGGCCATGTGAGGCGTGATCAGGCAGTTTCTGGCCGTGAGCAGCGGGTTATCGCTGGTGATCGGCTCGACCGAGGCGACGTCGACTGCGGCTCCGGCCAGCGTGCCGGTGTCAAGTGCTTCGGCGAGTGCGGCTTCGTCAATCAGCGGTCCGCGAGACGTGTTCAGCAGGAACGCGGACGGTTTCATCCGTGATAGAAAATCGCGGTTGACCATGCCTCTGGAGTTGTCGTTCAGGCTGCAATGCAGCGAAATAACGTCGGCTTGCGCCGCAATTTCCTCGGTCGTTGCCCACTCAAACGAGTGGTCTTCTGATGAAATCTGACGATGTCGGCTGGCAGCGAGAATCCGCATTCCGAAGGCACTCCCGATTCGCGCCACCTGCTGACCGATTCGCCCAAAACCGATGACTCCCAGAGTTAAACCGTGGAGTTCGATCTGCGGCGTTTTCCAGAAGGAGAACGAACCGCAGCTTTCCCACTCACCAGCCCTCACGGCTTCGTCGTGCAGGGCAACCCGGTGGCAGAGTTCGAGCAGTAATGCAAACGTGAACTGAGCCACCGACGGAGTCCCGTAAGTCGGAACGTTGGCGACGGGAATCCCCTGTTTTGCGGCAGCGGCACTGTCGACGCAGTCATGCCCGGTTGCTGAAACGCTGATGAATTTCAGATGGGGCAACTGCCCGATAATTTCTGCGGTGAGGCGGGCTTTGTTGGTGATTGCGACGTCAGCCTCGCTCAGCCGCGGAACGATTTCGTCGGGCGAGCTGGCTGCGTGCAGAGTGACGTCGCCAAGCTGCTCGATTGCCGTCCAGGGATTGTCCCCCGGATTCAACGTCGCTCCGTCAAGAATCACTATTCGGGGTGTCATGCCATCAACCTTTACATTGCAGTTCCGAATCCGTTTCCGAGCTGGAAGAGTCCGCAACGTCGACACTCAATTCGACGAGTGATTCTTTCAGCTCGCGAATCGCTCCCGCGGTGACCAGGAGCAAAAGCCCGACCATACCGAGAGCGCCACCAGCCAGCACGATTGTCCAGAGAGTCATCCAGGTGGTCATTGGTCTGCTCCTTCGCTGGTCATGGATTGCGGAATATTCGACCGGTCGTCGGGCCACAGCATTGAACCCGCAACGAATCCCAGGAGCGAAATCGCAAACGTCATCAGCATCAGAATGTTGCTGTTGACCGCGATGGTGGTGTCCATCGCGATGAACAGGGAATTCAGAAACTTCACACAGGGGTCAAGCCCAAGCACGCCCGTCAGTCCAGCAAGCAGTGCAATGTACGCACCCGCAGAACTTGACCGTGACCAGTAAAGTCCACCGATGACAACCGGGAAGACTCCCGCCAGATAGACGGTTCCAGTGATGGCCATGTACTGCCAGAGGTTGCTCGAAATTTCATACCACAAGCCCCAGGTCAGCAGCATGATTCCGGTCGCGACGATCGCTACTCGGGTGATCAGGATTCGCTGTTTATTCGTCAGTTGGTTTTTCATCAGCGGAGCGACGACGTCCTGCGTGATCACGCCGCTCCAGCAGAGCAGGTAGCTGTCGTGCGTCGACATGAAGGCTGCGACCATCCCGGCAGTCACCAGTCCGAGCAATCCTGACGGAATGATCTTCGCCAGGAACAGCGGCATCGCGGCTTGAGTGTTGACGTCGCCGCCGGACTGCAACGCGGCCTGGAACTGCTCGTTTAAAACGGGGTGCGAGTGGAAAAAGGCGAACGCGCCGATGCCCCACAACACTGGCAGCGAGCGTCTTGCCAGGAACGGAATCGTGCTGCACAGATAAAGCTGGCGGGCAATTTCGGGAGTCTTCACGGCCAGCGTTCTCGACACGCCGGTCGGCCAGAGCATCAGGGCAACGGACAGAACGACAAACTGAGCCGTCAGCGTGACAGGTCCAATGCCGTCGTCGAGCTTTGCTGTCGATGGGTTGTCCGTGGATGTGGGATCGAAGTATCCGTTCTGTACTGTGACGACTTCAGAGAAACCGTCGAAGCCGATCTCGCTGACAACAAACAGCGTGACGACCACCATCGCCGTCCCAAGAATGACGAACTGAATCAGGTCTGTAATCACGACGGAGATCATCCCGCCCAGAACCGTGTAAAACAGGACGAGTAACAGCAGCGCCGTCATGATCAGTTTCAGGCCGACAGGTTCGTGATAGTCGAACGTGCTCACCATCACCTGCTGCAACCAGTCCGGCTCGGTGAAGCCCGTCACCGAAACCAGAAACAACGCTCCGGCTTTCAGAAACAGGCCCATGTTCAGCACGCCTGACATGACCATCATCACACCGCCGAGAACTCGAACACCTCGCGAGTAGCGTTTCTGGTAGAACTCGGGAATCGTCAGCACTCGGGATTCCCGCAGACGATAGACGACGACTCCGGTCAGGCCGATGAAGAGCAGAATGACCAGTTCGTACAGCGCGAGATACAGCGATGCGTACTGCTGAGTGAAACCCAGTTCGGCCGAGTACATCACGGTGACCAGACCGATTTCGGTGCCGGTCATCGTGGCCAGAGCGAGCCGAATCCGCAGCGTTCGTCCGGCAACCAGATATCCGGCAATGTTGCCGACGTATCGGTTCGCCCAGATCCCGACGAAGATCGAAATCACGAGATAGGCAACGACGATGCCCCAGTCGAGCGACGTGAAGTTGGTCTCGAAAAGTTGCATAGCGACGCTCGGAATGATCACAGGCTGCGGACACAAAGTGTCGCCGCAGGATAGTCCGAGAGCGTTCTGGCGTCAGGCAAGCGAACGAAATCGTGGTGAATCAATTGACTCAGAATGAAATCACAGATCGCAGCCGTTTCTTGTCTTGAGCTACAGCTCGGCCCAGGAAGCGTCCAGTGTGAAGGCGTCGTTGACGTTTTCGCCATCAACAATGTCACCGTCCGACGCGCCGGCGCCCTGACCGCCACCGCTGACGAGATCGTCGCCAGCATGCCCTTTCACGAAGTCGTCGCCATCTTCACCCATCAGCGTGTCGATGTGGCCTCCGCCAAGCAGCGTGTCGTCTCCGTCGCCGCCCAGCAGCATGTCACGGCCGGCATTGCCATTGAGCCAGTCGTTGCCGCTCATGCCCGCCAGCGCGTCGTCGCCGTTTCCGCCGGACAGCGAATCGTTGCCGTTTCCACCGTTGAGCGTGTCATCACCGTCACCACCATCCATCCAGTCGTTGCCGTCTCCTCCAACCAGGCTGTCGTTTCCACCGCCGCCGTCCAGCAAATCGTCACCCGCCCCACCAATTAGCGTGTCATCTGCACTACCGCCACGCAGTGTGACGCTTCCGCTGAACGCACTGGCATCAATGCGCACGCTGAAGTTGCTGCTCGAGTGATCCATCTGAATCATTTCGATGCCGCTGGTCAGCTCGATCTCTCGGTCAAAGTTCACCTCAGTGTCAGTCAGAATTGCCTGATTTTCCATGTTGCCGACCTTGCCAATCAGCAGGTCACGCCCGGCACCTCCGTCAAACGTATCGTTGCCATAGCCGCCGATCAGAGTGTCACCGTTTCCGCCCTGGCCAAACAGCCGGTCATCTCCGCCGAGCCCATCCAACAGGTCGTGTCCCGATCCACCGAACAGCAGATCGTCCCCGTCCCCACTGAGCAGCACATCGTTACCGCCACGGCCATTGAGGACGTCGTTGCCATAGCCTCCGTCAAGCAAATCGTCCTGCATGCCACCGATCAGAGTGTCGAGACCGTCAGTACCGAACAGCTTCAGGGGAGCATTTAGAGCCTCTGCAGTAACGCTGTCATTCCCCAGGAAGGCATCGACGGAAACATTGCCAGTGAATAATGCGTCCATCGCGCTGAGCGTAATCGAGTCGTCGTCGCGCGATCCGTTGATTTTCAGACTTGTCGAAGGGCTGGGAAATTCCAGAACTCGTCCCGCTCCTGAAATCTGACTGATACCATCCGCCTCAGTACCGTTGTCATTCAAAATGACTGCGTCCGTTGTGTCGGTAAAACTGAAATACCGTCGGTCAGCAGAAAGGTTGTCGGTAACTGGTTCCACTCCGGTGTAGGTGAGTAACGCTCCGTTGATGATCACGCTGCCGTCGGAGTGGCTGGAAAAGGTATGGCTGACGGAACTGACTGATCCACCGCCAATAATCAGAGCATCTCCATTCGACTCGTCGCCAGCGTTAAATTCCAGCCCTGAAACTGGGATCGGATTACCACCCGAGAAATTGACGATCAGTCTATCGTCACCATCGGTCCCGTTGATTAGCAGTTGCGGCACGTCGGACTGGGGTTGTCGGAAAAGTTCGGTCACTCCCAGTTCGCGGCGAAGTTCCCGAACAACCAGATCCTCGGCATCAACGATGACTTCAAAGTATGTCTCGAATGGTTCGCCAGGATCCGGTAAGTCAACGACATATTGAATTGACTGATCCTGATTGAGCCAGATTGATTTTCCCTGAGATACAGCCAGCCTGATATCAAGATCCCCGTCGCCATCCAGATCTGCCAGAGTAATCTGGGAAGCAGGTCTGTTTCCCAGAACTTGCCCGCTATCCGTGAAATGGCCAGTTCCATCATTAACAAACACTGTGGGGCCTGCATTGCCATTTCCCAGTGCAGCTACAGCATCTAAATCGCCGTCTCCATCGAGATCTCCCAGCGTGGCAATCAAACCCTCCCGGCTTCCGAGTCGCTGACCGCTATTCGTGAACGTTCCAGTTCCACTGTTCAACCAGACTTCCAGGCCATCGTCGGATCGATTTCCCGTGACCAAGGCATCGAGATCGCCGTCGCCATCGACATCACCAAGCGAAAGTGAGCTCATTGGCACACTACCAATCCGTTGATTTGTCGCGACAAACGAACCATCGCCCTGATTCTTCCAGATTGCTGCAGGCCCGTGGTCAAGGTCCAGAATCGCGTCGAGATCTCCATCACTATCGAGATCATGTAGCTGGACATCGAGGGCGTCGCCGGTGCCAATTGTTAAGGCTGAGCTGGTGAACACGCCAGAGCCATCGTTCATGAGGACGAGGCCTGGCCCGTCAGGATTAACAATCACCGCATCAACATCACCATCGCCGTCAACGTCGCCGAGATCAACGCCCTCAACTTGCCCCACACCAACGTCGACTCTTGCAACAGTGAAGTGCCCCAACCCATCGTTGAACATCACCACGTGAGGAAAGCCGTAATCGTTTGTCTGAAATACGTCGAGATCGCCATCTCCATCCAGATCTGCCACTGCAGTATCTGACGCACTGTGGCCAGCCCCGACAAGCTGCTGCCGTTTCATATTGAAGTTTGAAGCCCCGTCGTTCAACCAGACCGTGCCGCGTTCATGGCCATTAAGCAGATCGATGTCGCCATCACCATCGAAATCGCCCGACGTTAGCCTATTTTGTGGATAACTGACCGCTTCCAATTCCACAAACGTGGCTGTTCCGCCGGTGACTGCCGTCAGCAGGAGTCTGGGATCCAGACGCTGAATCTGTGCCGATGTGCTGGCAGTAGTGTGAGGGTGTCGCTTCTGCGAGCCTCGCCGTCGCCGCGAACCGAAGTGCAGCAACCGTCCTGGTAATTGAACCCGCATTGTTCTGACTCCGTTTCCCTGCCTGAGTCTGGTCCGGCCAGCGACACGTTCCCTCGGTCGCACTCGCCGTCAATCCGCTGTATCAACTTTCATCGGCTTCACACTCGCTCGTGCTTTGAGTATTTCCCTCCCGCATGTTCGGATCAGGTAAAATACACAGTCTTTAATGCTCGGCATTGCGCTCGCCTCTCGGAGCGAAGTCCTTTGTGTTTTGACAGGCGGGAAGCACTTCCCGGTGGTTGTTGCTGGTTTCCCGCCTTCGCGCAAATGACGAACCGACAAACCTCAATTCGGTAGAACGATCAAACGAAAAACCCGATCCCTGCCGAGGCGGGAATCGGGTTTCAGTTTTCGGTGGAGCTTCTCAACTTCGAGCTGCTGTCAGCTGGGTATCAGAAGACGTCCAGGAGAAAGTGGTTGCCTTTATGATACGGACGAGCCGTCGGGTAGAAGTTGTGCCAGTTTTTGTTGTAGACCGGAACCCGCTGCTCGGGCGAGTAGCGATAGTACATGTGGTCGTAACTGCCTCGCTGCTGCTGGAAGTTGTGCGGGTAGTAGACGTACGGGTAATAGTTGAAGCGGTTCCAGTCGGTCGGCTGGCCTCGTCCAGCGGCCTGAGCGTCGCTCGGGTTTCCAAGCATCGTCATCAGGGCGAACAGAACCAGCCCCGTCTGTGTGAGTCGTCGGAGCATTTGCTTCCCCTTCAAAAGTTAGTCTCTTGCTGAACGAAATCGAGTTCAGTCAACACTGCCATTGCGGGCGAAATGCTGGCAGACTGAGTCCGTCTGAACTCGTATGTCTTCTCCAAAGTTCCCAACGTCAACATCCTTGTCGACCTGGGAACCCCTTCCGCAAACCTGAGCCGTCCCTGGCTCACCGTATTCTGCGGCCGCTCCGAAACTCTTCGCAGCAACGTTCGAAACCGTTCCGTCAGCGGTTGTGCTTCATTTTGATCGGCTTAGCCGGGACCGGCACAACAGGAGAATTCAGAAGAATCGGCAAAGTTTCGCACGGCTGATGGCGAGTGCGTGGTCGTCGAAATGGTCGAGGGTTACGATTTCCGCCCGGATTCGAAACAAACAATCCCGCTCAATAATGCTCAACCGGACCGACACCGGAACCACCGCTTCGGTCACCGACGAGTTCGCTTTCTGAGGAGACACCAGATGCTTTGGTCGTATCGAACACTTGTGGCCCTTTGTCTGTTTGCCGTTCTGACAACGGCCACGAGCCACCTGCAGGCGGCAGAGGAAGCGGCTCGGCCGAACATCGTTTACATCCTGCTGGACGACGCCGGGTACGGTGACCTGAGCTGCTACGGGCAGAAACTTTTCAGGACGCCGAACATTGATCAGATGGCGGCGGACGGTCTGAAGTTTACGGACCACTACTCGGGCAGCACTGTTTGCGCTCCGACCCGGTGCTGCCTGATGACCGGACTTCACACGGGGCACGCCGTTGTGCGAGGCAATCGCGAGGTTCAACCGGAAGGCCAGGCTCCCATGCCGGCGGACATTGTGACGCTGCCAAGGTTGCTTCAGAAGGCGGGGTATCAGACGGGAATGTTCGGCAAGTGGGGGTTGGGGTCTCCTGGCTCGGACAGTGATCCGATGGAACATTTCAACGAGTTCTTCGGCTACAACTGCCAGCGGCTGGCTCATACTTACTACCCGGACTACCTCTGGCATAATCGCGAGAAGGTCCAGTACGACGGCAAGGTTTACTCGGGGTACCCGATTCAGGAAGCGACGCTCAACTTCATCCGATCCAACAAGGACAAACCGTTCTTCTGCTACGTACCGATGACGATTCCTCACGCGGCAATGCACGTTCCGGAAGAATACGCCGCTCCGTTCCGTAAGAAGTTTCCGCAGTTCGAAAACAAGATCGGCAAGTACAAAGGGCCGGAAGTCAGGAACCCAGCAGCCTGCTTCGCCGGTATGATGACGCTGATGGACGAACAGGTTGGCGAGATTCTGGCTCTGCTGAGGGAGTTGAAAATCGAAGACAATACGCTGGTCATGCTGACTTCGGACAACGGCCCGCATAAAGAAGGCGGTCACATGCCGGACTTCTTCGACAGCAACGGCCCGCTGCGAGGCCACAAGCGAGACCTTACCGAAGGCGGTATTCGAGCCCCGCTGATCGCTCGCTGGCCGGGAAAAATCGCCGCCGGCACGACGACCGCTCACATCGCCGCGCACTGGGACTTGCTGCCGACGGCCTGTGAACTTGCCAAAGCGTCAATGCCCGACGGAATCGATGGAATCTCGTACGTGCCGACACTACTTGGAAAGTCTGCGGAACAGACGCCGCACGAGTATCTCTACTGGGAGTTTCTTGAACGAGGCGGCAAGCAGGCCGTCCGTATGGGCCAGTGGAAAGGCGTCCGCGAGGGGCTGTTCAAGAACCCGGACGCTCCGCTTCAACTGTACGATCTGAGCAAAGACATCGGCGAAGAAAACAACATCGCGGCGAAGCATCCTGAAAAAGTCGAGCAACTCGGAGACCTGCTCAAAGCAGCCCACGTTGAGTCCGAGACGTTCCCACTGTTTTCTGCCGGGAAGAAACGGTAGAACAGGCTCGTCTCAGACACGGCCCGACAAAGGCATCGTTTCATCACCGGAAGTAAACCGTCATGCAATGGGGAATCGAACAGCTTCTTTACGTGGGGCAGCTGGCGATGCCGGTGATTGGGTTGGGCGTCCTGATCATACTGCTGTTGGCAGTGGCGGACCGGCACCCCCGAAACGATTCTCCTCCTGACGATCCCAAACCGCCCGCCAAGCCGGACGTTTAGGCAATTGCCAGTAAGCAGGTGTTGCCATAGCCGATCAACGCCCCGGAGATGACTATGGAACTTTTCGGCGCGATCATTCTTGTGGTCATTGCAATCATCTGCGGTACTGCCAGCAGGAACCGCAAGCAGCAGAAACCTGACGAGTAGCGTTTGCGGACTCCACCAGCCGTGCAGGACGCATCATTTCCGCTCTGCTGGGCCGGCCATCACTTCGCGGCAGTCTTCACTGGCGGCAGAAGATTTGACAGCGTGGCGTCGAGATCCTTCGGGGCAATCGAAGTGGTGACTGCTTTTCCCTCGGCATCAACCAGCCAGATTTGTGGGATCGTGGTCACTCCATAATGAACGGCGACGGGATGATTCCAGCCTCGCCGTTCGCGGTCAGTGTGGAAGACAGTCCGCCAGCTCGTGCTGAATTTTTCCAGGAAGGCGTCGATCGCCAGTTCGTCGGTATCGAGGTTCACGCCCATGACCTGGAGACCTTGCTTCTCAAACTTTTCAGTGGTCGCAATGATCGATGCGGCCTGCTCAACAAACGGAGTGGCTTGACTCGACCAGAAAACAACCAGCACGGGCGAGCCTTTGAAGTCGGCCACCGAAATGAATCCGCCGTCGAGCGTCGGTCCACCGAGGTCAACCGGTTTTCCGATCAGATTGAGGCGTCGCAGCACGGGAACTGTCTGTTGAGCCTGCGGTGTGTCGGCGTACTTTTGCCGCAGCGTTTCGAAACAGAGGATCGCTTCTTCCCGCATGCCGTAGAAATCGCACGTTGCGCCGGCGTCATTGAGAAGTTCAACCGCTCGTTCCTGTTCACCAGGGAATCGTTCTGCGAATAACCGAGCCTGCCGGGAGAATTCCTGGATGTATCGGACGTCTTCACTTCCCGAATACTGAGCATTCTTATGAACGAATCTCGCGAGGATGTATGCCGATTCTGACGCGGCCCGCGACTTCGGATCGCGGTTGTAAAACGAGTCTGCAAAGCTGAATAACGAATCGATGCTGTCCTGGTCGCCCTGCAGCGACAATGCCAGCAGTGATTCCATCAGCCGATGCACGGCGACGTTGAAGACCGCTTCGAGTTCGGGATCCTGGTGAGTTTTGGCGATTGCTTCTTCGGCGAGTTTGACGATTTCCTGATTGCGTGCCCGGCGAGCTTCCCGCTGTTTTTCGATGTCGTCTGTTTCGGGAAATGGCTGCATCCGAAGTTTGGTCATCTCAAGAACCAGCCAGCGTGGCGAGCCTTTTCCGGGGGGAGCACTCGCTTCCCGCTGATTGGCTGCTGCCGCAGCTTTCGCTTCGTCTGAATCCAGGTCAGGAGTTGCTGGAGAACCTGTCGAAATCGCAGCGGTCGGAAGTGCTCCGGAGCCGGACGTTGAATTCGTCTCGCTTGACGCTGCTCCGCTGCCGGAGTCGACAGACTGCGGAGCCGTCGATTCGCCACCGCATCCGGCAACGAATAAGGCAAAAGCTGTGGCCAGACCAAACAGGCCGTTTCGAGCTATCAGCATCGTTCTCTCCATCCCTTGAGAGTCGCGTTTCAAACGCGATCCATCGTCAACCTGCAACCCGTCTGGTGCTCCCCACACAAAACCAGTCACCGATTTGTCAGCAATCCAGACAGTGGACGCCTTCAGCAATATCCGCAACACCTGTCATCGACATCTCTGGTAGCTCCGGCAGAAGCCGATCCGGTGGCGGGTTGTAGTTCAATTCACGAAAACGGGACAAGACGGAGTCCGTCCGCCGCAACCATTTGCCCGTGCGCATTCAATTGAGCGATGGTGGTCGCTTAGGTCGGTGCGCTTTGATCGTCAGTCCCTCACGGGCGGCAAAAAGCAGCGTGTCAGCGCCCAGACGTTTCAGTCGTCGGGCTGCATCGTCCGACATTTTGCTGATCATCTGGTCGGTACTCTGCGGATCGTGATGGCACATCGCCAGAATGTCCGGCTTCACCTGATCGCACAGGTCCACAACGGTGGCGATCGAGTTGTGTCCCCACCCGACTCTCTGAGGATAAACGCTGTCGGTGTATTGCGTGTCGATGGCGATCAGGTTGGCTCCCGACATGAACTCGATCAGATCGTCCGCGTACTGGCGTCGGGCAAGATGATCGGAAAGCAGTTCTTCTCTGTTGAGAGCGATCTGGTCCAGTTCAGAATCCGTCGCGAGTACAAAGACGGCACCATCTGCTTCGACTCGATAGCCAAGCGAACCACCAGGGTGAGGCAGCCGAAACGGCTGAATCTTCAACTTTCCGACTTCGAACGGTCCGTCGACCGTCTTGAACTTCAGCTTAGCCTGCATGGCAGAAAGTTCGATCGGGAAATAGTCGCCTGTCATCTGCCCGGAAAGAAGTTGTTCGACACCGGTCGATTCCCGTTCCTCGCCCCAGATCGTAAACGAATTCTGAGGCATATATCCGCAGGAGAAAAACGGAAATCCCTGAATGTGATCCCAGTGCAAATGCGTAAACACAATCGCCGCGTCGACTGGCTTGCCAGAGAATTCGTTCAGCCACGACATCCCGAGTTCTCGAATTCCGCTGCCAGCGTCGAACACAAGCAGCGTGTCTTCGTGACGAACCTCGATGCAGGTCGTATTGCCGCCGTACTTCTTCGTCTTGCGGCCTGGAGTCGGAATTGACCCTCGAGTACCCCAGAATCGTACTGTTAAATCGCTCATCCGACGGACCTGTGTTGATTTTTGAGGAGACTTGCCTGCACCGAAAGACGAATACTCAACCGTTGCTGGTGTCATCCCCAACGTGTTCAAGCAAACGATCAAACAGGAACAGCGAATGTCCAATCTGCACGCTGTCCCCACCATGCAGAACACACGAGACGACAGGAACGCCGTCGACGTAGGTTCCGTTGCTGCTGCCGAGATCTTCAATCACAAAGTCCGTGTCCGTTTGATAAACGCGAGCGTGCCGTCGTGAAACGCCATGGTCAGTCAGAACAATGCCCGACTTCGGATCCCGACCGATCACAACTTCCGGGTCGCTGATGACCAGCTTCTCTTTGGTATGACCAGCGATCGGGGTCAACGCGCCGACAATCCGCAGGCGGGCGTCATACCGTTGAAAATCGGAAAGAGCGATATCTCCGACCGTCTGCCGGGCCGGTTCAAATATCGTGAATTCTTCATCTGACATTGCTGTTCCTCCAGACGTTTCAGACGTAATCAAGGCTGCCATTTCGAGATGATGTCGATTTCAGCCGACATTCTCGTCGTATTTCAGCTTCGTCGAGAACCTGTCTGTGTAAATCCATGTCCGAACGGTTCAGCCTTCCGTGCGAACCAGCGTCTGCTTTTTCTAAACGGTTACCCGCGTGAAGGTAACCGTTCATCGCCATCATGCACACGTAAAGCTGTCAATGATTTGTCAATGGCCTGCATCGGAAGTTTCGTCAGAATGGCCTTTCCGTGGAATACGTACTTTCTGAATCCTGCTGAAACGGCGTAAAATCACAGCAAAACAACTGGTACGACTACAACCGGTACGACAACTTTGATGGCGGGCGACGCAGCGTCCGCCAGCATCATGAGAAACCCACTTGAGAGCCCTATGCCCCCCGAAACACTCACATTCTCAGCAGGTCCCGCGTTTCAGAGTCAGGAACAGATCCGAATTCTGTTCGGGTGTCAGGACCAGTACCTGCGCCAGATTCGCGACCGCCTGGGAATTAACGTCGTCATTCGTGGCGATGAACTTCGCCTTAGCGGCGAGCCCGAGCAGGTGAAGATCGGTCAGCGAGTTTTTGCAGATCTGAAACGGATCGTTGAAAAGTACGGCGAACTGGTTCCGTCCGAGATTACGGCGACGCTCGCCCGGCACTGTCCAGACTCGGAGCTGGATTTCACGGCAACGCCGGACAGTTCCGTAAGCCTTGCCGAACCGCCAGGCCATTCCGCTGAGTACTTGCGATCTTCAGAGCCGAACACACCAGCAAACGGGACACGCGGTCGCGATAACTCCGGACCAGCTCAGGGCACCTCGCCCGATCTGGGCGGCATTGACCTGTTCGAAAAAGCTCGAAAAGTCAAACCGCGAACCGAGGGCCAGGCTCGCTACGTCAACTCGATCCGCGAGAACGACCTCGTGATCTGTCTCGGCCCCGCCGGCTGCGGGAAGACCTACCTGGCAGTGGCAATGGCGCTGAATGCCCTCCGAACTGAGCTGGTCCGGAAGATTGTGCTTGTCCGCCCGGCGGTGGAGGCCGGAGAAAAACTGGGATTTCTTCCGGGCGATCTGCTGGCGAAAGTAAACCCTTACCTGAGGCCGCTGCTGGACGCGCTGGCGGACATCGTCAGCTTCGACCAGGTCAAACGGTACATGGAAAACGACATCATCGAGATCGTCCCGCTGGCGTACATGCGAGGTCGAACTCTTAATGATACGTTCATAATTCTCGACGAAGCTCAGAATACCACGTCGACTCAGATGAAGATGTTTCTGACCAGGATGGGCGAAAATTCACGGATCGTTGTGACGGGCGATCCGACTCAGGACGACCTCCCGGACAACGTGACATCGGGACTGCTGGATGCGACTCGGCGACTGAAAGGCATCCCTGGAGTTGAAGCGGTCGAGCTGTCTGGTCAGGATATCGTCCGTCACAGGCTTGTGCGTGACATTGTGCGAGCCTACGACGATTCACCGCAGAAGGGTGGTTCTCGACCGGGCCGGAAAAAGTAAGCCTGCAAATCGGGAAGCCGACCCGGCTGACGGTTACACCAATCACAGAGAAACCATTGAAGCTCACTGCATCACGTCTTTCTCGCCTGTACTTAACCGTAACCGGTCGTTCCGACCGTGCCGGCGTCTGAATCCATGCCGTTTTTAGGGCACAAGCATTCGAGACGTCACCGGGCGTCTCGCCGTTCCATCGGAACATCACACGGGGCCTTTACCCGCGTGACTGCTTCGCTGCGTGATCGTGGAGTTCTCGCACGGTTGTCGCTTTGTCTGCTGGCGATTGTCGTTCTGTCGGGCGTCGTTCAAGCGTGGAAAACGCCTTTCGCGTGGCGTTATGGAGACCGGCCGGCTCAAGGTATTCTGGCGACGGTCGATTTTCAGCGAATCAACACACGTGAAACCGATCGACGACGCGAGCAGACCGCTGAACGAGTCCCGCTCCATTTCCGCCGTGAAGACTTGCAGAAGGACATGCTGACGGATGAATTGCGGGCAGATTTTCTGACCGTCGCCGAGAGCGAGTCTCTCGACACCCTGGCGGATGATGTCAAGGACGTGTTTGGACTCATCCCGGCAGGTACAGACAAACGCGACGATGGCTCGCGTGCCGCTACTTCTGAAGCAAGGTATGAAACTCTTCGTAGATTGGTCCGGGCGGCTGACCAGTCAACGGAAGGTGTGACCGAGCAGGCTCGAATTGAGCGGGTTGCGGGATTGCTGGCCGAGTTTCAGCAGATTCTGCGAGTTATTGACCGTCCCGGAATCATTGATCCTGAAGCGGTGGCTCGGCGACAACTCAGTCCCGGTCAACGCCTGGCCATCGAAGCGGACGAGGGCGATGCCCCGATCGTTGCTGGAGTTGGCGATGTTGACCTGCCAACCATGATGAAACCCGGCGGTAGAATAGCAGCAGCCTGGGAGACCGTTCCGCTGCTCGCCACGATTCGGCCCAGCATTGAAGCGTGGCTGAATGCCAGAGTCGAACACACGCTGACTTACGACCGTCCGCGAACGCTGGAGGCTCTTCGCGCAGCCAGAGACAACGTCGAAGTCGTGTACGAAAAGTGGTATCAGGGACAAATCCTTGTCGGCCCAGGGGAATTGATCGGTGCGGAAGAAATCGAACTGCTCCGTGACGAATACAACCAGGCGGAAAAACAGGTGCCTGCTTATCAGAGGTTAATCCGGTCCGGCACCGTGCTGTTAATGATGATCGTGCTGGCCGTTATCAACGGCGCGTACCTCGTTCGCAACGAACGCGGCCTCACACAGTCTTACTCGCGACTTTCGATTTATCTGGGGTCGATGATTCTTGCGGTCGGGGTTGGTTGCTGGGCAACGCAAACGCCGGTTCTTCGCGCCGAAGTCGTTCCTGTTGTCGTCATGGCGATGATTTTCGCAGTTGCCTACAACCAGATTATGGGCGCTCTGACAGCCATGACGATCAGTCTGCTGCTGACGCTGGCAACCTCGGGCGAGCTGACCGATCTGGTTGTCCTGATCAGTGTTTCTGCCACCGCGGTGATCATGTTGTCGAGCGTGCCATCGAGGTCAACGCTGATCAAAGCCGGATTCGTCACCGGGATCGCGTTCTTCGTTGTTGATTGTGGAATGGGCGTCCTCGACAGCCAGTCTCTGGACATCAACTGGTCGGACGGTCGACTCCTCGCGGAAGCCTGCAAGGGAGCCGCGTGGTGTCTCGGAGCCGGATTTCTGGTGGCTGGCAGTCTGCCTTTCATCGAGCGAGCCTTCGGAGTCGTTACCGACATCAGCCTGCTTGAAATGAGCGACATCTCGCATCCGTTGCTGCAGGAACTCGTCCGCCGCGCCCCCGGCACTTACAACCACTCAATCTCTGTGGCGACGATCGCCGAAACCGCCGCGGAATCCATCGGTGCCAACGGCCTGCTCGTCCGGGTCGGAGCATACTTCCACGACATCGGCAAGATGCTCAAGCCCGAATACTTTGTCGAAAATATGACCGAAGGAATGAAGAGTCGCCACGATGATCTCGCCCCGGCCATGAGCACCCTGATCATCATCGGCCATGTTAAAGACGGAGTTGACCTGGCACTGGAACATCACCTTCCGCAGCCGATTATCGACTTTATCGAGCAGCATCACGGAACGACTCTCGTCCAGTACTTTTATCACGCCGCTAAAAAACAGGCCGAGGGGAATGCCGACCATCGGACCGATGCCGAAGAATCCTCATTCCGTTATCCTGGCCCGAAACCGCAAACCAAAGAAGCGGGCGTCATGATGCTGTCCGACGCGGTTGAAAGTGCCAGCCGAACGCTCAGCGAACCAACTCCGCGCCGAATTGAAACGCTGGTCCATAAAATCACAATGGATAAGCTGCTTGACGGGCAGTTTGAAGAAAGCCCTCTGACGCTGAGTGAAATTCACACGATTGAGGAATCGCTGACGCAGTCGCTGATCGCCATCTACCACGGTCGGATCAAGTATCCCGAGCAACGCAGTGCGTAAGTCTAAGAACCCTTCTGTAATCCCTTCCGGTATGTACGAGATAGACATCGCGGATCATCAGGACTGCCTGACGATTGACGAAGAATTCGTCAGGACGGTCGTCCGTCAGACACTTCAGGCTGAGCAGGTCGCCGCTGCAACAATCAGTGTGGCTATCGTCGATAACGCACAGATTCACGAACTGAACCGGCAATACCTCAATCACGACTACGAAACTGACGTCCTCAGTTTTCTACTGGATGAGTCCAGCGGCCCGTCGGCGCAACAACTGCCAAATGCCCCGCGAGGAAACGGAAAGACGATCGACGGTGAAGTCATCGTCAGCTCAGAAATGGCCATCGACATGGCTGCTGACTACTCGTGGGAGTCGTTGGACGAGCTGACTCTCTACATCGTCCACGGGCTGCTTCACCTGTGCGGCTACGATGATCTGACCGCTGACGAGTTACCCATTATGCGGGCTCGCGAGTGCCACATCTTCGAAGTTCTCGGCAGGCCGAAACCGGTCCGGGATGCGGCGGACCAGGGCCACGTTGATGAACCTCGACCTTTCAATAACGAAACGACAGCCCAACCAGGAGGGCTGTCGTGACCTCAGCCATCGCTCTGCCCCTCTGTGCCGCGTTACTGGCTTTATTGTTTTACGCATCGATCGCGTGCTACAGCCTGCGAGGCTTCTCGCGAGCAGAACTCGACGAACTCTGCAAAGAACGCGGCAAGGAAAACCGGTTCCTTGACATTCTTAAAAACTGGGAAGCAGCACTGGTGGCCTGCGAGACGATTCTGGCAATCGCCTCGCTCGTTTTCGTTTCTATCGTTGTCCTTCATTGGAATCTGTTACTCCAGACGGGGGCTCAGCCCGCGTCGATAGGCGAGTGGTTCGACTACGTCATGCGTTGGGGCGTTCTGCTGGCATCACTCATCGCATTTGGAATTGTCTTCCCCAGATCCGTCGCGCAGGTCGCGGGCGAAAGTTTTCTGTACCGAGGGTGGCCTCTGATTCAGTCGGCAGTCACCGTCCTTGGGCCGATCATTCGGCTCGCCACGCAGATCGACACAATCTTTCACCGGTTGTACGGCGTTGATCAAACGGACCCGAACGACCCGGAATCTCTGACCGACGAGATCAGATCAGTTGTCGACGCCGGGGAAAGAATGGGCGCAATCAATGCCAGCACGGGTTCGATGATCGATCAGGTGATGGACCTGCAGGACGCCGTCGTGGCGTCAGTCATGACTCCGCGAACGGAAATGCGGTTCATTCGTGCCGACATGACCATCGCCGAATCCCGAGCCGAAATTCTCGATTCCAGACACACAAGAATTCCAGTGATTGGCGATTCGACCGACGACATAAAAGGAATTCTTTACGCCAAAGATCTTCTCCAGTACGTCGACTGTCCGCCGGACGAGGTTCCATCCATTTCTGAAATATGCCGGGAAGCGATGTACGTTCCGGAAACGACAGCCGTTGACCGCCTGCTCGAAACCATGAACCGCAAACGCGTCCACATGGCGATCGTTCTGGACGAGTATGGCGGAGTCGCTGGCCTGGTCACGATGGAAGATCTGCTGGAGGAAATCGTCGGCGAGATCGTCGACGAAGATGACGACGAAGAAGTCGACCCCGTCCAGCGGCTCTCACCCACGATCAATGAAGTCGATGGTCGAGTCCATATCGACGACCTGATCGAAGAATTCAACTACGACCTGCCGGATGATCAGGACTTTGACACGATTGGCGGGTTTGTGTTCTCGCAGCTGGGGCGGATTCCAGCTGTTTCAGAAACATTCGAATATGGCACGCTCCGATTCACGATCCTGGAAGCTGACCCTCGGCGAATCCTGAAACTTCGAATCGAATGCGACGACTCGCTTAACCCCGTTGGTCGTGACGAGTAATCGATCCCGGTCTGAGTTCCGGGTCGCCGCTACTTTTTTGCAGGAAGCTGCCAGTTCGAATCGAACAGGTCAGCCCAGACCGTAGTCGCTTTGGTGGGATCATTAACGCTGTCCGGAAATTTCTGCACGGCAATGTCTCCAAGTTTCGGAAACAGCCACGAATTCGATGCGAGAAAATCTTTCTGGTGCATCGTGTGGCCCGAATTGATCACGACGTAGCGGCGAGAATTCAGCGGGTTCGGGTAAATCATCGACAGAAAATGCGTCTTTGAATCGTACGTTTCCCCGTTGACTTCAAAGCCGTTTTTCGTCCAGCGTACCGGAAGTTTCTCGATCACTCGCGCCATGACGGCGTTCGATCCGGGATCGCCAAAGAGAACCAGGTTTGAACTGGCGATGTGGTCGTCAGTGAGCTGGTCGTCCGCAATGACCCGCACTCGACCACGCAGCCATTTATCGAACTCCTTCTCAAACAGCTGCAAAGTCGCTTCAGCTCGTGCCTGAGTTTCCTGCGACCACGCATCGCCAGTCCCGCGGACACAAACAAACGATTCCATGAAGGCATCATCGATTGGTCCTTGAAGATTGTGGCGTTTGGACAGCCTGGGATTCTCAACAAATGCCAGCGAGTCGTCGTACCCGAGCAGGTTCCATCCATCGCTGGACTGCTGATAGTAAACGTCCGGCAGTAGTCCATCAGCAGCAGACCTCAGTGGAAAAGGCTTTCCGTCAAGTTCAACCTCGTCTGCGATTCCGCGTGCGATTCTCAGTGCCGAAATATTTTTCGTTGTCAGACGCAGAACCCCGTCGTCGTCCACGCCACCTTCCGCGAGGGTTTCTTCGTACGGCTTGATCATCTCCTCGATTGTCAGCCATTCGCACTGGTTGTACTTGAGCGTCCATGTCACGAAACGAATTTCTTTGCGACCGGGGAATTGAGGTCGACCTTCTTTCGACTTTGCGGTGTGAAACTCCATGAATTCCTTGTAGCTGTCGGGATGAAACTTGTGCCCCATGCCCGGACCGATCAGCAGCTTTGCATCGACGCCGAGTTCCTCGCCACGCTCCATCATCGTCGTGCTGGCCGCAAGTTGAGCGTCCAGTTCGCCGCCGTAAGTACAGAACGGAACATTGAACATGTTCAAGGCGTAGTCGATTGAATCGTAAATATGCAGACCTCGATGCTGGTGAGTCGGCAACTGTTCCGCCTGGTTCTGATATTTGTAGAAGTCGACGAAGCCCGCTCCTGGACCAACCGACGACCACTTTGACGGATGATGCAGGCCCAGGTGCCACGCTCCCGCCCCGCCCATGGAGAAGCCCCACAACGTGATCCGTTTCGAGTCGATCCGGTATCGACGGCTGACATCGGCGATCGCTTCGAAGACGTCGGTTTCACCGCTCCACCGGTAGGCATTGTCTGTGCGGCCGAAAACGTCGAGCTGAATCCAGTCCTGCCCGTCCTGTGGCTTCCTATCCTGATGCTCGTTGAAGAAGCGAACCTCGTTGCGAGTGCCACCTCGACCATGCAGTTTGACATGCAACGGAAATCGAAAACCGGACTTTGCATCACCAGACTCTGCCGGCAGTGACAGAGCGTACGGCTGAGTTGAGCCATCAACGCTTGAAACGTAGCCGCGAATCGTCGAGCCGACGGTCTTAGACCACGGAGCCTGGCCAGCTTTTAACTCTCCAGCTCGTTTCATCCCGGTGGCGATGGCCGTTTCACAGTATTTTACCCAGGCCGACGGAGCATCGGATTTCTTCTTGTTTGAGTAGAACTCGTCGTGACGCAGGCACCAGTCAACGCCTTTCGCGAAAACTTCAACATCGGCGATGTCACGCGGCTTAGCCTTCGAAGCTTTCAGGCTGGCGATCTCAGCGTTAAGCCGACTGAGTGCCTCACGCAATTCTTTTGCCGCGTCTACCGGCGGAGCCTGAGCAGCAGCGAACTCCGTTTTCGCCATAAAGACCGTCAGCGCCATGATTGTGAGAATCAGATTTCGCATAGTTTACTAAGCCTGTGGAAGAGCTTTGCCGGACAATGCCGTTTACAGAAACAGGCATCACGATGGACTCAGATCGTGGCAGATTCTGCGTCAGCTGTCAGCTGAGCGGAGTTTTCTCAGGTCGTGGTTCTCTGGCACCAAACTCGCTGAGTGTTCGCGATGATAAGCCGTCGTAACAGCTGACCCGGATTGAGGGTGCTTTCAGAGATGAGGTCGATCGAAATTCACCGTCAAGTGCTCAGCATTCTGAACAGTCGCAAGCTTCAGGTGTCAGCAAAAGCTGACAGCGGCCGTACGTCTTTGCTCCCAATCGCCGAAATCGATGTCACGTCATGCTCAATTGACACGTCATCGCTCAAGTCTTGAAGGCGGACAACCCGTACGTTCTGCCCCACACACGGCATCATGCATGATTCACGCTCGGCATCGGGCCGGAAGGTTTCAGACCGGCATACACATTGCGGGAGTTGCGTTCGGCGGATTTCTTCCGTCGCGTTGCATTGTTGCCACATCAAACGATGCGACTCCGCAACCCGGCTTATGCAAAGAGATTCCTCAATGCATTCACAGAGAGCTTCTCATCTGAAACGGCCCTCTGAAACGGCGGCACCGAGATTTCCAACTTCGACTTTCCTTGCAGGTTGATCTCACATCCTCTCACAGAAAACTTCCGTCATGTCCGAATCAAATCGCTCAGGCCGAGCTCTGGTTCTTACTCTGCTGGTTCTTGCCATCGTCGGAGTGATCGGCTGGCACTTCCTCTCGAAACCAGTCGACCCGCTGACCGAACTTAAGCAACGAATCGACCAGACGATCCTTGCGGGAAATCCGCAGGGAGCCATTGTCATGCTTCGCCAGCTGTCAGAAATTCAGCCCGACAGCTACGCGGTGCACAAGGTGATTGCTGACACTTCGCGCGACATCGCCCGGCAATCGAACCCGAACTCCGGCGACACTCCCGAGGGGGTCAAGCATCTCATCGAAGCGTCGCGAATCAGGCCCGACAACATCGAGGTTCTGCGGCGGCTCCACACCGCATTTCTGCTGAAAGGCCAGGAAAGAAACGCCGGTGAAGCAGCCATGCGTCTGGTCAAACTCGGAAACACTGATACCGACATGATCGCGCAGGCTGTGCGTCACGCCATCGAAATTGGCGACCAGGATTTCATCGCTTCTCAGGCGGGCGAAGTTGTCGGTGATTCTTTGCAGGCGGACATTTTGAATCTGGCAGTTAAAATCGAAAAGGAAGGTGAGCAGGCAGAAGACGAGACCTTCTGGGAAGCAGATCGAATCGTTACCCGCATGCTGCAGACGGCAAGCATCCGCCTGCAGGCACTTGATAAGTTCTACTTCCGCTACGTGGGAATCATCTTTGAAACCACAGTCCGACATGCGCACTCCGGAGCCGAAGCGGACCGACGATTGCTCCAGGCATTTTCAGTGATCTCGCGGCTGGCCATCAGTGACGCCGGTCGAGCAAATCGAATCGAAGTTGTGGAGATGGCTGCACGGCCAGTTTCGGCAGCACTGCGATCGCGAGTTCGCGAAGGGCTGGATCAAACAGCTGCCAGCTCGGAACGTTCGGATTTGACTGCACGGCGAAAAGCGCTGCAACAGTTTGTGGACCTTGCCGAGCCGATCTTCAAAATGGGTACGGCTTCGCCATTTGTTTACGAGCAGCTTTCGCGTGTCGCGCTGGAACTCGAAAACGACAAGCTGGCGATTCAGATGCTGAAACGCGGCTTTCAGCTTCACTCCAGGATGGATCCACAACGACAGAACGAGCTGATGTCAGTGCATGCTCAGTCAGCCATGCGTCTGATCGGTCGCGGTCAGTTTGAGCCGCTGCGTGACGACATCGAAGCATTGCGACGCCAGGAGCACACGGCACACCTCGGCGAATTAATGAGCGGTCTGCTCGCCTTCCAACAGGGCCGTTTTGACGATGCTCATGCCAGTCTGGACGCGATCCCTCGCGACTCGCCACATGCCGTGGCAGCCTCCGGGCTGCTTGTCCGCATTCTGCTTCTTCAGAATCGTTGGGAAGAGGCACTGAAACTGATTTCGACGGTCGATGAACTTTGGCCGACGTTACCCGAGGTCACTCGGCACTGGCTGGCCGAGGCCGCTGGCAGCCGTGACCGGCTGAAGCTGCTCAAAGTTTGCTGCATGCTTCGCCTCGGTCAGGTTCAACCCGCGATCGAGGTCTTGTCGTATCTGGATACGAGTTCTCTGCGCGCGAAGTCCCGCCTGATTCGATTGATCGAGCTGATGCGGTCTGGCAATTCAAAACGCAGCTGGGAAGTCTTACGCGAAGCCCGCAAGGACGATCCGCACGACTTCGACCTGCTGCTTGGTGAATTCGGAATGCTGCTCCGCGATGGCGCCTCCGACGGTGCCGCGCGAGCACTGGCCTCGTTCGTTCAGCAGCATCCCGATCAGGCACACGCCGGCCTGGCGTACGTTGAGTGGTTGCGAAGTCAGGAGGAAACAACAGCAGCTTTGACCGCGATGAAAAACGTTCGCACGACCGCTCCTGAAAAACTTATTGTGTGGCTGCTGTCGGCGGACCTGCTGATGACGGAGCGGCGCGCGGCTGAGATTGGTCAGCTTGTTGCGGAAATGCAGCACTACGAAACCGCCGTCACACACATCCCCGTCGTGCATGCTTACTCGGTCTTGCGAAGCGAGGGGCTGGACGATGCGGCATCAGCGATGCTGGAATCGAGTTTCGAAGCGCACCACAGCAATGGTTACACGACCCCGGAAGCAATGGTTTCACTGGCTAAAGGGAACGGCGATATTGCGTACAAACAGTTTGCTTCGGCATTCAACGTTTCCTCAATCGCGGCTCGAGACCGCGAACGACTGCTCGATCAGATCGGCGAAGCTTTTGCCAACATCGATCCAGCGGCAATCTCGACACACATCGATCGAATTCTCGTCGACTTTCCAGCCGAGCCGGCCCTGTTGATTGCGTCGGTTGAACTCGATCTTCGTAAAGGTGCTTATGAATCGGCGACGGAGAAAATCGACCAGTTGCAGGCTGTCGATTCGGTTCCAGGGAGAGCCGGCTTTCTGCGAGCACGTCTGCTGACAGCTTCCGGTCTGCCGAACCGGGCTCTGGAAGAACTCGAAGAAGTTTTCAAGGAAGCTCCGCGACACGGACGAGCCCATCTACTTGCTGCACGACTCGAATATGGCAATCGAGAATACGCACGAGCTTTGATCGAACTGCGACAGGTGCCGTATCCACTTTCAGACACCGAAGAAGCGTCACTGCTGATGGGGCGAACACTTTCTCACCTGAACCGGGCGGAAGAAGCTGCCATCTCGCTGACCGAACGAGTGCAGCGTGATCCGCAACGAGTCGAGCCGTGGCTTGCCTTGTCTCAGGCGTACGCCAGCCAGAACCAGCCGAACAACGCAAAAGCGGTACTCGAACAGGCTCTCCTGTTTCATGGTAATGATCAGCGTGTGCAGGACAGGTTGCTGGCCATACACCTCGAACAGAACGACATCACGACTGCGGACACTCTGTCTCAGAAATTTGGAGGCCCCTCGCCAGACCTGCCGACCAGCATGCGGTTTGCGAAGCTCTTCCTGGAAAGCGGCGAGCCGGAAATCGCTTACAGGTGGATCAGCCGCGCCCATATGGTTCCGAACGCCGAGTCCAGCAATGAACTCGTTTTTCTCGACGCGATGCTGCTCCATGAGCGCGGCATCAAAAATGGGCGTTGGGAAATGCTTCAGGCTGCGCGACGCCGGTACGAAACGCTGCTCCAACGACAGCCCGGCCACATCGCTGCGCTCAATGGTCTGGCACGGCTTCTGATGCGAGACCTGCGGACGGCTGCGGAGGGCGTGGCCGTCGTGGAGCAGATCAGAACGGCCATGCCACTGGATCGTTTGAATCCCGAAGTTCAGGCAACCGTTTCGGAAGCTTATCGCCGAGCTGGTCGGCCGACTGAAGCACTGACCGTCATCAAGCGAAGCATTAACCAGAACCCGGACGCCGCCGTGCTGCGTCTTGAGTTCGCCGCCGCACTGCTTGAAAGTTTCCCGGAAGACCCAGTGAAGGCCCGGCAGGCCAAAGACGAGCTTCAGCGTGCCGCCGAACTCCGCTTGCCCGCAAGTCGCCTCACTGAATTCAACAACCTGTCGGCGAAGCTTGAAAACTCGTAATCGAGTGGTCGGTCGCTGAGAGGCTGCAATGTCTTCGATGGGTTCGAAGCAGATGAAGACAAGCTGACAGCCGCGACGGAGGCGATGTTTCCGATTTCATCGGCGGCAGCAAATTCTCGTGTTGCAACGGTGGTGACTTCCGGCATCACATTCGGCACAGCCAGTGCGTCCGACAGTGTCTCTGCAAAGTCAGTCGTGTGGCGCCAGTCATTCCGACCGATTCCAGTCAGGATGCCGGTTCCTCGGACGAGTCCAACCGTGCAGGCGTTACGGTTGATTCCGCGCACTCTGAGTTTTGTGCTGCTGACAGCACCTCGCGGGACGATAACTCGATCCGAGGTCTTCGTGGCCGCTCAGTACCATCGGCACAGGGCGATTTCCACTCCGCGACGGCCTTCCGCTTCCCATCTCAATTCAACTCACGCTGGTCGACTATGGCAGCATCCAGGTCCGAGTGCTTCGTTGCTCAGGTTTCGCCGGATGTCCAGTCATAACGCCATGTGCGAGGACCCTTCATGACTCAACTTTCCACTCCAACTACAACTCTGCTTCGCATTCCGTTTAGCGGACTGACAGATTTTCAACCGCAGGCACTTGCGCCAGGCCTGCCGATGCTGGACGTCAACAAGTTGACCTACCAGATTCTGCTCGGCTGGTTCGGTGATCTCCTGGCTGAGCCGGAACTCGACGATGAGGGCGTCATGTTCCACGCACAGCGAAGCGGTATTCGGCAAACGATTGTCGAACGAGCACTCGCGACGTCTGGAGACCTGCACGGCTCCCTCCAGCCTCAATACGAAAAACTCAAGAACGCCCTCTTTGACGTTCGACCAGTCAGTCCCAGCGAACGGCTGATCTTCAACCGGCTGCAACCACCGATCGGAAATCACGAAGGTTTCCTCTACCGGGTGCTGACCGAAAATGGAGACGAGCAGCTTGTCTGGTGCTGGGGGTTCCAGCGACGAACACAGTACGGCGACGCGAGGCTCTGCAGTAATGCCGAATGCTCGATGCTGTTTCTGCATGATTCGCTGGCAGACCCGCAGTGCCCACATTGCGGCACACCGTTCACCGCGGCGATCGAGGATGCCCGTGAGGCCTCTTCAAAGTTCCCAATCCGAAAAGCGTCAGCCGCTGCCGCCATCCTGTTGCTGGCAGGCGGAGCTTTCTGGTTCAGTTCTGACCAAACGGACTTGTCTGCCGACACAGTCTCCAACTCAGTCGACGTCGACAACTCTGTCCCCCAAACCAACCTCGCTCCCTACGACGACCTTGCAGCGTCGGAAATGGCCAACACAACCAGGAACAACGAAAACGAGGACATCCTGGAATTCCCGGAAGCCGAACTGGCTGATGCCGGCACTTCAGTTTCCGCTGGCACCGTAGAACTCTCGACCGAGGTCGCTGAACCGTCATCGACCGAGCCGCCGGAACTGTTCGTTGGATTTAACGATCTTCCTGAAGTCGACAATCCAGACACCAACGACGACTCAACCCCGGACGTTGCAGAACCGTTATTCCCCGAGCCAACGCTTCCGTCTGTTGTCTCATTGCCAGACCTGCCTGACAACTTCGAGCCTTTCGACAGCATCCCCGCGAAACCAGAAGATTCAACGGCATCGACGGTCGAAATCGCCGAGCCGATTACCGAGCCAGAGGTGTCGCTTCCGATTGTCAAAGCCGACAGTTTCCCACAGGACAAAGCCGGCGAGGCTCCGGGGTTGCCGGACGTACTGCCCGAACCACTGGTGGCTCAATCCAAACCAGAAGCTCCGACTGAAACTCAGGATCCGACTTCAGAAAATGAAGCAACCCTCACGCAGAACGATTTGCCTCTGACTTCCGACACGGAGCCTGTCGCAAAACCCGAAATTTCCAAACCGGACCTGCCTGATCCTGAAAATTCGATCGTTCAGGATAAGCTCGTCGAGAAAGTTGAGAAACCAGTCTCGGAGGCTCCAGCAGAGTCGCTCTCGTGGCACAATGATTACCTTGCCGCTTACGTCGAAGCGTCCCGGGAGAAACGATTTTTACTGATGCTGTTCCGGGAAAACGCTGTCGGCGGCGAGCCTCTGTCACCAACCGAATCCGTTTTTGATCCGTCACTGCGACCAATGCTCGAACAATTCAGTCGTGTAGAACTGCCGCTGAACGCTGCGATGCCGGACATCTCAAAAAGCAATCAGGATGCAGAACAGAATGGCCTGCCAGATCTGCTGTTGAAACATCGGTCGTTCAGGCATCTTGGAATGCGACCGGGAATCGCTGTCGTGGATCTCACCGACCCGGCGTCCCCCAATCACGCTCGAGTCGTTTCCGCACTGCCTTTGCCGGAAAGTGGCCAGTTCAACAACGCTGACCTCATGCTCGCCTTAAATCTTCCGCAGGGGGCTATCAGTCAGCGCACGCTTCTGTTTGCAATTCGCAGCACCGTTCCTGATTCCAGTCTTTCGATGCGGGACTTCTCGCAGACGTTGATCGAACTGGCACATCGGAACTCGCGATTCATGGCGAACGCTGGCCAGGTCGGCAGTTTTGATCTGGAAAATCGTGCGCAGCAGGTCGAGAAAGAATTCGGATCGCAGGCCGACCTGAGGGAACTTGTCTTCGCCACCGAGACCGAAACCACAATCCACGATGCCGCTCTACAGGCAGTCACCAGCTGGATCAGCAACTCTGAATCGTTCGACATCCTCGATTCACCGGCGAAGGCGATGGGCATGGAGATGTTCCAGAACTCTGAATCCGGGCGCTGGTACGTGACCTGCTTCGTCGTCCGTTGACTCCTGCCTGGCAGATCGACCACCGGAAGCCGCTCGTGACTGACGTCGCGGGCGGCTTTTCGTTCGCGCGGCTTTGCGTCAGACTGCTCTCCCTGAAGCGTGATTATTGACATTTGTAGTCACGTTCAGTCCGCAAGCCCCGAGGATCTGCTTCGATGTCAGAAGAAGAAATATCGCAACGCGAAAAACGTCTCACGATGTCTGTCCTGATGACGCCGGACAAGGCGAACTTTTCAGGCAACGTGCACGGCGGCGAAATGCTGAAAATGCTGGACGAGGTGGCGTACGCTTGCGCGTCCCGATACTGCGGTAACTATGTCGTCACCCTGAGTGTTGATCAGGTTGTCTTCAAGCAACCCGTTCGGATCGGCGAGCTGGTTACATTTCTGGCAACGGTCAATTTCACCGGTCGAACGTCACTGGAAGTTGGCGTAAAAGTCGTCGCCGAAAATATCCGGAAACGAAGTTGTCGACATACCAACTCGTGCTATTTCACGATGGTCGCGATCGACGACAACGGCAAACCGGTCCCCGTCGCCCCGCTCGTGCTGGACAGTCCAGAGGACCGTCGTCGTCACGCAGGAGCCAAACGCCGCCGCGAGTTTCGTCGAGAAATCCAGCAGCGGAACGAGCAGATCCGGGAAGGCCGCGACGGTTGTTGAACCGCCTGTTTTCAACCTGGAATCTGGAACCCCCCAACAGTTAAAGGCTTTGCCGATGAAATGCGTTTTCTGGATACTTATTTTCGCTGCTGTGCTCCTGCCGTCTGACACTTTCGGCCAGAACAGGTCGCCGTTCGATGCGTGGGACAAAGACCGTGACGGCAAGCTGACCAGAGAGGAGCTGCCCCCGAACATCCGACGGAATTTTGAGAAGGCCGACACTGACAAAGACGGATTCATTTCCCGCAAAGAAGATTCAGCGTTCAGACGGCGGAGCGAGAACCGCGAGAATCAATCCCGACGAGGCCCGGCATACGCCAATATTGATATCAAAAATGATCTCGCCTACGCCGGAACCGACAACCCGCGTCAGAAGCTCGATCTGTATCTGCCGAAGAAACGGTCATCCGATAAACCATTGCCACTGATCGCCTTTATTCATGGTGGAGGTTGGAAAAACGGAGACAAACGCGGCGGTCTCAGACGTGTGGCGACGCTCGTCGAATCTGGCGAATTCGTGGGTGCCTCGATCGGGTACCGACTCACGGACGAAGCCATCTGGCCGGCTCAGATTCATGACTGCAAAGCGGCCATTCGCTGGCTGCGAGCTCACGCCGAAGAATTCGGGTTTGATCCCGACCGCATTGCGGTCATGGGCTCATCGGCCGGCGGGCATCTTGTCGCGATGCTTGGAACCAGCGGGGACGTCAAAAAGCTGGACGGCAACCTCGGCGATCACAACGACGTCAGCAGCCGAGTCAACTGCGTGATCGACGAGTATGGCCCGACGAATTTCCTGACGATGAACGACTCTCCCGGCAGGATGGACCACCTTGCTGCTGACTCTCCGGAATCGAAACTGCTCGGCCAGCAGATCACAAAAGTTCCTGAACTGGTCAGTGAGGCATCGCCGGTGACTCACGTTACCAAAGACGATCCTCCGATTCTGATCATCCACGGAACGAACGACCCGCTGGTTCCGTATCAGCAATCAGTTGTCTTTACGGAAACCCTCAACGCTGTCGGCGTGCCGGTCATCCTGCAACGAATCGAGAACGGCGAACACGGCGGCTTCGGCAGCGACGAAGTCAACGCTCGAACTAAAGCGTTTCTCGAAAAGTATCTGCTTGGCCGCGACGTGGTTCTCTCAACGGAACCAATTACCGTCGAACCACGTCGTCGAAACTGAACGGGAATTACCGTACGGTGCGTCCCGACGCTCCGCAGCGTGACGTGAAACAGTTGGGCGTCGAAACGCAACCTGCAACTTCGGAAGGATTCGAGCAATGATGCAACTGATGGGCGACCCAGGGACCACGCAGTACGACCTGCGATTTTCTATTCTGGGGATCCCCGTCCGCGTTCATCCGATGTTCTGGCTGATCGGTCTGCTGTTAGGGTCCGCGACTCCTGAGCTTTCGCTGGTCGTTATCTGGGTGGGATGCCTGTTCGTCTCGATCCTTGTCCACGAACTCGGTCACGCGCTGGCGGCGAGAAGTTACGGCTGGCCGCCTGACATCGTGCTGCATGGTTTTGGCGGCTTCGCCAGATACTCGCCCGGTCACGGCTACACGCGTCGGCGAGCCATTTGGATTGCGGTCGCTGGACCGCTCGCCGGCTTCGGACTGTATGCCGTCGTGCAGTGTGCTCACCTCTGGCTGCTCGCGGGACTCGCGGAAGAGCAACCCTGGGCTGTCAACCTGCTGAAGAGTAACACTGGGGCCGGAATTCTGTTCGCGATTCGTCAGCTCAAATACATCAATCTGTTCTGGGGACTGGTCAACCTGATGCCTGTCTTCCCACTGGACGGAGGCAGAATCTGTTTCGAACTCTGCAATGGTCGAGGCAGCTATTCCGGCCAGGCACGCGCATACCAGATCGGCATAATGGCTGCCGGGTTAATGGCACTCTATTTTGCAAACCTGCGAATGATTCTGGCAGCGTTGATGTTCGGAAGCCTCGCCTATCAGAACTACCAGTTCTACACCCAGGCCAAACGAGGCTACCAGTAGGTCAGGCCCCGTCTGGTGAAGTCCTTCCATCCGGGCCTTACCTGAAATTTCAATCTGCACTCGGACATCGACCATGCTTCTGAACGAAATCCTCAACTTCCTCTCCGACTTCGCACCGGCCGAACTCTCCGAAGAATGGGATAACACTGGCCTGCTGATTGGTCAGCGCGACGATTCTGTCAGCTCAATCATGACGTGCCTGACGCTGACTCCCGACGTTGCGGAAGAGGCCGTTACCAACGGTGCGAGCCTCGTCGTCACTCATCATCCAATTCTCTTCCGAGCGGTGAAGAAGCTGACCGACGACAGCAGCGAAGGCCGCATGCTGCTGTCGTTGATTCGAGCCGGCGTCGCGGTCTACTCGCCACACACCAGCTATGACAGCGCGTACGAAGGCGTGAATCGCCAGTTGGCGGATTCGCTGAACCTGGCCGACGTGCAGCCAATTCGAACGATCGTCGGTGAGGCCAATTCTGAAATCAATAACGAGCCAATCGGTTCCGGACGCTTCGGCGATCTCCCCGAAGCTGTCTCATTGACCGAATTTGTTGACCGGGTGAAGCAGGCTTTGAGAATTCAGAACACATGGTTCGTTGGCGACTCAAAGTCCACGATCCGCCGAGTCGGCATTGCGTGCGGAGCTGCGGCTGAGTTCATGGGCGACGCCGCTCGCCTCGGCTGCGATGTTCTGCTGACCGGTGAAGCAAGGTTCCACGCCTGCCTGGAAGCCAGAACTCGCGGCATCGCTCTGGTCCTGCCTGGACACTATCCGACCGAGCGACCGGCGATGGAAAACCTGGCCGAACGGCTGAGCCAGCGGTTCCCGGCTCTCAACGTCTGGGCAAGCAGTGTCGAAGCTGATCCCGTACAGTGGGCATAACATTGCAACTCGTTTCACTGTCCATGAGATTGCTGATCATTCCTCAGTTGCCGGAGTTTCTCCAATGAACCAGGAGCTTTCAGCACCGCCTCCCGGAGTTGGAATTAAGGTCGTAAAATCGTCGCCCGAACAGCTGGTCATTGCGATTCCTCCAGGCGGAAAAAAAGCACGCAGCATTGGCTGTTTCGGTTTTGCCTGGATGGCCATTGTTCTTCCGATTTCATGCGCATTCATTATTGGCGGCGCAGAAGACGAGAACGGAAACGCCGTTTCACTGCTCGTGCTGATTCCGTTTCTGGGAATCTTCTGGGCGGTCGGGATTGGGATGATCGTTGTCTGGGCTCGCATGAGGTTTACAGAGATCTTTCTGTCCGTCGAGCGAGAACAGTTTGCGATTCAGAAGACTCTGTTCGGGCGAAAGAAGTTAAAAAAGATCGCCCTTGACGATGTTTCGCAGGCCAGACTTGTTGAGTCCTATCAGGAGAACGACGTTCCGGTCTACGCGATTCAGATGGAGGGGATCGGCGAGACCGAGAAGTTCGCGACAGGCTTGAGTTATGAAGAAAAACGCTGGCTGGCGAACGCGATTAATCGGTTTCTTGGCGTCGGCGGAGCCTCGAAAGCTGGGAGTGCGGACTCAGCGACACTGCCCGAATTCTGCGACGACTGCGGCAGCGAGTTGATGATCGGCGAAGGCAAACGTGTCTGCCCCGATTGTGCCCGCGTCTATCTTGAAGACAACGTCAAGGAAGACGAAGAGGACGAAGTTTACGACATTGATCCTGACTCCCGTCGCGGTCGATCGGCGGCGGCTTTTCGCGGCAGCAATGGGAAGATTACAGAACGCCCGCCCGCCTTGACTCCTTACGAGTTGCCGGAAGGCTCACTGGTCCGGATTGACCTCGACGATGGAGAGTCTCTCACCTTCAGCTATCGAGTTCAGTCGCCTCTCATTGTGAACGTTTTCCTGGGAGGGTTCCTCTGTTTCTTTTGCCTTTTCTGGTACGGGGTATCGCTGCCGGCCTTCTTTGCTGCATTGCTCAGCGACGAACCAATTGTCATGAAAATTGTCGGTACACTCTTTGCCAGTGTTTTTCTCGTTGTGGGGCTGATGCCGCTGGGAATGTTGCTGACCCTTTTCTTTGGCAGGGCCCGACTTCAGATGCGCCGCGAGGATGTCACTGGTTCGATTGGCTTCTGGCTCCTGCGGAAAAAGAAGACGATCTCGACCGAGTCGATTACCGACGTTGGACTGGCTGCCCTCCAGGTCAGTCGCAAGGGGGCAGTCCAGACCAGTGGCCAATTTGCCGGGATGCAGGCCTGCATGATCAAGTCGTCCGAATTCAACATGCCACTGACGATGAGTGCCGACGCTCAGTTCAACGCACAGGTAGCAGGTCTTGCCAGGTTCCAGTTCGAACGTCTGGGAGTCAAGCTGGCCAATGACTGAGCCTGACGGAAGCAATATCGTCACCAGGATTTCCGCTTCGTCCGAAGTTCCTTCGCAGAAAAACGCAGACTGCACCGAGCCCCTCGGCAGCAGTCACCAGCTCACGCAGTTCCTCAGCGGCAACCCTCGCACAACCATTCTGTTTCTGGCATTGCCCGTGCTGGCGGAGCAGTTTCTGAACTTTCTGGTCGGATTCGTCGACACGCTCCTTTCCGGTCGGATCAGCATGGCAGCGACGTCGGCCATCGGAACTGCTGCCTACGTCAACTGGCTGGCCGAGCTGATTTTCTCACTCGTCGCCACAGGCACGACAGCTCTTGTCGCGCGACACTGGGGAGCGTTCGAGCGTGACGACGCCGGACGGGTTGCCAGCTCATCCATTTCTCTGGCGCTTGGAATGGGCATCGCCGCAACCGGACTGCTCTACATGATCGCCCCAGTCTTTGGGGATTTTCTACAGCTGGAAGCTGGCAGCAATTTCCTGCTTGTCCGTTATCTGCGTCTGAGCTGTTTTGGCCACGCGTTTTCAAGCGTGTTGCTGATCGGCTCGGCAGCGTTGCGAGGTTCGGGCAACATGCGGGCACCGATGTTTATTCTCGGGCTCGTCAGTATTCTGAACGTTGTCTTCTCAAGCGTGCTGGTCTTCGGTTTTGGTCCGCTGCCGGCTTTCGGGATGGACGGCATCGCTGTGGGAACCGTTGCCGCACGTTTCGCTGGCTTTCTCGTGATGCTCACGATTCTTTTTCAGGGAACTGCTGGCATCATCGCCAGGCCCGATTGGGCATCCGCCACCGACTTCGCAACGATTGGTCGAGTTCTGCGAATTGGGATCCCGGCGGCCACTGATAGCCTGCTGATGTGGGGGGGGCACTTTCTGTTTCTGAAAGTCGTCGCGGGACTCGGTACAGGCGTCGCTGGAGAAGCGATCCTTGCTGCACACATCGTGGGAATCCAGATTGAAGCCATTAATTACCTGCCCGCCTGGGCCTGGGGCACCGCCGCCGCAACTTTGATCGGGCAATGCCTGGGAGCTGGTCGTCCTGAACGGGCGCGTCTCGGCGGTCACGAAGCAATGCTTCAGTCGTGCGTCATGGCCGTCATCGTGATGGTGGGATTTCTCTGCGGAGCCGAATTCATTTACGCCCTGATGCACGAAGACCCAATGGTCGCCAACGTCGGAGTCCCAGCCATCCGACTGCTGGCCCTCTTTGAAATTCCCCTGTCCATCACCATCGTTTACGCCGTCGGCCTGCGAGGCGCCGGAGAATCACTTCGCCCCATGCTGGTGAACGTCTTCGGAGTTTTCGTGATCCGATTGCCGGTCGGCTACTGGCTGGGCATTGAACTGGAGTATGGCCTGCTCGGGGCCTGGGGAGCGATGGGGGCTGACATCACCGCCAGAGCTATCGCTATCGCCCTCTACTTTCGATACGGCAAATGGGACCAGAAAGGAATCTGATTCCTGAGCTTTGAAACTCGGGTGGGTGCATATCACTGATAGCTTTCGCAGGCTTTGCCCAGAACGCAGCGTTTCAAGTTACTCACCCATCAACGTTTGAATTCGTTGTGCAGCGTTCGCGACGCTGACCGAAAAAATGCTTCGTCAACGCCATGTCACGCTGCATGGACTGTATCACTACCTGCTGCACTTCATCATCGTGATCTGCTGCTGAGAGATTGTTTCTCGCCGCTGAATCGCTCCGGCTCAGAATGATCACGGACCGCGGTGAGGTCCCCCGTCTCCAAACGGCGTCGCTCCCTGTGGGCACGATCATTTGGCACGCCTCCGGCAACAGTACCTCGCAACGGCTACGCGTCGAAGAACCCTGGAAACAAACCCAGAATAATCAACGTGGGGAAATACTTACTTTTGAAACGTTCACAATCAGTCGGCAGCGTATCCGGGCAGCCTTTGACACCAGCGAGCCTGCGATACCACGACGCAGTTTTCAGTTTTTCCCGACGGTTCTGAACTATCCAATCTTTTTTTGGAGGAGGCGAAGTTGCACTGTGACGAAAATGCCCATTGAGTCCCAAAAAGACAGGACTCCGGTCAGATCTCACGGTTGAGGATTCGCCGCAATCGATCCGGGGTGATCTTCACCAGGCTGCTCTCTTTGTTCCTCATCGCCGCTCTCTGGCTGCGCATCTTCATTCGCGTTCAGAGCGGTGAGGCCGGTGTCCTGTACAGCCTGTTCGGAGGCGGCACGGTCGTCGATTACGTTTACGCGGAAGGTCTGCACTTTGTCCTGCCGTGGGACATTCTGTACGTCTATGACGTGCGTATCCAGGAACGTGAGCACGATCTGCAATTGCTTACGAGGAATGGGCCGAATGTATCATTCAAACTGTCGATTCGGTATCAGCCCGAGTATGAAACGGTGGGCTACGGCATCAGAAGGTCGGGCTGGACTACGTTGAAAACATTGGCGTACCTCAAGGTCGCATCAGTATTGAGAACCCTGGTGGGCCAGTTCTCTGCCGAGGAAGTTTACACGACGCGACGCACTATCTGGACCGCGCCGGGTTCTGGATCTTGGATTGGTGTAAACTGTGAATTATCTAAGGGTTAGTGGTCTTGATGTCGCCGCAGGATATCCGCGAAGCTGGGTTGTTTGCTCGGGGAGTTTCTGAGCGGTTTTGCCGCTTGTTTTGCTCTCGGGCGTGCAGCGCAAGAATGCTGAAGCCATCGTGCTGGATCAGAAAGTGGCACCGCGGACGCTGCAGCGATCTCTGGAATCCATCGTCTGGGGTGAGGAACAGTTGCGGGACCGCTGTGAGTAGATCGTGGCTGCTGAGCATGCTCATTCTGACGCGATCGGCTGTGTCGACGAAACGGGCACGGCGAAGAGCGGCCAGCACACGACCGGCGTCAAACGGCAGCCGAGCGAAGTTCAGAATCTCGCGACGTTCTCATTGGCGTTTCGAAAACAATCGCCACAGCGGTATCGCATCAAGGACACTCATCGCGGCAGCGAGGTCTGGGAAATTCGTCACGCCCGACGCAACGCTCAGGCATCCCGATCACACCGCAGGACAAGACGCCAACGACTTGCAGCTCTCGGCATCAATCCCGATAAATTCAATTCAGTCCCACTCCGCTAAACAAACCTGGCGCTGTCCAGCTAAAGCTTTGCTTATCAAAACCAGAATTTGCGGATGAGGAGTGTAAGACCTTGACGTTTTTCTGAGTCTTTGGGCTGAGGTCAGGGTGGCATTTCCTGAAATAAAAAACGGCGGGAAGATCGAGTGTCTTCCCACCGTTCTGGTTTTGCTGAACCGCTCGCTCTGTTTACTCTTTTTCCTCAGGTTTGATCTCGAACTTATCGGCTGGAGCTTTGATGTCGCCGAGGTCGGCTTTGGCTCCATCTTTGATGGTGGCTTTCATGGCTTTGTCGAGGTAGCCAGTTCGTTCATGCCAGACGACGAATTCGTAGTCACCGGCCGGCAGTTTCGGAATCGTGAATCGGCCATCCGCATCGGTGACGGTTGCATACGGGTGGTCAATCACCAGCCAGTAAGCCTTCATCCAGGCGTGAATGTCGCACTTCACCTGCATCGGCAGCGGCTCTTTCAAGTTGAACTTCGGCATCTTGACACCAACTCGGTCGTTCGGAGCAACGATGAAATTTTCCCCCTGATTGAAGACAGGGTAGGTGTGTGTGTTGTGAGGCACGTTGTCATCTGACTTCACGACAACCTGTTGATCAGTTCGCACGACCATGGCGTGTGGTTTGAAGACGCATTCCTTCTGGTCGAAAACGACTTCCGGCTCTTTGCTCTTTTCGAGTTCCGGGTGAATGTCACCCTTCGAGATTTTCTTCAAGTAGACAAAGACGTGCTGGATGCCTTTGTTTTTCGGATTGATCACCAACGAGTCGTTGGCGGTATCTTTGATCGCACAGCAGGCCGGCAGCTTACTGGCGGGAGCGTCCTTTTTGACGACTGGCAGCAGCTTCGGAACGTCGCCGTCAAAGACGATTCGTCCGGTAAGATCGCCGTAGCCGTCGGCAGCGATCGCCTGGGAACTCAGGCCAGCAACCACTGCTGCCAGTAGAGCGGCGGTCAGGCGGAAATTCATCGACATATCAATTCTCCTGAAAACTGTTTCGGCGGCGTCATCAGTTGGTTGTCTGCGGCGTGAGGAACATTCCCGACCGGTTGGTCTGATGAAGAAACCACCTGAAAGTGGAAAGGGCACAGTTTTACGCTGTCCGAGGTACGCCTCAGATCAACATTTCGCGATACCATTTTTTAGCTGCGTCACCTGAATTTGCCAGTATTTCGCGAGTTCATTCCAACCGGTTAAGCCATACTTTCCAGAAAATCACGCGGTCAGCCGCTCGGTGAAACCCGCGATCGCAGATTCTGAGGGGCAGGAGTCGTTGCTGAAAAGTTGTGGAGAGTTGCCGACGGGAAAGAAGTCCGAGTGTGACGATCAGGCGGGAACCGCTGACTGTGCAGCGATCTGAAGCCAGCGTACAGTCTGAAACAATCGATTGCGAGCAAACCGGACTCTATACCTGAGCAGTGAAACGACTTACATGGACAGTCTTCGATGCGTTGTGGTTGGCTGTGGCCGCATGGGGCTTGCTCATGCAGAGCGGCTGGCGGCAGATCCACGATCGACGCTGGCCGGTTTCTACGATGCCGACCGGGAAATGGCGACGCGGCTTCGAGACCAGTTTGTCCCAGACGCTCCGGTTTTCGAATCCGCTGAAGATGCCTTTGCTCCGGCGAATGTCGATGCGGCTGTGATTTGCACACCAACGACGGCGCACGTGTCGCAGGTTCGAGCCGCCGCCACGCACGACCTGCATGTGCTGTGTGAAAAACCGCTCGGAGCGACGCGGGACGAAATCATCAGCCTGATCGATCTGTCACAAAGTCTCAGCCACGTTCACTTCATGCTTGGGTATCAGCGTCGCTTCTGGGCGATCTATCAGCGGATGAAGCAAGAGATCGAGTCCGGTCAATGGGGCCGCATCGTTGGCGTGACGGCGGTGAACACCGAACGCTGGCAGCAGACCATCGCCGACACGTGGCGAGACGATCCCGGAATTAACAACGGTGGCTACCTTGGTGATGCCGGCAGTCATCGGCTCGATAACCTGTTCTACGTGACAGGTCTGCAGCGCGGAGATCTGTCAGCACGCAGTACCAAAGCCGGCAGCAATGTCGAGATCATCACGATGGTCAATGGCGAACTCCTGGGCGAGGCCGATCGAGCCGTGCCGTTTTCGCTTTCGTTCGTCGGCAATGCAAACTCGTTTCACGAGGAGTTGTTCATTCACTGCGAAAAAGCTGACCTTATCGTCCGAGACTTTCAGCTCTTCATCGGCTGCGACAACAACGTCAGGCGGATCGAGCTGCCGCCGGAACATAGCGGTCGCGAGTCGACGCAGAATCCCGTCACCGGATTCCTCGACCTGGTCACCGGAGCTGCCGAAAACATTTCGCCCTTCGAGTGCGCACTCCCCGTGTTTGACATGACGACCGCCATCCTGGAGTCTGCTCGCTCACGGAAATGAATCCGCAACTCCGCAGGTCAGGTTCCGCCTGACGAAGTCATGACTAAAATTGAACTACGGAAGGAACGGAAAAAACGGAAGTCGGAAACACTTTTCCGAGTCGTTTTCATGCCTCGGCGTGGTTTTTCTTAACCTGGCTCTTTCCTGGATTTCCTGAAACAGAAGCAGGAGTTTTTTATGCCCATTTATCGATGCAGTTTTGCTGCTGTGATCGCTTTTTCGATGATTGCCAGTCTGTCGGCTGCGGATCTGAGTTCGCAAATCGCCGCCATCAGAAAAGTGTCGCGGGAAGGGCAGGGCAACGAAGCCGCCGCCGCCGCTGTTCGAAATTTGTCGAACGCCGCAGCCAGCGATCTGTTGCAGATTCTCGGTGGTTTCGAAAAGGCGTCGCCGCTTGCCGCCAACTATCTGAGAAACTCTGTCGAGACCATTGCAGACCGACATCTCGCAGCAGGCAAGCCGTTGCCTGTCAAACAGCTCGAAACTTTCGTGCAGGAACGCACCAACGATCCGCGGGCACGGCGGTTGGCCTACGAGGTTCTGGCGAAGGTCGACTCGACCATTGGCGACCGGTTGATTCCAGCCATGCTGCTTGATCCCAGTCCAGAGTTTCGTCGCGATGCCGTTCAGCGGTTGGTCGCCGAAGCGGAGTCTCTTGGCAAAGACTCCGCCGACAAAGCAAAGCAGGTTTATCGCCAGGCGCTGACAGGCGCAACGGATTCGGACCTTGCAAAGAAGATTTCAGAGTCGTTGAAAAAGCTGGGCGACGAAGTTGACCTGGTCAGCCACTTCGGATTCCTGACCGACTGGCGAATTGTGGGCCCGTTCGACAACCACGACTTCGTCGGGTTCGACACGGCCTACGCCCCGGAAGAAGAACTCGACTTTGCGGCGAAACTCAAAGCGAAAGAAGGCGAAGTCTCCTGGGGCGAGATCACCACGTCCGACGAATTCGGCATCGTCGACATTGCGAAGTCAGTCGCTCCTCACAAAGGAGCGGTGATGTACCTCGCGACGTTCTACGAAGCCGCTGCCGATCGCAATGTCGAGTTTCGATTTGGAACTCCGAACGCTTGGAAATTGTGGGTCAACGGAGAATTTCTCTTCGGTCGCGACGAGTATCACCGGGGGATGGCCATCGACCAGTACCGGGTTCCGGCAAAGTTGAAGGCGGGAAAGAACGTCATCCTGTTGAAGCTCTGCCAGAACGAGCAGACCGACGACTGGGCACAGCGATACCAGATCCAGATTCGAGTTTGCGATCCGTCCGGTGTTGCCGTTCTGCCGGTTAAGTCGAAAAGCCGGACGACATCGGACGCGCGACCTCAAAAAAATCAACCACAACGATTGACCGCTCAGGCAGAAGGAGCTTCCGAATGATCAACCTGCAAAACCTTTCAGCACGCCGAATCGTCCCTGTGGTCGCGGCTGTCGTGTCAGCTACCTGTCTGACCGGAGCCGACTGGCTTCAGTTTCGCGGCAACGATGTTTCCGGAGTCTCTGCGTTGTCCGAGATCCCGGCCACCTGGTCAGACACCGAAAATATCGCCTGGAAAGTTGATCTGCCTGGTCGAGGGTTGTCCGGCGCTATCGTCATCGGTGATCAGGTTGTCGTGACGGCCAGCAGTGGCTTTCGTCAGGACCGGCTGCATGTTCTGTCGTTTGATCGGACGAGTGGGAAGAAAGTCTGGGAACGTCAGTTCTGGGCAACCGGTCGGACGATGACACATCCCAAAATGTGCGTGGCGACGCCGACTCCGGCTTCCGACGGCGAACGAATCTTTGCCTTTTATTCAAGCAACGACGTCGTGTGCCTGGACCTCGACGGAAACCTGCTATGGCTGCGCGGCCTGACTCACGACTTTCCGAACGCCAGCAACAGCCTTGGCATGTCATCGTCGCCGATCGTCATCGGCGACACGCTGATCGTGCAGGTTGAAAATGATGCGGAGTCCTTCGCAACCGGCCTGGACACATCGACCGGCAAAGCGCGTTGGAAGAAGGCTCGACCAAAGAAGGCAAACTGGACGTCGCCAACGGTCTGGCAGAATCGTGATTCCGAACCGCTGGCTCTGCTTCAGTCTTCAGCCGGGGTCGAAGCCGTCGATCCTCGAACGGGCGAAACTCAATGGAAGTTTGAAGATGGCGCGTCGACGATTCCGTCGTCCGTCGTTACGACCGATTCGCTGCTCGTCCCGTCAAACGGTCTGACAGCGTTGCGACCTGGTGAAAATAAGGGCGATGACGCAAAGTCTCCGGAAGTCCTCTGGAACGACAACCGACTCGGGCCTGGAACGTCGAGCCCCATCGTCGTCGACGGAAAAGTATTCGTGGTCAACCGTGCCGGAGTGCTCCAGGCCGCGGACGTCACAACTGGCAGCATTCTCTGGAAGGTTCGCCTGAAGGGACCGTTCAGCGCGACTCCCGTTGCTGCGGGAAAGCAGCTGATCTTTTTCAACGAAGAGGGCGGCGCCCAGGTTGTCGACATCAGCGGAGCGGAAGGCGAAATCGTCGGCGAGAACACCGTCGGCGAGACGATCCTCAGCACCCCGGCGATCTCCGACAACGAAATGTTCGTCCGCAGCGACGGCCACCTCTGGAAGATCGCGAAGTAGCTGAAAGGTTAAATCGCAGAGTGTCACAGAGGGCGGGGGCGGAGTTCGGGTTTCTCACTCGGTGCATGGCTCAGATCCGACTGCTTGTTCCAGCTTGCGTCTCTCGATGAATCAACTCTCGGGAAGTCGATCAGCGGTTTGGAATTCTCAAGTGGTCTGCCCTGGCCTTTACTGATGATCTTGCTTCGAGGCTGGTTGAGTTCTCGGCGCCGGAGCTGCTGATTCAGGGTAATCTCTAAATCGTGATCCAGCGGTCGCGGGAGGCGATTTCCCATTGGCCAACGACTTCTCCGCCGGAGACGACGTAGGCCGCTCTGTGGAGTGCGGACGTTGGGCAAATGTGGCGAGGGATTGCGAACAGTTCGTCGCCGGGTTCGAATTCTTCAGCACGCGACGTTTCCAGCACGAGGTGTTCTTCGTTCTGCAGGACGGCCTCGGCATCGGGAAGGTCTGGAAAAGTCAGTCGTTGTCCGGCGGGCGGATCGGACGCAACGGCCTTGTAACCAATGTCGAGCGTGATTCGCGTCGGCGTTGGGCGGCTGACCACCCGAGTCAGCATCATGGCCGCCGGCGGAAAGACCATGTCCGGAAACCGACCGCCGTAGCCGGCGTCGTTGTAGACGCACGTGCCGGGGCTGTACTCGATGCCGGGATCTGACTTCTCCGCATAGATCGGAAACGAAGCTGTGCCTCCACAGACCAGTCGAGGGACTGGCCATCCTTCCGCCTCAAGACTCTTTCGAAATTCGACAACGCGATCCCATTCCTCATTCACAGCGGCTCGTCGTTCGTCGCGATCAGTCTGATGCTGATGCCCGTCGTAAACGTGCAGACCGTTTGGAGTCAGACCGTCGGTTTCGACAATCAGTCGGTACAGGTCTTTGGCTTCCGGGCCGACGGAGATGCCGGTTCGGTGCTGCCCCGTGTCAATGTCCAGCAGGACGCCGATTGCCAGCGACGCGTCGACCATCGCCGCACCAAGCTGCCTGATCGGCTTTTCGTGATCCGCCGTCACGGAAAATTCGACATCCGGATACTTCTGCCGAAAGGCGACCGCTCGACCGATGTTTGGCCCGACCAGGCTGTAAGCAAGGAATACGTCTTTGACACCAGCTTCAGCCAGCATCTCGGCTTCGGCGAACGTCGCACACTTGTGTCGGCTGATCCCGCGAGCCAGCTCCAGTTCGATGATTTCTCGCGTCTTATGAGTCTTACAGTGCGGTCTCAGTCGCGACGCATCGCCAGCGATTTCCACCATGTGATCCAGGTTTTGCTCAACCATGTCTCGAAAGACGACCAGAGCTGGCGTCAGAATTTGACTCGTATCCGAGATGTGGTAGCAATCGTCCATGAGATTTGTCCCGTTGAATTCAGCGTGTTGGCTTCGGCAAGTTTCGACGTTCAGAACAACTGCAGAACGTCTGCCGGAGTCTCAGGAGGGCTCAGCGATTTTGCAACGCAACGCAGATCACTTTTCGAAGCGGCAGCGTTCTGAGCGGCAAGTGTAGAAAAGCACAACCCTGCTCACTACGATTGCTCGTCTCGTTCCGAGCAGGTCGATTGGTTGCGGCCAGCGGGTCATCTGCCCTCAGTTGCTGTCCAGATATGAATCTTCAACATCTCAGAGCGATCGCTGGCGTCGGCATCGTCCTTGGTACTCTGCTGTTTTGCGCGAGCCATGCCTGCGCACAGGAGCCAACCGCTCCTGCTGGAAGTCCTTCTGCTGGCCCTGCTGTTCCTGCCGGAAGCGTCGTTTCCGCTCTTCCCGGAACTACCTGGCCTCCGTCGCCGGTTCCGTTCTTCCGGGGAAACGCCATCCCTGACAGCGCGTCACCGACCGTGCCACTTGCGGGCGGCTATCTCAGCCTGTTTCGACTGATCTTCTACGTTGGGCTGTTGTCGTTCTGGGTCTGGTCGTCGGCGTGGGTCAATGAAGACAGCACCTCGTTGAAAGTCCGCAGCGACTTCTGGAACTCGGTCATGTTTGCTGCCGGAGCGACGGGGCTCCTGCTCGGCATCACGTCGCCATCTTTCTTTCTGGCATTCGTGCTGATCGGAGCTTCGACCGGAACTCCGCTTGGTCTTTACGTGAAAGAACGAAACGCCAAAGTCCCGGAAAAAGCCAAAGTTCTCACGCCCGAACACATCCGTAGGGTCGGCATTCGACTGCTGGCAAGAGTCGGAATCAACATCGGCGGCGACGGTGAAGTCGGTTCGGGCAACGGGCCGGACATTCAGTTTGTGGGCCGGACAGAGACTGGCCGAATCGACACTTCGCGCACGAAGCAGGTCGAGAATTCACGAGGCTTCATGGCAGCCAAAGAGCTGGTTTACGACGCCCTGATTCGTCGCGCGACGGATATCCATCTCGAACCTCGCGAAGACACGATGAACATTCGCATGAGAATCGACGGCGTGATGTATCCGGTCGAGCCGTTTGATCGAGCGCTCGGCGACTCCGTGCTGAACATCTTCAAAGTGCTCGGCGCGATGGACATCACCGAAAAACGTCGGTCACTCGACGGCAGCTTTCGAGCACTGACAGAAGGCCGCGAGATCGACTTCCGAGTCGCCACGCAGGGCATCCGTGGCGGCGAAAAAATGAGTCTGCGTATTCTGGACCAGTCTGGCTCAACGGGCTCTCTGCCCGAACTGGGTTTCCGGAAAGCTCTGGAAGAGAAGCTGCTGCAGATCGTCCACCAGCCTCACGGCCTGCTGGTTGTCTGCGGGCCAACGGGGGCTGGCAAGTCGACAACGTTGTACGCCGCTCTGAAAAGTATCGACGCCTACCAGCACAACATCATCACGATCGAAGACCCGGTCGAATACCAGATGGCGAATATCACCCAGATCGAGGTTAACACAAAGTCCGGCCAGACATTTGGCAGCTCGCTGAGAAGTATCCTGCGTCAGGATCCGGACGTGATTATGGTCGGCGAAATCCGCGACGAGGAAACCGCTCAGATTGCCTGCCAGGCGGCAAACACTGGTCACAACGTTTTTTCGACTGTCCACGCCAACGACTCAATCACTGCCCTGTTCCGACTGCTCGACCTGGGCGTTGAGCCGTTTCTGTTTGCGAGTTCGATTTCCGGGATTCTTGCACAGCGGCTCGCGCGACGACTCTGTCCGAAGTGCAAAGAGGCGTACCGCCCCAAGGCCGAGTTTCTCAAACAGGCGAATCTGCCGGTCGATCGAATCGAAAAATTCTACCGACCGCCGAAGGATCCAAAGGAAGAATGCACCGCGTGCGGCGGCCTCGGTTATCGCGGTCGAATTGGTGTTTTCGAGTTCCTGGAAATCAACGACCGCCTGCGAGACATGATTCGCGAAAAGGCACCACTCTCACAATTAAAATCTGAAGCCCGGAAAAACGGCATGCTTTACATGCAGGAAGAAGGGCTTCGACTGGTCGTCAAAGGTCTGACGTCCATCGAAGAATTGATGCGAGTTGTGAAGTAGCAGCTCGCCAGGCAAAAGAAGCGGCTGTTGTCGTGACAGCCAGACACGGGTTTTCGATCTGACCGAAAGTCACTTATGGGACTCTTCGATTTTTTCTCGAGAGGATCAGGTGGCAAGAGCCAGTCGGGAGTCGACCCGAGATGTGATCACTACTCGTTTGCACATGTCGTGCTTCGAAAAGCTGCCTTTGAAAACCCGACGAAGTGCGTTACGTCGCTGGCCTCACCGAGCGGCAAAGAATACCTGTCCGAACTTTGGAACCAGGTTCTTGAAACCTGCAAACAACATAATCAGCCCATCGAATTGACGCTGGACGACATCCTGATTCACAAGCTTCGAGTCGGTCCGTTTCCGTGTACGATTCTGGAAATGCCGGCTCCGCACTTTGCGACGGAAGCGTTCTTCGTAGCGTTGGTCCTGACGGTTGATATCACCGACCAGTCGCAAAACATGTCCGATGGTTCGGTCCGTTTTTTCACTCTGGAAAACGGCGAACCTAACGAAGAAGAAGTTCAAACGGTCATCGGTGAATGGACCGCCGATGGCAAACACAGCAACCTCGGTCCCGGCACTTACCCGGAACTAAGCGAGTTCGTGACAAAGATCACCGACCTGGTTCTTCAACCAAGTCTGCCGGATCAGCAACCTGTTTAGAAACCAGTTTAGTAGGATCAGGAAGATGCGTTTCGATGCACCTTCGTTTTCGGTTCGAGGCTGGTAGGTCGAGGCACCCCCTGCGACAGTCCTCATTCTCGATCGCTGGCGTTTATCCCAAGGAAGTTCAACCAGAAGCCTCAGCTTCGGAGCTGTTCAATGTTTGATGTGATTCTGCTGGCCGTTTGGGGAGTCGTTACCTGGTGCGTCGCCGGTGAAGGCGCATTCGGCGCCGCAGTCAGTTGCCTGGTGGTCATCGTCTCGGGCCTGCTGGCGATGAACTTCTTCGAGCCGTTTGCAGCGTTTGCACAAAGCAACCTGATGAGCAGCGGCGCGTGGCCTTACCGCTGGGACGTCATAATGCTCGTCGGTCTTTTCGGCGGACTGGTTTTCGGATTGAAGGTGCTGATGGAGAAGCTCTCGCCTCGTTACATTGAGATGAGCAATCTGGCTCACAGTCTCGGACGCTGGAGTTTCGGACTGATCAGCGGTTATGTCACGATGGCCTTCCTGTTGACGGCCCTGCACACCGCCCCGCTGCCTCGCAACTTCATGGAGTTTCGTCCCGAACGAGCCAACCTGTTCGGTATTCTGGCGCCTGACCGCCAGTGGCTTGGCTTCACGCAGTACGCCAGCGAAAGCATATTCGCCTGTGGGAGAATTTTTGACGGTCCGGTTTCTGATTTCATTGATGACCAGGCAGACAACAATCGGAATACAATCTGGCCTTCCTTTCCGATTCGTTACGCCAGTCGCCGTGAGCAGTTTGCATCCGGAGGCCTGATCGCTGCTCCAACCGCCGCCCCGGTCGCTCCTTCAACTCGACAGGGTTCCGGATCAGGAGCTGCGGGCTTCTGATAGGGGTAGTCCGGTTTCCTGACAGCCATTTGAAAACGACGCGCTCAAAAATTCAACGTGTGCCACTGGCTTTGCCAGTGCGGAGTTTTCCGCAACCGTCGATTCCAAACGGCACTGGCAGCGCCAGTGGCACTCTATTTCAGAGGACCGAGGAAATTCCTCGCCATATCTTCACTTTCGAAGTTCGAACTCCACCAGCCGTTACGGAATGATTGCCATGTTTGATCTGGAAAAAATTCAGTCTGCCCTCACTGAGCTGAATGTTGACGCCTGGCTGCTGTGCGATTTCCGAGGGAGCAACGTACTCGCTCGTCGGGTTCTGCAGCTGGCTGACGACCAGATGGGCTCGCGCCGCTGCTTTTACTGCATCCCGCGAGAAGGCACGCCGCACAAACTCGTCCACCGCATCGAGTCCGGCGTGTTCGATCATCTGCCTGGCGACAAGACCATTTATTTGAAGTGGCAGGAACTTGAGGCGGGCATCCAGTCGCTGACGAACGGGCACTCGCGCATTGCGATGGAATACTCGCCGAGGAACGCCAACCCGTACATTTCGAAAGTCGACGCCGGCACAATCGAACTGGTCCGTAGTTTCGGACCCGAAATCGTCCCGTCGGGTGACCTGATTCAGTCGTTCGAAGCAACCTGGGACGACGAGCAGTGGCAGATGCACCTCGAAGCGGCGACTCATACTAATGCTGCTTTCGGAGTCGCGTGGAAGTTCATCGCCGACGAGATTCGCAACAACGGGGCGGTTGAAGAGATGGCCGTCTCAGACGTCATCATGGAGCACTTCGCAACGAACAGGATGACGACCTATCACCCTCCAATCGTTGGCCGAGGACCACACAGCGGGAACCCTCATTACGAAACCGGCACCGGCGAAAACACAAAGATCCGAGAAGGTGATTTCGTTCTGGTTGACCTGTGGGCGAAGATGGATCGGCCTCGAGCTGTCTACAGCGATCTGACTCGGACAGGCTTCGTCGGAACGGAAGTCCCGGAAAAATATACCAGGATCTTCAACATCGTCGCCGCATCTCGCGACGCCGCAATCGCCTGTGTTCGCAGCGCTTACGCCGAGGGGCGACTGCTCCAGGGCTGGGAAGTGGACAACGCTTGCCGCAAGGTGATCGAAGATGCTGGTTACGGCGAATTCTACGTCCACCGCACCGGCCACAGCATCGGCCAGGAAGTCCACGGCAACGGTGCCAACATGGACAACCTGGAAACTCGCGAAGACCGGCTGGTCATGAAGCAAACTTGTTTTTCTGTCGAACCTGGCATCTACCTGCCTGAGTTCGGTGTCCGCAGCGAGGTCGATGTCTTTGTCGATTGTGACGGGCAGGTCCACGTCACCGGCGGAGATCTTCAGACGGAGATCGTCCGCATTCCTGCAAACTTCGCCTGAGCAATTTCCCCGGTCGCAATGTGCCGACCGTGACGGGCGCGATGCGTTGTAACGGCTGTGACCTGGACCTCAAAAATTCGTCCGGTCGCGAAGCAAAGAGAAGCAATTCCGGTTGGTCAATCTGGCGATATCTGGTGGTGTGGGAGCGACAGTCAAGAGCGGCTTTCGAGCTGAACGTTGTCGGTTGTTCCAGTTGATCTGGTCACAGAACGTTGCCCTCTCCGACGTGTCTCGGGTTTGAATTCCGAGCGCCCTGTGCCGAATCAGCCTCCTGGAGTGTGATCGGTCGCGTATTGACCACTCACGCTTGACAGGCACCGGTGATTTTTTCCCCGCGATGACGCAGTCACTAATCATGGCTGCGGACATTACCACCTACCGAGACGTACCTCTTTGTTTCACTGCCGGCGCTACGACAGCCTCGACGCGTAGCCTGGCCAGGCATGACCCTTCCCCCCGGCGTTCCAGACAGCACTGCAATCACCGTGGCACGATGGCCACCAGAAATTGTTGATGCAGCGCCGCTCGGGAAGGCAAACCATCTCCTGATGATTGCCACATTTTCAGCCCTGGAGGAGAAGCCTTGTTAATCTCAGGCCACGACCAATCGTCGGCGACGAACGAGTTTGTCGCCAGTCCCGCGTTTCGATGGAGCATGCTCTTCGTCGGACTCGCCACCGGATTCTTAGGCATGGACATCATGGTGCGACGGCCCATGATGCGGGAACTTGCCTCGGTTCGCACCGAACTCTCGACCGTCGAACGTGATATGGAAGAACTCGTCGGAGTTCGCAATCAGGTCTGGGAAACGAACAACCTGCTGACCAGCCTGAAGTCGCAGTACCGACAACTCGAAGACGCTCGCGTCAGTATGAGTGCTCTGGCTCAGCTTCGCAGCGAAATCGAAGCCGAAGCAGGCCACACAGGTGCTGCGTTCGCCAAACTTGACCGCCTGGTCGGTTTGCAGAATGCTGTGTTGAGAAACTCTGAAAATGTTGAGTCTGCTGAAGTCAGTCTCGACCGCATGGTTGCCATGCAGGGACACCTTGTCGAATCCGGCCAGAACACTACTGATGCCATGTCGGCTATCAATCAACTGGTCAAAGTCCGCGACGCTGCTGAAGTTCAGGTCGCAAAGATCGACAATGCTTACGACGCGGTGCAGAAATTCGGCGAGCTGAAGAATCAGATCATGACCAACGGCGAAGGCCTGGACATCGCTCAGGAACACGTCGCCGCTCTGGCCGCCATCAAGAATGATGTCTTCAACGAAGCGGGCGATGTCGCCGCCGCTCACGAAGCCGCTCGCAACATGATTGCTCTGAAGAACGACATCAACGCGAAATCAGAAGGTCTGGAAACTGCAAAGCTGACGGCTCAGGAACTCTTCACCCTGAAAGATGCAGTTGTCTCAAACGGTGGCAATACCGAAGCCGCCTTTGCCAATACCGAACGACTTTTCACACTTCGTGACGCTTTGATCGCAGAAGCTGATCTCGATTCGGCTGAAGGCAACCTGAATCAGCTCGTTGAAATTCAGGATACGCTGAATCGTCAGACCGCTGAGGTCGCCGACGCTGTCGAAACGCTGGAAGTTCTGACTGACCTCAATGATGAACTTCAGACGCAGGTCACCACGATCGACGGCATGCGAAAAAGCCTGCTGGATGTCGTGCTGATGGAATCGACCGTTCGAAAAGTGGCTGGAATTCTTGAGCCGCTGGCCGAACTCAGCAATCTTCGTCGGTTGAGCAGCGACGATATGCGGGAAGCTGCCCGTGTCATCATGGATCAGCGAACATCGCGAGTTGCCTCTCGACCTGCTGATTCAGCTTCGAAGTCCGCTCCGAAACTGAAACTCAACGACGTCGAACTCTTCACCGATGAGCAGCCCAGGGACATCCTTGTTCCACTGCCGAAAGACCTCGACATCGACTCCGTGATTGACAGCATTGAATAGTTTTCAGAACCCTGTCCGGTCGATCAAAATCTGCTCTTGTGCCACTCGCTTGGATTAACATTCACTTCTGACCGCACATCGAGCAAGCACCTTGATTGACCACGATACTCACACCAGAGATTGACCACCTGAAACGCTGACCTTGATCGACCCACACCGAACGACAGGATCACCGGGCAGGGAACTCTGAAAACAAGAATGAATTGCCTTTGTCTCCAGGCAGGAACCAACGGCGAGTCCCGGGAAACCGCGACTCGCCGTTTTCCGTATTGTGAGTTTTAACCTCTCCGGCCTCCGCGAAAAAAAATCACAACACATTCGCATCTACTGATCCCGCACGAACAAACTCGCGAACGCTGGAGCGATGACCTAAACTGTCGCCCGTCAGCCCCGTGCCCTCTCCTCGGACTCAGTCAGCCCCATGCAAGTCGCACTTTTCGTCCCCTGCTACATTGATCAGCTTTACCCGAACGTCGGCCTGGCCACTGTCGACCTGCTGGAACGCTACGGCTGTGAAGTTGTTGTTCCAACTGAGCAAACCTGCTGCGGGCAGCCGATGGCCAACACAGGATTGACTGAGCAAACCCGCCCGCTCGCCGAACGGTTTCTTGATATCTTCGCCGAGTACGAGTACGTCGTGTGCCCATCGGGAAGCTGTACGGCGATGGTGACTCACCACTACGAAAACTACCTGGAAGGCCGAGACGGTTTCGAAGCCTTGAAGAAGAAGACTTTCGAGCTGACTGAATTTCTCGTCGACATTCTGAAGGTCGGCAAAGTTGAAGGCAGCTTCCCTCACAAAGTTGGCCTGCATCAGAGCTGCCACGGCCTGAGAGAACTTCGTCTGGGCAGCTCGTCAGAACTCGTCGGCCTGACCTTTAACAAGGCTCGCTGGCTGCTGGAATCTCTGGAAGGAATCCAGATCAGCGAACTGACCCGCCCCGATGAATGCTGTGGCTTCGGCGGAACCTTTGCGATCGGCGAAGAAGCCGTTTCCGTGATGATGGGCAAAGACCGGATCGCTGATCACGAATCAGCCGGCACCGAGATACTTACCGCCAACGACATGTCCTGCCTGATGCACATGGACGGTCTGATCCGACGGGAAAAGAAACCGATCCGAGTCATGCACATTGCTGAGATCCTCAGCGAAGCCGGGTGTCGTTCATAGCTCGTCTGGTTCGAGAAAGGCTCAGCCTCTCTCAGGCAAACGGCTTCGGCGCAAGGTCCGTGTGGTGGAAAACAGACTTCAGCGACGATCATTCGCGTAACCGAGTCTCAAAGCGAACTCGCTTCTGGCCGAGAAATTTCAGCTCAGTCAGCTTCCAGAATCCGTCCGCGTCTTTGACGGAGAGCCTGCCAACATATTCGTTCTCACGAGTGTGGATGTGCCCCCAGTGTTCAACTTCTCCTGACACTCTCCAGCAAAGATCGACCTGAAATTCACCGAGCGACGGTGCTCCGGTCACGATGCCTGACACTGGTTGTACTTCCAGGACTCGCGACCGTGAACCACCCTGCTCAGCCATCAGAAGCGAACGTCGAATCTGCAAGTACAACGAACGAAGCAATGGTCCGTCAACGAATGCACTGAGGGCATCGTAAGTCTCCCTCTCACCTTGAAAGTCGAACGCGCGATAGACATTTCGAATCAGCAAGTGAGCTATCTGCTCGGCCCGGTCCGAAGAAGGGGCGGAATCGGTCGAGGATATTGCTTTGACCGCAGGCTCTGACTGCTGATCAGAATTCGTGCCGGCCCAGTCAAAGACCACATCGCCAGGGCGAAAAAAGTGTTCGCGCGATGGGTTATTGAATTCATAGATGACCGACTTCAGAAACGGAGCAAACCTGTTGAATGTCTCCCATTCTGCGTGAATCTTCGACGGGATTTTCTCCGATGGGTAGCTCAGCATGATGCCGACTCTTGCCTGCGCGACGCTCACACGGCGAGGCTCGGCATTCATGGCAAAGTCTCGAATGTCCAGACCGAAGAAATTCACGCGAGCGACAATTGGTTTCACAACCGAACCGTTGATCGAAACCGGATTGCCCTTTCGAAAAAAGTCCGCGACCTGCGATGCTGCCGCTTTCTGCTCGTCAACTTCCAGAAATGCTTCGTCGTTCCGTTTGACAGTGATCCACTCGTCGATTGTCAGCAGCGGGATCAGAATTTCGTGCCGCACTTCGTGAGGCGTGATATAGAAAAACGAGTACAGCCCACTGTAGCTGGCAATGCCCAACTGCTGCTTCAGTCGCTCGCTTCGCTGCTCTTTGAGTTCCCGCCAGTTCTTCGGCGGTGTTGGCGGCTTCGTCCAGTCGAACCTCGTCGTCAGAGACTGACCGCTCAGTAAAGGTTGCGAAATATCCAGCACGACGCCCTGCTGTTTGACCTGGCAATCCATCATCGCGGGCAGGGTTGCCTTCTCGCCGCCGAAAGATTGGGAAACCGTCAGAAAGTCCGGCTTCGCATTTGTTGAATATTGCAGTGAGTAGGTAACGGAAAATTGTTTGATTTCGGTGAGCGCGACTCCTTTATCCACAATGTTTGACGAGTTCACGGAGGTGACTTTGCCAGATAATAGTTTTCCGTTTTCGTCGAGCAGTCTCAGGCCGTCCAGCACAAATTTGTGATGGGACTGTGCTGCGTGGCGGAGAGAATCGGCAGGGTAAATGTCATCCTCGTTGGCACTGACCGGGTAGTACAACACGAGGTCTTCCACGAGAACTTTCAACTCGACATCAACTCGATCCTGCTGAACATCAACCACCGCTTCAGTCAGCGAGATCGGGTGAGCGACAGCGGGCGATTCGGTGACCAGAATGGTGACCAGAATACTGCAGAACAGAAGGGGCAATATCTTCAAGTATTTGAGCCGCGGAACACATGGAATTACATGGAACGAAAGCCCCTGCTTTCGCGTAAGTCCCTGTCTTCTGTGGCTTTCTCTCTTCTGCATGATCCGGGAAGCCTCAGTCTTCGATTCGGATGACAGCGTCAGCCCAGCTGAGAAAGTGCATGCCGTCAGAATCGATGTCAGCTGTCACGACGAACGTCGCTGGCGGGGTGGCTGACCTCTTGACAGAGACCCTGACTGGAACCGATCCAGACTGTCGCGGCTGAAGTGCGATCTCTGTCGGCTTGCTCAGAATGTCGATTCCTCGTGATTCTCGTGGAGTCACTTTGAATGTTCGAGCGATTGGTGAGTGATTCAGAATGCGGACCTGTAAATCGATTGGCGTTCCCGCCTTTGCCGAAGCGCCGCGTGGATAAAAAGTCGCCCACTGTTCGTCGATGCCGTAGTTGATGTCGTCCCAGGGGAGCAGTTCGTCAAGGATTTCTTTGCGTTGCTGAAGATTCGTTTCAAGGTAGTCGAGTTCCTTCTCGGAGAACCGAAAGACGTACGGGATGTGTTCATTGATCAGCCAATAATCCGAGTCCAGCTCGCGAATCTTCTTCAGACAGAATGGATACCCGGTGTCGTCGTGCAGCAGATTTCGGTTGAGCAGGCAGTAGTCGTCCATGCCAGACGGTGAGAACGCATCGCCGACAAAGTAGTAAGGCGTGCCGCCATTTCGTCGGACCAGGATAGCGCCGTGATAAAGTGCCTGACCGGGATAAAACTGGAACTCGATCTCGAACTCTTTCCACTTCATCTTGTGACCGTTTTTAAGTCCGGTCACGTCTTTCATCGCATTGTCAGTCGTCGCCGGCATGTGATATGCGCCGGGGTGTTCGAGGATGTCTTCGTACTCAAGCGTTGCGTAAATCGGGCAGCCAAATTCTTCAGAAGCCGCCTGCACCATGTTCGTGTGATCGTCGTGGTAATGTGTCACAAAGATGCCATCGACCTTCTTGACGAGGCCGTCTTTCATCAGCTGCCTGACCCCGTCAATGACTCGCTGATAACCACAGTCGAGCAGAAATCCGTGCCCGTCGTCCGAGATCAGCAGGCGACTGGTCGAATTCTCCCAAATCCAGTCCGGGGTCTTCTCGTGCACGGATAACGGCATGAGTTTGACTTCAGCATCTTCACCGAGAACACGCCGTCCCTTGGTCGTCATTCGCTCCTCTTTGAAGTACCAGTTAAGGGCGTTTGTTGAGAGGTAGTTACGGTAGTACGCCTCGACGCGACCAATCAGTCGGGCGATGGCTTCCTGCGGATTGCGGATTACCGGTCCGCGAGCAGGAATGATCAGGTCTGGTTTCTGGGCGGCTATTTTTCTGAGGCTGGGAATGAGTAACGCGAGTCGCGACGCATGACCGTGATAGCCGCCAATTTTCGCTTCAGGAATTGCATCCTGAAAGCTGTAGAGGTCGAACAGTTGCCCGTTTCCGTAAATCAGATCTCCGGTGAAGGCGACTCGTTTTCCGTCGATGTCGGCAACATACGATACGGCTCCACGTGTGAATCCCGGAGTGTCCAGTACGCGGAAGCTGGCTCCGCCGGCATTGAATGTGTCGCCTTCTTTCACCCAGCGACCGATGTTGACAGGCTCGGCCAGAATCTTCGTTGACTGCTGAGCGTAGTCATGAAATCGCTTCGTCCAGAATCCATCCCAGAACGCGTTCGGCGTTTCGATCAGTTCTTTTTCAGACTCGGGAGCGACCACGTGAACTCCCGCAGCAACACCACCTGCGGCAGCGGCAACAACATCTCGACGATGATGCGTCAGCAGAATTGCTACGGGCTTGTCGGTTGACGATGCCGGCCGCGAATAAACGGCCACTTGCTTTGAGCCTTCTCCGATCAAAACGCCGTTGACCGGACCTCGTTCGAAGGTCAGACGCGGCAACAATTGCTCGGCTCGAACCGTCCTGGCGTTCAACTGGCACGTAACAAAAACGGCGGCAGCAACGACAACAGCGCGGAAAATTCGCATCTGGCAAACCCTTCAGTTGAGAATCAGCAGGAGCGGCGACAAGCTTTGAGACATCGTTGCGATCATCGTTAAAAGTCCTGCGGAATAGTCAACTCAATGCTCGAAATCGACGACCTCGAATTTCGTTATGAACGTGAAGGTTTCGGGCTGCGCGTTTCGAGCCTTCGCATTGCGTCGGGCGAGTCCGTCGCGTTGGTTGGTCCCAGCGGTTGCGGCAAGACAACGCTGCTCAATCTGGTTGCAGGGATTGTTGTTCCGTCGGACGGCAACGTTCGATTCGAAGGACGCGAACTCACGCGACTCGACGATGCCGGTCGGCGTGCATTCAGAATCTCTTCGGTCGGCATGGTGTTTCAGGAATTCGAACTGCTTGAGTACCTCAATGTTGAAGAGAATATCCTGCTGCCGTTCCTGTTGAACTCGTCTCAGCGATTGAGACCTGAATCGCGAACGGCGGCTGGTGAACTCGCGGAGTCGCTTGGTTTGAATCCGCTCCTGCATCGACGCATCGACCTGCTTTCGCACGGTGAACGTCAGCGTGTCGCAATCGCGCGAGCATTGATCACGAACCCGCAACTCCTGCTTACTGACGAGCCGACAGGGAATCTTGATCCCGCCACACGCGACCGCATTGTTGACCTGTTGTTTAAGCAGGCAGCCACTCGACAGGCGACGTTATTTATGGCAACTCACGATCACAGTCTGGTTCACCGGTTTGACCGGGTGATCGACTTTTCGACGCCCGCCGACTCGGGCATCGAGTTACTGCGGAACAAGCCGGTTGATTTGACAGTGCACGGGGAGAAAGATTCATGAATGGAACTTTTCTTCTTGCCCGTCGCTATCTGTGGCATCACCGGGTGCGATCAGCCGTGCTGGTCGGCTGCCTGACGCTGATGTTTCTATTGCCGATTGGTTTGCAGTTTTTTTCGACTCATTTGGAAGCCCGTCTAACGGAACGAGCCAGCGCAACGCCTCTTGTCGTCGGCTCAGCCGGAAGCGAACTGGAACTGGCGCTGCACGCACTCTACTTCCGCGGTCAGCCGTCACGAGAAACGACGGTGGCTGAATCGAATCGGATCTCGGAAAGTGACCTCGCGAAATCAATTCCGATGCTCGTCCGATTCAAGGCCGAAGGCTGGCCCATTGTCGGTACCAGTTCTGACTACCTTCGTTTTCGGAATCTGAAAGTGGCGAAGGGGCACTCGTGGAACCGTCGTGGAGATTGCCTGCTCGGGGCAACTGTGGCGAAACAATTGAGCCTTGACCTGGACGACGGACTAATGACCGAACCGGAAAATGTCTTTGAGCTGGATGGTTCGTTTCCATTGCGAATGCGAGTCGTCGGCCTTCTGGCAGAAACAGGTTCACCCGACGATAACGCGGTGTTTGTCGAACTGGAAACGGCGTGGATTATTGCTGGAATAGGGCACGGCCATGCGTCATCCCGAAAAAACAGATTGCCGGACGTCTCTTCCAACGGCAAGACATTCGGCAAAACTGACGTTCCTGAGCACGATGCAGCGTTGATCGAGTTCACTGAGATTACGGAAGAGAACGCCAGCTCATTTCATTTTCACGGCGATCGCAACAATTTTCCGCTGACAGCGATCCTGGCAATTCCGCACGACGAAGAATCAGAGACACTCCTGCTGGGACGCTACCTGGCTGACGATGATCCCGCTCAGGTAATTCGACCAGTCGAGGTTATCGGTGAACTTCTCGCCATCGTGATGCGAATCCGACAACTCTTTGAACTGGCCTTTGCCGCAATGGCCATCGTCACCGCCGCGATGCTTATTTTGTTCGTCGTCCTGGCCGTCCAGATTCGGCAGCGGGAATTCGCGACGATGTTTCGAATCGGGTGCGGTCGGTTCATGATCTTTCGACTGGTTGGAGCGGAGTTACTGATCCTTTTTACGATCAGCGGTCTGGTCACCGTGCTGATTACCGGTGCTTTCATCTGCGTTGCTCCACGTCTTAGCCTTTTGGCCTGACCGCAGTTCTCGCTGCGCTGGTTCATTGCCGACCTTGCAGGGATCCGGTAACAAGTTGGATGTCTGATTGTTTCGAACCTGGAGTTTTCGAATGTTCACTCGCTGCATACCGGTTGTCGTTGCGTCGTTGTTCTGTCTGCTGACGTCGTTGGTTTCTGCTGAGAACTGGCCGGGGTGGCGAGGGCCGCGCGGTGACGGAACAAGTCTCGAAAAGAACGTCCCGGTTTCGTGGGACGGTGCTGAAGGGAATAACGTTGCCTGGAAAGTGGAGATTCCTGGCGAAGGCCACGCGTCGCCGACAGTCTGGGGTGATCGCGTTTTTCTCGTCAGTTGCCTGCCCGACTCGAAAGAGCGGGTGCTGATTTCGCTTGACCGACACACCGGCAACCAACTCTGGCAGAAGACGGTGGTCGAAAGTCCGCTTGAGTCGAAACATTCGCTCAACAGTTTCGCGTCGAGCACGCCGACAACCGATGGCAAACTGGTTTATGTGGCGTTCCTGAAAGTTGATGGCCACACCGTCCCCGCGCCGAATGTTGGGAAACCGCGACCGATTACTCCGGGCGAGATGGTCGTAGCCGCGTACGATTTCGAGGGGAATCAGCGTTGGATGACGAAGCCCGGAGAATTCATCAGCGCTCACGGTTTCTGCAGTTGCCCGGTGATCTTTGAAGACCTGCTGATCGTCAACGGCGACCACGATGGCGATTCGTACGTCGTCGCGCTGAATCGAGCAACCGGCGATATGGTGTGGAAGACGCCTCGCCGGCATAAGACCCGCAGCTATGTGACGCCGATCATTCGCGAAATCGACGGCAAGCAGCAGATGGTTTTTTCGGGGAGCAAGTGCATCGTCAGCATGGATCCTTACACCGGCAAGATGCTGTGGAACGTCGAGGGGCCAACCGAGCAGTACGTCGCCTCGATGGTCTACGACAACGAAAAATTTTACATGGCCGCCGGTTTTCCCACTCACCATGTGATGGCCGTTCGACCGGACGGGCAGGGCGACGTCACGGAATCGCACGTCGTCTGGCACACGCAGGAAGTGAAGTGCTACGTCCCGTCTCCGGTTCTGGTCGATAAATATCTGATCGTCGCCGATGATCGTGGAACGGCTAACTGCTTTGAAACGACGAAGGGCGAACGACTCTGGCAGGGACGCATGGGCAGTCACTTCAGCGCGTCGCTGGTGACCGCCGGAGGGCTCGTTTACTTCCAGGCTGACGATGGAACGACTCGAGTTGTCAAACCCGGGCCCGACATGGAGATCGTTTCCGAAAACGAACTCGGCGAACGGTCTTATGCCTCACCTGCAATCTCAAACGGCCAACTTTTCATCCGAGGCGAGAAGCACCTCTTCTGCATCGGTGCTACGCAGACTGCCAGTCGATGAGCTGACCGCCTGACGAATTGCCCAGGTTGCAAAGCAGCTTCGCAAACTTTCGACGGATTCCGCGTTGTACAATTTCTTAAACGGTGCGGCTTCGTGGCGAGTCGATGCAGGCGATGCGGTGGAAGTGGAGTTCGACGACGCGGTCGACGACGCGGCGCAAGCCTTCCACCAGACACGCGGGTTCGTTGTCTTCCTCGCCCATCCGTTTGACCTCTTCGAGAGGCGTGCCGGGATAAACGGTGAACGAACTCTGGTTGATGATCTGATTTCCGGCGTCGAGTTCGGGCACGATGAAGTGAGCCGTCGCTCCGTACGTCAGCATGTGATGGCTGTAAGCGTCTTCGTAGGGGCGAGGGCCGGGGAATGACGGCAGAATTCCGTGGTGCAGATTGATGATTCGCCCGCCCGCGTATCGCCAGCATGTACTCGCCGGAATCATCCGCATGTATCGAGCCAGTACGACGTAATCGACATCGTACTCGTCGAACAGTTCGACCATGCGGTCGTTGTCCGGTGCTCCCTTTTCATCGCCAATGTTGTGCCAGTCGACGCCAAACTGCTCGGCCACGCCTCGGCAGGATGGGCGGTTTCCGATCATCACGGCAGCCTCGGCGTTGAGACGCTTGTCGCGGATCGCTCGCAGAACTGCCAGGGCGGGTTCTGGTCGGTATGTCGTGCAGATGGCGACTCGCGGCAAACGGTCGGACGCGTCGCGCGACCAGGTGCGGATCTCCAGACCGGTTTCCTGGCCGATTCGATTCATCTCGCCGCGCAGTTCGCCGATCGAAGCTTTTTCGCCGGGCCATTCGATGCGGAGCAGCATTGCGAAGACGCGTTCGTAATCGCGGTCGTACATCTGAATTTCGTGAATGTTCGCACCACGCGACGTCACAAAATGAACGATCGGATCGGCGAGACCTCGGTTGTCTGGACCGACGGCCGTGATGGTGACCTGCATTTCTGTTAGCTCCCTGTTCCGCGTTTTCTGCGCGACGTCTGCTCTGGATCCAGCCTGCTGGTTGGCAATCGGAATGAACTCTGACATCCTGGCCTGTTTATCGCGACGTGTCAGGACGGTTCAACCCGTCTTTCACCACTTATCGGAACTTGAATTCCGGCCTTGCCGCCCAGGCGTATCGATTCGGCTGGCAACCGTCATCGGGCCTCTACCGTTTTCAACGGTTAAGCCGTCGGTCTCGCCTCGTCCGAACCTCATTGAACACTGGCAATGACGCGCTTTGTCGTCCGCCTGTCGCAAGCCAGATTCTGATATTGACCGGTTTCCGGGGACCAGGCATAGTCCGGCTCCTCTTCTCAGGGCGTCCTGCCCACTATGCACGACGAGTACGACTCGGTTAACACCGGCAGCAGCTCGTCGGTCCCCCCACTACGACAATTCAAAACCCATTTCAGCTGTCTCCAGCTGCGCACGGATACTCGTTATTCGGACTCCGAGTTCATTTGAAAGGAACTCAATATGAGCGTGCATCGATTCCTGATAACCGTTGTGAGCGGTCTCGCTCTGACATCAGTCGTTGCCTCCTCGAGTCAACTGCTCGGCGCCGAATTGCCGGACAGAATCAGCAGCGGCCAGGTGCCGGTCGCAATTCACAACCTGCCGAGTCATACAACGGCAGAGTGGTTGCGCGGCATGAATCGAAGTCAACTTGCTGGCGACGCGCAGAACATCAGGAACGTCGCGCCTGCGATTTCCGACGTCGCCCTCGACAAACATGGTTACTTGAACGGAACGATCGTGGACAACCTCGGTCTGCCTCAAGCCGGAGTTCTTGTCGTCGCACGGCAAGGGAAGGAAACGCCTCTCACAGCGCGAACTGATGTCAAAGGCGCTTTCAAGCTCGCCAGCATGAAAGGTGGAAACTGGAGTGTGACTGCCGGATCGGAAACGTCGTGGGTAAGAACCTGGAATGCTGATCTGGCTCCACCAGCGGCGAAGTCAAATTTTCTGGTTGTCAGCAAAGCCCCGGTGATTCGAGGGCAGTCCGGTGACGGAGGTCTGTTAGCAGCGTTCGACACGGGCACGCTGTTTTCCGTCGGAGCTGGAATCACGGGAGTTACGCTGGGGGTAATCGGGATCTCAGAAGCGTCCGAAGCCAATGACGAGGCTGATTCAGCTCAAGCCTCGGCAAACCAGGCCAACGATGAAGCCGCTGCTTTGCGGGACCAGTTGAACACTCTCAGTATGACTGTCAGCGACCAGGGGACGCAGTTGAACTCGCTCAGCACGACCGTCAGTAACCAGGCCACTCAATTGAACGCCCTTCAGATACGGGTCGACGAACTCGAAGCGACATTGAACTGAGCGTGGCCTTTCGACCGACGTCACGATAGCGCCAACGTCACTTTGGCAGACCGTGATTACGAGAGTGTGCCTGTGCCGCTTGTATCGACGTTGGCAGATGATTCTGCACGGGCAACGTTAGTGGCTCACGCTGAACCGGTGAGTTTGTCAATTTCAACAGCTTCCTGATGGCTGCTCAAAGCAGGGCTGCGGACTCAACAATCCGAACCCCGAACGCTTCAGGAACGGCGAGAAGCCGCCGAATTTCAGCGAGCAGGAATAGCGAATCGAAACTTGCATCCCGATTGTTGCTTTGGTCGTTATCGTAGACCCGCTGTCATCCCGATTCAGAAATATGGCTACTCGCCCCTGGTGATTTCGAAGGGTTTGTGCGAGCGAGCCGCCAGAGTTGAGGGAGCCAGCAGCGGCGACTTGCAAGCCAGGGGGCACACCGTCCAACATTCACGCAGTATTTTTTGATAGGCTGTTCTCACACGGCAAAGAAGTCGCCCCCCTGAAGAAAGAGGCAACGTGTCCGAGACAAATCCGCTGGTTGAGAAACTTGCAAAGAATATCGAAGCCGCCGTCATCGGAAAGCCGGAGGCCGTGCGGCTGGCTCTGGTCGCGTTGATTGGCGAAGGGCATCTGCTGATTGAAGACGCGCCGGGAGTTGGCAAGACATCGCTGGCTAAGGCGATCGCTAAAAGTCTCAACAGTCGTTTCACGAGGCTGCAGTTCACGCCGGACATGCTGCCCAGCGATATTCTCGGGTCGAGCGTGTTTCTGCCGAATCAGGGCGAGTTCGAATTCCGTCGTGGGCCGATTTTCACCAACGTGCTGCTTGCCGACGAAATTAACCGAACGACGCCGCGAACTCAAAGTGCCCTACTGGAAGCTATGAACGAGGGGCAGGTTTCGATTGAAGGAACAACTCACCAGCTCGCGCCGCCATTCTTTGTGCTGGCGACTCAGAACCCGTTTGAATTCGAAGGGACGTTTCCTCTGCCTGAGAACCAGCTCGACCGATTCATGCTTTGCATTTCGATCGGCTATCCAGAGCTGGGCGTCGAACGCGACATTCTCAAACTGCACCGAAATGGTGAGCCGGTCGACCAGCTTCAGCCGGTGCTGGAACCATCGCAGCTCGAAAGCCTTCAGCAAGCCGCTCGCGACGTGAGCGTTGACGATTCGATCAACGACTACCTGCTCGCCATCGTGACGGCGACGCGAACGCACCCTGAGCTGACGCTCGGAGTCAGTACGCGGGGAGCCCTCACGCTGTACCGAGCCGCTCAGGCTCAGGCGGTGATCGACAACCGGGATTTCGTGACGCCCGACGATGTCAAGCAGTTGGCGATCCCTGTTCTGGCTCATCGAGTCGCCTGCAAAGGTCTGGTCAGAGAAGGGCAGCGCGAACGAGCTCGCAGTGTCATCCGTCAGATTCTCGACAACACCCGCATTCCGTCCTGAATCGAGCCACCAGAATTCCGAATCGGCTGCAACTTCCCGCGACGATGTCGGGTAAGGCTGGCTGAATGCGGGAACGCGGGAATCGTGCCGGGGTGGTCTTTCTTTGGCCGGTGGCGCTACAATCGCCCGCTGGATTTCGAGTAATGGTTCTCGGACTCCGATTTTTGCTTGCAGACACCTGACTCACAAACTCAACCGGTGCCTTTCAGACCGATGACCGATCCGAGAATCGATTTACGAAACCCTGGGCTGGCAGCGCTGCTGGCGTTCCTGTTTCCTGGAGCCGGGCATGCATACCAGCGACGGTATTTTAAAGCCGCGATTTACAGCGTCTGCGTGCTGGGGATCTATTTCTGGGGATGCTCGCTCGGCGAAGCCAAGGCGGTGCATTTCCGGTGGGACGAGCATGCCGAAGATGGACAGTCGCGGCAAAGGACGTTTGGCTATCTGGCTCAGGTGGGAGTGGGGCTTCCTGCTCTGCCAGCGGTTGCTCAACAGCTTCGACACGCGGCACAGTTTGAGGCCGAAAACTCTGACCGGAAACCGGGCGAAGTTCTGGAAGAAATCGATGCCGAGTTCACTGGCCGACTGAACCACGTTGAGCTTGGGCATCCGGAAATCACCGGGCAGATTACTGGAGTTGTCCGCGTTGGCGGCTACGGATTTGACACCGAATTTGAAGGCACTTTTGTCGGGCAGACTGCTGATGGAAACCCCGTCCAGTTTGAACTGCTCGGAACCCGAAAATCCGGGTCGCTGCAACTCGGCGATCGAGTCACCGGTCTCGATGATGTAACGATGAACGAACTGGTGCTCGAAACTCAGGAACTGGACTTTTCGGGCGAACGGCGACGTTTCTTTGTTCGAGTTGTCGACAAGACGGCTGACCTGGGCATGATTGAAGGCACCATTCCCAGACCGTTTTACAATCACTACCTGGCGCCGCTGGACGACGAATCTCTGCAATATCTGAACGGTAAGCTCGGCAAGCGATACGAGCTGGCTCTGGTTTATACGTGGATTGCCGGTCTGTTGAATATTCTCGCCGTCTGGGACGCGTTTCAGGGGCCGGCCTACGGATACGGTGACGAGGAACCGGAGCCCGACGAGAAATCATCCGACGAAACAGCCAGCGAAAGTCAAGACAATTCGAAACCTGTCGCCGCAGAAGCAGGAGCCAGTTCATGACGACGTCCTTCCTGCTGCTGGCCGTCGGGCATAACACAACGTGGTATGTGCTTCCGCTGGCCGGGGCCATCAGCCTTGTCTACAGCGCCAGCCGCTATGAACTGACCGAGCGGATCCTCAGACGAGCTGCCCGACTGTTTCTCACAATTACCGGCTTCATGCTTGCTGTGTTTGTGATGCTGTGGCTGCTGTCGGCGAATCTTTGATTGCAGTCGGTAGACCGTAGGGGCGCCTTGACGCACCAGCACTCACAACGGTGCGTCGAGATGCACCCTGCTTCGATTTCTGCCTGGTCAATGGATTGGTGCTTCATCATGGAAAGCGTGCTTGATCGATTCCTGCGTTACGTCAAAGTCGACACGCAGTCGGACGAAAATTCGGATACTTACCCGAGCACGGCGAAGCAGCTTGACTTGTCTCGCATGCTGGCGGACGAGTGCCGCGCCATCAGTCTTGTCGACGTTTCATTGACCGAATTCGGCATCGTCACGGCGACGATTCCGTCGACGGTTGAGCATGATGCGCCAGCCATTGCGTGGATCGCTCACGTCGATACGTCGCCTGAATTTTCAGGCACCAACGTGAAACCGGTTCTCCACGAAAACTACAAGGGTAACGACATTGTTCTTCCCGGTGATCCTTTGCGGATTATCCGAGTCGAAGAAAACCCCACTCTGAAATCACTGATCGGTGCGACCATTGTGACGACCGACGGAACAACGCTTCTCGGAGCGGACGACAAAGCCGGCGTGGCCGCGATCATGGCAGCTGCCGACTGGCTGATGAATCATCCGGAGATTCCGCACGGACCGATCCGACTGTGCTTTACGTGCGACGAAGAAATCGGTCGCGGCATTGACAAGCTGGACATCGCCGGGCTGAACTCCGTTTGCGGATACACGCTCGACGGGGAAGGCCGAGGGATGATCGACTTCGAAACATTCTCAGCCGACGGAGCGACGATCACCGTCGAAGGAGTCAACACTCACCCTTCCGAAGGCAAAGGGAAGATGGTCAACTCGCTGCGGATCCTTTCGCATTTTCTGGCGAGACTTCCCGAAGACCGTCTCAGCCCGGAAACCACCGACGGTCGTGACGGATTCATTCATCCGTACGTTCTGGAAGGTGGCGTCGCGAAGGCTCACGCGAAGATCATTCTGCGAGACTTCGACACTTCAAAGCTCTCAGAACAGGCGGCTCTGCTGGAGTCGATCGCCGAAGAACTGCGAGCTGCTTATCCCAAAGCGACGATCACGGTCGACGTTCGGCAGCAGTACCGAAACCTGGCCGACGGCCTGAAGTCTGAACCGCGAGCGCTGCCCAAGGCCGAACAGGCCATGACAGCCGCCGGGCTGGAGCCAAAGCTGACAATCATCCGTGGCGGTACCGATGGGTCAATCCTCACCGAGCGAGGACTTCCCACTCCCAACCTCTCGACCGGCGAACACAACCCTCATTCGCCCCTCGAATGGACGAGCAAAGAAGAACTTGAAACTGCCGTCAACGTCCTGATCGAACTGGCAAAAGCCTGGGGTAGCGAAAACGCTTAAGGCTGCAGGGGGCGTCTCGACGCACCGCATCGATCAGGCGGGCATTGGTGCGTCAAGACGCACCCTGCAACTGCTGTTGAAAGAACAAAACGCCGTGGCCGTGGATTCTCGCTGAGGTTACAGAGAACTCTTCGCGGTCTCTGCGTTTTTTCCTTTCCGGTCTGAAGAGTAACTCGGCGGATCACTGCTGAACCTTTCGAAACTCATTTCGTTTTCAACCGGTTAATCAGTCGAATTGTACGTTCTTTCGCGGCGGCTCGGGCTTTCTTCTTCGCCTCTTCATACTCGGTAATTGGACCGCCGAAGGATTTTTCGAACTGGATGCCGAGTTCGGTGACGTCCCAGGCGGTCTGCACGCACTTATCCATGTCCCACGAGCCGATCCAGATGATGTACTGGCCGTTGTCTTTCTGGCGTTCGCGGCTGGCGTATTCTCCCTGGACGTAATTCAGCAGGCCGGTTGTGTGCGAGACAAAAGTTTTTCGGGAATCGGCGACCAGGTCTCGTAGTTTTTCCGGATATCGCTTTTCGACAAGTTCCAGTGCACGGGTTCTGGTGAAGTCGTCTTTCGGGAGTGACGAGCCTGCCGATCGAATGGCGGACAGATCTTTCCGCCATTGCACAACGGCTGCTGAGTACTCGCGAACGAATCGAGGAATCGCCTCGCTGAGCGTCTTCAGCGATTCTGTTGTCAGCGGACCGCTCTTTGCCTGAATGGCCTTCGGAAGTTTGTCGTACCGGTTACCAATCTCGACATAGAGAGCCCCTAACTTCTGCGACGCCGATCGAGACGATGAATCTGAACGGTTCGTCGAGATGCCGGAAAATGGCGAACGACTTCGCGAGCTTGACGACCTTGGTCGAATGGTCGACGAGCTGGACCTCAATGACGAGAGTTTTGACGACGTGCTTGAACGAGTTGTCGAACGCGGTTTTGCTGGCGAACCACCGGTTTGGGTTGTCCTGCTGCGGATTTCTGAACTGATCGTTGCCAGTCGTTTCGAAACATCTCGACGTTGCTCCGTCGTCGCGTCGCCAGCCTTCAGGAATCGACTGCGAAAGTCGCTGACTTTCCGCGCGTAACTATCAGCTCCCGTCGGCCCCATCGCGGATACGGAATTGACTTCTTTTTCCAACGCTGACAACTCGGCAAGCATCGAACTCGCCGTCGCGGCGGTCGCCACGTTTGAGCTCAGCACGGAAATCGTTAGCGCAAGAAAAGTGGAGGCAGATCGAGTCCGAAATCTCATGGCTAACATCCCGTGATTTCATCGTTTTGGCGAGAGTGGCGGAGTCCGCGATGGGCAGACTCCTCAGTTGACTCTAACCTGGTCAGTTGATTCGACCGGGATCGGCGGAAAAGTCGCTCGATTTGTCCTGAAATCTCGTCGGTTTCGGTGAGGTTGTCACTTCTGACAGAACGTCCGAGCAGGGCCTGGGTCAAGACTCCTGACTGATCTTGCAGGACATGGTTGCACTTTGCGGGACAACCTGGAGTGAGGTTTCCCATACTCGGGAACCGGTTTTCGGCGAAGGTAGCATCGCTACCAATTCCATTCAGCCTCGATAAACTTCGCGCCGAACATGGTGTTCAATGCGTTGTCGTGATTACTTTTGCAGGGATCTTTGGCTGCTATGAAGCGGATCAATAAAGGGCTCGACGTCCCGATCGCTAATCCGCCGGAGCAAAAGATTTACGACGGGCCGGAGATCCGAACCGTCGCCGTGGTCGGCACGGATTATATTGGCCTGAAGCCGACGATGGCTGTCGCAGAAGGCGACACGGTCAAACGCGGAACGCTCCTGTTTACCGATAAGAAGAATCCCGGCGTTAAGTTTACATCTCCGGCTGCGGGCACGATCCAGTCGGTTAATCGAGGCGACAAACGAGCCTTCCAGTCGATCATTATTGATGTGGAAGGCGACGACGCTGAGCGGTTTAAAACCGCAGGCAAAACAGACGTTTCGGCGCTCAGTCGCGAAGAAGTCGTTGAAAACCTTGTCGACTCAGGTCTGTGGGCATCGCTGCGGCAACGACCGTACAGCAAGGTTCCCGCCGTCGATTCGAAGCCGAATTCGATCTTCATCACGGCGACCGACACAAATCCGCTTTGTGCAAAGCCAGAAGTAATCATCGCCGAGCGTGAGCAGGACTTCCGATTCGGCGTTCAGATCATCCGCCGCCTGACTGATGGGAAAGTTTTCCTTGTCAGTTGTCCAGGGGTCACTCTCCCTGGTGAAGAGTTGGCCGACGTCGACGACGTGGAATTTGAAGGGCCGCACCCGGCTGGCCTTGTTGGAACTCACATTCACTTTCTCGACCCGGTCAATCGGAACAAGAAAGTCTGGCATATCAACTACCAGGATGTCATGGCGATTGGCCACCTCTTCCTGACGGGCGAACTTGATGTGCGGCGAGTTGTCTCGCTGGCGGGTCCGGCTGTTTACAAGCCTCGGCTGGTACGGACTCGCCTCGGCGCCTGTATCAAAGAACTGACTCGCGGTGAGCTTTCGGATGGAGACGTGCGAGTTGTTTCCGGCTCGGTCCTTTCAGGCCGTGCGGTCACCGACGGCCCATTCGGGTTTCTCTCGCGGTATCATTTGCAGGTTTCGGCGCTGCTCGAAGGTCGTGAACGGGAGTTTCTCGGCTGGCAGAAGCCGGGGCTTGATAAGTTCTCGCTTCGAAAGATCTTCGCTTCTGCGTTTCTGCGACCGAATCAAAAATTCAAATTTACGACAGCAACCGGCGGCAGCAAACGAGCGATGGTTCCAATCGGCATGTACGAAGACGTCGTGCCTCTGGACATCATTCCAACCTTCCTGCTCCGTTCTTTGATTATTGGCGACACTGACCAGGCAACCGCTTTGGGGGCTCTGGAACTTGATGAGGAAGACCTGGCCCTTTGCACTTTTGTGTGTCCGGGCAAGTACGAATACGGAACGATGTTGCGGAAAAGCCTTTCGCTCATCGAACGAGAAGGATAGTCCTTCAGCAGGGAACGCCACGAGTCAGCGTTGACAGTTTACCGTCGTCGCTGCCAGCGTTCTGAAAGACACGGCTGGAAATCAACGCTGGCCAGTCTGACCAACGACGTTTGTATTGTGAAAGACAGACATGAAGCCGCTCAGACGGTTACTCGACGCCGTTGAACCGCACTTCTCGAAAGAGGGGAAACTGCGGATGGCGTACCCGTTGTACGAAGCGTTAGACACGTTTCTGTACACGCCGGGGCAGGTCACGTCGGGACCTTCACACATTCGCGACGGCATCGACCTGAAGCGGATGATGTCGACAGTCGTCGTCGCTCTGCTGCCCTGCATTGTCATGGCCATGTGGAATACTGGCTACCAGGCAAATCAGGCCATCGCCGCTCTTGGCATCACGCCTGATGCTGCCGCTAACTGGCGATACGGAGTGATTAATTCGCTGGACATCGGCTACGACTCAGCCAGCCTGATCGCCAATCTTCTCCACGGGGCGCTCTATTTTGTTCCGGCTTACCTGGTCACCAACATCGTCGGCGGAACATGGGAAGTCATCTTCTCGACCATCCGCAAGCACGAGGTTAACGAAGGTTTTCTGGTGACCGGTTTTCTGTTCCCGCTTACGCTTCCGCCGAGTATTCCTTTGTGGCAGGTTGCGGTTGGCATCAGTTTTGGAGTTGTCATCGGCAAAGAAGTCTTCGGTGGGACCGGGCGGAACTTCCTGAACCCGGCACTGACCGCGCGAGCGTTTCTCTACTTCGCCTACCCGACGGCGATTGTGGGTGACGCCGTCTGGACGGCTTGCGATGGATTCACCGGTGCGACCCCTCTGGGAGCACTTGCCACTGCCGATATGGCTGTTGGCATGGGAGCGATTTCCGAAACCCTTGAGCAAGCGTTCCTCGGGACGATGCAGGGGTCTATGGGGGAGACGTCGACACTGGCCTGTTTGATCGGAGCCTTTATTCTGATCGCTACTCGAATTGGTTCCTGGCGGATCATGGCGGGAGTTGTCTTCGGAGCCGTCGCCTTTTCGATCTTCCTGACGTCCATCGGTAGCGAAACCAACCCGATGTTCGCGATGCCGTGGTACTGGCACCTGAGCGTTGGTGGCTTCGCGTTTGGAACCGTCTTCATGGCGACTGACCCGGTTTCAGCAGCCATGACCGAACGCGGCAAATGGGTCTACGGAGCGTTGATTGGTGCTTTGACTATCCTGATTCGAGTCATCAATCCGGCGTATCCGGAAGGCATCATGCTGGCAATTCTGTTTGGCAACGTCTTTGCTCCGGTGATCGACTATGTCGTCGTTCAGGGCAACATCAAACGGAGGCTCGCCCGCAAATGACCGCTGAATCTCCTAAACAGACAATGGTCGTCGCAACCTGCCTGTGCCTTGTGTGCTCGGTGCTGGTCTCGACAGCGGCTGTCGTCCTCAGACCAACTCAGCAGATTCAAAAGACGCTCGACATTCAGAAGAACATTCTGAAAGTTGCCGGCATCTACGATGGAACCCGCTCTGTCGATTCTCAATTCAAAGTTGTTGAACCGGTGCTGATCGAACTTGCCGGCAAGCGACCTCGGATCAGCGATCCAGCCGAAGAGGGCATCGATCTCAAGACTTACGACCCGAAGAAAGCAGCGAAAAAAGAACACGACAGTGTTGATGTTTCTCCGCCGGGGGCTCTGCCTCAGATTGCTCGACGAGAGATTTACACGATCGCCTACGAAATCCGAAAAGACGATGGTCATCTCGATCAGGTGATCCTGCCGATTTATGGCAAAGGTTTGTGGTCGACACTTTATGGATTCATAGCAGTCGATGCCGACGGGCAAACGATCCGAGGCATTACGTTCTACGAGCATGGCGAGACTCCCGGACTGGGCGGCGAGGTCGAAAACCCTGCGTGGAAGGCTCTCTGGCCAGGGAAGAGTGCTTTTTCAGCCGAGGAAATCAAAGGCTCATCGCTGGATCACTTACCAACTCCGATCATTCAGGTCGCGAAAGGTCAGGTGACTTCCGAGACTGTTCAAGCCGAGCACAAAGTCGATGGACTGAGCGGCGCAACTATCACCTCGAACGGTGTCACGGCTCTGGTCCGATACTGGCTTGGTCCAGACGGATTCGGCTCTTACCTGCATCAGCTTCGCTCCGAACGTGCGGCGTCCATCCCAACGTCCGCTGCGGCTGAGGGAGAAACCAATGGCTGAACCGACAACCAAAGACGTTCTGCTTGACCCGGTCATCAAGAATAACCCAATCGCTTTGCAGATTCTTGGGATCTGTTCGGCGCTGGCTGTCACGACAAAACTGGAAACTGCGATCGCGATGTCTGTTGCTGTGACGCTGGTCACCGGTTGCTCAAGCGCTGCGATTTCGATGATTCGTACCTACATCCCGAACAGCATCAGAATCATCGTCCAGATGACGATCATCGCGATGCTGGTCATCCTGGTGGACCAGTTTCTGAAGGCATACTTCTTTGGGATCAGCAAGCAGATGTCGGTCTTCGTTGGGCTGATTATTACAAACTGCATTGTGATGGGGCGTGCCGAAGCCTACGCCATGAAGAATACTCCCTCGATGAGTTTCTTTGACGGTGTCGGCAATGGGCTTGGTTACAGCTTCATCCTGATTGTCGTTGCCACCTTCCGGGAACTACTTGGCAAAGGTGAGCTTCTTGGATACTCAATTCTCGGTCCGGACGGTTTGATTGCTCCTGGCTATGTTTCAAACGGATTGATGTTGCTGCCACCGAGCGCCTTCTTCCTGATTGGCCTGATCATCTGGACGATTCGGACATTCAAGAAAGACCAGGTCGAGCCGGCCTGATTCATCAGACTTTCGACCTGCCGAATTCAAAATTTCACGCGATTTCCACTCACTGTTTTTCGAGGACAATCAGATGGAACACTATCTGAGCCTCTTTATGAAAGCCTGCTTTGTCGAGAATCTGGCGCTGGCCTTTTTCCTCGGCATGTGCACCTTTCTGGCGGTTTCCAAGAACGTCAAAACGGCGTTCATGCTCGGCATTGCGGTGATCGTCATTCAGACAATCACCGTCCCGATGAACAATCTCATCTTCCAGAAACTGCTCAAAGAAGGTGGACTGGCCTGGGTGTCGACAAGCCTTGGCGGAGTCGACCTGACCTTCGTTGGCCTGATCAGCTACATCGGTACCATCGCGGCGATGGTGCAGATTCTTGAGATGACACTCGATCGTTACTTCCCTGCACTTTACAACTCGCTTGGGATTTTCCTGCCGCTGATCACCGTGAACTGTGCCATCCTTGGAGGCACCCTGTTCATGGTCGAACGCGACTACAACTTCCCGGAAAGCGTTGTGTTCGGTGTCGGTTCTGGAGTTGGCTGGGCATTGGCCATCACAGCACTCGCCGGTATTCGCGAGAAAATGAAATACAGCGACGTCCCCGAAGGCCTGCGTGGGCTGGGGATTACATTCATTACTGTCGGATTGATGGCGATGGCCTTTATGGCTCTCGGCGGAATCCAACTCTGATTTCGAACAGCTTCTGAATGTTCCGTCAAGTTGATTGATTGGTAGCAGCGGAAGTTGAGCCTTTACTGAAAAGCACGCGGACGAACGATGGAAATCTTTCTCGGCGTTTTCATGTTTACCGGAATTGTCCTGGCACTCGTTTGGGTGATCCTGCAGGCACGCAGTATTCTTGTGCCCAGCGGTAATGTGAAGATTATCGTCAACGACCAGAAAACTCTGGAAGTTCCTGCGGGAGGAAAACTGCTGACGGCCCTGTCGTCGCAGGGTATTTTCGTGTCCTCTGCCTGCGGTGGAGGCGGAACCTGCGCTCAGTGCAAAGTCAATGTCCTTGAAGGCGGCGGTGAAATTCTGGCGACCGAAACCGGTCACATCAGCAAGAAGGATGCTCGCGAGGGCTGTCGACTGTCCTGCCAGGTCGCTATCAAGCAGGACATGAAGATCGAAGTGCCTCCGGAAGTCTTCGAAACGAAAAAGTGGCGTTGCAAAGTCAAATCGAACAGAAACGTCGCAACCTTCATTAAAGAGTTCGTTCTTGAACTTCCTGAAGGCGAACAGGTTGACTTCAAGGCTGGAGGCTACATCCAGATCGAAGCACCTCCGCACGAGATTCACTACAAAGACTTCGCGATCGAAGAGAAGTACCACGAAGACTGGGACCGGTTCAACATCTGGCAGTACGTTTCGAAAGTCGACGAGCCGGTCGTTCGAGCTTACTCGATGGCCAACTACCCCGGTGAAAAGGGCATCATCATGCTCAATGTCCGGGTCGCTTCGCCTCCGCCCCGATCTCCGGAAGGAACTCCACCAGGAAAGATGTCATCGTACATCTTCAGCCTGAAGCCTGGTGACGAAGTCACAATCTCGGGCCCTTACGGTGAGTTCTTCATTAATGACAGCGACGCCGAGATGATCTACATCGGTGGTGGTGCCGGCATGGCTCCGTTGCGTAGTCACATTTTCGAACTGTTCAAGAATCTCAAAACCGATCGAAAAGTCACTTACTGGTACGGTGGTCGCAGTTTGCGTGAGTTGTTCTACGTTGACCACTTCCGCGAGATCGAGAAAGAGTTCCCGAACTTCAAGTTCAACATCGCTCTTTCCGACCCGCTGCCGGAAGACAACTGGACGGGCTACACGGGTTTCATTCATCAGGTTGTCTACGAAAACGCTTTGAAGAATCACCCGGCCCCCGAGGACATCGAGTATTACCTCTGTGGCCCTCCGATGATGAATTCAGCCGTCTTCAAAATGCTGGATGATCTGGGCGTCGAGCCTGAGAACATTCGCTTCGACGACTTCGGCGGCTGATTTATCGTCTCGTCTTTCATCCTCGTCTCGTGACGTCAGGGTGCCTACACTGCACGCTCGCTGGACCTCTGCAGAAGGCTGAGGTTTCTTACCTGAGCAGGGCTACAGGCCTTCCGCAGTGACGAGTCTCCCATGCAGGATCAAACATCAAGTCCGCTGTCGTCTGAAGATGCAGACCAGTTGCTGCTTAAAGATCTGAACGAGCAGCAGAAGGTAGCGGCATCGCATGGATCTGGTCCGTTGCTCATTGTTGCCGGAGCTGGCACTGGCAAAACAACGACACTCACGCACCGGGTCGCCTGGCTGATCCACAAAGGTACGGATCCACGGCGAATTCTCCTGCTGACTTTTACTCGGCGATCAGCGGCTGAGATGTTGTCCCGTGTTTCGAGCTGCCTGCAACGAATGAAGCGTCAGGCGACGGCATCCGGCTCGCAGGGCGGCGGAGCATTTTCTAATGCGATCTGGGGCGGAACGTTCCATGCGATGGCGGCGAGACTCTTGCGTCAGCATGGGAAGCTGATTGGTCTGGAACCTGACTTTACCGTGCTCGACAGAAGCGACTCCGAAGACCTGCTCGACGTTGTGCGCGCAGAGTTGAAGCTTTCGACCGAGCGTCGACGATTTCCGCTGAAGCAGACTTGCCTGAGCATTTACAGCCGCTGCATCAACTCGCGAGCGAAACTACAGATCGTTCTCGAAGAAGTCTTTCCTTGGTGTGTCGACTTTGAAGAAGAACTGAAGCAGCTCTTCAAAGGCTATGTTGAGCGCAAAGATCGCTTGAACTGCCTGGACTATGACGATCTGCTGATGTTCTGGAATGCTCTGGTTTCTGACGAATCCGGGGCACGGGCGATCCGGAAACAGTTCGACTGCGTCCTCGTCGACGAATATCAGGACACCAATCTGCTGCAGTCTGAGATCCTTGAACACCTCTGTCCTGATGGAACAGGTCTGACAGTCGTCGGTGACGACGCGCAGTCTATCTACTCATTCCGGGCGGCGACGGTTCGTAATATCCTGGATTTTCCAAAACAGTTTCCTGGCACGAAGACCGTGCTGCTGGAAGAAAATTACCGTAGCACTCAGCCGGTTCTCGACGCTGCCAATTCAGTTATCGACGAAGCCAAAGAGCGGCACCACAAAGAACTCTGGACGGCTCGTTCCACCGGAACGCGGCCACAGGTGGTGAGCTGTCGCGACGAAGACGAGCAGTCTGATTTTGTGATTCGCGAGCTGCTTCACCATCGCGATAAGGGGATTCCGCTGAAGCATCAGGCGGTGCTGTTTCGAGCGTCGCATCACAGTTTAAACCTCGAATTGCTGCTGGCTGAGCAGAACATTCCGTTTCACAAATTCGGCGGGTTGAAGTTCGTCGAAGCGGCACACATCAAAGACTTCCTGGCATTTCTACGGCTGGCTGATAACCCGTTCGACATGGTATCGGCTCTGCGAATTCTGATGCTCCTGCCAGGGATTGGTCGCAAGCGAGCGATGGATCTGACTGATGGTCTTTATGAAGCGGACGGTAACTTTGAAAAGTGGGCCTCGTGGTCAACGCCGTCAGCGACTAAAGAAGTCTGGCCGCAATTCGTCGGATTGCTCAGACACCTGGCCACGCTGAAGGTCAGCCGAAAAGGTGAGTCGTCGGTCCCAACCGAACTCGACGCAGTCCGCAAGTTCTTCGCGCCGATCGTGGAAGAAAAATATCCCAACGCGAGGGAACGCCTGCTCGATCTGGAGCAGGTTGTTCACATTTCAGCGAGGTATCCCAATCGGACAGACTTCCTGACAGCCATCACGCTCGATCCGCCGTCATCAACGCAGGATCTCGCGGCTGATCCGGTAATCGATGAGGACTATCTGATTCTCAGCACGATCCATTCGGCCAAGGGGCTGGAGTGGGATTCGGTTTTCGTGCTGCACGCTGCTGACGGTAACATCCCGTCCGACCTGTCGACAAAAGATGAACAACAGATCGAAGAAGAACGTCGGCTGTTTTACGTGGCGTTGTCGCGAGCAAAAGAGCATCTTTATGTTTGTCATCCTCAGCGATCCTACCGAACCGAACGACAATCTTACCGCGACGACTACAGCTTCTCGCAGCTCACTCGGTTTCTGACGCCCAAAGCGAGAGCGTGTTTTGACTGGCGACTTCCGGACAGCGACGACGTGATTTCAACGTTGCCGGCAGAAGGCCCCGTCCGGCCGCAGGTCAAGCCTCTGTTCAACGCTCGCGATCAGGCGAAGTCAATGTGGGACTGATCCAGATTGCCGTCACAGTCGCAGAGTGGGCTGTGTCCGCCAAAGATTCAAACGCTTGATTTCGTAAGTGTCGCTGCTGTGAATCCCGTAACTGGTAGCGAGCGTAGTTTTCCCGCAGGCCGGAACAAATCACTGGAGCATGGCCCTGGCGTCGAGCGGGGCATCGCGACCGACAATCGCTTCGTCCGGGTTCCAGTTCAGAGTGTCGAAAGAGTCATTACCGGGCAATTCCTCGAAGGGGATCCCCTGCTCATCGAGTCGGTCTGCGATCCCGTCAAACGGGTTTCGGGTTAGCTCTCCGGGAAACAGCCTGATCAGATCTTCCGAGTGCTCCAGCACCAGCTGGACGTTTTTTTCGGGGACTGAAAGCAGCCGGCGTGCACGATCAAGCCGGGTGATCCAGGCGGCTTCGTGTAGAACATTGTGCATGGCTTCGGGCGAAAGTGAGTTGAAGGGTTCGCGCCTCGCACGCAACTTCGACACGACATTCTCACCTTTCGCAACGATGCTGGCGAGGTCCTGATTTTCACGCACTGTGCTCTTCGAAAGTGCGGCACCGATGGCAAGTGTCAGACCGACAAACTGCTCGCGAGTCATTCGTTTGCGAAGCAGCCATCGATCCAGTGTCCGACTGTGAGGAATTGCGTCGATCAGCTGATCGGTGCCCCATCTTTCAGCGAGAGATAACTGTTCGGCGTCGACCAGATCACTGATCGGCAGAGTTCGTTCGGCGTTCCAGTTCGGCAGCGGCAGATAGAGTTCCGGAAATGCCGGAAGCCTTTGTTCTGGCAGGTGATCGACAATTTCAAAGAAGGCTCGCAGTTCGCTCGGTGTGACTTCTTCGCTGACGCGTTTGACTTCGGTGAACGTAACCGTGGGATCTTCACACCCCGATAGAATGGTGACCATTGTCAGTACGGCCACCAGCACAATTCTTGATGTCGAGGATTCTGCTATCACGTCAGACTTTCGGAAACGCACCGCAAACTGAATTTCTGACACTCTACTTCACAGCGTTGAAATGCTTCCGCAAATTGCAGCGTCGCGGCGGCGAGACGGAGCGATTTTCAACACTTTCTTCGTCCACATGGCGGAATTCGCGCCACCGTGCGTCATCGTCGGAGGGAAAACCTCCAGACGTGGAGAGATCTACCGCCTGAGCCAGAATATGAGCCAGTCGATTCAACTGAACATGACTCGGACAGATCAGCAAACACGTGATCCGGGATGAATCATGAATTACATGAAACATGCGAAATGAGCAGGCTTGAATGAATCGCCAGGTTTCCGAGTCCAGTCGTTTCGTCCGTGGTTCAGAGTCGCGTCTCACAGAGCGTACGTCACCCGATCTCGCCGCTATGGTGATGGCTCTGGCGCAAACGTCAGCCTGATCGACCGACGAGCCATCCGGATTGAGAATCGATTCTGATCGGCGTGAGGCTCGAACGTGAAATCGAACGCCGAGCTGGCTCCGCGCCGAGTCAGTATGTCTTCGCCTGTTGCGCGGTTGATGATGTGAAGCACTGAATCCGTTGCCTCGTCGTCTGGACTTCTCGACCGGCGATAGCTGAGGACGAGGCAGGGAGCGTTCTTTGGCTGATCGAGCTGAAACTGAATCCGGTCGACAGGACGTTGCCACTTGAGCCGGGCTGTCGCCGAGTCGATCGCTACCAGTTGCCCAGTGACGGACGGATTTCTCTCTCGACTGCCTGCCGAGCGCCCGTTGAGAAATCCGGATTCTGCCATGTTTGAAACGGCGATCACCTGCGTCGATGGACCTGAAGAAACATGGATGGCTTTAATCTGCTCGGGCCGTTTCACGGTCATCGTCGACGTTTCTTCGCCGGTGCTGGCATTGATGATCTGCAACTGGCCGTTCACATGCAGAATTCCGACGCGGTCAGAACCAGCGGCAAAAACGGTCGACTCAGGATCGACGTTGGAGTTCCACTCGACTTTTGCCAACGACAGACTGACAGAGGCCAGCCTGGAAATACTCAGCGCGTCGGGGTGGTTGGCTGAGTCTCTTGATCGTTCCGCCACAAGTATGCGACTACCAGATGCCTGCAGAATAGTTCCAGCAAACCCGACCGCGTCCGACAATCGAAACTTCGAGACCGTTGCTCCGTCCACAACTCGCAGGACAGTTACCTGATCTTCGTCAGGCTGAATCAGATAAACGCTCTGACCGTCGCCGGTGCAGGTTGCCTGCCTGGGCAGCTCATACCGTTGCCATAATCGCTGCCCGCTGGAAGTGTCGATGCAGACGAGCTTGCCTCGAGTCTGGAAGCAAAGATAACCCGCTCGAACCGGGCCGACCTTAACGATCGGTCGACCGAAGGCGTCGAGCATCGTCAGTCGTTCCTCAGCAAAGCCGGGCATTGCGGGGGTGTATTCGTGATCTTCCTGTCGATTTTCGTTGGCCATGTCCAACGACCAAAGCCGTTGCACGCGAGGCTCGCCGCTGCCGTCGAAGGGAGAAATACCGAACAGCTCGGCCCCCAGCTGAAGTACCAGGACGTGGGCGATTCCCCATCCACGATACAAGCGACCGACAGACTTCAGGGGAGAGTCTGAAGTTGACAGCACGGTTTGCCACGAGCCTGAAAATCCGTCGCCATAGAATCGAAGAATCGTGTCGTTGCGCGACGATCGAGGATTGATCGCCACGTTGAGCCGATCAAACAGGCTTCCGGGAGAACACTCCACGGGAACAGGGATGAAGGTGGTGTCGAGGTTCTGCTCGGCGTGTTCAGAGATCGTTACCGGTCCGCTGTTCCAGGGGGAGCCTGCCGATTTTATTTCTGCAATTGAGTCAGCATCAAAGCCCTGCCGCTGGAGTGTGAGTCGGACGGCCTCTGCATCGCGATCGTAACTCCGCGATTTGTAAAGCTCGATCAGCTTGCGTGACGCATTTAACGAAACATCTCGCACAGACGATTCCTGCAGAGCCAGCAGGGCGAGCTGATTCTGAACATACCTCATGCCGATTCGGGATCGATCATCAAGGTGAAACGGCTCGACAATCGGCAGGGACATCCATTGGTGCGTGAAACGCTGCAACGCAAACGGGTCACGACTGGCGGAAGCGGCGTCTGCAAGTACAAGCAGCTCGTGCGTCAGTTGCCTGACAATTTCGTCGTTCTGGCTGTTGAACAGGTCGAGAACTTCGCCCTGTATCAGCCGGTCGTGGCGAACGCTGCGCAAGGGTTCGGGTTTCAGGAATCGCGGTTCGCCAGATGGATTGAGCGATTGCAGATTGGCATAAAACTTCAACGAGGCCACCGGATCACCGACCTGTGCCGCCACTTGAGCTGCCGCATGCCGAAGCTCGATCAGGTCCGCCACCGAAGAATCTCCAACGAGCGTTTCCGCTTCCGTGACCACTTCAGAAATTCTTTCCGGCGAAAGCGTTCCCGACCTGATCCATGCAAGCAGCGACTTTCCGAGTTCGCGTTTCGCCTGTGACGAGTCATTCAGTTTTCGCAGCCGAGTTGTCGCTTCCGCAAACGATCCACATGCCCGTTCGAAGACTGCCTGCTCGATGGCACGGTCAATGCCAGCGTCGATGAGATCTACTTCTCCGGCAGTCTTCGATGGCGCATCGTCGATTGAACGTCGGTCCGGAATGGTCGACAACATTGGCCATGTGCTGAGCCGATCCGCATTCAACGAGACGATGCGATCTCCCGCAGCGATCAGACAACCGGATAGAGCCCCCAGCGAGTCGACACTTTCAAGCATCGAACCGTCGACGCAATTCACGGCGACCAGTGATCCGCCCCGCACGGGGAAAACGTGAAACGTTGCGGTCGTGGCCTTTTCCGCAAGATCAGGAATGTTGAGTGTGTAACCCGTTCCGACCGGTTCGCGGCACGGAACTTTCCAGAGCACGTTGCCGGACCTCGCTTCCAAAGCCGAAACGGAATGTCGACCAATGATGACGATACGGCGCTGATCCGTAATCACATCTACCGGAGACTCGACGTTCAGTGACCACAGCCGGTCTCCCGTTCGCGGGTCGAACGCGTTCACACCTTCGGCGTCCGGGCCGGTGACAATCAGGATGGAATTGTCGATGGACGATGAGTTGTTCTGATTAGCTCTGGTCGATCGATCTGCCGGAACACTGAGCAGCTTGTTGTCTCGCCAGCCTTGCCACCACGGTCGCTGCGGACGCGCTGGCGCGAAGGGCAGTCTGGTTACTTCCAGCGGCGAGTCGGCTCGCGAATATCGACGACTCCAGATCGCCGTGCGGGTTCCAAGGTCGACTCCGATCAGCAGTCCAGCTCCGGTCGGGCAAACAAGCACCCCGTCGATCAGCGAGACTCGGCAATCCAGAGATCGCCAATCGGCATCTGCTGGCGACAGACGCGGTACCTCGGCAATGTCGAGAGTCCAGTCGAGTTGGCCGGTCAGGCGGTGTGCCGCATAAAGACGCAGTGTATCGTCGACCTGAACGAGACCAACAACATTCTGGTCAACCGGAACGGGCAAACCGCAGAAGTAGACGTCCTTGATGTTGCCATTATTCGCAGCGCGGTGAGCGGCCTTGGGCTGCGTGGCGGAGATTGACCCTGCCGTCAGGCTCCACTCAACTTTTCCCGACTGAAGATGGCGGGCTACGATTCGGTTCTGTGTGTGATTCTGAAAGTTTGAACCACGCAGCACTCCGGATCGAGACAGGAGTGGATCGGGCATCGCCGCTGATCCAGACTCGATGGTGAAGACGCGTTCGCCATCACTCGACAACCGCGATTGCAACGAATCGACCTGCAATCCTCGCGTCAACTTTTGAGCCATCAACTCCTGCAGCGACAGATTCATGGACAATCGCGAAGCACTTTGCCCAGCTTCAGAGACGGACTCGTTCGACCAGAGAAGTCGTCCTGTGGCAAGTTCGTGAGCCGCTACCTGAGTCAGCGATCGCTGGACAACAACGCCATTATTCACCAGCGGCTGAGCACGTGGCAGAATCGGAATCGACTGTTCGAAGTGCTCGTGCAGGGCGTGTCGAGTGAGCATTGCAGTTTCGTCATCCAGCCCGGAATCGACCTGCCAGTCAGGATGGGTCATGGACGGAAACAGGTTCGCCCGGATCGGCAATCCAGACGCGGCGTTTCGTGGAGCCGTGTTCTGAATCGACCCCTGCACCTTGACTGTGTTTTCGACAGCCTGCTCGCCGAACGCCTCATCATTGCGACGCTTTCGAGAATTGGTCGCACACAATTCGATGATGCGATTTGCCACTTCGAGGTCCGACGGCGAAAGATCGGGCATTCCAGCCAAACGTCTGGCTATCGCATCAGCCGCCTCGAATTCCTGCCGATCAAGATGCCAGGCCGCGAGAATCCGCAACGCATGGCGAGCTGTCCCTGTCATCGGAAAGTGGGAGGGCAACGTGCGGAGCGTTTGGAAATCCGAGTCGCGCTGCGCTCTGAGAAATTGACTTCGAGCCAGCGGCTCGGTTTGACGACGGTACGAGTTCAAAGCGTCGGCGGGGAGCGATTGCAGAAGGGATTCGATGATCGAATTGCCGTCACGAAACGCCTGCCAGTGGCCGAAGACCTCGTCGACCAGAATCTGCAAACCTGCTTCGCTCGCAGAAGCTGCCCGAATTTCCGCGATTGCTGAAGCAAATTCCCGGCGCGCGATCATGGCCTCGGCACGCCGCAAACGGTCTTGAAGAATACGGTCGCGTCGCGGGGCGGCGGAGTGACTCAACATCGAGTCGTCGGTGTTTGATTTTTCCAATTCTTCAGTGGAATCACCATCCGGGACAGGCTGCCAGGCAAAACATGACGAGGTCATCGTCGCGGCAAACACGCCTGTGGCGACAATGCAAAGTGTCGTCACTCGAAAGGAGAGCCAGCAACGAGAGTCATTGATTAGGTTTTCTGGTTGCTTCGGCATTAACTTCAGCCAGAGTTTGCAGTGAATCATCATGTTGCAACCGGCCAGGCATTATGGTCAGTGTTGCCTTGAATCGGACAAGCTAATTTATCGAGACTGGCCCGCGAGGCACAGGTACGAGCCGGTTGAAGAGCTGACAGGGAAGGGCAATTCACACCGTTGACTTCGTCAGGCGGAGTCTGGTCTACCACGGAGAATTCAGTTCAAAACGGATCTGATCTTCCCGGACGCATCATTCTTGCGGTACGTTTTGTCGAGAATTTCTCCGGAATTGTTCAGCCTCCGACGGCGATGATTTGATCCGATTCTGGACTCCTGCACGGCACGGATGCTCATGCCACTCGACTTACACATTCGACAGCGACTGTTTCAACGTGCGGCGTCCGCCGGAGAAAATCACGCTGGCGTGACGCCAGTACCGGTAGAGATTCATCTCGTTGGTGCGGGCGGAGCAGGGATGACTGCGCTTTCCGAATTTCTGCTGGACATGGGGTGTGCGCTGACCGGTTCTGACCTGAGCGTTGACCAGACGTCGCTGCGTCAAGCTCAGCCGTCAGTATTGCCCGATCGCATTCTTCGGATTCATCAGGGGCATGATTCGGCACATCTGCCGACGACGGCTGATCTGGTCGTTTTCAGCCCGGCGATTTCAGAGGACAACCCGGAACGAGTTGCCGCGCAACGTCTGGGGATTCCCGCCGTTTCGTACGTTGAATTTCTTGGCGAACTGCTGGCTCAAAATACGGGGGTTTGCATCGCTGGTACGCACGGAAAAACGACGACCTCGGCGATGACGGCATCGATTCTGCGTGAAGCGGGCGTTGCCGGATCCGCAGTGATCGGTGGCGAAGTTATTCAGTACGGACGCAGCGGCTGGGGACGCGTGAATGATTCTGCTGTTGCCGACGCGGATGCCAGATCATTGTTTGTGATCGAGGCCTGCGAATACCGGCGACACTTTCTGCAATTCCATCCTCAGATTGCAGCCATCCTGAACATCGAAGCCGACCACTTTGATTGCTACAGAACGCTTGATGACGTTTACCAGGTATTCGCCGAATTCGCGGCTCAGATTCAGGCAGCTGGCAAACTCATCATTCGCGCCGACTGCCCGCTGCTGTCACGACTTAAGGATGGATGTGCGGCTGATGTTGAAACGTTCCTTCCCGTCAGCAATGTGTCCGGGCTGGGGCGTAGCGCCGCTGCTCATGCCGACTGGGCGATCTCAAGCCTGCGGGAAGAAACGAGTCAGACTGCGTTTGACGTCATGCGGCAGGGACGCACGTTTGGAACTGTCGAGTTGTCACTCCCCGGTCGGCATAACGTCGAAAACGCGCTGGCGGCGATCGCGTTGGCGCACGCTGCTGGAGTTTCTCCCGAGTTGGCCTGTGAATCGGTGAGCCGGTTTCGGGGCGTTCGGCGACGTTTCGAAGAAATCGGTACCTGGAACGGCGTTACGCTGGTCGACGATTACGCGCATCATCCCACCGCTGTGCGGGCGACGTTGGCTGCGGCTCGCAGAAAGTATCCGGGACGGCGGCTTGTCGTCGCTTTTCAGCCTCACCAGGTTTCACGGACACTGCAACTGATGAAAGAGTTTGCGGCCTCATTTGGCGATGCGGACAGAGTTCTGCTCGTCCCGATTTTTGCCGCCCGAGAAAACATGGAACTGGCCGAGACGACACTGGCCAGACTTGCCGAATGCATGAATCTGGCGGGAAGTTCCGTCAGCGTGCTGGCCTCGCTTGACCAGCTTCGAGCAACTTTGGAGGATTCGGCTCAACCGGGGGACGTCTGGCTGACCCTGGGCGCTGGAAATATCAATCGGATCCCACATGAGTTTGCTCGAACAGTTCAGCGAAATTACTGAGGTCGACCAGCCTCTCGCTCCACTAACGTGGATGAAAACCGGTGGCGTGGCGCAGTACATCGTCACGCCGCGAAATCGGGACGAGCTGCTGGCTGTCGTCATCTGGTGCCACGAAAATGAGACCCCCATTCATGTTCTGGGTGGTGGCTCAAACGTGCTGGTTCGCGACGATGGCGTCAGCGGGGTCGTCCTTCGCCTGGCGGACTCGGCATTTGGAAGTGTCGAGGTGGACGGCACGATCGTACGAGCCGGAGCGACCGCCCTTCTTTCGCACGTGATTTCCGAATCCGTAATGGCCGGGTTGGCCGGACTGGAATCTCTGGTCGGAATTCCAGGCACAATCGGTGGAGCATTGCGGGGCAATGCTGGTGGCAAGAACGGAGACATCGGGCAGTTCGTTTCTGCGGTGACGGTTTTGACCGCCAAGGGCGAACTGTTCACGCGACGCGAAGACGAGCTTTCCTTCACCTACCGAAACAGCAGCCTCAACGAACTGGTCATCCTCGAAGGCGAGTTTCAGCTGCACGAGGATTCGGCGGAAGAAATCACTCGTCGAATGAAAAAACTGTGGATCATGAAAAAGGCCACACAGCCGCTGGCGTCACAATCGGCCGGCTGTATTTTTCGAAATCCACGAGGGCTCAGCTCGGGAGCATTGATCGAACAGGCCGGGCTGAAGGGAACGCGAGTTGGCGGTGCAGAAGTCAGCGACCGACATGCCAACTTTATCGTCACCCATCCAGAGGCAACTTCCGCAGACGTGCTGAGGCTGATCGATCTGATTCAGTCAAAAGTTTCAGAGCAGTTCGGTGTGGAGCTGGAACTGGAGATCCAAGTCTGGTAATTAGTCACTTCCTCTGAAACATCCGGGCGAGCGATGTTCACGGCTGAACGACGCCCCGTTTCGAACAATGGATTGGAAGTCCGCCATGGACGGCATTCTTCATTCTCCGCTGGCCCCGCTGCGTGTCGCCGTTCTTGCTGGCGGCGATTCTGCCGAGCGGTCGATCAGCGTGAAAAGCGGTTCCGCTGTCGCAACCGCTTTGACTGAACGAGGCCACAAGGTCACCGTCATCGACCCTGCCGAGATATCGCTCGACACTTACGACTGGAGCAGCGTTGATATTGTCTTCCTCGCGCTGCACGGTACGTTCGGCGAAGACGGCGGTGTTCAGCAGATTCTTGAAGCTCGCAACGTGCTCTTTACCGGCAGCGATTCGGAAGCCTCAAGACTCGCGTTCAGCAAGTCGGCCGCGAAAGAACGATTCACTCTTTCGGGGATAAAAACGCCGGAATACGCCCTCGTTCACAGAAACGACTCCCTGGACCGCATCACCAGGCAGGCGGCAGAAATTGGTTATCCGCTGGTCGTTAAGCCGGACTGCCAGGGATCAAGTCTTGGAGTGGTCATCGTCAATGATCAGTCAGCGCTGGCCGACGCCGTCGCGCAGAGTTTTGTGCTCGACAACTTCTGTCTGCTGGAACGGACGATCGTCGGAGCCGAGTGGACGCTGGGAGCAATCGACGATGATCCGCTGCCACTGATCAGAATCGGCACAGATCACCAGTTCTTCGACTTCGAAGCTAAATACAACGACGATGGCACCGAGTACCACTTTGACGAATCGATTCCGGACGATTTTCGAAAGCAACTGACCGAAATCGGCGTCGCCGCGTGCCGAACGCTCGGTACAAAAGGTGTTGCACGAGTCGACATCATGGTCGATCGCGCCGGGCAGCCATGGGTTCTGGAAGTTAACACAATCCCCGGCCTGACCGATCACAGCCTGGTCCCCAAAGCCGCCGCGCGAATCGGCCTGGACATGGGTCAGTTCTGCGAAGTTGTGATCAAGCGAGCGTTGCAGGTCGGCAAGAAAAAACTCCGCCACGCGTCCTGAATCCGTTGCGAGGGACTCACTCGGCGCTGGCGAAACGCCGTCCGTCACCTCACTCCTGCCCGCACGACTGAGTAGCCGCATGAATCATGCGTCAGATGGTGCCGGGCGAACGCGCTTACTGCCGCATTCTCACAGCATGTCGAGAAACGCTCGCATTTCGGCTTCGGCGTGAGAGTTGCCGACTCGTTGCGCGGCGGCGATTCCCGTTAACAGGGCTTCGCGAGCTTCGTCAGTTTCATCGAGTCGGTTCAAAATCTGCCCGCGCTGGAACCAGGCGGAAACGTGATCCGGGTTTGCACTGCAAAGTGCCTTCAGACGTTCAGCTGCCTCTTCCTCGTTCCCCTCGCTCGCGCAGGCCATCGCGACGGAATACTGCAGGAACTCGTCCGAGGGGCTGGCATCAAGCATCGTCTGGAGTTGTTCGCGAGTGGGCATCCAGGCAACTTCTACCGGTTATCCGGGGTGGCTTTCGAAAACTTGCTGCTTCAGTCGAATTTCGGTCGCGTCGAAAAAAGACGGACGCCGTTCGAGACGTCCCCGGATTTTGACGGCAACCTGAACCAGTGCAAGCGCATCAGGCACTTGAATGTCACGGCGAGACCGGCCACTCACTGACTTCTTGAATGGAGTCGGTCGGTTGTTCTGAAAATCTCACAGTCCGCATCGCCTGACCGTTACAGACCGTCTCGAACCGAGCGAGGGTCCGCTCAGGCCGGTTGTACGCATCAGCTTGCGAGGCTTCAAGCATCAGCACGTGAATGGCCGATCCAGGAGATCGCTGAGGAGGAAACGGAGATCGCGGCTGGCCCCGGTGAAGGATCACCATTTCCGGGTCGGAGTCCGAGCATCGCCCTGCAACCGATACGCCATCATATGATCAACCGCATTTTTCAACTCGGTCTCTGTGCCATTGTCCTTACGCTTTCGACCGTACCCGCCCAGGCGGAGTCGGTACGCGAAACGGCGGTGGTTAAAGCGATTCGTCGCGCTCAGTCCGCCGTGGCCAACATCCACAGCGAGAAAACTGCCGACGATTCTGGCTCTCTGTTCTCATCGAGTCAGGGACGCAAGATTAACGGAATGGGCACGGGAGTCATTATTGACGAACGAGGCTACATCGTCACCAACCATCATGTCGTCGAAGGTGTTGACTCATTGCGGGTCACCACGTTTGATGGCTCGGCCTATACCGCTCAGGTTGTTTCTTTCGATCGGAAGCACGACCTGGCGATTATCAAGATCAACCCAACCCGTTCACTGAACGTGATGCCGCTGGGAACGTCTTCCGATCTGATGCTGGGTGAGTCGGTGATCGCCGTCGGCAACGCTTATGGATACGAGAACACAATGACGACGGGCATCATCAGCCAGTTGTCACGTGATGTCGAAGTCAATGAGAAACAGTCTTACCGAAATCTCATCCAGACGGATGCCAGCATCAATCCGGGAAACAGTGGCGGACCGCTGATCAATCTCGACGGCGAAGTCATTGGTATTAACGTTGCCATTCGGGCTGGTGCTCAACGAATCGGATTTGCGATTCCAATCGACGACGCTCGAAAGATTATCGCCGAGTTGCTCAATGTCGAAAAGCTGAGCCAGACATGGCACGGCCTGGTGGGCACCGACATTAAGTCAGCCAGCGACCAGAAGCTGATTGTTGAAAACCTCATTCCCGACAGCCCCGCTGCCAAAGCTGGTCTGAAGCCCGGTGATGTCATCGTGGCAGCGGGTTCGACCAAAGTGGCGGATGCCGCTGACTTTGAACGAGCGTGCCTGGGTAAAAAACCAGGTGAGTCGTTGAAACTCTCTGTTCAGCGAGCCGGCAAGAAGCAGGAACTGGCGCTCAATGTCGGAAGTGCAGCTGACCGCCCGGCTTCTGCCTACGGAACGATCGTCCGGGCCAACAACAGCTCTGACGACGGAACCAACGATACTCTTTACCGAATGTTCGGCATCCGTCTGAGCCAGCTTGCTTCGAACGAGCGATCGCTTGTCGGTCCTCGTTATCGAGGCGGCATGCGAGTGATTCAGGTTCGCGATGGCGGACCAGCCGCTCTGAACGGCATCCAGCAGGGTGACATCCTGGTCGGTCTGCACCTTTGGGAATCGATCACTTTTGAAAACGTGAAATACGTGATCGAGCATCCGCAATTGAACACGTTCTCGCCACTGAAGTTTTACGTGCTGCGAGGTGAAGAAACGCTGTGGGGACATCTACCTGTCGGAAGCTTCCGATAAATGCTCGGCGTCAGCAGGCAATTTGAAGAACAAATATCCAACAAGGAATGTCGAGAGCCGAAGTCTTCCCGACTTCGAGTTTCGACATTCCTTGTTGCATGTTCGACATTCCAGCTTCCGAATTCGACCGGCCTACTCAGTAGCAATGCTCAACCGACATTCAACCGGCAGGTGATCGGAGTATCCGTTGCCGAAAAATCGCGGGCCGAGATAACTCCGCGATGGCTTTGGGATAGTGCCTGGTGACTTCGAGACGAACATCTGATAGTCAGCTTTGACTCGGCGCGTCGAATCCGTCACCCAGTTGACGTCTTGCCCGTCCAGCATGCCGGGTGAAAGAATGATGTGGTCGAGCACGTCCCACTTGTTCTGATAGACGTAGGTGCCAGCGTTGCCCTGCTGATGAAACTTCCACATCGAGTTGAACAGGACTCCCGGTCGCAGTTCTTCCGCGTTTCCCCATGTCCGAAGCGACTTGCTGACCGACGGGTCAGCGGGGGTGTCATTCAGGTCGCCAATGACCGCGAAGTCGACCGCTGGATTACTCATCAGAAGCTGGTCGATCCGTCGCCGCAGGACCGACGCCACTTCGATCCGGTTGGCGTCCGGATTTCTCCGGGAAGGCCAGTGATTCACAAAGACGAAAAACGGCTTTCCGCCGCTGGTGAAGCGTGCTTCCAGAATGTCGCGAGTCGGAAATTTTTCGATGCGATGAGTCCGTGACCGATCGAGCTTTGTTGTCTTTGCATCGTAAAGCAGCGCACAGTCAATCCCTCGGTAACTCGGCGAATCTTCATGCACGATTCTGTAGTCGCGGCCGGTCTTCTTTAAAGCGTCAACCAGCATTTCCATCACGGCTCGGTTTTCGATTTCGCACAGGCCCAGCACGTCCGGTCCGCGTCCTGAATTCATGTCGCCAATCACGCGAGCCAGATTCGTCAACTTCAGTTCGAGCCGAGTCGCTGTCCATCCTTTGGGGTCGCCAGGTGTAAACTCCTCATCGCCTTCGGTCTTCGGGTCGTCGACCGTGTCGAAGAGGTTCTCGACATTCCAGAACGCGAGGCCAAGTTCTTCAGCATCGACCGGCCCAGGCTCGTACAGCAGACTGACCAGTGCGAATGAAAGAGCCGTTTTGAGAAGCAGAGAGCGCATCAGGTGAACCTTAGAGGTTGGCGTTGAGAGAATGCTTGACCCATGAAACGCCCCGGACACCGAATCCGGGGCGAAGATCGCAACCACAGAAACGCAGCCAACTACTTGAAGACCTTGTGTTCAGGGTTACCTTTTGCATCGATGTAGGCAATCAGGTCGAGAACCTCTTCCAGCGTCATGGTGTTAAGCAGTTTGGCTGGCATCAGTGAAATTGGCGATGGTTGTATGATGTCGATTTCGTCCTTGCTGATGACGATGGGTTCGCAGTTTTCGATACCCAGCGGATTCGGCATCAAGGTGACGGACTTGTCGTCTTCGGAAACTTTCATCCCCGTGAACTGTTTTCCTGCGTCGGTTACGACAACCCATCCCTGGAACTTCTTGTCGATCTCTTTCGACGGATCGATGATCGACTGCAGAACGTGCAGCCGATCTTTTTTCGCTTCGAGCTTTGCCAGGTCGGGGCCAACTCGGCCGCCCACTTCCTTCATCTGGTGGCAGGCGAAACAGGCAACCGTCGTGAAGAGTTTCTTTCCGTTGGAAAACGACCGGCCTTTCATGCTGGCGACCTGCTCGGAGAGTTCTTCAAATTTCCAGTCGCGTACGAACGGTCGAACTTCACCGATTTCGGTTGGTTCTGCAATCGGGTTCTTTGCGAGGTAAGCATCGACGTCGGCGACAACGTGCATGACGCCAGCCATCGTTCGCCAGTGGCCGGGGAATGTGCAGACGTACGGATAATCGCCAGCCTGACTTGGAGCGACGATCACCAGACGTTCTGTCTCTCCAGATTGCAGAAGCTTTGTTGTATGAAGAATCTCTTTGGAATCGGGTACGAAGCCCTTCGCGAACGCGTCCGGCGACGTGGCCATTCGCTCGGCTGCCTGAGCGACTTCCATCATCCTGCCCGGCGTCGTGATCAGCAGGTTGTGCGGCATGATGTCGGTATTTTCGAGCACCAGCTCAAACGGCTTACCCGCCTGAACCACGATTTCGGGGCGGTCGTACCTCATGCGATGTGGAACTGTCCGAATCGTGATCATGCGGACGCCAAGGTCTCCGATTTCAGCTTTGATCATCTTTGCCCTGTCTGCCGGCAGCAGAACAGCGAGGTCATTGGCCAGTTGCAGAGACGTCCTGACGACAATGGTTGCTCGTTCTGTGGCGTCGACGCTTTTGACGTAAGTCACCAGCGAATCAACCAGCGGTGCGACGACGTCTTCATCCTTTACCCATCGCGACCGAGGAATCCGCTGAATCCCTCGCGCGGCGGCGACTCTTGATACGCCCTTCTGGAGAAATCCAGCGAGAGTTCTGAATGTTTCAGAATCGTGACCCGGCACATAGGTAATCGCGTTAATCGCCGCCCGCTGTATAAGCTCTGCCGAGTTCGCCCCCAGCTCGAATGTGGCGACCTCTTTCGGCGCAGGATTGTCTCTGGATTGAAAAACGGGATTCCTTGAGGAGTCCAAAGCTGTCAACCAGAAGCCGCTTAGTCGGTCAACGAAGCTTCCGTTATTCTCGCTCCGAGTCCAGACACGAATGGTCTCGACGGAAACTTCTCGCCCCAGGTCGACTTCCCACCATGGATCGCGGGAGTTGCCTTTGGTGTGAGTCTGCCCGCCCTTTGCAAAGGCACCATCCATATTTCCATCAATGGCTCGCTGAGCAACTCCACCGAAGTCGGTGCTGGACTGCTTCGCCTTGCCGCGGCGAGCGACGTTTTGCCCACCGCTGAATACCTCAACTTCAGCCAGCGTGAGAACGCGTCCCGACCCAGGTAAGGCAATTCGAATATACCGAGCGGTGGTGCCTTTCTCTTTCTCAGCCGCCGTGGCAAGACTTTCCGGCAGACCGTGAAGCAGCGGCTCGATTCGGGAATACAACGAGGCGCGAAGCTGTGAATCAGGAATAATCTGCACCGCATCCAGGAAGTCTCGCAGCGACCGAGTCGATTGTTCTGCAAGTGCCCACGCCTGATCAACCGACTGGTCAGCCGCGACAAGGGCGACATAGCCAATCCGTCTGGTGATCGGTCGTTTGGCCGAACGGGTCCACCTTTCAAATCTGGCACGTTCGCGGACCAGTTCTGAAGGTTCACGACGACTGAGCATCAGCACCAGGTCAAAGATCACCTGATTTGCTCCGGCAATATCGTTGGCGTCGACGTACTCGATTGCGCCGGTCAGCTCTGCCAGTTCGTTCGAGTTCTTTGTTGCTGCCAGTCCAGCGAGGGCTTCTGCACGCTTCTGCTCACGAATTCCGGGCCGAGTGAGCATGGCCATATAAACGGGAGCAGACTTTGGCAGCTTGCTGAGATCTTCAGTCGGAATGCTGCCGAGGATGTAGTCGATCCCTGCGGGATTGCCCGCCGCGAATGTTTCACCAGCGTTAATCGCCGACTTCCAGACAGGCTCCAGACCTCGGATTACCTCTTCCAGCGCGTAATTAATGTAGTAATCACGTTCGTGTTTGACGGCCTGTAACGCGACTTCGGCTGCCGCTGCAGTGTTCACCCACGAAGCGGCTCGGACGGCTTCCAGGCGAACGCGGGGATGCTCATCGTTCGCGGCTTTGTGCAACCAAGCGATGACTTCTTCCTGCGGGAAAAGATCGCGCCAGTGTGAGAGCACCCGGACGGCGGCGGCGCGAGCACGCCCGTCTTCTGAAGAAAGGACGCCTTCGAGGAGTGACCGGCTGAACTCGCGAATCTGCCCATCGTTACTGGCCGGCGTGTTATGGTGCTGGCAGATCCAAAGTGCTTCCAGCAGGTTGTGTGCGTAGTCTTTGCTGGCTGAATTCAGTCCCTTAACCCATGTCACCAAAGCTGCGGCGACTTTGTTTGCAGGGAATTCCCGCAGTTGAATACGAGTTCGATGTCGAACTCGATCTTCCGGAGACTTCAGTTGTTCCAGCAGCTCCGGGATCGACAGCTTCGTCAGATCCTGATTCTTCAGCAGCGGACGACCGGGGTACGTGATTCTCCAGATGCGACCGTGAGTGTGGTCGCGGTTGGGATCTCGAAGGTTGTGCTGCATGTGGCCGACCAGAGGGTTAAACCAGTCGACGATGTAAAGCGCGCCGTCGGGGCCGAACTGGAGGTCGGTCGGTCGGAAGTTGCGGTCTGACGAGAACAGGATCGGGTCGATTTCTTTCCCTTCGAAACCCGAGCCCGCTTCATTGACAGTGTGCTGAAGAACGCCCTGGAAACCGATGCAGTTATTGAGCAGGTAGTTGCCCTGAGCTTCCGGTGGGAAGTGTCGGCTGGAAACGATTTCGCAGCCGGCGGTCGGTCGCACTCGTTTTTTGAAGAACTGTTCCATCTGCTTGCGATAGACGAACTTGAACGGTCCAAAGTCATCCTGGCCGGCGTAGTTCTGAGTTCGCATCGAGAACGCTGTACCGAAGTAGTTGGCTCCACCCGACGCATCCGCCACAAAGTTCTGGCCCCACGCGTCCCAGCAGTGTCCCCAGGGATTGGCGAAGTTGTACGACACGAATGTTTCGAGCTTCTGCCGGGTCGGATCGAAACGGTAGACCGCTCCGTGAGCATTGCGGGTCGGGCCGTAGGGAGTTTCCACCTGAGTAACGTGGAACGTTCCTTCGTGCATGTAAACGCCGCCGCCCGGTCCCCAGACGAATGCTCCAATCGCGTGATGGCTGTCGCCCGAGTCGAAGCCGCCCATGACGATCTTTTTCTGGTCAGCTTTGCCATCGCCGTTGGTATCAATCAGGTGAACGAGGTTCGGTTCCTGAGCAACGTACGCGCCGCCGTCGCCGACTTCGAATCCGGTCGGCAGGTGAAGCCCGTCTGCGAAGACAGTCTGCTTATCCGCTTTGCCGTCTCCGTCGGTGTCTTCGAAGATGAGCAGCTTGTCGTTCGGTTTGTTCGGCGGTTGATACTGCGGATAGCTCGGCATCGTCGCGACCCACAACCGTCCCTGCGGATCGAACGTGAAGTTGACCGGGTTTTCCAGCTCGGGAAAGTCCACTTCCGAGGCGAACAGGTTGATCTCGTAGCCATCCGCCACGGTGAACTTCTTAATCGCTTCTTCAGGCGGCAGGATGTTGACCGGCTCTTTGAAATTCGTCGGAACATCGTAAAGCTGACGAGTCCCGCTGTAGTCGACCGGGCCGGTCATCGGTTTGCCCTGAGCAGCCGCCCAGATCCGCTTATCAACGACGGCACACATTTCATCGAGCTTGCCGCGTTCATTTTCAAGCACGTACTTGTCCGTGAACGGCGGATTGCCGTTGTCGCGTTCCGAACGTCCGCCATAAATGTAGAAGCCGTTCACCGCGCGGTAGCGATGGAAATATTGGAAATCCTTCTCAGCAATCTCGGCCATCATCGCGTCCGAGATCGACGATGGAGCAGCTGACTTCCCGAACACTGCTTTCGCAAACGCAGGAGCGAAGACTTTGTAGCCGTCCTCGCTCAAGTGAATTCCGTTGAAAGTCAGCGGAGCATCGTTCGCTGCGTAAAGCTCCAGGCTGAGCGAAAAGAGATCGACGAACGGAGTCTTCGTCTCTGCAGCCACTTTTCTCATTGTCTTTGTGTAAAGCTCGATGTTCGGATTCGAAGCCGAACCGTCCGGCAGGTTTGGGTTCTTCAAATTTTCATGAGCGATCGGCGAGCAGAGCACTACCTGCGGAGCACCGTCGCCTGAATAGTTCTGCTTTGCGGTGTGAGCAATGAAGTCTCGCAGTTCCTGTTCGAATATCGCCAGTCCGGCTTCGCCGTTGAACGATTCGGCAAACCCGAAGAACGCAAAGATGACGTCAGCTCGAACGAGAGTGAGATGCTCGTCCGGGGGGCCGAAGTCCAGCGACCGAGGTCGGAAGCGAACTTCGTCAGCGGTGAAACCCTGGTTTCGCACGCTTAGATTCAGTTCGGGATGCAGCGTGTGAATCTGAGCTTCGATGTGGCCGAAGTATTGTTCACGCTCAGCCAGCGTTCCGCCAATGAAGACGACGTTGTCGCCCTTCTTCAGTTGAACAATTCCGGCAGCATCAGCGGCAGTTGGTGTTCCGTGAAAAATCATCGCCGCAAAAGCGATACTCGGCATCAATGATCGGGCGATGAGTCTGGTCATCACAATAACCTTCCTGTTTGTATCGAGCAGAAAATCGCGGCTGTAGAATCCAGCCGGACTGATCGGTGGAGGGAGTCCGGGGGGAACCCGAAAAATGGGGAGCGGGCCATGCTAACGCCCCCAACCCACTCGAGACAATCAATGCTGTCGCCCCTCGCCGGTCGCATGAACGCTGGCTTATCTCAAGCGATTTGGTCACGACGGGAAACCGGCTGATGCAGAGTCGCGACGGCGTAACGGTCGCCGCCGATCTGTGCGTCTTCGCGTCCAGGCGTGAAGTTCGAAAAGTCGCGCCTGCCTGGCGACGGAAGAGTGCCGGATTCCGGCCGGCCATTTTCGTTAGCCCCACGTCGACGCTTCGTTGTCGAGTTTGCCCGTCCGTGACCAGCGAGACATTCGGAACAACCGTCACGCGCGAACCGTCGCGGAGTCTGACCGAATGGCCCGGCACTTGAGCTGACTTCAACTGTCTATCGGCTTTTCGAAAGTACCGTCGCGGTCACAACTGCAGTTGCGTCGTTGCCAATGTTGGCCGCCCCGGATCGTCGACACTGAGTGACGTATCTCCGGCTTCTTCCGCTGAAGCCGGACATCGGCAGTGGACTATCTGACGGCAATGTCATGCCCCCTTGTGCAACCACTACAACTCGCGCTGGTCGAACACGAGTTGCTCGCAGCCGCGCATTGGTGACGGACATTCTCCGTCTTCATCAGCGTAATCCGACGTTTGCTCATAACCGTGACATGCCGCTGGCCGAGTTGGCCGAAGCTCGCGACCGCGCCGCCGTTCGCATTTCCTGGTCGGCTTTGTTCATCAAGGCGTGGGGCGACGTCAGCAGCAGACATCCGATTCTTCGACAGACCTGGCGAACGTTTCCCTGGCCGCACATTTTCCAGCATCAGACTTCCGTAGCGAATCTCGCCGTCAGTCGCGTTCATGATGGAGTCGACTGGCTCTGCTGGGGACTGATTCGATCGCCCGAGCAGCGATCACTCGCAGAAATCCAGGCGACCATCGACGCCTTCAACAACGAGCCCGTTGACCGGAAATTTGCTCGACAACTGAAATTCAGCGGGCTGCCGACAATCGCCCGTCGCGCGATCTGGTGGTGGAACCTGAACATCGCGGGTGAGAAACGAGCCACTCGGCTGGGGACATTTTCTCTGACCACCGTTGCCGGTCGTGGAGTTGCCATCGAGCACCCACCGACTGTCATGACGACCGGTCTGACGTTCGCCCCGCTCGATCACAACGGACGGATGAAAGTCACACTGGTCTACGACCACCGCCTGATGGATGGAGCCATTGTCGCGGATCGACTGATCAATCTGGAGCAGCAACTCAACGGCGCAGTGCTTATTGAACTGCGTGAGCTTTCTCGCCCGGCGCAGTCTCCGACGAGTGCTGAGGAATGTTTGAGTGCCGTACCGGAGCCTGCCCATCGACGAGACGCTGCGTGATGGAATGCAGACGTTCCGCCACGCCAGATTCTTACTGGATAAGAAATCAAGTCACAGAGATCACAGAGGCCACTGAGAAAATTTCTGTCAGAACAACTCGGTGGCCTCTGTGATCTCCGTGGCAAAACTCCTTCAATTCAAACGCCCGGTCTTCCATGTCCGCTTTCGAGCCAACAACTCAGACACTCCCGACGATCACCGGGCGACTGCGTGATTTCTCGGACGACCCGATAGCCTGCATGCGTCGAGTCCAGAGTGAAGCCGGGGATCTCGTTGCGTTGCAGGAAGGTGACCAGCAGCTTGTCTTTGCGTTCGGGGCCGGACTCAATCGACAGATCCTGAGCCGGGCAGACCGGTTTCATTCTCAATTCTTTGCCATTCGAGGCCCAAAGAATTCTGCTCAACGCCGTCTGACGTCCGGCCTGCTCAGCATGAATGGGAAAGAGCATTCACAGCAGCGGCGAACGATGAAGGCGGGTTTTGAAAAGCGGGCGATCCCAGGCTACTCCAGCATGATCGCCCATCATGCGCAGGAGATGCTCAACGACTGGCGGCCTGGCCAGACTCGCGATATTTCCTGCGAGATGACCGGACTGATGCTGCGAATTTCCAGCTCAATGCTGTTTGGCATGGAAGAACCCGAACTGGCCTTTGAAATCGGTCGAATGATGGAACGCTGGGTGGAGCTGAATCAGGAACTGGGGATTGCGGCTCTGATCGCTACCGACGATTTTTATCCTCGCTATCAGCAGATGCTGACCTTTGCCGAGGAACTGGAAGGCCGCATTCGAGAACTGATCAGCAGCCGCGCCGCCGACAGGTCAGCATCCGGCCACGACATCATCTCGATGCTTCTGCGTGCTCGGCAGGCCGGTGCTCCGATGACGGATTCGCAGCTCGTCGGTCAGACGGCGCTCGTGTTCGCCGCTTCGCAAATGACGACGGCCCACACGCTGACCTGGACGCTGTTTCTGCTCGCTCAACATCCGGAAGTCATGCGAGAACTGCTCGACGAAATCTCCGAAAATGCCGACGCCAGTTTTCGTATCGGCCCGCCGGACTCGGCCACCGGAATCATGCCGACCGGTTCAACGAGCGTGCTGGACCGGGTGATCCGCGAAAGCATGCGAGTCCTCCCGGCGTCGGCCTATTCGCAACGCGTCACCAACGGCTCGACCGAGTTGAACGGTGCGCCACTGAAGCCGAACTCGCTGGTCATCTTCAGCCAGTTCATGACGCATCGCAACGAGCAGTTGTTTGAGTCAGCCAGCGAGTTCCGCCCTGGCCGCTGGAACACCATCCGCCCGACTGGTTACGAATACCTGCCGTTCGGAGGCGGAGCAAAACTGTGCCTGGGTGCGTCGCTGGCGATGTCGATTCTGAACATCGTCCTGCCGATGACTCTTCGCAAAGCCGGCCTGCAGATTGTCCCGCACACGGAAGTGAACGGTCGAGTCATCTCGACCATGTTCTCTCCCGAGTTCCCCGTTCCCACAATCCTGCTGGCACCAGACACCATCGCCGATACCTCGCCCCTGACCGGCAACATCCACAACCTGGTCACCCTGCCAACCACCCGCGCAGACCGCGCCGCCGCCTGACGTCGACACCTCGATGTGTGCCACTGGCTCTGCCAGTGTGGAATTATCGGTAGACGCCGAGTTCGGAAAGGTACTGGCAAAGCCAGTGGCAGACCTTTTCGATTGAGAGTTGTAGAGACTCTTCACGGCCTGCCACTGATGGAAAACGACCGTCGTAAGCTCACTTGAGATGGGCGATCAGAAACGTGGCGGTGCGTGAGGTTGTTCGGTGGAAAATCGAGGCGGAGTCAGGGAACCTGTGTCGACACCCGTTCCGACGCACACCGTCTCCTCAGGATACCGCCCATGCCGGCACCACAGTTTGAATCCAAAGAAGCCGAAGTCGCCTACCGGAAAGCCGAACAACGCATCGCCGAAGCGGCCCGCGAGAAGGAAGCTATTCTTGCTCTGAGTGGCCTCGGCCTGACGAGCGTTCCGCCGGAGATCGGCCAGCTCACCAGCCTCACCGTGCTGTACCTTCACGACAACCAACTGACTAGCGTTCCGCCGGAGATCGGCCAGCTTGTCAGCCTCGCCTCGCTGCGTCTTGACAGCAACAAGCTGACGAGCGTTCCGCCGGAGATCGGCCAGCTCACCAGCCTCACCACGCTGCGCCTCGACCACAACCAGCTGACGTCACTGCCGCCGAAGATCGGTCAGCTTGCCAGCCTTACCATGCTGCACTTTCAGTACAACCAATTGACGAGCGTGCCGGCGGAGATTGGCCAGCTTGCCAGCCTCACCACGCTGTTCCTCGACAACAACCAGCTGACGAGCGTTCCGGCGGAGATCGGCCAGCTCACCAGCCTCACCACGCTGAGCCTTTACAACAACCAACTGACGAGCGTGCCGCCAGCGATCGGCCAGCTCGCCAGCCTCACCAAGTTGCACCTCGACGATAACCAACTGACGAGCGTTCCGGCGGAGATCGGCCAGCTCACCAGCCTCACCACGCTGAGCCTTTACAACAACCAACTGACGAGCGTGCCGCCAGCGATCGGCCAGCTCACGAGTCTCACCGCACTGCGTCTTGACAGCAACAAGCTGACGAGCGTGCCGGTGGAGATTGGCCAGCTTGCCAGCGTCGCCATGCTGAGTCTCGACAACAACCAACTGACGAGCGTGCCGCTGGAGATCGGCCAGCTCACCAGTCTCACCACGCTGTACCTCGACGATAACCAACTGCAAACGCTGCCCGAGGAACTGCGTCGGCTATCGAAGCTCAAGGTATTATTTCTCCACGGCAACCCGCGCCTGAAACTGCCGGCCTCCTTGCTGGGCGTCGAATATGGCGATTGGGACCGCAAAGTCGAGACAGCGCCCAAGGCGGGGCCGATTCTGGATTATTACTTCGGCACGGTCCTCGCCAATGAACGGCGACCGTTGAATGAAGCCAAGCTGATTCTGGTCGGACGAGGCGAAGCGGGAAAAACGTCGCTTGTGAAGCGGCTGGTTGAGAACAGGTTCTCGCGTCGGGAAGACACGACGCAGGGGATCCGCATTCAACAGTGGCCGATCACCGTCGGGCGGAAGAAGGACGAAGTCCGACTGAATGTCTGGGACTTTGGCGGGCAGGAAATCATGCACGCCACGCATCAGTTCTTCCTGACCGACCGCAGTCTGTACCTGCTGGTGCTCGACGGTCGCGCCGGACAGCAGGAGGCCGAAGCCGATTACTGGCTGCGACTGATTTCCGGCTTCGCGCCCGAGTCGCCGGTGCTGGTCGTGCTGAACAAAATCAAAAAAGACCACTTCACGCTCAACCGAGACGCTTTGCGGCAGAAGTACCCGCAGATTCAGGATTTTATCGAAACCGACTGCGACAACCCCGGCTCGAACAAGAAGCCCGGCCAGAACGGTCATGGCATCGACAAACTTCGCAAAGCCATTGCGAAACACGTCAACAAACTGCCCGACGTGCGAATGGCATTTCCGAAGAGCTGGTTCGCCGTCAAGGAGAAACTGTCGAAAAGCCAGACGTCACGCCGAACGTCGGCATCGCGACAGAAGAACTTTCTGACGCTCGACGAGTTCCGCGACGAATGCGAAGAGCTCGGCGAAACTGATCCCGGTAAACAGGAAAGTCTGAGCGCCATTCTGCACCGCTTGGGGATCGCGCTGAATTTCAGCGACGACCGGCGGCTGAACGATCGCCACGTGCTGAATCCTCACTGGCTGACGACCGGCATCTACACGCTGCTGAATTCCAAGACGCTTGCTTCCCGCAAGGGAGAGCTGCGTCCGAAAGATCTCACCAAAGAACTCGACGTACGCCACTACCCCGCCGACATGCACCCGTTCCTGATCCACCTGATGGAGAAGTTCGAGCTGTGCTTTGGCTTCAACGATGCGTCGGAGACAGGGAAGAGTCGAAGGAAGTCAAAATCGAAAGGTGCTGAGCAACTGCTCGATCGATACCTCATTCCCGAACTGCTCGACCCCGAACAGCCTTCCGCCGCACGATCCTTCGACGAGCAGAAGTGCCTCAACTTCCAGTACGACTACCCGGTTTTGCCACCGGGCCTGCTGCCACGTTTCATCGTCCGAACTCACGTACTGAGCGAGACGCATCGCTGGAAGACGGGTGTAATTCTCTCGTTCGAGGGCAACACGGCTCTGGTCAAAGCGGACCCGCAGGAGCAAATCATCCGCGTCCTGATCAACGGCCCTGCCGCCGGACGCCCGCGCATGCTGGCCGTCATTCGCGAAGACTTCGACGTCATTCACCGCGACATCCCACACATGAAGCCGCAGGAACTGATCTCGTTCCCGGACCATCCTTCGATCACCGTGCCGTATCAGGAAATTGAAGTGCTGTACGACGCCAGCCCCGAGACCCCGGTTGTTCGCGTCAAGGATGGCGAGGTCGTGTCTCACACCGCTGGTGAACTGCTGCTCGGTGTCGAGTTCGGCATGACGGCTGAAACCGGACGGCGGCGAGCTGTTCGCCCGGGTGTCCGAAAGTCCGATCGCCAGTCTCGACAACCGGATGCGTTCGTCGCTTTGTCGGGCGACCAACCGTTGCGGGTTTTCTACAGCTACTCACGGCTCGATGCCAAACAGCGGCTGAAGCTTGCCAAACACCTGTCCCCGCTGGAGCGGATTGGCCTGATTCACACCTGGCACGACAACGAGATTCTGCCGGGCGCCGAGTTCAACCCGGAAATTGCCGAAAAGCTGAATGAGTCCGACATCATCCTGCTGCTGATCAGCCCGAACTTCACAGCGTCGGATTACTGCATGACCATCGAGCTGTCGCGCGCGATGCGGCGCCACCAGTCGGGAGCGGACAACGTCGCGGTGCTGCCGGTGATCGTCAGTCCGACGACCGGCTGGAAGAAGCAGAAAGCGGAAGGCGTGAAGCTCGGCGATCTGAACGCTCTTCCGGAGGCCGGCAAAGAGATTCCAAAGTGGAAACCGCAGGACAACGGCTGGGCAAACGTCGCCGCCGGAGTAGAACGCGCTGCGGAAGCCCTGCGGAAGAAACGTGGATTGTGACCGCCAACTGTCGTAGTTGAAGTCGTGGGGCCGGTTCCCAACGACCGGTAGGAACCGGCCCTACGATAATTGCTGGCGATTACTTGCGGATGTCGTAGCAGAGCAGGGCGTTCTGGTCGCGGGCGTAGAGGAGTCCGTCGACGATGACGGGGTGTGGCCAGCTTTTGCCATTCTTCGTCGCGAGCTTGAACGAGCTTTTCAGGCGGTACTCTTCCGGCGTTGCTTCGATCAGGGCCATCGTGCCGTCTTCGTAGCGAAAGTAGAGATGTCCGTCCGCCAGAAGAATTGCCGCTGAACCGCTGCCGGGACCACGACCGCCGGACCAGACTTCTTTGCCGGTTGAAAAATTAATACACAACGGGAAACCGTTGTTGTGACCATGTCCGCAGTAGATGTGGTCGCCGTAGACAATCATTCCACCGTGGTGGTTCTGCATGTCTTTGGCGTCGAGAAAGTACTTTTCTTCTGCCACCAGGCGATTGCCTTCTTTTCTGATCTGAAGGAGGGCGGCTCCAGTTCCGTAACCGGTTGAGCAGAAGACGAAGTCGCCTTTGACAAGCGGTGTGGGAATGTTAGCCGTGCCGTTGGCGATGCGGTTGTAAGACCAAAGCTGTTTGCCATTTTCTGCGTCAATCGAGATGACTCCGCGACCGGTCAACTGAACGTACTGTTTCACTCCAGCGGCGTGGCTGATCACGATTGATGAGTATCCGGCTCCGTCTTTGCCTCGACCGCCGATGTCGTCCGGCATGGTTGACTTCCAGATTGTCTCGCCGGTCTTCTTGTTGAGTGCCACCACGACGGCGTCTTTCGCGCCGGGTGTGCAGACCAGTCGGTCGCCATCGAGCAGAGGCGATTCACTGTAGCCCCAGCCGGACATCATGCTTCCACCGAAGTCCTTCGGGAAATCTTTCTGCCAGGCAATTTTCCCGGTCACGACATCAGCGGCGACCAGGTGTCCGTCCCGCCCCAGTGCATAAACCAGCCCGCCGTCGACAGTCGGCGTGCAGTTGGGATTCCCACCTTTGGTGGGAGTCGCCCATAACTCATGCCCACCATCAAGTTCGAGAGCGATCAGTTCGCAGCCATTCTTACGGCTGCCCATCGTGAAGATGCGACCGTCTGAAATAGCGATTGATGAGTAGCCACGTCCGATGCCATCAATCTGCCACTTGAGTTTCGGGCCGTCGTCTGCCCATTCAGGCTGAAGTCCGGTTTCGTCCACAGCAATGCCGTCGCGATGTGGGCCCCGCCAGGACGGCCAGTCATTGGCCGATGCCGTTTGCAATTGCTGAGCGAATATGAGCAACCCAATACCGAAGAGCATTAATGAGCGGAATTCTGCCTGGAGCATTGGTTCGAAACCTGTGGTCAAGAGGCGGGAAGAACTGCCGAATCCGGCAGCAGGGAATGTGGGAGCAAAGTGAAAGAAGTCGATCGAACTGCCGAAGAGTCGACTGATCGCGCGCGGCCTGAATATAGTCTGACTCGCCGTCGCCAACAATTCGTATCGAGTCCGTCGTTGCCGCCGGTTTGTGCAGGGCAGGTTCTGCCGGACGAACTTCAACGTGTGCAATGCCGATATTCAGTACCGAACTCCGTCAGGCAGAACCTGACCTGTGACAACTCAATCAATTCTGAGAACCCCTTCGCCGCCATCATTCAGATTCACCAGAGGTCGCCGAACATGTTCAGATCGGACGCGTCAGTCAACCTGAGATTTAAAGCAACGTCACCGTCCCCCGGTATCGCGACCGCGATGACGGTTGGGGCGTTATTGGTCTTACTGACCATGCCCTGTCAAACCGCCGTTGCGGAAACTCTGCTGGCAGGCGTGGCCAAAGTTGACATCACCGATCGCGATGCCGGTCCGGTCAACGATCCTCTGTATGTGAAAGCGCTCGTTCTGAAGTCCGGCTCGACGACGACGGCCATCGTTACGGTTGATGCGGTTGCCATCGGCGGAATCGGGCATATCAAAGACGACTACCTGGGCAAGGTACGCGGCACCGTTGAAAAGGAACTCGGCATCCCGCCGACAAACGTGATTGCGAACGCCAGCCACTGCCACGGCATCGTCTGCAAAGATGTTGACGACCGGACGGTCCAAGCGATCAGACAGGCGGCTGGCAATCTGGTGCCGGTCAAAGTCGGAGTCGGGATTGGCCACGAAGACCGCATTATGGAAAACCGTCGTCTGAAGATGAAAGACGGTCGCACGATCGACGTCCGACACGCTTATTCCATCCCGCCTGACGAAGAGATCGCTTCCGTCGGGCCGGTCGATACCGAGATCGGCGTCCTCCGACTCGATCGTCTCGACGGCACCACGCTGGCTGTTGTTTACAACTTCGCCTGCCACCCCATTCAGAACGTACCCAGCCGTGGCAACAGTGCAGACATTACCGGCTTCGCGTCGCAGGTCATTGAAGACAATCTCAGCGAAGGGACCGTTGCGCTGTTCGTGCAGGGCTGCGGCGGCGACATCAACCCGATTCGTTACAAAGACGTTGACTATCCGCGAGACGCCGAACCGCTCGGCAATATGCTTGGACTGAGCACGCTGAAGGCCGTCCGTAAAATCGAGACGACAAAAGACGATCGATTGATCGTGCTGAGCGAAGTCATCGCGCTCCCGCGAGCCAACACGGCTGAACGCATGGCCGAAATGGAGTCCGAGCAAACCAGGCTGATGCAGTCACTGGGCGGAACATCGCTCAATTTCAAGACGTTCATCCCACTTTTCGTCAAGTACAACGCGTCGGAAGAATTTCCTGCCAACTACCCGTACCGGTATCTGCACGACCGGGCGATGGGGCGAAAAGATCTCGACATCCTTGATGCGGAAAACCGAGCGAACATGGAGCGGTACATTCGCAACATCCACACGATGGAAAAACTGACCCGTCTCAATACAAACCTTAGACTGCTGAAAAAACATCATGCGGAAGGGATCGTGGCCGGCAAGAGGACCATCGACGTCGAGCTGACCGGACTGCGCATCGGCGACTTTGTCCTGACGACATTTCCTGGCGAACTGACGGTGCAGATTGGCCTGAACCTGAAAGGGAAGTCGCCTCACAAGCCAACGTTCGTTGCTGGTTACACCAACGGCTACATCTACTACGCCCCGACGACCGAGCAGTTGCTCAACGTCGGTGGCGCTCAGGAAGACAGCGACTGCGTCCTCGGCCCAGACTGGCAGAAAATCTACGAAGACAAAGCTGTCGAAATTCTCAACAAGCTTTGACTGGCTACGCTTCAAACTGTTTCCACTGCATGACACCCGCAAACGCACGCCACTTTCAAACCGGATAACGATCCAGAGAAGGTATCATGGCCGAAACAGACGAACTCAAACCCAACACTTTCTTTATTGAAGTGTCCGGAGCCGGGCTTCCTGAAGTTGACGGACTCTTCGTTCCTTCAGTAGCACCGCCGACCGAATCGGAATCGGGAACCGTATCAAGTCTTGGCTATTGGAACGGCAGGATGGCGTGGGACCGTGCCGACGGAAAATCAGCCAGAAGCCCGGCGCTGTCCTACTCGAACAGCTACAAGTCCTGGAGAATCTGTCGTCTCGATGGTCATCTCGCTTACGATGCGACATGCGACGATAAGCTGCCGCCGACTGACAGAGAGTGGCACGTTTATAAAAAGGGAGTCGCCCCTGCACCAAAGGTCGTGCTCCATCACTGCGATCCGAGACTGCCGTGTCCCGCTCCCAACGTCGTCTTCGTGATCGGTGGCCCCGGCAGCGGAAAAGGAACGATGTGCGAGCTGGCTGAGTCTCAACTTGGCTGGACTCACTTATCGACTGGCGATCTTCTTCGCGCCGAGCGCGAAACCGGCGGTCCGACTGCCGCGACCATCGAAGAATTCATCACGGCTGGCAGGCTGGTCCCCAATGAAATCGTGGTGACTCTGCTCAGGAACGCGATGGAGACAGTTACCAGAACGACAGGCAGGACCAACTTTCTGCTGGATGGATTTCCCCGCTCGATGTCGAACCTCGACGTGTGGAACGAAGTTTCTGGCGAGGAAGTCGAACTCCCGAAAATGCTCTACTTCGAGTGTCCGTACGAGGTACTTGAAAAACGCATCCTGGGACGAGCAAAGTACACCGGCAGAAGTGATGACAATGTCGAGAGCGTGAAACTGAGATTCGACACGTTCAAGGCGGAGACGCTGCCCATCGTGGAATTCTTCAAGAGCAAAAATAAATGCGTCGACGTCGACACCAGCCAGACGCGACAGGCCGTTTACGATGTCGTCGCCAGGAACCTCTCGGAATACACCGACAAATATCTTGCGGCCAGGCCGCTTACTGAAAGAGCAGAAATGCTCCTTGGCCTGAGGCCGTACCCCGACCAGAAGAAGAACACATAGAGTGATGGCTGTTGCGCGGGGTGCCGACTTCATCAAATTCACGAGATTCATCAGGCGAAAAAAGAGCCTTCCAGCGAGTAATCGCCGGAAGGCTCTTTGAGTTTTCAGTGTTGATTCTCATCAGCGGTCAGCCGATGAGGTGATCAATTAAATGCCTTTGTCGAGGACGAGTTTCAGCAGGTTGCCGACTCGGTTCGAGTAGCCCCACTCGTTGTCGTACCAGCTGATCAGCTTGAAGAACTTGCTGTTCAGTTCGAGGCCCGATCCGATGTCCAGGATCGAAGAGGCCGGGCTGTGGATGAAGTCGCTTGACACAACTTCGTCGCTTGTCGTTTCCAGGATTCCCTTGAGGTAGGTTTCGCTGGCTCGCGTCATCGCGTCGCAGATTTCTTTGTAGCTGGTTTCTTTGACGGTCTTAACTGTCAGGTCAACTGCAGAAACGGTCGGTGTTGGAACCCGGAACGCCATGCCGGTGATCTTGCCTTGAACTTCTGGAAGAACCAGGCCAACAGCTTTGGCAGCACCCGTTCCCGAAGGAATGATGTTGATGGCTGCGCTGCGGCCACCTTTCCAGTCCTTGCGACTTGGACCGTCGACCGTCTTCTGAGTCGCAGTGTAAGAGTGAACGGTCGTCATCAGACCTTCGTCGATACCGAAGCCTTCTTTGAGCAGAACGTGCACGACGGGGGCAAGGCAGTTCGTCGTGCAGGAAGCGTTCGACATGACGTGGTGCTTGGCAGGATCGTACTCGTGATCGTTGACGCCCATCACAAACGTCTTGAGATCACCCTTGGCTGGTGCTGAGATGATGACTTTCTTCGCACCGGCCGTGATATGTCCGCCAGCCTTTTCGGCGTCACAGAAGAGGCCGGTTGATTCGATGACGACGTCGACTCCGAGTTCCTTCCACGGCAGGCCGTCAGGAGTTCGGGCGGAAACGACTTTAATTTCTTCGCCGTTGACGATCAGTAGATCCGGTTCGTCCTTGCCAGCGCTTGTTCCGTGGCTGACTTCGCCCTGGAAACGTCCCTGGATCGAATCGTACTTCAGCAGGTAGGCGAGGTTGTCAGCGGGAACGATGTCTCCGACAGCAACGATGTTGACTTCAGTTCCGACGAGACCCTGTTCGTGCAGAGCGCGGAAAACCAGACGACCAATTCGCCCGAAACCGTTGATTGCAATGTTAACTGCCATTCTTCTTTCTCTTTCTGTCTTGATGAAAAACTGTCTCGCTCGCTGCCTGCTGACCGATGGTCGACACGCTCGACTCTCACCGGCAATGCCGACACACGTCAGGCAGCTTTGTGGCAGCGGGGTTGCCGCGTATTTTCCAACAGAAGTTCTGCCAGAAAACCAAAGCTGCTTTTGAGCAGGAGAGCGTATTCCTGCTCGTTGATCGCCATTCATTCGGCGTGATCATCCGCCGAAATTCCACTCGCAAATACGGCGTTGCCGTGTTGTTCTTTTTCCAGTCGCGAGATTTGAGCCGGCTGGTTACAAGCCATTACCGACTCAAGGGTTGCGAAGTTTATCCGCTGCTGGATGCTTTTCAACTCGCCTCGTCCAGCCGCAGCAGCTTTGCTGGGTTGCCGTGGCTTAAGTGACGACATTGCAATCAGTTACGCAATGTCTGGGAAAACGTAAAGCATCCGCAAACCGGGCCCGTACGCATCCGCGACTCCGCTACCGGGTGCTGGCCAGAGTGGTGCCGGCAGTGTTCAGGCGGCGAGGCTTCTGGAAGAACCACCATTCGACCAGCAGAAAGCCGAACGCCAGAAACGTTAGTGTCGACCAGAGCGGTTGATCACTCGCCAGTATTTCATCAGACGAGGCGATCGTCTGCTCGTCGAATTCGATCGAGTCGACCGATGCCAGCGTCGTTTCTGTGGAGCTCAGCAGGTTGGCTGACACGATCAGCGATTCTTCGCTTCCGCCGCTGATGCGGTACTGACCGGCGAGATTAGCAGTAGCCCCTCGCAGTTGGCCAGCCTTGTCAGCAACGACTTGCTGTGTCGAACCATTTGGTCCGTGAATCGCGTACGCGCCTCCGGGGCTGAGTTCGATCGCTGGTAGTACGCCTGTCTGAACAGCAGTGACGTTGCCGACGGACGCTTCCTGACGGGCCAGCTGAACGAGGTTGGCGACAAGGACAGGAAACGCAACTCGGTACTCAAGCGTCGAGCGGCCAGTGTGGAACAACGTGTGAAAGGTGAGTCGAGAAGCTGATCGACGGCGCAGGATCAGCGGACCATCTGTGCCGGAAGCAAGAACCGAATAGCCAGCGTCTTCGAAACTGCCGACGTCAACGCCGGCGACTGTCTGAACGGCATCCGCGATCTCGACATCGCGCAACTGCGTGTGACGAAGTAGCGGCGTCGTGCGGTCCCAATCGAGAAACTTTGACAACGCCGCAGTCGGTTCGACGAGTGACTTCACATCGTCGGGCGTTACTCCAACGAGCAGGCAGACGGCGGCAATCAGTTCTTCGTCATCTTCCCGGTCGCTGACGACCAGGTCGTACGGAACAGATCGCTGTTCCGGTTGTCCGGGCTTTGGAAAGAGGTCGACTCCCGGAGTTGATTCCAGCGCCCGCCGAAAGCTGTTGAGATCAGGCGACGCATAAACCCGCAGCGGTCGTGCCGGCGGAAGGTCGAGCCGTGCGACGTTGTCAGCGGCCAGCGAGTCGAATTCCGCGACCCCTGAAATGAGGCGAGCTTCCAGCTTCGTTGAGCCTTGCGAGCTGATTTGAAAGGCGAGCCGTTGAGACTCGCCTTTTCCCAGGACGAACGGCTGCTCGCCGATTGGCTGGCCGTCCTGCTGAAGAACGACATGACCGGATGAGTCAGCGGACGCTTCCACTCGCAGGAAGATGTCCCAGTCCTGCGACGATGACAGCCGAGCGTTGAACGCAGTAATGCCGACATTCGGACCGCCGGTTGGAAGTTGCTGATAGTTGACGCTGAAAGGCAATGCGAAGCGGATTTTCCTGGGAATGTTTCCGTCGGAAATAAAAACAGCTGATTCGACGGGGACGGTTTTTGCCTGCGCCTGAGTCAGTCGGAAGGCGTCTTCAAGCCGGCTCGGAACATCTCGGACTTCAAGACTTGCCAGAACGCCGTGCAGAATTCTGCGGTTGCCGGTGAACTCCGTCAGACGATCTGCCGACGAGTGGACCGCGATCAACGAAATTTGCTGCTCTGAACTCAGGTTGTCGATGATTGTCGTGACTCGCTCTTTGGCGATGTCGATTCGGGATTTTCCCGTGACCGGATCCGTGGCCGCCATACTCGCCGAGCAGTCGATCAGTACCGGCAGATACGCCGCCGGCTCGGCAGTGCCTCGAACGAACGGCTGCATCGCGGCCAGAACCAGCAGAATCAGAACGGCGATCTGCAACCACAGCAGAATGTGACGACGAAACTTCTGGAATGGCGAATTGACTCGTTGATCGTTGACGACAGACTGCCAGAGTACGATCGAGGGAATTTCGATTCGTGGCCGCTTGAGCTTCAGAAAGTAGAAAACGAGCAACGGAACAAGCAGAAGCAGCCACCAGGCGTTAGCGATGGCCGAGAACCCTGGCCAGTTCATCGGATCCATCCTCGCCGCAGAAGTTTCTCAAAGAGGACAGCCTCGATCGTTTCGGCAGAACTGATAGATTCAAAGCGGCCGTTGCGGCGTCGGCATTGGGATGCCAGGTACGCCTGCTGCGCGACGCGATGCTCGTGGTAAAGATCGAGTAAATCACGCGCTGAAGTCACATCGAGCGAGCCACCGGTTTCGCAGTCGACCAGTCGAACGTCACCGGTGAGATCCGGTTCGACTTCGCTGGGGCCGAGAATCTGCACGGCAAAAATTTCCAGGCCGGCACTGTGAAGCAAATTGAAACTGCGCGAGATGTCGCCAGCAGTCAGAAAGTCAGACAGGATAATGGCGACGCCTCGACCGCGGTGAATGCGAATTGCCGATGCGATCAGGTCGTCGACCGTTGCGCTGCCATGTATTTCGCAGGCTTTCAGAAACTCAAAGACCTTGTGGGTGGCTGGTCGGCCCGAGCAGTTTTGCAGGATCGCCGGGTTGCCTGAAGAATCGCCGCCAGCAAACAGACTAACTCGCTCGGTACCGCGAAGAGCCATCGTGGAGAACGCCGCCGCCAGTTGTCGCGCGCGTTCGAATTTTTCTTCCGACTGCATCGACAGTGACGAGTCGAGCAGGACCGCGACGTGCAGCTCTTCCTCGTGCGAGTACAACTTAAGATATGGTCTTTGCAGGCGAGCAAAGATGTTCCAGTCGACGTAACGAATGTCGTCGCCGGCGACGTAATCCCGGTAGTCAGCGAAGTCGATGCTCGCTCCTCCGGTTCCGACTGAATGTTCGCCCCGAGTTCGGTTGGTGAGTCGTCGATTCGGACGAAGCCTCATCCGTTCTACTCGAGCGAGGGTTTCGTTCGAGAGGAGCGGTGTAAGTTGCGGCTTTGTGACGACGTCGGGCATGTAATGCAGCCAGCGAGTGTTTCGTGAAAGGACCGGATTTCCTGGAAGTTCTGGCGTCGGGGGATTTTCTCGCATCGCTACAGATCGGAAAGTGCCTTATTTATTTGAGCACCTGATCGATCCACGAACGGATTCGGGGATGACTGAGATACTCATCGTCGTTCGCCTGGCCGTAGGCGAGCAGTCGTTCGGTCATCCAGCGAGACTTCTCTTTGTGCGCAGGCTGTCCGAAAAGATTCGTCAGCTCGTTGGGATCGTTCTTCAGGTCGATCAGCCACGGCTCTTCGTTCGTCGAGTAGACCAGTTTGAATTGCTCGGTGATGGCTGAGATCCAGGCGTCTCCAGACCGACCAGGTCGCCCTGTGCTTCGCACAAAAGCGATGTCTTCCCAGTCTTTCACGGAGGCTTCCGTAAACAGTGCGGCAGCGTTTCGCCCGTCGACTTTGTGCGGCACTGGTGAATCCATCAGGCTCAGGACCGTCGGGAGGAAGTCGACCGTCCCTAACGCCGCGTTGACGACAGTGTTGCCTTCGATTTTTCCCGGGCAGTGAATCAGGAACGGAATACGAGCCGATCCCTCATAGGGGACGCCTTTGTTGAGACGGCCATGTTCGCCGCAGAGGTCTCCGTGATCAGACGTGAAGACGATGATCGTTCGGTTGAGCAATTTTCTTTCTCGCAGTGTGTCGAGCATCTGTCCGACGTTGTCGTCGATGCACTTCACCATTCCGTAGTAGCTGCGCATCAGGTTCTGAAGTTGAGCCGGTTTTACTCCCGCCGGTTTGCCCCAGGCGGGAATCTGCTCGGGCTTCCTCACCAGTGACACGGGAATCGGAACGGCGGCGTCCTTGTACATGGTGTCGTAAGGAGCCCGCACGGTGTTTGGCCCGTGGGGGTCGGGCAGGCTCACCATGTAGCAGAAGGGCCGGTCAGCATTCTCGCTGATAAAGTCCATCGCCCGGTCGCAAAGCCAGTCGGTCGAGAATGTTTTCTCATCAGCTCCGTCGACGCCGTAACCTGGGTTCCCTTTCTTGTCGACGGCTCCGACCTTCGGCCCGTCGTCGGTCAGGATAAGCTTCTTCCAATGGCCACGGTTGAACATGTAGCGGTTGTCTTCGAATCCGAATTTGCGTTCGGGAGCCCACTGCGGTTTTCCGGTTCCGTCAAGATGCCACTTGCCTGCATAGCCCGTCGCGTACCCTCGCCGCCGCAGAATCTCGGCGAAGGTGACGATCGAATCGTCGAGCGGGACGTCATTGGTCGTGACCGGAGTTTTCTGTGGATACAGCCCCGAAACCAGCGAGGCTCTGGACGGAGAGCACACCGGCGTCGTCGCATAAAAACTCGTGCAGCGCGCGCCGTTCTTCGCGATCCAGTCAATGTTGGGAGTCTCGACTGCCGTGCCGCCATAACAGCCCAGCGTGTTGAAGTGGTGCTCGTCCGTCGAAATTATCAGCAGGTTCATCGGAGTATCAGCGGCCAGGACGACGTCGATATGCCGAGTGGCAATGGCCAGAAACAGGGCCATCAACGGAAGCCGACGAACGAAATCAGCAGGCATCATGTTTCTCCGGTGCTGAAAGCTGCAGCGTGAACGACGGCACGACGCTCACTGTTTTGTTAGCCAGAATTGTCATCCAGAATGAAGTCAGGAGACGATAACGTCATCAGACCTGTCACGCACCAATTCGAGAGTTTCAGGAGAAACTCAGGAAACGTTGCCACAGAATGTCGCGACGGGGTAAGGAGCGATCCGCAGAAAACTTGCTGATGGAATTCAGGAGTCTACGTCCTGCACTCGACGGAGGTTTCGTGATTGCAGCCCTGTCTCGACGATTCGTATCATCTTCGAACTGACGCTCTCCGTTCCTGGCTCTCCCGGGAACATCCATCCCGCCATCTCCTTCCTGTTTGAAGTGAGCCTGCCATGTTCCGAATTAACGCCGGAAAAACGTCGCCCTATTGTGATGGTCACAGCCGCCGAAGCTTTCTGCAGGTCGGCATGGCGGGCCTTGGAAGCCTCAGCGTGCCAGCCTTGCTTCAGGCGAAGGAGGCAACTGCCGCTGTCGATCGAAAAGACACTTCGGTAATTCTGATCTGGCTGGATGGGGGGCCGAGCCAGCACGACACGTACGATCCAAAACCTGAGGCTCCGCCGGAGTATTCCGGTTTCTGGAGTCCCATTCACACCAGTGTGCCGGGCATGGACATCACCGAGATGTTCCCGTTGCAGGCAAAGCTGGCCGATCGTTTTTCGTTGATTCGATCGATGCATCACAATACGGGCGACCATTTCACGGGCGGCCACTGGATGCTGACTGGTTATGGCGGAGTCAGCGGCGCGATGAATGCAGGGAAGTCTCCGTTCTTCGGAGCCATCGCGACTTGCATGACCGGTCCGCGACACCCGGGCATGCCGGCAAACGTTGGAATTCCTTACCCCATGAGCATCGGACTGCGTCCGGGGTATTTCGGCGCGAACTATGTCGGCAAGCAATACGACCCGTTCGATGTTGGCAGCGATCCAAACTCTGCCGCGTACAAGGTGCAGAACCTGAACCTCGCGAAGGATCTGACAATCAACCGACTGGACGATCGTCGCAGCCTGCTTGAGCAGTTCGACAAGCTGCGTCGGGAAGCGGATCAGTCGGGCATGATCGACGCGATGGACCGCTTTGAACGACAGGCGTACGACCTGGTGGCGGGATCCCGTGCAAGGGCGGCGTTCGATATTTCAACAGAAGAACCGCGACTGAGAGACCGTTACGGCCGCAACACCTGGGGACAAAGCACGTTGCTGGCTCGCCGTCTGGTTGAGGCCGGTTCGACGTTCGTCACCTGTCACTTCGGCGGTTGGGACAGCCACTGGAATCATCAGGGGACAATGGAACGGCACCTGCCACGCGTCGACATGGCAGTCAGCTCGCTTTTCGAGGACCTCGAAAACCGGGGCATGCTCGACACGACTCTGGTCATGGTGATGGGTGAGTTTGGTCGCACGCCGCGAATCAACGACGGAGGAAATGGCGGACCTCCACTCAGTAAAGGCACGCCCGGTCGCGACCACTGGGGCAATGTCATGTCCGTGCTGATCGGTGGTGGCGGAGTCAAAGGCGGACAGGTCGTTGGCTCAAGCAATCGCCTGGGTGAAGTCCCGCAGGATCGGCCGCTTCGCCCCGGCGATCTGCACCACACTGTCTTCAAGGTGCTCGGAGTCGACCCGAACATCTCGTTCAACAACCACGCCGGTCGCCCGATTCCTGCCATCGATCACGGCGCCGTCATCAGTGAGCTGATCTGACATTCAGATTCTGTGAGAACCTGCCTGAAGTTGCGGCGCTGATCATCATGAATGCTCAACCAGAGAAAAACGAACCGCCGGAACCTGAATGTGACTTCATGAAAATCGACGAGACCGATTTCTCCACGATGAGTCGGCCCGAGCAGATTCGATATTTCGAGGTCGAAGGCTACGTGGTTCTACCGAGTATTCTGACTCCGGAAGTCATTGCGAAACTGAAAGAGGAACTGGCCGGCGCGGAGATGTCGCACACGAGTTACAGTACCGCTCAGACACGGGCCAACATTCAGCCGCAGTGGATCAGCCGAACCGCCGCCAAACTGATTGGCTACCCGCCGATGATCGAATTCCTCAGCGATCTGCTCGGGCCGGACATCGTCTTTACGCGAGGTTTCTTTCAGCGGACGCTGCATGGTTCGCCGGGAATTTCGCTGCACACCGACGGGCAGCCGCATGGCTCGAACCTGTTTGGGTACGAAGGCAGTTGCCCTCGGCTGTTGCGGGTTCTCTACTACCTGGACGACCTGACGCCCGAACGCGCTCCGTTCCGACTGATTCCGCGTTCGCACCTTTCCTTCCACGCTGATGCGAGCCCGTATGCGAGGTACAAATCTCATCCCGAAGAGATCACGCTGGTCGTCCCGGCTGGTTCGGCCGTGGTGATTCCGTCGCTGACGTTGCACGGCAGCCATCCCAATCTCGACGAACGCCCGCGCGAACTTCTCCAAATGGGATATCGTCCTGCGTGGGCGGGTCCCATCCAGCCGGTCGAAGAATGGGAGGCAGAACACGTCGCGAACGCGCCGTCGATCGCCCGGCCATTCCTGCAAAGCCTCAACACCACCGGCGCCGAGTGGGAACAGGAACACAAACCCGCCGGCATGAAAACCGCAGCCCCCGGCATCAACCCCAGCCGCTGGGGCGACTGCTGATGCGCTGGTTGCTGCTGGACGCGGTCAGTTGCCTCGCCGTTTACAGCCTGGTGAATAGCACCCAGCAGCCTGTCGAATAACATCGCCCCCTCAGTTCAACGTGTGCTGCTGGCCCTGCCTGTGCGGAATGTCCTGCAAACGCCGAACACAAACAGCACTGGCCGAGCCAGTGGCACACTTTTTCAACAGGCCGTTCAGCCATCATTACAGGACACGACTGGATTGTAAGTTCCTATGGAGCGACTCTCGGCCAGCTTTTATACAGGAGCCTTTCGCTGATCATGACTCAACAAAAATCGGTCTGCCTGATTCTTCTGCTTTCCATTTGCCTGGCAACAAAACTGGTCCGAGGTGCAGGGCCGAAAGATGACGCGGCTGCAACGAAGGCCTTTCACCAGTTGCTCGACAACGAGTGGCAGTGGACTCTGCATGATGATCCGGAGTTTGCGTCGTGGCTGGGGGATCATCGGTACGACAACCGATGGCAGAATGTCAGCCTGGAGGCTATCGGCAGGCGGCATGAATACCGGCAGTCGGTGCTGGATGATCTGGCGAAGATCGACTTGACGCTGTTGTCGAAGCAGGATCGCATCAGCTACGAGCTGTTTCGTGGTCAATATCAGAACGAGATTGACGCCTTCAGGTTTGGCTGGCATCTGGTGCCGCTGACTCAGCGCGGCGGCATTCAGGATTCCAGTTCGCTGGCCTCGTCGCTGCGGTTTGAGACGGTCGAGGATTACGAGGCGTGGAATCAGCGGCTCTTCAGTTTTCCAGAATTCATGGATCAGACGCTGGCTCTGATGCAGGAAGGTGTTGACCGGAAGATTGTTCACTCGCGAGCTGTGATGACTCGTTTGCCGGCTCAGATTCGGCAGCAGATTGTCGAGGATCCGACGAGAAGCCTGTTCTACAAACCGTTTCGCCATATACCGAAGTCGATTCCGGTCGAGAAGCAGGATGAGCTGAAGTCTGGTGCCGAGCTGTTTATTAAAACTCGCGTCGTGCCTGCTTATGAAAAAATGCTTCGGTTCTTCGAAGACGTTTATCTTCCGGCGTGTTTCGAACAAGAAGGTGTGTGGCAGATTCCGAATGGCAAAGAGTTTTACGCCTTGCGGGCTCGGCAGTTCACGACGACGGATTTGACGCCGCAGCAGATTCACGACATCGGGCAGCGCGAGGTGAAGCGAATCCGCGGCGAGATGGAAGGCGTCATGCGGGAAGTCGGCTTCGAAGGGACGTTTCCGGAGTTTCTGGAGCATCTCCGCAGCGACCCGAAGTTTTACTACAACGATCCGAACAAGCTTCTCGCCGAGTACAAAGCGATCTGCCGCCGCATTGATCCCAAGTTGCCGAAAATGTTCGGTCGGCTTCCGCGACGACCGTATCAGCTGGAGCCGATTCCGGAACACCTCGCCCCCGACACGACAACCGCTTACTACCGCCCGCCTTCGGCCGATGGGGGCCGCGACGGAACGTACTTTGTGAATCTCTACCGCCCGGAAACGCGACCGAAGTACGAGATGGAGGTTCTGTCAGTTCACGAGGCCGTGCCGGGGCATCATCTTCAGATCGCGATTGCTCAGGAGCTGGAAGGAATCCCGGAGTTTCGCCGGTACGGTGGCTACACCGCCTTTATCGAAGGCTGGGGACTTTATTCCGAGAGGCTTGGTTACGAGCTGGGCCTTTACAAGGATCCGTACTCACGATTCGGGCAATTGACGTACGACATGTGGCGAGCGGTTCGCCTGGTCGTTGATACCGGAATTCATGACCAGGGCTGGTCCCGGCAACAGGCGATCGACTTCTTCGCCGCCAACGCTGCGAAATCGATGCACGACATCGAGAACGAAATCGATCGCTACATCGCGTGGCCGGGTCAGGCACTGGCTTACAAAATCGGCCAGTTAAGAATCCTGGAGCTTCGTCGGAAAGCGGAAGCAGAACTCGGCGACAAATTCAAACTGCAAGACTTCCACGACACGATTCTCGGCCAGGGAGCCGTCACGTTGAACGTGCTGGATGGCATCGTTAAGGATTGGATCACCGAGCGAAAAGTGGCAAAGTGAATCCAACGAGCATTTTCGGCGACTGGAACTGGCGGAACGACGTTCCGGAAGTGGTGTCGAGAATCCTGAGTTTGCCGCAACGGCGCGAAGGTTGTTTCCGCCGCCGGTCGCGCGCACCTCACCGTTCAGCAGATTCTGGCTCGAAACCGGGCGATTCGGCGAAGTCTGGCTCGTCAGAAACAACGTCCTTCAGCGGCGGGGGCGGGACGGAATAGTAGACGGAGCTGCCGGATGCCATTGGGGGAGAGTGTCGGTTAAGTCGCCACAGGCGGTGGGGTTTCAGGTTGTGCAGCAGGCTTTCGCAACCTGTCGCGGATCCCAGAGCCAGGCCGGCAAGAACGAGCGGAATTAAACGGGAGGCGGGCATGGTGTGACTCCGATAGAGTCTCTGAGGATGGGATATGGCGTGCAGAATGCGGGAATTGCGGATCACGCCAGGATGGGAGTCACAGTCTAAGGCCCATCCGAAAATGCGTGAAGATGAGCTTCCGACCGTCAACTTTGCCCGGAGTTCGATGGTTTCGAATTCTCGAAAAAAGCTACCAAATCTTCTGATAATCCTTCAGAAACCCACTATCTCTGGGTAGATGGATTGATTCAGGCGATGGTATAGTCCTCGGCTCGTCCAAGTGACGAAAGCGGCGTTTGCCCTGCGGTTTTCGGAACGTGCGTTCCGGACAGGGTAGACACTAACCCTTAGCAACTGACGATGGTGCCTGCATGACGTGTGTCGACCGACAGCTCTGCTGATCTGGTGACATGCGTTTTTTTGTTGGGTGCCTGCCAGTCCGCGGGATTCAGACAAGGATCTGAGTCGGCCGCAAGGAATCGTCTGCCAGACAAGACTGATTCGCCCCTCACACTGCACGTTTCATTGCCCGAAACAGTGTTGAGCAACGAGGTGCAACGTCTTCCTGACTACGACGAACTGACTGATGCATGCTCCACAGCAGCCACACTGACTGCTCTTTCCGGACGGATTTCGTACCCCCAAAGAAGAAGTAGAGTTGCTGACTAAAACGATGAGTGAGAGTCTAGATGGTTGACCGTAACCTGCTGCGTGAGTTCCACATTCCCGACGAAGTGCTTGATGCGGAATTCCGCCAGGCCATGGATGCTGCCGGCGTTGGCGACGACGATGTTGATGATCTCGAAGCTTATTATGACCTGGCGCCGATGGCTTTTGACCCCGGCAAGATTGTTCCGGGAAAAGTGATCCGACTCGAAGGCGACGACGTGCTCGTCGATGTCGGCTACAAGAGTGAAGGCGTGGTTTCCCTTGACGAGTGGAATGACCAGGCCGTCAAGCCAAAGCCAGGCGACGAAATCGAAGTTCTGCTCGAAGACTTCGAAGACGAATTCGGTCTGGTCATGCTTTCGAAGCGGAAAGCCGACCGGATTCGCGAGTGGGAAAAAATCATCAATACCCACGCCGAAGGCGATGTCGTCAAAGGCAACGTTGTTCGCAAAATCAAGGGCGGATTGCTGGTCAATATCGGCGTCAACGTCTTTCTGCCAGCCAGCCAGGTTGACATTCGTCGTCCGCCGGATATCGGACTTTACATCGATCGCGAGATCGAGTGCGTGATTCTGAAGATCGACGAAGCTCGACGAAACATCGTTGTTTCACGTCGTAAGCTGATCGAAGAGCAACGCGAAAACCTCAAGAGAGACCTGCTGGACCAGCTGGTCGAAGGCGATACTCGCAAGGGGACCGTCAAGAACATCGCCGATTTCGGTGCGTTCGTGGATCTTGGTGGAATCGACGGCCTGCTCCATATCACCGATATGAGCTGGGGCCGAATCAGCCACCCGACGGACATGGTCAAGATCGACGACGAAATCGAAGTCAAGGTGCTGAACATCGATCGTGAACGCGAAAAGATCGCTCTCGGTCTGAAGCAACTGACTGCAAGTCCATGGGACGGCGTCGAAGCCAAATACCCGGTCAGCGAGCGGGTTAAGGGCGAAGTGGTCAACGTCATGACTTACGGTGCTTTCGTGAAACTGGAAGACGGCATCGAAGGTCTTGTCCACATTTCCGAAATGTCCTGGACCAAGCGAATCAATCACCCGACAGAGCTCGTTCAGATTGGCGACGAAGTCGAAGTGGTTGTGCTTGGCATCAACAAGGACAAGCAGGAAATCTCGCTTGGCATGAAGCAGACTCAGCCGAACCCGTGGGACAACGTCACCGAGAAGTATCCGGAAGGCGCGAAAGTCACTGGTACCGTTCGAAACCTCACCAACTACGGTGCGTTCATCGAACTGGAAGAAGGCGTCGACGGGTTGCTTCACGTCAGCGACATGTCGTGGACGCGAAAGATTTCGCACGCCAACGAAATGCTGAAAAAGGGCACGGAAATCGAATGTCGCGTGCTTTCGGTCGACGAAGACCGCAAGCGTATCGCTCTTGGCCTGAAGCAGCTTTCTGAAGACCCTTGGGAAAACGATATCCCCAGCCGCTACCAGATCGACTCGATCGTCAAAGGGACGGTCACCAAGATCACCAACTTTGGTGTCTTTGTCGAACTGGAATCGGAACTCGAAGGTCTGCTGCACGTTTCTGAACTGGCCGATCACAAGGTCGAAAATCCAGAGACGCTGGTCAATGTTGGCGAAGAACTCGAAGTTCGAGTTCTCCGAGTCGACATCAGCGATCGTAAGATCGGCCTCAGTCGCAAACTGGATGCCATTTCGGCGGGAACTGAAGCAGGTGGAAGTGGCGGAGAAGGCGGTGGCGGCGGTACTGCTCAGATGGCATCCAATCAGCCGCTCAAGGGGGGGATCGGTGGCTCATCCGGCGGTCTGCTGATCAGCATGCCGGAAGCGGCTGCTGCCGAGGCACCAGCGGATGAAGAGCCAGTCGCCAGCGAAGAAGCACCAGCTGAAGAAGTCGCCAGCAAAGAAGTTGTTGCTGACGAGGTGGCACCTGAGGAGCCCGCAGCAGAGGATGCTTCGGAAGAAGCTGCCGAAGAGTCCAAAGACGAGTAATCTGAATTCCGCCAACGGTCCACTGCTTTCTTCCGAAAGGGAGCAGTGGGCGAGGCGGGATTGACGAAAGCAAGTCCTGGTTCTGCAGAACAAAGGGGAAGTATCGATTACGCCAGTCAGGCCTGCTTCCTCAAGATCGACATAAACGGCCCGTCGGAACAATTCCGACGGGCCGTTACTTTTGCGCCAGCCGCAAGGTACCCGTGGTCTTCCTGAATTCGCTCGCCGTTCAGGTCCAGCTCATCGAACCACGCGACCGATAAATCCTCTCAGTCTTCTCTGAAACTTCGACTCCAGCCACACAATACGAAGTCCATCCGTATTGGATGCTGGCAAAGACGTTGTTGTGCCGACTGAACACTGGTCCGCACGACAATCGGTCGACTTCATCTCAAGACTTCCGCAGACGGACGATTGCGGATTGCCGATCGAGTTTTCCCTTCACGTTTGACCCACTGAGTTACTTCAGCAGACCAGTCATCACTCGCAAGGATCGAACTGACTACTGTTGTGTGAACTCTGGTTCGGAACTCGCTTCTCTCCAGCTTCCCGAGCGACTCCAGACGAATCAGAAGGACATCCATGTCGACTACAACCACAACGCGTCGTACTTCAGCCCGCTCTCGTGTCCAGAACCCTCTGGAGACCTATCTCAAGGAAATCAACGAAACAGCTTTACTTTCTGCTGACGAAGAAAAGATGCTCTCACGTCGAATTTCTGCCGGCGACGGAGCCGCTCGGGACCGCATGGTTCGAGCCAACCTGCGACTCGTCGTTAATATCGCCCGTGCCTACACCGGTAAGGGACTGCCGCTTCAGGATCTGATCGAAGAAGGCAACCTCGGGCTGCTGCGTGCAGTGGAAGGTTTTGATCCCGACATGGGGACTCGCTTCAGTACCTACGCCAGTTACTGGATCAAGCAGTCAATCAAGCGAGCTTTGGTCAACTCGGCCAAGACAATCCGAATTCCCGCTTACATGGTCGAGCTGCTTTCGAAATGGCGACGAGCCACCGCGAAGCTCAGCGACCAGCTGGGACGCACACCGACTCCAGAAGAAGTCGCGCTGGAGCTGGAGATCCCGAAGAAGAAGCTGAAGATCGTCAAGAAGGCCATTGAACTCTACAACACAAATCCGCAAACCGATCATCCGGACGGAACGTGGACACTCGGAGAAGTGCTGCCGGACGAGAAGAATAAAAGTCCTGACGACGAGCTGATGGAAAACGACAACCTGAAGCATGTCTTCAAGATGCTCGACAAGATGGACCCACGGGAAGCGACGATCCTCAGAATGCGATTTGGTCTCGACGACTCCGAGCCTAAAACTCTGAAAGAAATTGGCGAAGCACTCGGTCTGACCCGAGAACGAGTCCGCCAGATCGAAGGCGACGCCCTGAACAGGTTGAATCGCAGCCTCAATGGCGACTGAGTGAGTCGTTCGAACATCTGCAATAAAGAACAAAAACAGCCCGGCGATCATTGATCACCGGGCTGTTTTCTTTTTTCCACATGCCTGTTGCTGCTGCTTTTACCGTTGTTACTTTCCGCCCGGAACGGCGTCCTGAAGAGCACCGGTTGTTTTCTTGATTTGGCCACGTACGCCGTTCAGAGTATCAAGAGTGTTCTGCTGATCCTGACGGACGCCAGCTTCGAAATCTTCCGGAGCGGCATTTGGTGGTAGCCCCTCCTGAGTTGTCTCTGCCGTTGCCGGTGGATTCAGCGACTCGGCGTTCGTGGTCGTTTCGCCAGAACCAGCTGCTGCCTGATGTTTGAACTGCTGCGTCATGCCCTGAAGCATCATTGCGGCGAGCGGGTTGGCAGCGATTGCTTCCTGCACGGCGGTCGTGATTCGGCCAGGAATCTGCATTGCCAGGTCGACCTCGTCGCCGCTTTTCTTTGCGCTCAACGAATCAATCGTCTCCTTACCGATTGCCGCGAAATCCGCAAACTGCGGAGGTATCTGACCGGTCGACGATTCAAACTGTGTTTTAACCTCGGCTAACGCTGTGTCGAGGTCGGTTTTCAGTGCGTCGGCCTCAGACGACGAGAAGCACTGCATTTGTACTTCCATTTTGATATCTGAGGTCAGACTCAAGCCAAACGCGAACGCTTTCGTGTTTTCGTCCAGTGACTTCTGAACTTTCTGCAAAGCCGGACTTGCTGATGGAGTTGAGGATTGAACCTGACTTCGAGCTTCCGCATCCAGCAGTTTTGGCGGCGCGACGACGAACAGGAGCTGGTGTCCGGGGTTCACAAAGTCAATCCGGCGAACACGTGGCTCCGTCGACCCTCGGTCCATCGCCGCGGTCACTTGCCCTTCCTGCCCGACAAGCATTGTTCGAGCGTCAGCCAGGTAGATGGCCTGACCGTCCGGCGCCGAGTAGTAGCTCTTTCCACCGTGGTCTTTTTTTCGACTCTCGGCATTGTCACCCAGATCTGCGACCGTCACGTCTCTTTTGAATCGCACAACGCCGATCATTTTGGCGTCTGCTTTCTTCGCGATGGTCGGTCTGCCGGTGCGATTACCGAGAAAGCCGACTCGTTGCTGGTAGGTGTCCGACATATCCAGCCCGGCCATCGTGACGGAGTCGATGTCCGCCAAACCAATCTTCACGCCGCCCTGCTGAGTGGCCTGCTCCATCATCAGCTTGACAGTTTCATTGTCTCGAACATCGGCGAGCATCGGAGCATTCCACAGTTCGTCCGGTTCGACTTTCACAAAAAGGTCGGCGTCTTCAGGCAGCCAGGCGAGATTGATGACGTTACTTCCGCCGCTCCCGATGGCCGTCACCACAACTCCCACCAGGCCACCAAGAACCAGTACGCCTGCCAGTCCAAAAGCCACATACATCAGCCACGGTGGAAGCCCTGCAGATTTCTTCTTTTTCTTCTTCGACGATTTCGTTGAGGATTTTGTCGACGACGACCTCTTCGGAGCTGGCTCGTAGTCTTCGTACTGCCCATCGTCGCCGTAATCGTCGTACGCCTGGTCATCGTATTCGTCGTAGGAGCCGTAGTCCGGATCGTCGCCGTACTCGTCTTCCGGTTCTTCGACGACAGGTTTCGCCTTCTTCTTATAAGGCTTCACCGTGAACGGCTGGCGGCACTGGGGGCACGCCGTCTTTTTGCCGAATGCCGCTTCGGATTTCAGTTTCAACGTCTTGCCGCAGTTGGGGCACTTCGTCATCGCAGGCATGGATCACTCCGGACGGGAAAAGAGATGCCACAAACGTAACATCGCTGACAAGCACCGTCTACGGCGTGACCCACACCATTGATTAACCTTCGATTTCACAAACCGTGTCAAGAATCACGTTCGAGCACTAATCTGCTAAAACGCACCGACCAGTTCGTCGCCTGCTCGAGTTGCCAGAGCTTTCCACACGCCCTCGTCAAGCGTTGACCCCACAAAATGAACAGCCCCATCTGCGGCCAACATATGACATCCGCCAATGTGTGGGCTGCTGAAATCGTCGAGGTGACCATTTTCATGATTCGGAGTATGGTCAGCGATACCCAGAGTTCTGGCTAATGCCTCTTCTCCGTCAGCGGGTGCTCCGACCCATGTCGAGTTGAAATCGCCAGGATCCCCTGAGCGACGCTCTCCGGCCATGAACGTGCTGCTTTGCCCGTCTGTGAAATCACGAAATCGAGTGGCACTGTTGTGGTATAAGGCTCCGTCTCCGATGCACTGTTGATTGGGAGTCAGTTCGCAGTCTTCGAGTTCAAGCGTCCCGAAGTGCCCGACGTAATTGGAACTCGAAAGTTTGATCAGAAAGTTCCCCATTTCGTCGTCCAGATCCCACGTATCCTGAGCCGTGTCGGAAGGGCAACGATAGACCTGAAGTATCTTCTGCGTTGGTGCATCATTCGCGGGATTGTTCGCCGGATCGAGTAGCGAAACTTTCGTGTTGAACTCCTGATAAAGCGGAGCCTGGTCAACCATCGGCAGAATAAAAGTACCCCAGCCAAACGAGTTCATTCCGCTGATGTGTTGAGTTCTGGTTGCCAGATCGACTCCGACAAAGCCAGGCGGCAATGTCTGATGCACATCGTGGTAATTATGCAGACCAATGCCGATCTGTTTCAGATTGCTTTTGCACTGAGCCCGTCGAGCGGCCTCCCTTGCCTGCTGCACAGCCGGCAGCAGCAGTGCTACCAGGATGGCAATGATCGCGATGACGACCAGCAGTTCGATTAATGTAAAACCTTTTCGTGACTTCGAGCCGCTCGGTGCGGCAATGACTGACTGACTCACAGAATTCTCCCAATGAAAAACGAGACAAAAACAGATAGTGGAAAATGAAATAGAATTTCCGGAGCAAGCTCCGGAAAAGTGATCACTGTTCGTGGACTGCGCATCGACCCCTGCAAGCGCATCGGCATCTGCAAAATGGAGCCGTCTTCGCGTAAGGCACCTCTCAGCCTGAGTGGCTAAGAAAACCTTCCAGTCGCTTTCGCAGACGCTGCCGCAGGATGATCGTCAAGAATATCCGCGAACGAGCTCACGAGAATCAGCGGCGCAAGCTGGCAACAATCGGAGCGTCCCTGTCGGATCAAACGACTTGCATACAAAGCAAGCTTGACAGGTACTCATGACTGCGCAGCACGGCTGCAAAAGCGAATCAGTCCAGAATCTGCTCGTCAGACAGGGGGAGCGCGACCGCGAAGTGCATAACGTGCGGCGCTCTCTGGGGCCGCAGTGGGAGGCAGCTGTGCCTCGGCGATCAAAACGTCGGAAGGAGCTACTTGAACAAGCGGAGTCGCCGCAAGCTCTAAAGCAATCAGATTACAAAGCGGGCAATCGCCCGAGACCGACGGCAGGTTGTCAGAACTCGTTTTATCGACTGGCTCTGAAGATTCCGAATGCTGGTGATCCGTGTGCCCGTGAACATGCCTATGAACATGACCGTGCGCATGGGTGTGCGTGGTGCTCGAATGAGAATGCCACGTTGTTCCGGCATCTGAATGAGCGACGCCATGATGACAATCATGCCCCGGATGGTGGATATGCACCGACGCCGAGAACCACGCGAACGACCAGCTCGCAAGGATCATCAGAATGGAAAGTCGGCGAAGCATGCAGTTTTCCGTGGGAAAGAACATCTCGTTTCGAAACGCGTCAAGAATCTAACGCGAATACGCTACTCAATTCAACACGTTGGATGCATAACTCATAAATCCTTCACAATCGGACGATTTTCATTCAGCTTCGTCATTGATCGTCCCCAGACTGTATAAATTGCCGTTGGCAACGCTCGGAATTATCTGAATCCGTTCGGGGGCAGATCCCGGTGTGGCGGTTTCAACGGAAACTTTCGCAACTACAATGGCTGACTCTCCGCTGGAAATTGACCATCAGCCAACCGCCCCGCCTCAGCCGACCAGGAAGAATGACATGTACCTTCGGATGGCCAAACGCGTCCTGCTCGAAACTGACAAACGTCTCGTTTGGAAGTTCTTCCGAAACATGGGCATTCGTGGGACGATGTCCGTCCTTAAGTTCAAACGACGACTCAAACGCGGTGAATACTTCCCGCCGTTTCTGTACGTCTCGGTGATCAACAGCTGCAACTTGAGATGTCAGGGCTGCTGGGTCGACGTCGCAGCGAAACAGCAGACGATCGATCTACAGGCCATGTCCAAGCTCATCACCGAAGCGAAAGAGATGGGCAACGCGTTCTTTGGCATCGTGGGCGGCGAGCCGTTCATGCACCCGGAGCTGCTCGAAATCTTCGAGGCTCACCCGGACTGCTACTTCCAGGTCTTCACCAACGGGCACTTCATCACCGACGACGTTGCCAAACGGCTGCGTAAAGCCGGCAACGTCACGCCACTGATCAGCGTGGAAGGAACTGAGATCGTCAGCGACGAGCGTCGCGGTCGCGAGGGCGTGCTTAGTAAGACGATGCAGGGAGTGCAGGCCTGCATCGACAATCGGCTGCTGACCGGAGTCTGCACCAGCGTCTGCAAAACAAACATCGACGAACTGGTCACCGAACAATGGACTGACCGGTTGATCGAAATGGGCGTTTTCTACACCTGGTTCCATATCTATCGACCGATGGGCCCAGACGCGTCTCCGGAATTGTGCCTTACTCCCGAACAGCAACTGCGAGTTCGCGAGTTCGTCGTCGAGATGCGAGCTAAGAAACCAATCGCCATCGTCGACGCCTACTACGACGGCGAAGGCAAAGCACTCTGTCCGGCGGCCACCGGCATCAGCCACCACATCAACCCGTGGGGCGATATCGAACCGTGCCCGATCATCCAGTTTGCCACCGACAGTATCCATGACGAATCGAAAACGCTGCGTGAAAAATTTGCGTCGAAATATCTTTCCGACTTCCGCAAGCTGGCGTCATCGACGACTCGGGGATGCATCGTCCTGGAACGTCCCGACCTGCTCGAGGAACTCGTCGTGCTGCACGATGCCAAAGACGCGACGGTTCGTAAAACGGCAATCGCCGAATTGCAGAACATGGAAGTGCGAACGTCGCAGTTCAACCCTGAAAAACAGATTCCCGAAAAGAGCTGGGTGTACCGCCTGGTGAAGCGTTTTCTGTTTAACGACTTCGGAGCGTACGACGGCCACGACCATACTGATTCAGCCGCTCCGTTCCTGCTGCAGGCTCGTAAGCAGGATGGTCCGCTGCAGAAGGATGGTCGTCCGGCGGCATCCGCAAGCCAGCATCCCTGATCAAGAAACGATCCTGAAAAAAATCGCTGTACGAGGCCGGGCACCAGCAGGACAGCCAGTACGGGAAAGCAGTTGATTTCGCCAAATCCAGGAAACACTGATCACCGCTAATTACTCTGGAAGTCAGTGTCATTCAGTGTTCATTCTTCTGGACTGATCGGACTGTGGCCGACTTACCGAGAAGTCTTTATCCTGACATCGGCGGAGAAAATCGGTCGATGATCCGAAGCTTATCGGAAGCGTTGTTCGCCGCCTGTCGAAATTCAATCCCGCGTTCACAATACGTTGCCCTTTTTCAATCACATCCCAGCAGACAGGAACCAGCATGTCTGAAGAGAATGCCGCGACACCACCTGACGTTTCCTCCCCGAGCAGCAAAAGTCCTGCCGAAGCTTTGGAAGACAAGCATCCTGCGCACGCGAAAACGATCTACCTGATCTCGTATCCGAAGATCGTCTTTCTTTATCCGACGTTCTTCACGGCGTTGCTGGCCGGACTGATCATCTGGTGGGGCGGTGAAGTTAATGAGAAGACCAATGTAGCCGCCGCTGCGGAAACGAGTGTCGATAAGAATGCTGATGCGGAATCGAAAACGTCGGACGTTCCAGCCAGTCACCTGCAGGTTACTCACAGTCGAACCCAGGAAGTCGCAACGCTGCTCTTTCTTGGAGTTTTAACTTTGAATCTGTGCGTGGTCACGTTCGACTTTCCTCGTACCACATCGCTGACGCTCTTCTTCTTCATCGCGATGCTGGTCATGGGCTGCTTCCTGACTTTTACTTACAAACCGGATCTGGTGCCGGCAATTGGCGAATTCTTCCAGCACCTCAAGCCCTGGGCGAATGCGCAATTCTTCTTCCTGATTGCCGCGATACTGTTCTGTTTCTATCTGGCTGTGCTCGTGGCCGTCCGGTACGACTACTGGGAAGTTCGGCCGAACGAGCTGCTTCACCATCACGGCTTTCTTTCAGACTTGAAGCGTTATCCTGCTCCCAATCTGCGGATCGACAAAGAGATCAACGACGTGTTCGAATACATGCTGCTTCGTTCCGGGCGATTGATTCTGCACGCTCGCCACGAAACGAGAGCCATCGTTCTGGACAATGTTCTCTTTATTAATCACAAGGAACAGCTTCTGACCAAGATGCTCGGCGCGTTGCAGGTATCAGTCCGTGACGACGAATAACGAATAAGTCGAAACTCTGATGACCATCATCGATTTCGCCCTGTCTGAATCGGCAGCATTGCCAGTTACAGACAGGGCGTTTCTTTGTGGCTGAGGCAGAATATGCGTGGTCTGTTTGTCACCGGAACCGACACCGATGTCGGAAAGACGTACGTTTCGTCGATCATCCTGAGGGAACTGATTGATGCCGGTTTCAGAGTGGGGGGGGCGAAGCCTGCCTGCAGCGGAGCCGTCCTCGTAAATGGCGAGTCGCGGTGGGCGGACCTCGACCAGCTGGCAGAGGCAGCCCGGATCTCGGACGTCGGCCTGATCTGCACTCAGAAGTTTAAGGCCCCGCTTGCTCCACCGGTTGCTGCTCGGCTTGAAGGCAGGCAGCCGGATCTGCTGGCCATGCAGGAAAATTTTCTGGCGTGGGACAGTCGTGCGGACATCGTCGTTGTCGAAGGCGTCGGCGGACTGCTTTGTCCGCTAACCGATCAGCAGTCAGTTGCCGACTTCGCGGCGTGGGTCGGTTTTCCACTGTTGATTGTCGCCCGGCTCGGCCTGGGCACGATCAATCACACGCTGCTGACGATCGAGGCAGCCACACGTCGCGACATCCCCATTGCTGGCATCATTCTGAACGATGGAGAAGGTCTGGCGGATACTCCCGCCGGGCAGACGAACTTCGACGAACTGACGAACCGGACCGATGTGCCGGTACTCGGAATCGTTGGTCATGCCACGCGATCTATCAGCTTGCGGGATGGAGAAACGCCCGCCAGAATAGCCTGGCCAGGGTTGGCAGGTTTTCGTAGAAACGACGGAGCAATTTCGCAATAGCTGGCCCCAGTAGATTAATGAGCAGTGTGCGTCTTGACGCACCAGCGATTCTCTTTTCGGACGGTCATGTTCAGGCCGTTTCCGAAACCCACCCGATAAATTTCTCTGGATCATCCCTCGCGCTCCGCCATCTTCGTTGAGAAGTGAATTGGCATCGGCGAGCCTGAGTTTCAGACTTCTAAGAGTTCTCAATTATGGCGTTTGAAGTTGCGTGCAGCGAGTGCGAAGGTCGACTGATGGTCGAAGAGGCTGGAGTTATCGTCGCCTGTCCTCACTGCGGAGCCCATCTCAACATTGAAGCTCCGGCAGGCTCGGAAACAGTATCGACGGACGGCACAGCCGGCCCCCTGGATGAGCGATCGACTAACAGTTCGAACGAGATTCCCGAGACAGTTGCCGGTCAGTCAGCCGAACCATTGCCGGCCACCGAGTCATTAGCCACAGTGGCGGCAACTGTCGAAACCGTCGATCAGGAAACTCCGGCGGCGACGACTCCAAATGAAGACGGCAATGCGCTGCTGGCTGAAGATTCGGCGACAGTTGAAGAGTCCGGCAGCGTCTCAGCTAACGAAACAACTCCGGCAGAAGAAGCCCTCACGCCGCTGTTCGCAGGAGTTCCCGACGAGGTTCAACAGCCAGAGACAGAATTCACAGCCTCGGCTGCTCAAACCGAACATCCGACAACCGCCGAACCGCAAACAGCTGCCGACTCAGCAAATTCAGCCGAAGCACCAATCATCACCAGCGTGGCTGCTGGCCGAGGCGTTTCCCGGCACACGTTCACGCTGGTTCGCAACTACGCAATCGCCATGACGATCGCGGTTATCTTTCTTGTCTACAAACTGCTGAATCCGAACATGTCAGCTCTGGAAAGTTTGCCGGATGTAAAACCGCAGAAGAAGGACGACAAGATCGTTTACAAGCTGGTTCCGGAAGCTACCCAAATGCCGCCGGGGCATCTGTTATCGCTCGGGCGATCGCAACGGTTCGGCAACCTGCTGGTGACGCCCGTTCGGGTAACCAAAGAGCCGATCGAATTCGTCCATCATCTCGGCGATACCGGTGTCTCGCGAGAAGCGGGCCCGGAAGTGGTGAAGCTTTGGTTTGAGTTCGAAAACCTCTCGACCGATCAGCACATCGCACCGCTCGACGGGCTTGTCTTCAAACGAGACGACAACGACTTCGAAAATGTACGATCGAACAACTTCGCCTGTCGCCTGTCGCAAAAGAAGAAAGGCGGAGAACTTGCGTTTGTTTACGATCTCAACGAATTCGACATCTGGAACCTGCGCGACCAGAACGTCGAGCAGGAAATCGCTCCCGGCGAGAAACTGACAACGTACATCCCAACTACCGAAGAAGGCGTCGCTCAACTGATGGACTCAGGCGAGCCGCTCGTCTGGCGAGTCCACTTCCGCAAAGGCTACAGCCCGAAGAACTACGGAGTAACCACCGTCATCGAAGTCGCGTTCGAAAGCTCCGATATCGGAGCCGCTCCAAAATCCGACGAACCAGCAAACAAAAACGCGGCATAGCCGAACGGCTGGTGTAGGGTGGGCACTGCCTGTCGGCAAAGAATACGGACGTGCTTTCTTCCGAGTGATTGTCAGTGCCCACCTTACTGACTGTGACGGAAGTGGCGATGCTGCGGGCTTCAGTGCCAGGCTCTGGCGAGTCCGGCTAAGTTTCAAGAAGCTCCCGGCTCACCGAATCAATTGACTTCATCCGTCGAGTTTTCTTCATCATCCGTAGCAGGATTCTTTGGAAGCTGCCAGATGATGACGTTCGTGGTACCGAACTGCTGCGGCCCCTTGATCTGGAATTCAAGATGGGCGATTTCTTCTGGCGACTCTTCAGTGGCTTTCGGAATTCGATTGCTGGCCTCTTCAATAGGAGCCGGGGTTGAGTCGGCTTGTTCGCGCCCCAGAAGCGCTGCGTTCTCCGAATCGTCAGATTTAGGATCGACAGGGGCAACACTGGAGAAGCCTGAACTTCCCACCGTACCTGCAACCATTGGCGTGTCATTTGGATTATCCTGATTCTCGACTCGACCAATGTTTGCCTGCGAGAGCCGAAACGTCATCAGAAACGGGGTGTTCGCCTCAACAAGAACGACGTCTCTTTCCTTGAGATCGCCGGGCAGCCCCTCTGGGTACCAGATGAAGGGGAGCCCCGTCCAGGGATCGTTCAGCGAAGCGTCAACATCATCCAGTGTGGTTGGCAGTTCCCCTGATGCTCTTTGCTTTTGAAGAAGCTGAAGCAGAAGCTTCGTAGCTCGAATCCGACATTCCGTATCGGTGTTCTGAACGCAGAGGTGATCTTGTGCTGGCGCACTGGCAATCATGGCGAACAGCGGTGTGGTCTGTACGGCATGCCGTAGAACATTGTTGGACTCACTGTGTGCGGTCGACGACGCGAGAAACCAGTCAGCCATGCTGCTTCCGTTCCCGTTATCAGAGATCGCCTGTTGACTTCGGTAAGAAGCCATACTCTCGACGTCGTAGGACTCAAGCGTGTTCAATAGTCGTTGGCTGCGAGCCTGTTCGCCAGGAAACTTTGAAGCCAGCAGGATTGGCAGTCGCCCTGAGTTGTCTGTCAGTTCTGCAATCGTGAATGCGTCCGCGTCGAGCGTGTTTCTGATCATTACTGCCGTCGCATAGTTTGAAATCTCAACCGGCATCATCTGCTCGCGATGCTCGTCGAGTATCTTCGTTGCTTGCTCAATCAGTTCGGCGTCGACAGCGGGATGTTGTGCCCATTCCTGAATTGCGGCGAGTGTCTGCCTTGTCAATTCGTGACTCGACCACCAGTTTACTTCTGCACCCCGACCACCTGCATGACGGCTGAGAGCGAGCGCCGAGCGATAACGATCCAGGGCATTTTCGAGGTTTCCTTTTTCGATCTCTCGTCGCGCGTCGAACAGGACCAGGTTTAACGCCGATTGCATTGTCCCAGCGATTGTTGACGTAACTGTTTCGGCAATGTTTGTCGTCGCGGGGCTGACGTCGGCACATGCTGGCAACGCCGAAGCATCCAGGGTCAGGCGGATGGCTTCTTCGATCACTGGTCGATTTTCCTCAGCAACAGCCTGCCAGATTTCTTCGATCGTGTTCTCACCCGGTCGCTGATCCAATCGGTTCTTGCCCAGCAGGTCAGCGGCTCGCTGATAAAGTTGAAAGGTGTTTCGTTCTTCTTCAGAAACTGGAGCCAGCACAAACGCTCGCTGCTCGGCGGTCATGCCATCGTTGAATTCGGCAGACGTTCCATCACTGAAGAACGGCTTTGACCAAGGGATTTCGTAGACGCGGAACAAGCCCGTTCCAACATAAACAAAAGCCAGAGCGATAGTGATCGATGCTGTTGGCCAGAGCCAGGTCCGCCCTCGATTGTCGTCAATCATCCAGGACTTTGTGCGGCACCACGTGACCAGCAGGCAGCCAATTGGCAACGGCAGGACGGACAGAATGAACGGAACGTTGAACCAGTAGCAGACTCCAGCCCAGCCGAATGCTGTCAGTCCCAGAATAAACGAGACGAACAGCGACACGATTGTTGAGCGAATTAACTGAGAACAGACCTGCCCGATGCCGTACATCATCAAGGTCAGAATGACGGCTCGTCCGAACAGGCGGATGCCGGTGTCGGAGTTAGGCAGTGCATTTGGCAGTTGGGTGTTCAGCCAGGCTTTTTGCGTGAACGACTCGAAACATCCAGCAGAACGTGAAGTGCCAAAGAGTTCAATGACGATGAGTGCAAAAGTCAGAATCGCGAAAATGCTGATGACTGCTCGTACGAGCCACACAAGATGCTTACTGAACCAAACGGTCGCCGGTCGAAGTCCCATATCTGCAAGTCGTTGAACTTTTCGCTCGTCCTGTTCGGCTCGAAAAGACATCGCTCCGCAGGCGACGCACGCGGCATGAATGAAGAAGCCAGCTACTCCGTGCCATCCAATGCTGTTCACATTTCCGAAAGTGACCCAGACGGTGATTAACATCGTCGCCAGTAGAAAGCCGACGAACAGCTTTCGAGTTTCGATAGCTTCCTTCCAGCGGAGAAAACGCAAATGTCGAAACAGATCTGGCCACCACATCTCGTAGAGCATGCGCAGGCCGAAACGCGGCGGTGGCTGATGAACGGCGACTTCCGGGCTGACGACTTCGAAGGCCGTGCGGTCTTCGACGCCGATTTCAACAACCATGCTCCCGTCGAGCCCTGATCGACGGAATCTCCAGCGTTTGAAGAACGATGGTGACTTCGCAGACGTTTGGTCAAAGAACGCGCGAGTCAGCCAGCGGTGAGTCAGCAGGTAATTCACGGCAAGCAGCAATGCAGACAGCAAACACGGAAGCAGTGCTCCAACCAAAAGTTGCGGGCCAGTAATTTGATGAGGCAGTTGTCGTTGCCCGCTTTCCATCATCACGGCTGATGTTGTGCCGACAACAACGTACGAACCAATCATGGCAACAGCCGCCAGACCGAGTGCGACGATCACTTTCCGAGTCAGCAGCGAAAAGAACATCGACCAGAGCAAACAGCCCAGGTACGGCAACGCCACAAACAGCAGCGCCAGTGGGACGATCAATCTCTGCGTGTCGGGTGGGAATGTGTTTTCGGGTAAAGTCAAACTGCCACGAGAAAATAGAAGCCCCGAGCAAATTGTGGTTCCCAATAAAAGTGCCGTCGCCACGATGCCGAAAATTGTTTTCACCGAGAGCGTCAACCCTGGCGGACAGCCGAGCATGACAGGTCTCAACTGTGTCCCATCTTCCCGCTCGATCGCAAACGTGATTGCCCCGGATCCGATTGCGTAAAAGCCTGTCAACATGAAGGCCACCGGCACGATTCCCTGGAATCTTTCCGGGCTGCTGGGCATCAGGAAGGCGATCAATGCCTGCAGCATGACGCTGCCAACAGCCATCGCCAGCCAGAGTCCACGCTGCATGCGGTACTCTTTCCAGAGAAGTCTCAGAGCGATTGATGAATGCATTGTTTTGCCCTGCTTGATCACCAGACTTCCTCTCAGGCAGTGTGTGACAGGAGAAAAAGTCTGATGGTGATTACTTCTTGCGGCTTCGCCGCACAGGTTGCAGGCAACCTGTGCCACTCACCGAACACATTGAAAATGTCCGCCTGGAAACACTCGCAACAACCTGAAAAAGCCGGACGCGGAAAAAGGCGAATGCTGCCGGCGTTCCACCACCGCGTCCGGCCCCGCACGCTCATGACCTCAGTTGAGATCCCGTTCTACTTCACCCTGCATGTAGCCGACATAAATGTCTTCCAGCGATGGCTGCCTGACTTCAACGGTCCCAACATTTGCCCCCTGCTGAAACTCGGCCATTTCAGAATTTCTGGCGTGCCGCACCAGCAACCGCCACTGACGATCCTGTTGCACCTTGTGAATTAACTCGCCCGGCGGTTTGGGAATGTCCGTCGCTCCGTTCCGTAAAGTGACCGTCAGCTCGCTGAGACTGGTCTTCAACTCGTCCAGCTTTTCGACAATCTCAATCTTCCCGTGCTTGACGATGCAGACGACGTCGGCGACTCGTTCGACTTCGGGAATCTGATGACTCGACAACAGAACCGTGCGGTCGGTCGCGGCTACGTCCACCATGCTTTCCAGAAATTCGCGACGGACGATTGGATCGAGGCCCGACGTCGGCTCGTCAAGAATCAGCAATTCCGGATCGTGCGAGATCGACAACGCCAGCCCGACCTTTGCCTTCATTCCTTTAGACATCGTGCTGATGCGTTTTTTGAGCGGCAGGCCGAATTCACAAATCATCCGCCGGTAATTCTCGACGAACGACTTGTCGTAAAAGCCGCCGCAGTACCAGCCGATTTCGTCAACGGTCATCCATTCATAGAGCGTTGGTTTGTCGGGGACGTAGCCGATGCGACGTCGAATTTCCTGACCATGAATCCAACTGTCGAGGCCAAAGATTCGACCGGAACCACCGTCCGGCTCCAGCAGCCCGAGCAGGATTCGAAGGGCGGTTGTTTTACCCGCGCCGTTTTCGCCCAGCAGAGCGACAACGGTCCCTCTCTCGCCAGCAAGCGACACATTATCGAGCGCCACCTGGCGGCCGAACTGCTTCGTCACATTTTTCAGTTCAAAGACAGCGCTCATTCTGCGGTCCCCTTTCCGTTCAGCCGAGCCAGCTCGGAATCAATCAGCTGGCGGATTTCGTCAACTTGAAGCTGGCTTTGCTGAGCTTCTTTCAGCACGGCTCGCAGACGCTCCTGGATCAACCCCTGGCGATCCTTCCGACATTTTTTGACCGCAGCAGTCGTAACCTGAAGCCCGGTCCCTCGGACGATGTCCAGAATTCCTTCGGATTGAAGCTCGCGATAAGCCCGGGAAACAGTATTTGGATTGACCGCCGTCTGTTTCGCCATCTCGCGGACCGAAGGAATCAACTCGCCCGGCAGAACGACTTCGCTGGCAATCGCGAACTTGATCTGCCGTACGATCTGATCGTAAATCGCCAGCCCATTTGCAGCGTCGATCGAAATGATCATGACTAACTCCAACAGTGTTCTAGATGGGTAGTACAGTAGGTTGGCGTCGGCAGGATGTCAATTACAATTCTGAAATTCCAGAGAAACTCTTTTCTCAACTGAGGCAGGAGCGTTGGTTGCTGAATCACAATGGCCGATTCCACGAGACGAGAAGTCAAGGTGGGCTCCGGCACCGCTTCACGCCCGAAGCTGCAAATCCGCGTTGGGAGAGCAGCAGTGCCGGAGCAGGCGACACTGTTACTCTTCCTGCAGCACTATTCCTGACCAGTGGGCAAAGTGGCATTTCTGCGAGTTCGCCGAATTTGTTGTCAGGCAGGCTTGATATGGGGCGGTGATTGGCGGACTCCGAGCATCTTGACCGCAATCAGCAATCAATGACGTGGTGATCGAAGTCGGATGCATGCTGGGGGACTATCGAGCCAACGCGGGCAGGTGACAGTCAGATTGGTAACTGCGATCGCATGTCTCCCGAACAGCGAGGTGATCTGCTGGTTCCCCAATCGACGCTCGAACCAACATCGATGACTTCAGAGTGACGGCTTGCCGACGACTGACGGGAAAACTTTCCGTCGGTTTTGCAGCACTGCTCGGTAAAGCTGTCGAGCTATTGGCGCTAAATGGGATGCAGTGTTTGCCAGATGCCTGTCGCACGAACAGAGTGACCGATGTTTCCAGGCTGAGGAATTGCTGAGCGACCTGCAGGTGATTACGAAGGACGGAATTAAAGAGGTCTTCTGATTTAGAGCTCAGTCTGCCACCACGTGATCAAGCGTCGTCTCCATCCGATTCTGAGATCTCAACAGAACCAGCTCACAAAGCAAATACCGGCCCAGTTGAGGCGAGGGCATCGGACATAGCCGGCAGCAATGACGGACGGCTTGTCGCTACCTCGCCCTTGTTTGAGTAGCAGTGAGCAGATCGGATTCCGTATTCGATGAGTTCCGAATTTTTATGGCTCCTTAATGCGCATTTCGAATGAGAAAGCGGACGCCACGCGCCGTTGCCGGGCCAACAGCAACAGCGAGTCCCACGGACTCATCGCGGCGCCCGCCACTCCTCCATTCACCCCTCAAGCAGGTCATTCTGGAAGCCCGCCTTTGTTCAGACAGGATTCCAGCCTGATGGTAAGCTCTCAACGGCGAGCACGATCGCGATGGCCACGGATGGTTTCGTTACTGCCGCGTCCGCCTTGCAAGTCGTCGCGGACTTCGTCGTCTGTCGTCGCGCCCAGACTGAGCAAGGCTGTCGACAAATCACCGTTTATCCAGGCTGACAGAGCAGTATCGAGCGCAGCCGGATCAGACTCGTTGGCTACCGAACCACCAATCAGCAGGTCGTCGCCATGATCCCCTCGGATGCGGTCGCGGCCGGAACCGCCGGTGAGGATGTCGTCGCCGCGCCCGCCGCTCAGGTAATCGTTGCCGGCTCCACCGTCGATGAAGTCGTCACCCAGGCTGCCGATCAGGTGATCGTTACCCTCGCCGCCGAAGATCGAAGCGCTGATGTTCGTCCCGCCGAAGAATCCGCCGACGTGGGCGTGGTCGTTGCCACCGCGAGCGTGAATGACGATCCGGTCGATGCCCGACGCGTCAAACACCTGGTGGATGTGCTGTCGGTCCCGGCTGCGGACGTTGAGGTGAGCATGAACGTGGAGTTGATCCAGCCACCAGTGTTTGTGAACGTGGATCACGTCTTTGCCGTCCGTTCCGATGACATACAGCGTGCCATCGACAACGCCACTTCCCTGGACGACCGCCGTCGTCGAGGCAACGCTGGTGCCGCCGTTGCCGTCATCGATTGTGACGGCAATCGTGTAAACACCGCCGTTGGCATAACTGTGGTTGCCTGCGAGCGTATCGGCAAGCTGGTCGACAGATAGAGACTCGACAGTGCCATCACCCCAGTCGACCGTCGCCGTGTGAATATCCGCCAGATCGACGTCGCTGAACGAGCCACTGATCGTTACCTGGCCATTAGCGGATGCCGTCGAGACGTCGGTGTGGTCTGAAGACAGGCTGCCGATTGCTGGAGTATCGTTCTCGCCAAGGATCGTGATGGTCGCTGTGGCGCTGGCGGTTTCTCCGTTCGCGTCTTCGATCTGATAGTCGAAACTGACCTCAGCCGATTGTCCCGCTGACAGCGATTCGAACGCTCCATTCGGATCGTACGTGAATGATCCGTTGCCATTGTCGGTCAGCGTGCCTGCCGACGGGCTGATCAGAGCTACTGTGTTTTCGGCAACGATATTGTCTTCGGAGTCTGTGTCGTTGGTCAGCACGTTGATGGTGACCGGGTTGCCTTCGCTCGTTGAGCCGCTGTCATCATTGGCGACGGGCGGCGTGTTGGTGACAAAAATCGTGCTGATATCGTCCAGAACCATGGTGGACGAGGCACTGGCCGTGAAGGATTCGATGCCTTCCCAGTCCGCTCCGGAAATGGAATGAGTGCCGTCGCCCGAAATGGACGCTGTCCCGCCTTTGGAAGAAACAAGTGTCAGGACCGATCCGTCCTTTGAAGAAGAGATATTCAGGCCGGTTAATGTGAATCGGCCGCCATCGTCCCGCGTGAATTCGACCGGCGACAGGGATGAGTTAAATCGGAAGGACTGGTCCTTTGAATCGCTTCCTGAACTGCCGCCTCCGTCACCGTCTTTGCCGCCTCCGCTGTCACCACCGCCAGAGTCTTTACCACCTCCGGAATCTTTCCCACCTCCGGAATCTTTCCCTCCGCCGGAAGTACCTCCGCCGTCCTTGCCGCCGTTTTCGGATTCCTGGTCTCCGCTGTCGCCGCCACCGCCTCCGTCTTTACCACCGCCACCGCCACCGCCACCGCCACCGCCACCGCCACCGGTGTCCTGTTCCCAGACCTGAATCTGTTCACCGATGTCGTCCGCCTCGTTCGTCCGGGACATGGTCAAGCCGGCTTCCGAGTGGCCTTCCGCACTGGTTGTTCCCAAATCAAACGTCATCGTTACGGATGACAGGAGTGCGCGTTGTTCCAGTTTGTCAATCTGGTGCGTTTGAAAGAGGCCGGAACGATTGCGTCTTCTGTTGACTCGACGAGCGTTTCCCTGCCGGCAGCGATTAGTCAGGTTCTGAATCCAGTTGGTCGTTTTCACGGTGAGTTCCCCTTAGTATCTGGTGGCCTTCAGCACTCAACCGCAGGTCTGGCGACACGCCAAACGGGTTGCGAGGCCCGCAATGCGGCAGGTGGTCAATAAGGGAATGCACAACCAGTTCAGAACGGGGCCACAATTCTGAACGATTCTCCAGAATTGTTTCCAAAGCCGTGGCGACGTTTGCCCCGCAGGCGCAGACCGAATCGCAGGCGGCTTTCATCAGCATCGCCGCTGCCTGCAAGGACGCGAACCACAGCGCCTTTGGTTGCGGGTCAAACAGGTGGGGCGCTTCGTATCACTCGCCTACAAGCAGATGCACCTCACCGCGGGCATCGCCGGCGGCGAGAGTCTTGCCGTCGGGGCTCCAGGCGATTGATGTGAAGCGGTCGCCGATCGGGTGGTTGAGCATGGCGGTGGCTTCGCCGGTGGCCGGATCCCACAGGCCGATGATGCCTTCACCTTCCGTCAGTGATGCCAGGCGGCGACCGTCCGGGGACCAGACGATCCGGCCAACCTTCGCCGTGTGGCCGATCAGCGTGTGCTGCAGTTCGAACTTCTCGGTGTCCCGCAGTTCGATCAGGTTCTCGCCAGCCAGAGCCAGCAGACGATTCTGTGGATCGAGGGCGATGTCGAAGATCCTGTCGGTGGTGGTGGTCAGTGTTTCGACCGGGCTTCCGTCAAGTGGTTTTCGCAGCAATCTCTTTTGAGCCTCAATGACAAGCAGACTTTGTCCATCCGCGTTCCAGCAGTAGGTGCCCGCAGTGGTGGCCCTGTTTCCATTGAGAGCCTGAACCTCTGTCAGCCCAGCGTCGCAGACCCAGACAGTGCCATTGAATTTTCGGGCAACAGCGATTCGCGATCCGTCTGGGGACCATTTCAGACCCTCGACGATATTTCCGCCAGTTCTACGGGGAAGTTCCATTGAATGCAGTTCACGGCCATCGTTTCCGTCGAAGATCTTCAGTTCGTCGAGAGTTGCCGTCGCGATGTGGCCCTTAACCGGACTGTGACTCACGGCTAAGCTACGGCATTTCTGCTTCCAGACCACTGGTCTGTCGGCAGAGGCCAGATCGAGATGCACGCAGTCATACTCACTCTGGGCAGTGAGCGTGTGACCGTCCTTCGACCAGACCACGGCGTGAATCGGGCGGTTGGCGATCGAAAGTGGCGAAGTGTGCTGATCGACATCCCAGACGCGAAGGGAATTGTCCAGGGATGTGGAAAACAGCTTCGTCCCATCGGGCGTCCAGGCCAGTCGGTGGATTTGCCGTGTATGACCGCGGAGCAGGGCAACCAGTCTTCCATCGGTTGCGTCATGAATGCGGATAGCGCGGTCACCGCCGGCCGTCGCCAGCCAGCGACCATCCAGACTCCACCGTACAGTTGTAATCTGGGCAGTGCTTTCGGTCCGCTTCCATGCGAAATCCTGTTTGTCGGTATTCCAGACGGCGACGCTGCCGTGCGGCTCATCGGCGATTGCGATGAGCCGTCCGTCGGGATGCCAGTCTGCTTCTCTGCGGATTCCGCTCCCCACGTATTTCGCTGCGACGAGGGTATCGCGTTGTCCGTCGTCGGTCAGTGAACCCAGCAGCCACTGTCCCCGCGCGGCGATGACGAATCGCCTCGAATCGGTGGGATGGCAGTCCACCCAGGCGGAGTACCACTCGTGCTGAGAATCAGAAAGAACGTGACCGTCAGCGCTCCTGTAAACAATCTGCCCGAAGTGTCCGTGGTGGATCAGCCACTTGCCGTCGGCTGACCAGTCGACACTGTCGGTGCCGACGATCCGTTTCAGGCCATAGAGTCTTTCACCGGTCTCCACTGAGTACACTGCGCCCGGCTCGCCCATTGACGCAGCGACGGCAAGCATTGTTCCGTCCCGGGAAAACCGGAGGCAACTGGGTTGCAATTGGCTGGAGTTCTTCAGTTCCCGGGCGACCTCCCCCGTTTCGAGATTCACGAATGAGATCGGTACGTCGCCGTCCGGCTTACGAACAACCGTCGTCCCATCCGGGCTGACAGCAATGGCCGCTCCATGCCCGAGCCCATAGACTGACGTGAGGACCCGACTCTGAGGTTTCAGTTGCCGCTTCAGGTAGCGGTATTCCCAGCCGATCAGATCATCCGCGTCGGCCCATTTGGAAGTGATTCTCTCGATGGTGCTCAGCCCGCCGGCTTCGTGGACCGCGTTCGATGCGACCCGCATTTCGGCGTTGTAAAGATGCCGCCGCATTTCGGTTTCGCTCTTTTCAGCTCGGCTGCGAGCTTCGTCGGCTTCGTTTCGTCGACGTTCCGCTTCGTCGGCATTTGTCATTGCGACTTGAGCGTTGGCTCTTGCTTCCTCAGCATTTGTCTGAGCTTCGGCTCTCTTTTCGGCCAGCGCGTTGACTGTCTCGGTGAGTGCCGCGTTGGACTGATTCAAATTGCCGATGGTTGCTGTCAGCTTTGTGTTGGCCGTTGCCAGCCGACCAACGTAGTAACTCGATAGACCAACGATCGCGCACAACGCGAGCAACACAGTCAGCGTCATCGCTTTGTTGCGGCGATAAAACAGCCACGCTCGGCGTGCCGAACTGATCGGTCGCGCCAGAACCGGCTCGTGATTGAGGAACCGGCTGAGATCGTCGGCCAGTTCTGCGGCGGACTGGTATCTCCGGCCCTGTTCTTTCTCCAGACACTTCAGGCAGATCGTCGACAGATCGGCGGGCAGACCTGGCAGCAATGCAGTCGGAGCGACGGGGGCGGCTTCCGTCACCATGCGGATTGTTTCCAGCGGCGTCGCTCCATGAAACGGCGTCCGGCCGGTCAGCAACCGATATAGAATCACGCCGACCGAATAAACGTCGCTCGTCGGCCCGATGTCGCTGTCCCCGCGAGCCTGCTCGGGAGACATGTACTGAGGCGTTCCCAGGATCTCGCCCGTCCCGGTGACTCCGCTGTCGTTGCCAATCGTTCGAGCCAGGCCAAAGTCGGTGATCTTGGGTAACCAGCCATTCGAGATTCCCGCACCATGCCGGTTCGCACTACTGCCCGACCCACTGACAGATCCGAACCGCGAAATCAGCGAATCCTTCGTAGTCGGTCCGCTCTGGCTTTGAAGTCTCTGCGTTGCATCGATTCTTTTGGCAACGTCGGTGGTCGATTCAGCTCCGACAAGTATTGTCGGTTCTGCGGCGGTGATTGCTGCGCTCTCGCTGGACCGGTCCGGCTGCTGCTGAATCAGAATGTTCGCCGGCTTGAGATCCCGGTGAATCACTCCGTTCTGATGCGCATACTCAACCGCTCGAGCAACCGCGACACACAACTCCGCGGCGATCTGTGCATTCAAGGGCTCGTCGTCGATCAGGCCAGCAAGGCTGCTCCCCTCGACCAGTTCCATCGCGATGTACGGAGAACCGCCGTGACTTCCCAGTGCGAACACCTGAACGATGTTTGGGTGCTGAAGTCTCGCCGCCGCTTCCGCCTCAACTTCAAAGCGCTTCAGCACGGAAGAACCAGCATGATCACCGGCCAGCACCATCTTCAGCGCCACGGCCCGCTTCAGCTTTGGATCATGCGCCCGATAAACGACCCCCATCCCGCCTCGCCCAAGGACATCATCGATCTCATAACCATCGATCGAACGTGGTATTCCAACTGCTGACTTTCGCTCGTTTTCCGGGGGCTTTGAGTCTGACTGAGATTTGTAGACGGTTTGTGCTGTCGATATGTCGCAAACGGCGTCCGCGTACTCACTAAACCGCTCTCGATAGTCGTTAATATCGATTGTGCGATTCTGTTCACGCAGGACTTCCAGCTCGATTTCCAGCAGCTCGCGAAAAGCGACTGGCCTTAACTCATCAGCAAAAGCGGCCAGTACATCCTCAATCTGCGGACTGTGACCGTCACGCAACTCTGCTTCGAACTGCGTCGCAGCCTGGTCAATTGCTCTGACCTGCTCGACACTCAGATCGGAAATACTGTCACCGGTCAACGGAATCGCCTTTCACATGGTCTTGTGTTCAAATCGACGGTTCTAACAACACAGTGGAAGAGCTTCACTGAGCAGACTTGTTTATTCCACCATGAGGACACGCCATCGGCGAAGCGACCTTACCAGGAAATGCCCATTCGATTCAGGTCGGGGACACATTTCGCGATGTGTTTCTGAATTTTTCCAGAATTGCGAATTCATCATCATTCATTGAACACTTCTTCGGTGAGTTCCTGCTCCCAACGTTTTCGGATCAACACCGATCTCCGTTTAATTGTCCTTTCCGACATGTCGAGTTTCTGAGAGATCTCCTGGTTCGTCAGACCGTCAAGTTTAAGCAGGGCAATCTCGCGGAGATTGTCGTCGTCCAGCTTCTTCAGCAATCGCTGACATTCGTCTTCGACAGTTGCCGAAAAATCCGGAGCGGGCCCCACATCCGGTAGCTGATCCGGTTCGACGGCTGCCTGACGGGCATCGCTACCACCGCGTTTCTGACGATGATTGTATTGTGCCCGCTTACCCATTTTCCGCTGAGCAATCACCAGCATCAGAGCCCAGAGTTCGTCCCGCCCTCCGAGTTCCGGATACCGATTCTCGCGAGCAAGCTGGACCATCGCGTCGAAGACGCTCACGGCGAGGTCTTCTTCATCGTACGTCGGATCGTGTCCCATTCGGCCCCGTGCAAGTTTCGCGATCTGCCGAAAATAGCGGTCCCACAGACGCTCTGCGGCATTGTCATCGCCCGACTGTAAAGCAACGAACCAACCGGTTATCGATTGTGAGTCACCCATCAAAACGGTTCGTCCTTGTGTGATCGTAAGAATTCAATCGCGCGCTGACTTAACGAGTCATCGTAGTCTGCCAACGCCGACAACGAAATGTTCGTCCGCACCGACGGTCATCTCTGGAAGATCGCCAGAATAGGAAGAAACAAAAAATGCAGAGCCCTCTCTGGAATCTGCGTTGTCCTCTGCTCAGACCGCTCGGTCAAACTGTCACCAGCGATTATCGATCTGGCATTTGTGTACGACACCAGTCACCACTTTGAGTCTCCGAATTCGACATTGGCCTCAATTCCCGATGCCCTCAAACCTGGCGGAATGTTGGTCGTCGCTGACTTCAAACGCATCCCGGGCGAGTCGCGCGAGTTTCTTCTCAATCACGTACGAGCGGGCAAAGAAGTCTTCCGCAGCGAGATTGAATCGGCCGGATTTGAAGTGGTCAAAGAAGCCGACATTGCCGGGTTCGAGGAAAATTACTTTCTGAAGTTCCGGAAGGTCGCGGCGAAATCGCTTTGAGGCAAGGTGTCAGTAGACGAAAGGGATAAATCGTCGAGTTTTCTTGCAGTACTTTTCGTAATCCGGAAACTGCTTCAGCAGCAAACATTCTTCGTATCCGGCCTTGAGTCGCAAGGTACCGATCAGAAGACACCACACGACCAGCTTCCAGACGCTGAAGGGCGTCAGGACGAAACCGCCGGTAAACAGAATTAAACCGGAGTACATCGGATGGCGTATCCGGCGGAACGGTCCGCTGGTCACAAGTTGGCAATCGACATTCACTTCCGGCATCACGGATAGTTGACGGAGTCGAATCGCTGCGATGGCCCGGCCTCCGAGGATCATTCCGGCTGCCGTCACAGTAATGCTCAGCGGTCCAACCGACTCCCAGTCCATCGACAGGACCAGCGCAGCGGAACAGACAAACTGCAAAGCAACATAAATGACGGAACGATGGACCACGGCAGGACACCAGCGTGACGAGGGGACAGTCACCTTTTCCAGTATCTTACCGAAACAAAAGATTATTGAGTCTGAACTTCACGACAAAGCGGGCAAGCTGTTGGCATTGCTTCACCGGATTTCAGACCTGTGGCCCCGCGGAGGATGGTCACGCTGCCCATCACGATGACGCAGAACGCGGCGGCCTTGACGAGTCGCTTGCGGCCTTCGAGTCCGATCAGTGAACCACCAAGTCCTGCCCCCACCATTAGTGGTACAGTTCCCAGGCCGAAGGCAAGCATGATTAACGCTCCGGTATGCATGTGACCGGAACTGAGGGCGAGTGCCAGGAAAGCGTACACAAGCCCGCACGGTAAGAACCCGGTCGCGAGGCCTGCGAGAAACACGTGACCAGGACGACCGGATTTCAACAGGCTGCGAAAGTGCGTGGCCGCTGCGCACGAGGAAGCCTGTTTGAGCCACTTTTCAGAGGATGGAATCAACCCGCCAGAAACAAGTCCCGTTGCGACGAGAGCAACGCCCGCCATGACGGACAACACGCCCTGCACATTCGCGACCGTTACCAGATCGTGCTGAAGCTGTTGTCCTCCAAAGCCGGCCGTCGCACCAAGAAACGCATAAGTAAAGCATCGCCCCAACGAGTAGACCGATTGCCGGGTGAGATTCTGTCGAGGCGTGCTGGTGTCCCAGCCAATCGCCACCGCGAAAGCGCCGCACATTCCGATGCAGTGTCCGCTGCCGAGGAGCCCGCCGAGGAATATCAGAGGCCAGTCGATCATACTCCAACCGCCTCGCTGACTGATTCGGCGTTTGTTGTGAGTGCTGGCGTCGGTGACGGAGTTTCTGTCGTTTGCCCAAGAGTATCCTTCAGCTCGAAGTCGCTCAGTCTTCGCGAATTCCAAAGGACAAACGCGCTGCTTCCGAACATCAGACCTGCTGCCACGACAGGATTCAACATGCCGGTCGCCGCCAGAACCATGCCAGCCGTGTTATAACCAAAGGCCCAGAAAAGATTCTGACGGATCACTCGTCGCGTTCGACGGGCCAGGCCGATCATCCACGGTACGCAACTCAGGTCATCTCGCAACAGGCAGACTCCACCCGCGTCGCGCGAAAGGTCTGTTCCACTACCCAGCGAAGCGGCAACGTCTGCACCGGCCATTGCAGGACCGTCGTTGATTCCGTCGCCAACCATCAGCACTGGGCCGATGCTTCGCTGCACGGTGTTGAGCGTGGTGAGTTTGTCTTCGGGCAGAAGTTCGCCCGACGCCGGAATTCCCAGAGCAGCACCCAGACGCTTTGCGTGAACGGCAAGGTCACCAGAAAGAATCCCGAGGTCCAACCCCAGTTCGCTACATGCCTGAACTGTCGCAGCCACCTCTTTGCGCACGTCCTCTTTCAGTGTGAACACACCTCGCACTGAATTGTCCCAGCCAATCAGTACAGTCGATCGTCCTTCGTTTCGCGCTGACTCAATCATTTCATGCAGTACTGAGCCCAGCTCGCACTTGTTTGTTTCGAGGAACCGCTGGCTTCCCAACCAGACGATGGTTTCGTCAGACGCGTCTGCTGTGTTTGCGAAGGACGCCTCAAGTCCGAATCCGGAGACCGTCCGAACGTCGTGCACGACGAGTCCCTGGCCGTCGCTTTGCGTCAGTGAGTTTTCAAGCGAGGTTTCTGAGAGGTAACCGGCGATTGCCTTTGAGAATCCGTGAGTTGACTCTCGGCAAACTAACTCGGCGATTGTGGCAACTCGCAGGTGATCGGTTTCATCTTCGCAAACGAACGACGAAACACGCGGCAGACCGGTTGTCAGTGTGCCTGTCTTGTCGAAGCGAACGGCTTTAACCTCGCTCAGTCTTTCCAGGATCTCGCCGCTGCGAAACAGAACGCCTCGATCTGCCGCGCGTCGCATGGCCGTCCAGACGGCGACCGAAGTCGCCAGCCCAAGAGCACACGGGCAGGCGATCAAAGTCACGGCCAATGAGGTCAACACTCCATCTGCGAGGCTTCCCGAAGCCGTATTGCCTGCAAAAGTCGCAACGGCTGCGAGAGCGACAAAGGGAACGAACCAGGAAGTCGTTCGGTCCGCTGCTTTCTGGAATTGCCCGCGTTGAGCTCGGGCCCGGCGGACGGCATCGAGAATCTGGGACACCGCACCTTCGTGAGCTGGTCGAGTTACTCTCACCACGATGCTTGCATCAATCGGTACCGCGCCGGATACAATTTCTTCACCGGGCCGCCGCATCGCGGGATCGCTTTCGCCGGTCAGAATCTGCTGATCGATTGCGACGCAGAGTGAGGGCTGGCTGACTTCATCGTCAGGTGATATCGAGGTTCCTCGTTCGAGCACTCCATCGGCGGGAACGCGTTCCCCGGCCAGGACACGTACCCGGTCGCCGGGTTTCAGGTTCAAGGTCGGCGTTTCGATTTCACCGGACGAGAGCAGCAATCGCGATGTCGGCGGAATCAGCTGATCCAGTGATTCCAGCACCTCGCCGGTCTGGAGTTTGCCGCTTGCTTCCAGCCAACGGCCCACCGTAACGAGGACCAGGACCATGCTGGCCACTTCAAAGTAGACGTGCCCGCTTCCCTGAAGCAGTGATACGACGGAGTAGACAAACGCGGCGACGACGCCCAGAACGACAAGCAGATCGGTGGTGACTCGTCCGCGCGACAGTTCCGCCCCCGCAGCAACGGTGATGGGAATTCCCAGTAGAAAGAGCACCGGCGTTGCCGACACAAAGCACAGCCAGCGGAAGAGTTCGCTTAACGAGGCGACAAATGGCTGTGAGCGATCAACGTCATAAACGTCCTGGCTCCACAAAGCCATGGTGAACACCATCACGTTCATGCTGCAGAAAATGGCGATACCGAGCCGCGTCAACGTCCACTGAACCTGCCCGGACTCTCCTCGATCCTGAGTGACCTGCGAGGCAAATCGGCATCCGAAACAGCAGAACTCGTCATCGGCTGTCCGCCACTCGGCTGTCTGACTCGCATCGACCGCTTTCTCTGAACGTGAAGTAGCAGCCGCAGTCGGACGCCGAGACCAGAACCAACTGCTGGCAACTGGCAAGCCGCACCACGAGCAGGTTCCGGGTTCGTGTTCGACCATCATGGAGGGGACACCATCTCCGTTTGAATGGCGGGCAGAAGGTACGTCACGGTGTAGTAAATGACGAACGCCCAGAACAGCAGCCATAACATGCGAACGTACCACGGGATGGCGTTGCTCGTGTAGTTATGAAACTTCTGTTCGGCTTTGGCTGATGATTGATCGGTCTCATGCATGAACTGTCTCAGTTGTCCGAGGGAGTTGCTTGGGTGCTGGCTTCGTCGAGCTTTGCTTCCTGCTCAAGCATGTGGTATTTCGGTTCTTCGATGTCGCGAAACATGCCGTTGAGCGTCGCCCACAACAGCAGGCAGAAGAATCCAAGACTTGCCAGCAGGTAATTGGCAACGGGCGAAATGGCGAATATTCCATCCACGTCGCCACGGACCAGCGCGATGAATTCTGTCAGCTTCATGCCAAACCCCCACAGGCTCGGCACAAGAATCAGAACAGCCAGAATCGCCGTGACGATGATGGTGGCTTTGCTTTCGCGATGTGATGACATATTTACTCGTCCTCAGATTCTGAGTTTTCCTCAGGTTGCTCAAACGGGGCCGGCTGATAGTTTTCGTAGTCCGGATAGCTTTCCAGCCACGAACCGAGCCACTGCACGTAGGTAATCAGAGCAAGGCCTCTTCGGTTCGGCTTGTCAGGTGTACCATCGAAGAGCCACGGGTACTCCGGCATCGGCGACTTCGTGGATGTCATCTCGGGTTTGAAGAGATGAACCGCGTGCCAGTCGTTAGAACGCCGACCGCCTTCACGACTCAGATCCGGCCCGATACGACGCGTGCCGAAAAGCACTGGTCGCTGGAGTTCGTTCTGATATTCCCATGACGCAGACACTGGCCCCCAGCGTTTATCTTCATTTGAAACGGGGCGCACGAACTGGCTGTGACAATGCCAGCAGCCTTCTCCGACGTAAATGTCGCGGCCTTCACGAAGCGAATCAGCGACGTTCTGGTTCCACCAGTCGGCTCCGGTTTCGGGATCGACCGGTGGCTCGCCGTACGCCTTCACGAAGGATTCGGGATAGCGTCGAGAAAGATCCTCGAACTGGAACCGCACATTTCCGTTAACAAGTTCTTCAGCCGTCTGCTCGGGAATGTTCCGGTACATCAGGTACGGGACGGCCGCGTTCGATAGAAAGGCGAATCCGAAGAATGCCAGCCCGGCGACTAACAGGATGCCGGATTTACTTTCAAACATTTTGACTCGATCCTTGCTTCAGGCTGGATGTGACTTTGACCAGCCGATTCAGAAACTCGGGGCTATAGAATTACTTTCTGACCGAATCAGGCTGGGGCCGCGGCGACATTCATCGCTGGTTCCGGCTCGCTTCGCCAGGTCATGTAAAAGTTGTAGAGAAACACCATCAAGCCGCCGAACATGGACAGTCCAGCCCAGATGCGGATCATCCAGAACGGGAAGGAAACATCGACCGAGCGATCCCAGGGCTGGAGACTCGACCAGCTCCAGCCCTGAAACAGACCGCCGAGGATCAGGTCCGCAGCCATAACGGCCAGACCGGCGGCCGACAGCCAGTAGTGATATTCACACAGCTTGTTGCTGTACCAGTCTCGTTTCAGGATCAGCGGGATCAGATAAGTCATCATGCCGAAGATCCACATGCTGAAGACGCCGAACATCACCAGATGGGCGTGTCCGACAACCCAGTCGGTGAAATGAATCAGTGCCTGGAACGTCAGCGTGGTCTGCATTGCACACTGCAGACACGTCAGGAAGTAAAAGACCATGCCCGTGTAGAAGTAGCGGATCGGGAGATTCGTCAGAACCTCGCGGCCACGTCCCCAGATCGTCCCGAAGAAGTTGATCACCACCGTCGTGACGACCAGTTCGACGGCGATCGTCGAGATGATCGCTCCGTACTGCAGGAACATCGGAATCGGTGTGTAGAGAAAGTGGTGGATTCCATTGAGCGGGTAAAAGAACGCCAGCCCCCAGAAGCCAACCAGCGACAGCCCGTGACTCCAGATTGGCTTCTTCAGCAGAATCGGGACGAAGTAATACATCAGCCCCCAGCCGAGGGGCGTCACAAACAGCCCAACCAGGTCGTGAATGAACAACCCGCCGACGGCACCAGCAGCGGTTCCCGAGACAAAGTATTCGGGGACAAAATTGCCCATCGCATAGGTGAGGAACGTCCAGACGAAAGCCGCCAGAAAATACCACAGCGTGACGTACATCGGGCCTTTGACCTGAACGATCGGCGTCATGAAATTGATCGCGACCAGCAGCAACCCGAGCTGCGCCAACGGGTCAATCCACGTCGGCGTCTCACCCCATTCCAGTCCCTGAGCCTGGCCCAGCAGAATTCCGACAGCTGTCGCGAGCACAACAATCTGCCACGCCGTGAAGATCAGCCACGACAGACGCCGATCAAGTACCGGCCTTAACGTCAGGCGAGGAATCACCCAGTGCAGCAACCCCAGAAATCCGTTGGCCAGAAATCCATAGGCGATGGCATTTGTATGAAGCATTCGCCAGCGGCCGGGCGAGAAAATCTCAACCCCACTCAGCGGGTTATGACGCAGTAGTTGAGCTGCCATCAGGAACCCACCGAGCATCGAAATCGAGATGAACGTCAGCGCCGCGATGAAATACGCCAGCACAATCTTCTCGTCGACCAGCGAGGCATGCGTTGTCGGTGTGGATAGAGAATTGTCAGGTTGCAGAGCTTCGTCAGTCATGATGAAAGTTGTCTGAGTTGGGGACGATTAAAATTTCAGGAACGTTGCAGAGTTGTTTCGAAAGCAGTCTGCCAAACAGTCCATGGTGAAACTGTTTGTGCCAGGGTTCCGAAATAGTCATTCTTCGGAAGCAGGTTTCGATGGCGTTCGGTAGGGAACGAACTGACCGAATGGAAAAACAAAGACCATCGTCACTCCGAAGACAACATGCGTGGCCGCAGCAACCCACCAGGGAAGGTATTCGCCGCTGGTAATCCAGTTGCCACCGCAGACGATCGGTTGCAACCAGACCAGCACTCCGTAGAACAGAAACAACCATGCAAAGATTCCCAGAGTCGCAGCAAACAGCACTCGCTGCATGGTCGTGGCTCTGGGCGTAAATCGAGCCAGCAGCACGTGAAACGGAACACCAAGAAACATTCCCGTGCCGAGATAAAGACAGACCCCACACGCCAGGATGACTCCGTTATCAAGGGCATAAACCTGAGTCGCTGAATTGGTCAGTGCGAGAGCCCGCTCACCAAGGGGGAACGTCAGGTAAACCCGAATCAGTTCCAGAGGCTCCTTGCCGGCAATCGGAGCGCCGATCACGTTAAAGACGAGACTGACGGACGCCGCGATGAGCCCCAGCAGGAACCCGTTCGTTGCGTAGTACATGGTGTAAAAGCCAGTCAGCCGCCACGGAATCGCTGCGGATTCTTCGAGAATCTCCGCTTCGAGTTCATTAGCCTTCTGACGCATCGCCAGCAGTTCAAGCTGCTTTGATTCAAGTTCGGGATCAGTCAACGACATACCGTTGCCTCAGAATGGTGTCCGTCTTTAATTGCCCAGTAACCGACGATTTGACGAATGAAGTGTCTATTCGGCAGACGCAGTTGCCGCTTCCGGCTTGTCGCTTTCAGGTGTTGTCATGCTGAACATTCCCGGTGTTGGAATCTCTCCATCACGCCGCTGACCCGAAACGTGCAACACATACGCCACCAGGTTCCAGATCGTTTCCGGTTCTTTTTCGAGCGAACTCTTGAATCCTGGCATTGGCGTGCCATTGATGCCGGACACGATTCGCCGATAGATATCGAGTGGCTCGCTACCACCGTGCAGCAACCCGGATGTCAGATCCGCAGCCTTTGTCGTGAACCCCCACCCATCCTTGCCGATATTGTCTTTAGTCATGCCTCGGCCATCGTCGCCATGACATTTCGAACAACCCTTGGAGAGAAATGCCTCGCGCCCCGCAGCTACATGATCTGCCGTGAGAAAAGGAGGCCGATTCGTCAGCGGATGAACTTCCGCCTTCTCGGCGGCGTCCCATCGTGACAGTACTTCTTCCACAATGCCGGGCACGTTTTCCGGATCGATCTCTTCTTCAAACTCCGCTTCGAGTGCGAGCCGCGTTTCCAGTTCGCCTCGATGACTCAGTAGCAGCACGTAGTCGACAAGAGCTTCCAGCTCACGGTCCGGGTGCAGATTGAACGACGGCATCGAAGTGCCGGGGATTCCGCGGCGAAGTGTTCGCATCAAATCTTCCCGCCGAGGCCGGTTGCCGTATGGCGTCGACGTGAACTTGAAGATGCCCTTGCGATAGTCTCGAGGCCGCGGGTAAAGAAACTTCGCTGCGACTCCTTTGCCGTCACCGGAGATTCCGTGGCACTGCTGGCAGTATCGGTTGTAAAGATCTCGACCAAACTTCACGTTGTGTTTTGGCGTTTCCGGATCTGCGAGTGGTTTGGGGACGGTCGGGGTACCGGACCGTTCGAGCACGATCACGGTGACCGCCTGTCGCAGCTCTTCATCGAGAGCGGCGACAGCCTCGCCAGTTACAAACTGTGTCTCAACTGCCGGTCGGCAACCACTGGCCAGTACCAGGCAAAGCCCGAAAAAAACAGGCAGACGGGCTCGAAAGACAGATTTCAAACGCGGCACTCTTTGAGTCTCCGAAAAAGTAATTCAACACCGAATGGACGGTCGTTATCCGTGCCAGTTCGACGCTCGCATCTGACGCAAGCAGTGTGCCGAACTCTCAGGCAGGTCCGTTCCCGGTGCCGCCACGCAATTCTCGGCTGGCATTTGCCACAGAAACGTCATTGCTACCAAATCTGGAAATCCAGATTCCTGATAGGCAACGCCCGACTGGCTGTGCGGCCGGTGCGCACCTGGCGAAGCGTAGTCGCGCTCCATCGCACACTTTTGATTCGTAAGACTCTTAAGCGACGTGGTAAGTCGCCCGGAGCCTGACGTTCCACTTGCGGATGTGCTTATGGTCAACAGCTTTCGATTCAGAACGGAAATTCGCCCTTCGAGTGCGATTCGCCGGCGTTCAATCTCATCGTCAGTATTGACGCCTGCTGCTCCAGAACCGCGCCTTCGAAATGCCGTGCCGCTTCGGGAATGTCCTTCAGGAAACGTCCTTCAGGAAACGTCCTTCAGGAAACGAGCGGAGATCGCCAGGCGACCACGAATGTCGCAGCGTTTCGACTCGACGTAAGGATTTTCGCACTCCCGCAATGCGTAGCCGTAGGTTGCGTTCTCTGAGAATGCCCAAATAACTGCTGATCATGACTCACGGGAAGATGTACAGACCGAGCGTCGATGTGGTTGAAACATGGAGAAAAACACCCATGCCCAGGATTAGAATTCTCGCCCAGGGACACCGGCAGACGAATTCGAGAATCTGAATCTCGACGATGGTTTGTCAACGAGTTGCGACGTCTACGTCAGTACGGCTCATGGCGACGACGGGGAATTGCGGCATCGTCAATCGTTCCAGCCTTGGGTTATCCAGCAACGCAGCGCGAGCCTGTCTGGCCAGCCAGGCTCCACGGTATTCGACAGATGTCCCGTCAGGCGGAAAGATGTCGCGAATGTGGATGTAGGATTGCTTGTCGGTTGGTGTCGGTGTCAGCTTCCCGACAAGGTGATCAGGCAGGTTGTATTTCTTCGCCCACGACTCCTCGACCACCAGAATTCTTAGGATCGGCTCGTGCGATGTTCTGGCCAGTGAGTTTTGAGCCTGCCGCAGCATGTGCTCAGCAAACGGGTTGTAGTGTTGCCGGCTGAGGTTCTCCGAGTACGCGGAGAATGAACCCCAGGGGCTAGGAGCGAGCTCGTAGAGCTCGCCGCTTTCGTCTTCACCCAGGATGTGTGCGCTGGTCCCAGGCGGAGCACCCGCAGAACATGTCTCAGATCACGAAGTATTTCAACGGGTGGGAATACTCACGAAAAAGCACCGCGTGAACGGCGGCCTCATCGTCAGGATGCCGAGATAAATCGCGATAGCTGAGTAAGTGCTTCATCGTTTCATGGCGTCCTCCCTGGCGTGCGGGCACAAAAAAAACTTCGTCGTAGTTCTGGCTGCATCGAAGAGCAATCATCGCCTGATCTGAGTCATCGTCTCGTAAGACTCGATCGCTCAGACGCGCGGACCGTATCTCTGCCTCAGCGTAAAGGTAAACGCGAAATCGAGACAGAATCCAGGGTGCATGGTTTGGATTGTGCGGACGGGAAATCCTGCACTCAAACAGCGTGCTCGACTGTCGCACTGTCTGTGCACTTACGCACTGTTGAAGGTTCAGTCAAAGCTGCCGTGCTGAGAGAATCGCACCTCCGAATATCTGGAAACCTCGCCACGTTGCGTCAGTAGTGAGTTCCGCACCGTAGTTGAGAGCCGCTGCGAAGCAATTCGCCGAACAGCCAGACGCGACCAGCAACCTGCTGAATACAGTGAGCACACACTGGCACGCTATTCGCGATCTCCCGGCGGCGTACCATGCCTGCCGTCTCACGCAGGTCTTCTGTCCGGTACGTTCATTCAACCAGCAGATTTACTTGAGGGAGCAGAAGTCGCCATGAGGCCCGTTAGTTACTCACCGCAGAAATTGATTGCCGTGGCTGCCGCCGCCAGTTTGTCATTCTTCATCGCCGGTTGCGGAGGCGGTGATGGTGGCGCGTCGCCGTCATCGGGAGCCTCCGCGCAGACTTCGACAGCTCCTGCCGAAACGGCCCCAGCTGAACCTTCAGGTAAATCTGCCGAAACTGCGTCAACCTCGGTCGTCACGAAGGATGATTCCACTACCACGGAAAGCGGCACCGCGCCAGCTGCGGATTCAGGAGCGACCGGGACGCTGGTCGGTTCGGTCGTCTTCAGTGGCGACTACAAGCCGCTGCCATTGATTCACAAAGCCGGTGCCGAAGGTGTCAAAGATGGCTCGGTCTGCGCCAAACATGACGTCCCCAACGAGTCGTTGCTCGTCAATCTGGAAGAAGGGAAGGGCGTTGCCAACGCGTTTATCTACCTTTCGAAAGCTCCAAAAGGTTACACAAAAAGTGACTTGCCGTTGGAGCCTTTGGTGATGGACCAGAAGGGCTGTGTCTTTCTTCCGCGAGCCATGGTTGTTCAAACAGGACAGACCGTCTTGATTAAGAGTGACGATGAGGTGCCACACAACGTCCACACGTTTCCGACCTTTCAGGAATCTTTCAATCAGATTTGCCAGCCGAAAGAGCGAGACGGCTTGAAGCTGGTTTACGAAAAGGTTGAGCGGCAACCTGTCGAAGTGAAGTGTGACATTCATCCGTGGATGAAGGCGTGGCATCTGCCTGTCGATCACCCATTCGCCGCCGCTTCTGATGCCGGCGGTAAATTCCGCATCGAAGGGCTGCCAGTCGGTGTTCACAAATTCCGAGTCTGGCACGAAAAAGCTGGCCAGGTTGAAAAGTCTCTTGAGGTGACAATCTCAGCAGGCTCGGAAACGGAAATCACCGTCACGATCAATCAGGATCAACTGGCACAAAATGCTGACCCGGTTCGCACGATCCTGCTGTCGTCTCTGAAGAAGTAACGTTGTTTGTTGAGTCGTCAGATTGAAATCTGACTGCGCGAAACGCGTCCCGGGGAATTGGTGAATTCACCGGGACGCTTCTTCCTGTTTGAAACTCCTGCCGGAAACCGCGTGAAGGGATGATCGGATGCTGATGCCGATTCCAGAAACAGCGAAACACTGCGGCGAAGTTACGGGAGCTGTCGTGACCTGTAAGAGCGATGCTGCCGGCCTGGATAAATTAACGAGGGCTGACTCACAACGGCGGCGCCCCGCCTCTCGATCGAAGCTCAACTTCATACTCGACATCGCGCTGACCGTATCATTTGTTCTTCTCTGTACCGTCGCTGCCATTGTTCAACTGGTGTTTCCTCCGCCGACTGCCGCGGCTGGCTGGATGGTGTTTGGAGCCACGATCGACCAGTGGATCACGCTTCAGTTCGGCTGTTTATGCGTGCTGGCGGGTGGAATTATTCTGCATGTCATGCTGCACTGGAACTGGGTTTGCGGGATGCTCACGCGAGGCCGCCCGGATTCGGCGCTACGAACTGATGACGGAGTGCGAACGATCGTCGGCGTCGGATTTCTGATCGCGATTCTTCATGTGATCGGGTTTGCTGTTCTTGTTGCTCTGCTGACGGTCCATTCGCCATAACGCCATTCTTTCACCAGGCCACTTCATTCCTGACCCGAAGGCTGCCAGCCATTGCGGGAAACGGGAACCGATCGAAGCAGTCATGACAGGCACCCTGCGAATCGTCGTCGCGGGTGATGAGCCCGACATGCTCGGTTTTTACCAGACCATGCTGAGCGGTCTGGGACACGATGTTGTTGCCATGGCCCGAAATGGCCAGCAACTGGTTGACCTGACGCTTCGGCACAGTCGCGATCTGATTATCACCGACATTCGGATGCCCGAACGCGACGGGCTGAACGCCGTTCGAGAAATCACACTGCAGAAGCCTGTTGCCGCGATCGTTGTCTCGGCGCACACGGACAACGAATACATTGAACAGGCGGCGCACAATTGCATTCTGGCATATCTTGTTAAACCAATTCGTGCAGCCGACCTCGGCCCGGCAATCATCCTCGCTCGGCAACGGTTTCGAGAATTTCAGGCCTTGCAGCAACAGGCCGACAACCTCCGGCAGACACTTGAAGATCGGGAGATCATTGAGCGAGCCAAAGGCATTCTCATGGACCGCAGCAGGGTTTCTGAGAAAGACGCGTTCCTGCGACTGAGGAAGTTGTCGAACGATCGCAATGAGAAACTGGTCGACATCGCTCGAACGATTGTCACTGCCGAAGCCGCTTTCGTGAGAGAGTCAGTCGTCAGTTGACACGCGTTCGGTTTTGTCCGGTTTGGCCTGACGGGTTTTCTCAACGAGGTCGCGACGATCCGTGACTCGGATCGTTGCCACACCCGCGCAGGTCTGAGATTCAGTTCGAAGTTCGCCTTCGTATCAGTGGGTGTATAAACGATCGAGCGAACACTTCCGCCGTGAGAAATGAGAAGCACGGCCAGTCACCGCGCGACAATTCACTCATAGCGCGCATTTTCGCACACTTTAGAGTGCCGGCAGTGCGATTTCGGCAGTGTCCGCTGGCCAGAATCGCGGGACGAAGGTTTGGCACGCGATCTGCCAATGATCGGTGGAAACTCATCTGGATGACTGAAAACATTCGATGCTGGTATCTGAGTCGAGGTTGACTTCTGCTGGCCGGACGAATTGTCAGACAAGCCATTTGTGAAGATCGAAAGCAACACCAATGCCTCGGGCTGAAAAGATCTCGTCAGCGCCACAAACCTCACAGGACCGGCTATCTGCACTCATTGAAGACGTCGTTCGTCCGAGCTTCGTTCGTTGCTGTGCGGACTCTTCCGAGTTCTTCGACTCCTTTTACTTCAGGCTCGGGGTGCGATTGCCTCAGGTCGGAACGATGTTTGCCCGGGTTGATATGCAGAAGCAGAATGATCTCATGAAAGACGGCATTAAAAAATTGATTGAATATGCCAATGGGAACTCGAAGGCTGAGGCTGAGCTGAAACGAGTTGCAGAAAGTCATTCGCGGTCCCGCCTGGGCGTTCTTCCAGAGTACTACCCCCACTGGATCGACTCTCTGATGGAGACGATTCGGGAGCACGATCCCGCGACGACTGACGAAGCCGAAACGGCGTGGAGGCAGGTTCTGGCTGGTGGAATTGCTCTGATGATTGCCGGTTTCTGATGTCTATTCGAAATCGCAGAAGTTGAAATGACAGATGCTGGCAGGCGTGATGGTGCGATGGTTTGCCGGATCAGTTTTCTGAAGTCTTAACAGGGAAGTATTGGCGAACGTGCGATTTTTCAGGCATCAACCCGACGATACATCCGCCGAAAGGCAGAAGTCCGCTTTGCCACGCTGGTCGTTGGGGGCTGCTCTGTGCAGCCTCGCGATTGCTGGCGTCGGGGCCGCAATGACTGCGGAATATTCTGACGACAACGAATCCGGGATCGACGTTCCCGGCAAATCGGTTCAAGCTGACTCTCAACCAGGTAGTGACGATTCCGGTTCAGACACCGGCACTTCCACATCCAACTTTGCCATCGAAATCCGCAAGCCTCCCGGCCCACCACGAGTTGGCACCGGGCTGAAGAATGTCGATGGAACTGAAGTGACGGTTGCCTGCTCAACATGCCATACAACTCGAGTTCCGAATCACCACAACAAAACCGTCAAAGAACTCGACGAATTTCACGGCGGCATGGCGTTCTCACACGGCACGGTCAGTTGCCTGTCGTGTCATAACGAACGCGACTACGACACGCTGCGATTGGCAGATGGAAGTCGAGTTGAGTTTCCCGACGTCATGAAGCTCTGTGCTCAATGTCACGGCCCTCAGATGAAGGCTTACGAGCATGGAGCGCACGGCGGAATGAACGGGTATTGGGACTTAACTCGAGGACCACAGACGAAGAACAACTGCATTGATTGCCACGACCCCCATGCTCCGCAGTTTCCAAAGATGCGACCGACGTTTAAGCCGAAGGATCGATTTCTCGAACAGCCGAGGACCAGGCATTGATTGCAGATGACAACTCCTCGCCAGAGAGACAGGCCGAGACAAATGAGGGATGGCACCTGCCAGTTGTAGATCAGCCGTCGACTCGACGAACCGCGATGAAGACTGCCGGAGCAGCACTTGGTCTGGCGGCGTTCGGCAAAGCGATTTCGCCGTTGTGGAGCATTCCTGAGAACGTTTCGGTCGATGAGTTTCTGCAGCAGCACTACAAGGAACTTTCAGACAAGGACAAGCAGAAAGTCTTTCAGAGACTGGAAGCTGAATCCAGGGAAACCTACGGCGCGGAAGTCACGATTTCCGATCCGAAGCCTGTTCCTGGAGTGCGGTTTGGTTACGCCATCAACCTCAGCAAGTGCAATGGCAACGGTGCCTGCATGGAAGCCTGCAACAAGGAAAACAACCACCACCGAGGAATCGACCAGTCGTATATCCGTGTGCTGGAAATGTCCAAGGGGTCGATGGACATGGAACACGGCACAACAACCTACGACCACACCGTTCCACAGGACGACAAGTTCTACATGCCGGTGCAGTGTCAGCAGTGTGAAAACCCGCCGTGCGTGTCGGCGTGCCCGATCGAAGCGACATGGCAGGAAGACGATGGCATTGTCGTGGTCGACTACAACTGGTGTATCGGGTGTCGCTATTGCGAGGCAGCCTGCCCGTATCATGCGAGGCGATTTAACTGGGAACAGCCCGAGATTCCGGCGGGCGAGATCAACCCTGATCAGGGTTACCTGTCGAACCGCATTCGCCCTCAAGGCGTGATGGAAAAGTGTCACTTCTGTCTGCATCGAACGCGTGAAGGTCGAGCCCCTGCCTGTCTGGAAGCCTGCTCGACCGGGGCGCGAGTCTTTGGTGATTTGAACGATCCCGATTCGGATATCAACTGGGTTCTCAAGAACAAACGCGTTTTCGTGCTGAAAGAAGAACTCGGTACCCAACCCAATTTCTTTTACTTTTTCGATTCGTAAATCATGTCGTCGATCACCGCTCAGAATCATACAAGCACTGACTCTGCCGACTCAGTGCGCAGCTACCCGCGATTTCTCTGGTGGGGATTGGGGGAAGCCACAAATGGTGGGCTGCGATTCTACGTCTGGATGTTCGTGCTGACCGCGATCTCACTTGTCGGCGCAAATGCGTGGGCGAATCAGGTGGCGGAAGGAATGATCATTACCAACATGACCGACCACGTCAGTTGGGGCCTTTACATTGCAAACTTCACTTTCTGCGTCGGCCTTGCTGCTGGCGGCGTGATGATGGTCATTCCTGCCTATCTCTACGACGACGAAGAAATGCACAGGATTGTGATCGTTGGCGAAGCTGTCGCCGTCGCTGCAATTGTAATGTCGACGTTGAGTGTTGTTGTCGATCTTGGTCGACCGGATCGTTTCTGGCATCTGATCCCGGTAATTGGTCGCTTGAACTGGCCCGTCTCCATGTTGACATGGGACGTGATCGTGCTGAACGGCTACCTGCTGATCAATCTGCATATCGTCGGCTATCTGCTTTACATGAGGTACCTTGGTCGCAAGCCAAACCCGAAGTGGTATGTCCCGTTTGTTTTCCTTTCGATCATCTGGGCCATCAGCATCCACACCGTTACAGCATTTCTCTATTGCGGACTCGGAGGCCGCCCCTTCTGGAATACTGCTTTACTTGCGCCGAGGTTTCTGGCGTCCGCATTTGTCAGTGGCCCGGCATTTATCATCCTTGTAATGAGGATTCTTCGAATCACTGCCGGGTACTCGGCCCCTCCCGGACCGGCCCGCACGCTGATTCAAATCATTCGTGTCGCGATGACCATTAACCTCGTAATGCTTGCCAGTGAAATCTTTACACTGTTTTACACCGGTGGATCGCACGGCGCATCGGCCAGATATCTGTTCTTCGGAAGTCACGGTCACTACGGACTTGTCCCGTGGATCTGGACGGCGATCGTCTTCAATCTGGTCGGCACGATCCTGTTCTTTATGCCCGCAGCTCTTGATCGCAGTACTGTCCGAATCGCTGCTTGTGTGTTGTGCATCGTTGGCATCTGGATTGAGAAGGGCATGGGGCTGATCGTTCCGGGGTTCATCCCGTCAACGCTTCACGAGATTGTTGAGTACACACCAAGCCTTGTGGAATGGAAAGTCACCGCCGGAATCTGGGCATTCGGATTTCTGTTGCTGACCGTACTGCTGAAGCTCATCGCGACAGTCTTTTCCGGTGAACAGAATGCGGGCAAGGCCATCGCTTCTTCCGGCTGAAAGTCCGTGCCTTGCCTGCCACGACGTCCCGTTCAACTCAATCGATTCATTGAGACCAGAAAATGATTGCCAGCGTAGTTGCCACACTCGACGGTTTCGACGGTGATGTTCAGCACATCGTCGACGAATTCTGCAAGGAGTCGGGTATCGAAATCGGAGTTGTCGGCAAGGGAGTCCGCCGTGTTCCGATCACCATCGATTCGCCCGTTCCAGATGCCCTTGAGGAAACAACGAAACGGCTGCAGGAGTGCCGCGGCGTGGCATTTGTCGATGTCGTGTTCGTCCACTTCGAAGACGAGTCAGAGAGTCCTGCGACGACACATTCAGGAAAGATCAACCACTCATGAACGGTGAATTGCAACCAGCAACCGAGGCCATTCGGCGTCGGCAGTTTATCAAGGCTGCGGCCATGGCAGCGGCTTCTTCCGTTGTCGGCGGGTCGGATTACACGCTTCCGGTTCTCGCGGATGAATCCTCGCAAGGAGTTCAGTGGGCGAAGGCTCCGTGTCGGTTTTGCGGAACCGGATGCCATGTGCAGGTGGGTGTCCAGGGCGGTAAGGTCGTCGCCGTTGCGGGCGACAGAAACGCGGAAGTGAATAAGGGGCTGCTCTGCGTTAAGGGGTACCACGTTGGCTCGGCACTCTACGGCAAGGACCGTCTCACTCGACCACTGCTTCGTGACGGGGATCGCTATCGTGAGATCTCCTGGGAAGAGGCAATCCGAACAATTGCTGATCGAATCGAGGTGGCTCCGGAACGGTTCGCGTTCTACGGTTCCGGCCAATGGACCATTCCAGAGGGGTACGCGGCTCAGAAGTTCATGAAGGGTGGCTTGTCGAACAACCACATTGACCCCAACGCCCGGTTGTGCATGGCTTCAGCCGTGACAGGTTTTCTGGCGACGTACGGCGTGGATGAACCAGCGGGCTGCTACGACGACCTCGATGAATGCGACGTACTCATCATGTGGGGCAACAACCCGGCGGAGATGCATCCGGTGCTGTTTTCCCGAGTGGTTGACCGCCGCAGTCGCGGAGAAAAAGTCACGCTCATCGACATTGGAACGCGACGTACCCGGACAACAGAAGCCTGTCAGCACTATCTCGAAATGAAGGGGCACGGTGATCTGGCAATCGCCAATGGTATCGCTCACCTGCTGATAAAGAACGGGACGTACGACCGCCGGTTTGTGGAATCATTCTGCAACTTCAAAGCGTCAGACGACGAGAATCCCAACCTGCACGGTAAACCGATCTCGTTTGATGACTACAGGAAGTTTCTTGAACCCTACACACCAGAACACGTCGAGGAACTGTCTGGCGTTCCTGCTGAGCAGATCCGGATGCTGGGCGATCTGTTTGGCAACCCTGATCTGAAGATCACTTCGTTGTGGTGCATGGGGATGAATCAGCACACGCGAGGCACTGCTGTTAATGCGCTCGTCCACGGAATTCATCTCCTTAGCGGACACTTCGGCACGCCAGGCAACGCACCAACGAGTCTTACTGGGCAACCGTCCGCCTGCGGAACGGTGCGGGAAGTTGGCACTCTGGCTCACGCCCTTCCTGGCGGTCGCGTTGTCGCCAACGAGGACCATAGGAAGCAGTCTGAGGAATTCTGGAATATCCCTGCCGGTCGCATCAATGCGACTCCCGGCTACCACACCGTTAAAATGTGGGAAAGCTTCTGCACACCAACAGATCAGGGAGGCGACATCGGCACCATCTGGGTGCAGGTGACAAATCCGGGGCAGACACTGCCAAATCTCAACAAGCTGTTTAATCCCAAAGGTGACAACAAAGCCGGACTTGAGGACAAGTTCCTCATCGTCAGCGACGTCTATCCGACAGCAACGACTCGGCTGGCTGACTTGATCCTGCCGTCAGCAATGTGGGTGGAAAAGAACGGAGTGTTCGGCAATTCAGAACGTCGCACTCAACAGTGGTTCAAGATGGTCGATCCTCCGGGAGATGCTCGCGACGATTGCTGGCAGACGATCGCGGTCGCTCACGAGTTGTTCAGTCGGGGCATGGCTGGCATGAAAGATCGGGACGATCGATTTCTGTTCGAAATAAAAGACAAAAACGACATGCCCGTGCCCGTCTGGGAATGGGAGCGTTATTACGACGTGAATGTCGACGAGTATTTGTTCGAGGAATACCGGCAGTTCACTCGGCTCAAGCACAAAGACCTCGCTCCGTACAGCGAGTATGTCAACGCACGTGGCCTTCGCTGGCCGGTCGTCGAAACGGACGGACATTGGCGGGAAACGCATTTACGATTCTCGGAGCACTTCGATCCGTACGTTGAAGCCGGCAGAGAAGTTCAGTTTTACCATTCTTCGACGCAGGATGACCGCGCACAGATCTGGTTCCATCCGTGGATTGCCCCCGCCGAAGTTCCTGATGATGACTACCCGTTCATGCTCTGCACCGGACGAGTCCTGGAACACTGGCATTCCGGTTCGATGACCCGTCGCATTCCGGAGTTGAACCGGGCCATGCCCGGCGGCTATCTGGAGATTCATGCCAAAGATGCGGCGGCACTCGACATTCGCAACGGTGACCAGGTCGAGGTTGAATCCCGTCGCGGCTCGCTGGTAGTTCCAGTGTGGATTGATGGTCGCGGTCAGCCACCTCGGGGAACGGTCTTCATCCCGTTCTTTGACGAAACGTTGCTGGTCAACGATCTCACGCTGGATGCTCTCGATCCGTTTTCAAAGCAGCCAGACTATAAAAAGTCGGCTGTGCGGATCAGAAAGGTCTGACGATGAACCGGGAAAAAAACACAAAGCAAACGACTCTCTTTGCGTTCGTTGTGCTTTCAATCGCCATCGCTGGATATTTTACGGGACTGCAGGCACCGATGGTTGCTTCAACGACAAGCCGATCGAGCCCGGTGGAGCATCTTAAAACGGAGTCGTCATCCAGACTGGAAGTCGGCGTGATTCCTGCGACGCCTTACGCTGACATTGCTGAGGCGACAACGAAACACCGTCACCATACTCGATTGGCCAGTCTCAAGTCAGAGTTTGACCCGTTTGAGGAAATCAGGATTGCACCGGGAGAGAAGTCAGCAGCACTCGATCAGCGCAGCAGGAATCGAGCGTTCAATGGATCCCCACCGACAATACCGCACCCGATTGAGCAACGGTCGGACAAGTCGTGTGTCGCGTGCCATAGCCAGGGCGTCAGAACGGAGTCGCTAAGAATTCCGCGAATGTCGCATCAGTTTCTGGCCAACTGCACGCAGTGTCATATTGAGAGTAACCCGCGACACATGGTCGCCGTTGAATTTCGCGAAAATGGCTTTGCCGGACTGGCTGCTCCCACTGGAGGTCCGCGAGCGTTCGAAGGTGCGCCGCCGCAGATTCCTCACACAACCTGGATGCGAGTCGACTGTCTGAGCTGCCACGGTGATGGAGGGCAACGAGGAATTCGCACCACGCATCCGTGGAGAATGAACTGCCAGCAGTGTCACACCCCATCGGCTTTGTTCGATCAAACCTTGCTGGCTGTTGAACCTCAGTTTCTTCCTGGCCCGCAAATTAAACAGTAAGGCAATCATGGCAGACGGCAACAGGATGTCACGACGGGATTGGTTTCGCCTGCGCCCTCGTCAAAAAGAACAAAACGTCGAAGCGTCGCGCAACATGCCGAACAGCGTCGGCGGTGCTGCAATGGGTGAAGCACCCGACGTTCTTCAGGCGGTCGCCCATCCCGTTAACCACGACGGGATGGACCTTTCTGAATTGCCGCCGATGCGCGAAGCGCTACTGACGGAAGAGCAGGTTCGACAGTTGTTTTCCGACATTGAATCGCTCGCCTCGGAAATTCTGCTGATGCAACGCTCGGCTCGCTCTCAACAAGCCACAGCATCCAGAGCGACAACCGCTGAGCAACTCCGCACGGCGCAGGAGTCTCTCCTGTCCGGCAACGTTCCTCGTGTGCAGATCCGCTATCACTGGCAGGATTCAAACTGGATCGACACGCTGGAAGCTCGCGACCGGGGCATAAGGCTGGTACGCATCGCCCACAACCTGCCGGCGTCAGCACGCAACAGCTGATACATCATCAGCACGAGCGCTTGCAAGTTGTCTGAAGACGCCCGTTGACCGGCGCAGGAATCGTCCGGTGCGGGAATCGTTTGGCGAGGAAAGCATGGCTCATCGAGCATCGCGGTCATGCGAGTCCACTTGCATTCTTTGTCCACATCCTGACTCTTCAGGAAGGATTACCAGCGGGCGGTCGCGCACATCATGCCGAACGAGAACCTGCGGTTGAGAATGGATTGCCGTGAAATTGGCTGTCGAGTGTTGTCTCATCCATTTAAGCCTGCATGGTCAATACGACGAATTTATCCACCGATCTCTTTCCTGAATGTAAACAAGGACCGTAACCTCTGGCATCAACTGGCCTGGCCGGAATTTCTTTCTTAAGTCAACGAGGATATTTCATGTTTCAACAGAGGATGGCGGTTTCCGTCGCACTCGTCGTGTGTTCGTTTCTGGCGATTGACTCGGTTTACGCGCAGCCGCCCAAACGGATGCCGCCGCCGACTCGGAAGTTTGATGCTCCGGGGGCACCGAAGTTCGTTCGGCTGGATGCGAAAACGGGTCTGAATCCTCCGCTGGACGTAGACGGTGATTTTCTGATCGGGCCTGAGTACTCGTCCGCTCCCGAGAACAACGTGGTCGATGGTGTCCCGCAGGGGAAGGTGCAGCAATTCAGCATCGATTCGACGGAAACCAAACTTTTGAATCCTGGGATTGCCCGAAAGGTTTTCGGGACGGTCGATCCCAATAACCCGAAGACGCTGATCGTCGAAACGCACGAGATTGACTACAAACGGCAGATCACCGTTTACATACCGGCTCAGTACAAGCCAGGCAGCGAAGCCCCGTTCATGGTCATTCATGATGGTCCGAAGGGTAAGCCGAATCTGGGGGTGCCACGGATTCTCGACAATCTGATCGCTCAGAAGCGTGTTCCCGCGATGATTCTGATCATGGTGGCCAACGGCGGCGGCGACGCTCAGGGGCACGAGCGAGGTAAAGAATACGACACGATGTCGGGGCTCTATGCAGAATACATCGAAACCGAAGTGTTGCCGCGGGTCGAGAAAAACTGCAACGTAAAGCTGACGAAAGATCCTGAGGGGCGCGCGGCAATGGGCAGTAGTTCCGGCGGCTCGGCCGCACTGGCCATCGCCTGGTACCGTACGGATCTTTATCACCGCGTTCTGACGACGTCAGGCACCTTTGTGAATCAACAATGGCCATTTAATCCGGAGACTCCCGGTGGAGCCTGGGACTTTCACGACAAGCTGATTCCTGAGAGCCCGAAAAAGCCTCTTCGTATCTTTCTGGCCGTTGGCGACCGGGACAATTTCAACCCAAACGTCATGCGTGACGGCATGCACGACTGGGTCGAGGCTAACCACCGCATGGCTAAAGTGCTGAAAGCCAAAGGCTACCCGTACCAATATCTGTTCTGCCAGAATTCGGGCCACGGAGTGGGTAACGCCAAGGCTCAGTTTCTGCCGCACGCCATTGAGTGGGTCTGGCAAGGCTACGCTGCGACGCCAGAGTAGTAACGTCGACGGATGATTTCAGCGTGCGAAGAAGTCTGTACTTCAAGAACTCGCAATCTTCATTTCCCCCTTCTCAAAGAAGTCATGATGCGTTTTCTTCTTGTCATTACTGTATGCGTTTCCGTTTCAGTGTCGGCTTCCGCCGCTGAATCGTTTGAGGCGTTTCTGACGAAGCACTGTCTGCGCTGTCACGGGCCTGAAAAGGTTGAGCGTGACTTGCGTGTCGATCAGTTGTCGCGCGATTTCAGAACTGGATCAGACTCGCATCTCTGGGCTGAGATCGTCGAACGGATCAACGCTGGAGAGATGCCGCCGGAAGATGAACCTCAGCCGACGGAAGATGAGATCGCGTCAGTTGTTGGACAGCTCGATTCACGAATTCGTGAAGGGCGGGCGGCACGCATGGCGGTGCGGCCTTCGGTAGCCCACTATCGGCTCAGCAGGAAGGAGTACCAGAACACGGTCTACGATCTGCTCGGAGTGCGCTACGATCCGGCGAAACCGGGCGAGCTGAATGCAGACACCTTGTGGCAGGGTTTCGAACGAATTGGATCGCAGCTTTCGCTGTCACCCTCACACGTCGAACGCTACTACCGAGCTGCCGAAACCGTGCTGGATCGTGCCTTTCCGACAGAGCCACTCGAGACGCGTCAAGTCCGCATGACCGCCGCCGACATCCGTTACGGCGGTGGTAAGACTCAGCAGGCATATCTGGAACGCTTCGGAATCAAGCGACCGCTACGTGCATTAATTTTTCCAGGGCGAATGCAGCAGGCGTTCCGGCCAAACTGGTTCGGGGCAGCCGGATCGAAGGCCAGTGGGCTATACCGTGCGCGGATGCAGGTCAGCGGCCTTCGCCCGCCGGGAGGACAGATTCCGCACTTGCGCATCGGTACACAACTCACTGAAGAGGCCAATGAAGGGCTGGTCGAGCTGGATATTCTTGCGGCGGAGGATGAACCCGAGATCATCGAATTCGAAGTGTTTCTCGAAATGCCCGCGAGCCTCAACTTCAACGTCATCGCGACCGACATCATCGATCGCCAGAAGGGCGGTCACTATCGCAACGCACTTTCCAGTCCTCTTTATATTTTTACCCATACCAGCGAAACTCGACTGCTTAATCCCACGGCACCCAGGATGTTCGATGACGAGGGCAACGGGATTTTCTCGTCCGTACTGCTGGACTGGATCGAGTGGGAAGGTCCGCTTGAAAGCGACACCGAACTCGCCACGCGTGAAGGTCTGCTGCCGCCTGACGACGCGACACTCGAAGTCGTCGCGAAGCATTTGCAGCGTTTTGCCGAACGTGCCTGGCGTCGCCCCGTCGGTCAATCAGAACTGAGTCACTATCTGAGTGCCTATGAGACGGAACGTGCGGCTGGCGAGAATGTATTCGCTGCGTACCAGGTGGCGCTGCTCGGAGTGCTGACGTCGCGAAACTTTACCTACATCGTGGAAGGCGACACCGAACCTCGTGAATACTTGAATGACTGGGAACTGGCTTCGCGGCTCTCGTATTTTCTGTGGAGCTCGATGCCCGACCAGAAACTTATTGAAGCCGCCCGCAACGGCAGGCTGACCACTGACAGTCTGGTCGCTGAAGTCGACCGCATGCTCAGTGATGAAAGGATCAATCGATTTATTGACGACTTCCCTCGTCAGTGGTTGCAGTTGCATCGGCTGGGAATGTTCCCTCCCGATTCGAAGCTCTATCCCAGCTATGATGTCTGGCTGGAAGCCAGCATGCGCGAAGAGGTCGTGAAATATTTTCGCGAGGTCTTCGCGAATGACCTGACTATTGATGCGTTTCTTACTTCGGACTGGACTGTCGCCAATCCCCGACTCTGCGACTTTTACGGTCTGCCCGAACCAGCATCGAGCGGCTTTCAGCGAGTTTCGCTGCGGCCTGAAGATCATCGTGGGGGGCTGTTGACGATGGGCGCGATTCTTGGCCTCACGTCAGATGGCACACGGCATCGCCCCGTCCACCGCGGGGTCTGGGTCAGTGAAGCCATCTTTGGTAAAACGCCGCCCCCGCCGCCAGCGAACGTCGATCCCATTGAACCCAATCCTCCGGACAGTCCCAAGGCGACCATTCGTCAGAAAATCGAGGCTCACGCACAGAACGCGAACTGCGCAGCGTGCCATCGCAACATCGATCCGCTGGGGCTGGCATTCGACCAGTTCGATGCCATCGGACAATGGCGAACCCATGAACGAGTCGAAAAAGGTACAGGCGACGATCCAATGGTTGATCCCAGCGGCAGGATGCCTGATGGTCGACAGTTCGCCGACGCGGGTGAGTTCAAGCAACTGCTGCTCGAAGATCGCGACCGTTTTCTTGAGGCATTCGTTGAGCAGCTTTGCACCTACGGTTTGCGACGTGTGCTCACGGTCGATGATCAGGAAGACATCCAGGCAATCGTGAGCCAGGCAAAGAAAGACAACTACCGTTTGAAGGACATCGTGCGTTCGGTGGCCTTGTCCAGTCTGATGCGGAGCCGCTAACCGCTAATGACTAACCGCTATTCGCTTAAGGCTTCCTCATGACTCAATCCTGGCTGATCGATCGTCGTCATGCCCTCCGTGGGCTTGGCAGTTTTATTGCGCTGCCATTACTGGACTGCATGTGCTCTGCATCACCCTCCGAGGCATCCAGTCCAAAACGCAGCGCCTTCATCTACATTCCCAATGGCGTCAACACGCTCGACTATCAGATCACTACGCCCGGTGAAAACTACGACTTTTCGCGCACGCTCAAGCCGCTTGAGAAATACCGCCGCGTGGTGACACCGATCAGCGGGCTGCATCATCCCGGCGGCCTGGGGCACCATCACAACTGTCAGAAGATCTGGTTGACAGGAGGGAAGCTCGGCTCTTCGGATCGCAATACCATTTCTGTCGATCAGCGGATGGCCGAAGTGACCTCGCCACACACACGTTTTCATTCGCTGGAGATTGCCAACAAAGGTGAGTCACTGGCGTGGACGGCTGACGGGATCCGGCTGCCAGGGATAAGCCGCTGCAGCGAGATCTTCGCCTGGCTGTTCGAGGAACCGAAAAGTGGCACTGCCGCTCAGCGTCGCGCGCTGCGACGAAAAGGCAGCGTACTGGATGCGAATCTCGAAGAAGTTCGCTCGCTGGAAAGAAAGCTGGGCGTCGAAGACAAAGGACGACTGAATCAGTATCTGACAGCCGTCCGGGGAACCGAAATTCGAACGCGTCGTGCTGATGCGTGGCTCGATGTCCCTCGACCTGCAGTCTCTGACTCAGCACGTCAGCGCACAAACCGTGATGTTCCACAGACCCAGGCTGGCGAATACTTCCGCACCATTTACGACCTGATCGTGCTGGCTTTTCAAATCGATGCGACGCGAGTTGTCACCTTCAGCAGCGGCCTGGAAGGTCAGGGGCTGGCAATTCCCGAACTGGGCATTTCGCAGTCTCGCCACGAACTCAGCCATCACAACGGCGATCCTGGTCACATGGAGAAGCTCACTCAAAGCGATACGTTTGCGGTTGAGCAGTTTGCCTATTTCCTGAGGCGGCTCAGTGAGACGAACGATCTCGACGGGCGACCGCTGCTCGATACAACGATGGCCCTGTTCGGCAGCGGCATGGCCTACGGACACAGCCACGGCAATGCAAATCTTCCGCTCGTACTGGCCGGCGGCACGGGGCTGGGCCTCAAGCATGGCCACCACCTTGATTTCAATCAGGGACACTTCGACGGCTACCAGCTCGACAACCCGGGCCATCATTATCGCCTGTGTGGTCGCCCGGCTAATTCGGATGCTCACATGAGCAACCTGCTCCTGAGCATGGCGCAGAGAATGGGAGTGGAGACGGAAACGTTCGGAGACAGCAATAGCGAACTGGAGTTGGGATGAATCGATCCGATATTTTTCGAGACAGGCACGAAGCGTCGATAAGCGAGCACACAAGTCGAATCAGCTTACATCGTCTTCACGTGTTTGCGCTTCGCACTGGCGTGTTGCTGCTCACGTTCGTGGGGATCATGGCAACCGTCTACGCCGATGAACCATTCCGCCCGGAGCGAGGAAAATTTCCGCCGATCGCAGAGGCAAAATCTTATCGCGGCGAACTTGTTTTTGTGGATCACATTAATCGCCGAGGAAGTCTGCGTCTGCATGTGGATGGACACTTCCACGAAGGCCGCTTACACCATTTCGCGATGCTGCCGTACGGCATGATTCGTTATCGTGGTGCTCCGGCTGCTTTGCGGGATGTTCCGATCGGCACGGTATTGTACGGTCGGTTTTACCTGCCGCCTGACCCGACGATTTCTGTGGTCCCCGTTGTGAACAGAAAGGACGTGACCGCACCGCCTGAAAACTACGCGATCCTGCTTGAGGACGGTCCGAGTCTCTGCCTGCGAGAAGGCAAGACCTGGCATCTCAAGAAAGTTGAGATCAAAAATGCAGAAGGCTTGCTCGTGGCCAGTCTGGATCGCAAAGAGGGAGGAGAGGGGCTCGGCGGCGAGCACTCGCTGACTATTGATGGCTCGACACGCATCTGGCGCGGTCGCGAACTGCTTCGTCTCGACGATCTGGTATCGGAAGGTGTCTGGCCGGAAGATGGAGCGAAACAGTTTGCCGACGATGAGGTGCAGCTCGGTCTCACGTGGCACCCACGGTATCTCTATCAGCAGTTTCATATCGCCGATCTCTGGCTCGATGAAGCAGCGATGCAGCACGCCGCCGAGCGACAACGAGGGCAACACATTCGTCACATTCGCCTGCGGTGGATGCCGGCACGCATCGACGAAGTGAAGCAGGAGAACTTCGGACCGGCCACAGTCACGGCGACACTTTTCGGCGGCATGGACGAGTCGCTCTACGCAGACTTCAAGCCGAACACAGGCGCCCAGATGGCCGCGGCCGAAGACACGCTGCGCACCTGGTGGCCCGATCATGACGGTATGGATGGCCGAATCACGGCCGTGGACCAAACCGGGAAAAACTCTGAGTTCGGCAGCAGTGGGATCCAGGTGAAATTTCAGGTGCCGCTCGCGTTGGAAGGTTTCCGCCCAGGCAGCACCGTTCGCATCCGCCCGCATAGCTGGCCCAGGGTAAAACCACCAGTCGAAGAACTGATCAAAAGCCTGGAAGACCGCTGGCCGAGCCCGGACGTTTTCAAAAAGTAAGAAAAGTAAGAAACGAAGCGACCGCGATAAACTGACAGTACTCCTGACGGAAACGACCGGCTGATTCCAGGAGCAGGCTGACCTTTAAGCGTGGGAGACGCAGAGGAAAAAAGCAGAGCTACAGGAGACACTTTCCTTATTTTCAGCGACTGTCGCTCGCGGTCCTCTACGATTAAAAGTACCAGTCAAAATCTGACAATCGCTTTATTCACATCGAGACTCCGCCGAGATGTCCGATCTTATCGACGCTCAAATCACTCACTCACGTCGTGAACTGCTTGACCTGACAGCTCGCAATCGACTGATCAATACGCCGCTGACGCGAAGTCGTTCGTCGCGGCTCGACATCACCGATGAGCTTTCGTCGGAAGTCTTCCGGATCATTGTTCAGGAACGCCGCGAGATGGCTTTTCTGTCTGACGAGAATTCTCACACAGACGAACAGTCCGACACTGAAGAACAGACCAGCGACCACGACGTAGAGCAGGAAGGGGTTCAAGCCGCTTCGGCAGACGACTCCGAACTTTCCGCGTCAGAGAATGTCGTTCATTTTGCGCAGCCGATTGAGGACGACGATGACGAGATCGCCGATCGGCACCTCGATCAGAATCTGCAAACGCCCTTCGACGATGAGAAACTTCAGAAAAGATTGCTGCGGCTATATTACGACGCGCGAGGTTTTTACGAAGAGCAGGGGGTTAACAGTCTCTACCTGGCGATGGGGTTCCTCGAATGGTACGAATCGCCAGCTTCTGACAAACCTCGATTTGCACCGCTGCTGCTGATTCCGGTCGAGCTTCATCGCCGAACCGTCAATGCCCGATTTCGACTTCGGATGCTGGACGAAGACCTGACGACGAATCTTTCATTGCAGGAAAAACTCAAAGCGGAATTCGGCTTGCAGCTTCCAGACGTGCCGGAAGTGGACGATCTGTCGCCAGTAGAATACTTCGACGCCGTGCAGAAAGTTGTTGAAGGTCAGCCGCGGTGGCAACTGCATCGAGACCGGATGACTTTGTGGTTTTTCTCCTTCGCGAAGTTTCTGATGTTTCGCGATCTGAATCCCGACGTATGGCCTGAGGGTAAAGGTCCGACCAAACATACGGGACTGCGTGGGTTGCTGGGGGGAGAAACTGAGTTCCTGTCGCCTTTAATTGGCGAGTCTGAAAAACTCGACGACCGCATCGCCGCGCGAGACATCACGCACATTATGGATGCGGACAGTTCTCAGGCGGCGGCCATCGAAGAAGTGCGACATGGTCGCAACCTGGTGATTCAGGGGCCGCCGGGAACTGGCAAATCACAGACGATTACGAACCTCATCGCGGCGGCGGTGAAAGATGGCAAAAAAGTTCTGTTCGTCGCTGAAAAGATGGCAGCACTGGAAGTCGTCAAATCCCGGCTGGATCGAATCGGACTGGGTGACCTGTGCCTCGAACTGCACAGCCACAAAGCGAATCGTCGTGCCGTGCTGGACGAACTTGACAGAACGCTTCAACTGGGACGCCCGGCAAGCAGGGACGTTGAAAAATCGTCAGCCGATCTTGAGCGAGTGCGCGGTCGACTTAACACTTACGCGCAGCAGCTTCACGCGCCGGTGAGTCCATCCCGGCAGACACCGTTTCAATTAATTGGGACACTTTCGCGACTCCAGGCAAATGGCACGCGCCGCTATGAAACGGTTCCTGCCGGGATCGGAGACTGGTCGACATCGACACTCAAAGAGAAACAGGCAATCCTCAACGACATTCTTGAACACATCACCGAACTCGGCCCACCAACGACTCACGCCTGGCGAGGTGTGCAGCGGCAGATGCCGTTTCTGCCTGCCGATGTTCAACAGATCGAACGCGACGTTCAGGAACTCAGTTCTGCTCTGAGCGCGATCCAGCAGCACGGTAAGGCTCTTGCTGACTCGTTGAAAATATCGTGGAAGGACGAGGCGGCATCGTTCAGCTCGACGCAGCAACTGGCGTTGTTCGCGTCGAAACTTCAGAGCATTCCGCCGATGGACCGAAACGCGTTCGCCAATCCGGTCTGGGAATCAAAGCAGAACGAAATCAGCAGAATCGCAACGCTGGGCAAAGAGTGGAAAGGCTGTCAGGACCTATTGGAAGATGTCCTGGCTCCGACCGCCTGGCAGATCGATGTCGCGCAAACGCGAACGGACCTCGCTGCAACGGGTGATTCCTTCTTTCGCTGGTTCAGTGGACGGTGGAGGACGGCAAGTCGAAATCTGAAAGGACTGCTTCGCGACCCGCCTCCGAAACTTCTGAAAGATCAACTGCAGATTCTGGACTCACTGTTCCGCTGGCAGCAACTTGCTCAGCAACTCGGTAACGACGGCACGCTTCGCGCCGTTGCCGCCGAGGCGTTTGGTGAATTCTGGAAAGATGGCGATTCGGACTGGGACCAGTTGCAGTCCATCATCGACTGGAATCAGGATTGTTCGCAGAACGATTTGCCAAAGGTTTTTCGCAACGTAATTGGCAGGTGGTCTGACCCCGCTCAAACGAAGTCGATCTTTCTTTTGCTGCGCGACGTTTTTCAGGACGCCTTTAACGAGCTGAAGAGACTGCGTGATCTTCTGGAGCTATCTGCGTCCGGCGCGTTTGGACTGAGCAGACTTTCGGATGTGCCACTGACGGTTCTGAATTCACGAATTACCGAATGGCTCGGTGCCATTGAACAGCTCAATCGATGGATCATCCTGCAGCGTCGACGGGCGGACCTGATCGATGCCGGCCTGGAATCGCTGCTTCCGGAAATTGATTCCGGCTCGATCGGCTCTGACGCGCTGGATCGGCTGACGCTGGTCTTCAGCGAAGCCGCGATGAAGCAGGCCTACACGCAGTATGAAACAATTGCCGAGTTTGATGGAGTCACTCATTCGCGAATCGTTGACGAGTTCCGCGAACTGGACCAGCGGCGCATTGAACTGGCTCGACATGAAACAGCCTGTGCCCACTTTGAAAGAATGCCTGCCGGAGGAGATTACGGTTCTGTTGGTATCATTCGAGGAGAGATTCGAAAGAAGCGACGTCACAAGCCGATTCGACGACTGCTGACCGATGCCGGACACGCCGTTCAGGCAATCAAACCTGTTTTCATGATGAGCCCGATTTCTATCGCTCAGTTCATCGAACCGGGTGTCCTGGAATTCGACCTGCTTGTGATCGATGAGGCCAGTCAGGTTCGTCCCGTCGAAGCCTTTGGAGCCGTGATGCGATCCCGACAGGCGGTCGTCGTTGGCGATAATCGTCAGTTGCCACCGACCTCGTTCTTCGATCGAATGTCCGGCAGCGACGATGTGGAACCTGGCGAAGACGATGACACGACATCAGCGGCGGATGTCGAAAGTATTCTTGATCTTTGTGTGGCGAGAAACTTTCCGCAACGAATGTTGCAGTGGCATTACCGAAGTCGCCATCACTCTTTGATTGCCGTGTCGAATCGCGAGTTCTATCAGGACCGGCTGTTTGTTATTCCCAGCGCCGAGCGGGACGGCGGTACTCGCGGACTTCAGTTTCGGCATGTTGCCAACGGAGTCTTCGATCGAGGCAAGTCGCGGACAAATCGTCAGGAAGCCAGAGCGGTTGCGGCAGCCATGATCGAGCACGCTCGCCACTCGCCTCGGCTTTCCCTGGGGGTCGGTACCTTCTCTGTCGCACAGCGCGACGCGATCCTTGACGAACTTGAATTGCTCCGCAGAAATCACCCGGAGACGGAAGATTTCTTCTCATTGACGTCTGCCGAACCGTGGTTTGTCAAAAATCTGGAGAACATCCAGGGCGATGAACGGGATGTAATTTTCATTTCGGTCGGCTATGGCTTTGATGCCTCCGGGTATTTCTCGATGAACTTCGGCCCTCTGAATCGGGAAGGCGGCGAGCGACGGCTGAACGTGCTGATTTCTCGCGCTCGCGAGCGTTGCGTCGTCTTCAGCTCAATCAAAGCTGATAACGTGGATCTGCGACGGACTTCAGCGATCGGCGTCAAGTCGCTGAAAACTTTTCTGCACTTCGCCGAGACGGGAAAACTGGAGACTGCCGAAATCACCGGTCGCGATTTTGATTCCGATTTTGAAATCGACGTGGCCAATGCAATCCGTTCATTGGGCTATGAAGTGGATCAGCAGGTTGGCATGGCCGGTTTCTTCATTGATCTGGCTGTTGTTGATCCGGATTGTCCTGGTCGATACATCCTCGGCGTCGAGTGCGACGGGGCGACTTATCATTCCGCAAGGTGGGCGAGGGACCGGGACAGGTTGCGACAGGCAGTGCTTGAGAACCACGGATGGTCGCTGCACCGAATCTGGAGTTCCGACTGGTTTCAAAGTCGGAACGACCAGGTCAAAAAGCTGGCTGCAGCGATTGAGGATCAGCGACTGAACAATCGTGTCGACGCAGCAGCGACCAGCGAGTCGCTAACAGAAGAAGACTCAAACGACGGCGAGATCGTTGTCGACTCGCCAGAAAACGGCATCGAGCGAGAATCGCTGTCTGATGCTGAAGGCCTCGAGAACGGTACCGCTTGCCCCGACTACAAAGAGGCCGGCTTCCACAATCAGATGATGTCTGAAGAGATTCACACGTTGTCTGCGGAAGAACTCAGCCAGATCGTTACCCAGGTCGTCCGCGTGGAAGGACCGGTTCATGAGAACGAGATTGTTCGAAGAATCACAACCTTGTGGGGACTCTCGCGGGCTGGCCGGCGCATTGCCGATGCCGTTCATGCGGCCATTAAATTTGCAGAGTACTCAGGCACGATCAATTCCGAAGAGGATTTCTACTGGCACTCTGAACAAACAGAGTTTCCTCTGCGCAATCGCGACCAGGTGGAATCTACCGGATTGAAAAAGCCGGAAATGCTGCCGCCTCGCGAGCTGCATTCGGGCATCTGCGAATTCGTCGAGAAACATGTGTCGGCAACGCCAGAAGAAACTGCGAGGGCGATCAGTCGCCTGCTCGGATTCCGCACAACCAGCCGACAGCTTCGCGAAAGGATCGAAGACGAGATCGACGTTTTGATTGCTCGAAGCGAACTCGTCCAGGAAAACGGTTTGCTCCGACGCAGTCGTCAGCAGGAAGGGTGACTCACACTTTGAATTACGGATTGGGAAGTTGAGTCGGCAGGAACGCATCCCGGCTTTGTTGGCCCGCTAGGTCGAGACCCAACCTACAGCTGTTTAACGTGAGCTTTCAGGGCCGTCGCGGTGTGTCCGTCATTGGGGAGCGCAATCAGATCCTGCGGCGTGCCGGTGGCAACAGTCTGGCCGCCGGCTTCTCCGCCTTCCGGGCCGAGGTCAATGATCCAGTCGGAAGCAGCGATGACGTCGAGGTGATGCTCGACGACCAGCACGCTGTTGCCGTGTTCGAGCAACCGTCTGAAGAGAGCGATCAGACGGGCGACGTCGGCAGGGTGTAGTCCGGTTGTTGGTTCATCGAGGACGTATAGAACTTTCTGCTCGCCACCTTTGCCGAGTTCCGCGGCCAGTTTAATTCGCTGAGCTTCTCCGCCAGAAAGTGTCAACGCGGACTGGCCGAGTTCCAGGTATCCGAGCCCGACGTCGCACAAAACCTCAAGCGTTGACTTTAACTTTGGAAAGTCCTTGAAGAACTCGCGAGCTTCGTCGATGCGCATGCTCAAAACATCGCCGACGCTGTGACCTCGATACTTCACGGCCAGTGTCTGAGTGTTAAATCGGGAGCCGCGACAGTCCGGACATTCGATGTGCACATCCGGGAGAAAGTTCATTTCGATGCGTTGAGTCCCTCGCCCTTCGCACTTCGGGCAGCGGCCATCTTTTGCGTTGAAGCTGAAACGCTTCGCCTTGAAGCCTCGTACGCGAGCGTCACGAGTCTTCGCAAAGACCTTGCGGATTTCATCCCACATACCTGTATGAGTTGCCGGGTTTGAACGACCGGATCGACCGATTGGCGACTGATCGACGACGACCAGGCGATCTATATGCTCGGTCCCGGAAATACGACGGCAGGCAATGTCGAGCTGCGTCAAATCGGTTGCCAGTGGTGTCTCGTCTTTTGATGTTTTCGGTGAGCCACGCCACGATTCGTTGATCGCGTGCCGGGCTGCGGGAATCAGCGAGTGAGTAATCAGCGACGACTTTCCACAGCCGCTGACACCCGTCACCGCTGTTAAAACTCCAAGTGGAATTTCGACGGAAACATCTTTGAGGTTGTGGCGACATGCTCCTTCGAGTCGAAGACTTCGCTCGAAGCTACCAGTTTCAGATTCCGCCTGCCGCTTTGAATCGCGGGTGTTGCCGGCAGTGGCACCCAGTGCCAACGCGGTGGGGGAATCGCCCGTGATTTCATCAGACGGCCCGGACCAGATGATCGATCCACCTTCCTTTCCGGCTCCTGGACCAAGATCGACCAGCCACTCGGATGCTCGCATCAGGTCGACGTCGTGCTCGACGACAAGGACGCTGTTGCCACGATCCCGCAGATCTTTCAGGACGTCGATCATACGACTCGTATCGCGGGAATGCAGCCCGATGGTCGGTTCGTCCAGCACGTAGCAGATGCCGATCAGACCGGAACCCAGACTGCTGGCCAGACGCGCTCGCTGAAACTCTCCGCCGGAAAGAGTCGGTGTCGGTCGATCGAGCGTTAAATAGTCAACGCCGACTCGGAGCAGGAATTCCAGCCGGGATGCCACTTCCGGGAGGATACTCTGTGCGGCCTGAGCCGCCTCGGGAGCGATATCTAATCTGATTTTCCGAACAAACTCGTCGGCTTCAGCAACGCTCATCGCCGTCAGTTCATGCAGCGTTGTTTCGGCGAACGTGACTGCGCGTGAGACGGGGGCGAGTCTTGCTCCGTGACACGAATCGCAAAGTGGCTGCCGTGTCAGCTCAACTCGCAATCGGTTCGGCTTCGCCTGAACTTCCGGAGAAACTTTGCGACCGAGACCTCGGCACGCCGAACACGCACCGTACGGACTGTTGAAACTGAATGAGCGGGGTTCCAGCGGAGGGAAGCTCGTGCCGCAGTCTGGACAGCAGTATCGACTGCTGAAGAGTTGATCGTGCCACCCTTCATCGGTCTGTTCGCAAACGAGGCAGGAGCCATCGCCATGTTTCAACGAGAGTTCGACAGACTCGCGCAGACGCTCTTCGATGCCTTCCTTCACGATGATTCGATCGACGACGGCTTCGATCGTGTGAGACTCTCCGCGAGAAAGGTCCGGCGGATCGCCTGCGTCGACAATTTCACCATCGACTCGGGCACGGACAAATCCCGCCTTGCAGATTTTCTCGAAAACGTCGCGGTGAGCCCCTTTTCGACCAACAACCAGCGGGGCGAGAATCATCACTTTGCGGCGTTCGCCGAGTGCCAGAATTCGCTCAACAATTGTGGCGACACTCTGTTGAGAAACCGGCACGTTGCAGTCAGGGCAGTGTGCCTGTCCGGCGCGTGCATAGAGCAGTCTTAAGTAGTCATAGATTTCGGTCGTCGTGGCCAGCGTGCTGCGAATTCGCGCCGAGCCAACTCGCTGGTCAACACAGATCGTCGGCGGCAGGCCGGTCACCGAATCGACATCCGGGCGTTCGAGTTGCGTGAGGTGCTGGCGAGTTCTGGCGGAAAGGCATTCCAGGTAGCGACGCTGACCTTCGGCGAAGAGTGTGTCGAAAGCGAGCGAACTTTTTCCGCTGCCGCTGACACCGGTGATCACGACCAGTTTGTCGCGTGGGATGTCGACGTCGATGTTCTGCAGGTTGTGGACCCGCGCGCCGCGAACACGAATCCAGTCGCCGGTGGCCGGATTTGCGACGACTTCTGAAGAGGTCGGCACGGGTTGCGAAAGACTATTCGACATGCGACTCGTGAATCTGCTCAAGGGACGTATTTAGAGTACGCTCTGGATGACGCCTCAAAATCTGAGCCATAGAGAGCACAGAGAAAAGTTCTTACCGAACAACTCCGTGTTCTCTGCGGCAAAAACTCCACGAGCCCGAGATTGATTTCCGCCCGACGGATTCCTATCCGTCGCTGGCTGATTCGGAATGCTGGATTTTTGTGCCAACTTCCAGCAGTTCCTCCAGTTCTCTCACGCAAATCTGAGTCGACCGGATGGCCATCATGAAATTGGTGTGGACTGAAACCTGTCTGGCGTCCCGTTCAAATTCCACCGATGCTTTTTTCAATCGCCCGATTTTCTTGCGAAGCATGTGCAGGTACTTCACGGGGGTGTCGACCTGGGTTTCTAAAGCCCGGCACGCATCGAAGATCGTCCGAGCGACTCCCATCAGGCCGTCGAGTTCGGGGTAGTCTTCGACCTCTTCGCTGTGTTTGACAAACGTTCGTACCATCCACGCATGCGACATGATTTCGTCGCAACGATTGACGACTTCCTGGAGCGTTGTGAGATCTTTCATAGTGGTAGGTCAGGCTGTGTCTGACGGAGTTTCCGGTAAATGGCGGGAGCATCCTGTCATGCAGAATGAGTTCTTTCGTGGTTGTTTACTGTGAAGACTTCATCAGGCAGAGTCTGGCCTGCGGAAGTGCTATCGGGGGCCGGGGGCGTTGGTTTGTGAGGCGTTGCGGTCTTCGCCGGGCGTGGTGCGACGGTAGTCCTTTGTTTTCAACGGCAGCCCGGTTTCACGGTCGAATGAATCGTGCGAGATTTCTTTCGGGACGCTGTCGTGGGTTTCGTCGATCCACGTCTCCAGGACGCTGCTTAGCTCTTTCTGCCGGGCCGCGAATTCCGGATTGCCAGCCAGATTGTTGAGCTGATGGGGATCGGTTTTCAGATTGTAAAGTTCAACAGATGGGCGAGGCACGAGAAACACGTCCGCTTGAGCAGCGGTCAGTTGGTTGGCGTCTCGTTTTTCCTGGAGAGCTACGAACGACGGCGATCTCACCGAGTCCGCTGGCCCTTGCAGAGCCAGCTCCGGGCGGGAGTTTTTCAACAGGAGAAAACCGTTGCCCCGGATGCCTCGACCGTGCGCTTCGTAGTCGTGCCAGTTGTGTTCTGAAAAGGCGAACTGGCGAATCGCCGCTGCCGGATTCTGAAACAGTGGCTGCATACTGACTCCCTGCATTGTTGGTGCCGGCTTCAGCCCAGCCGCAGCCAGAATGGTCGGTGCGAGATCGATGACACTGACCAGGCTGTCGCTCGTGGATCCGGCTTTCTTAATTCCCGTCGGCCAGTGCGCCACAAGAGCCGTCTTCATACCGGAGTCGTGGAGCCGGGTCTTCGCCCGTGGGAACGGTCGACCGTTGTCGGCGAGGACGAAGATCAGCGTGTTGTCGAGTTCGGCCTGCTCTTTCAGTTCGGCTACGACTGCCCCGATGTAGTAGTCGAACCGGGTGATCTCGTTGTAGTACGACGCGAGGTCTTCGCGGGTTTGCTGATCGTCAATCAGGAACGGCGGCACGATGACGTCTTCATCTTTGTGCATCGGGCCGTAGCGATCGGCGTCCCATTGCTTGTCGGCATCCCAGCCTCGATGAGCATCGTACGAAGCGAACCAGAAGAAGAATGGTTGATCCTTCGGTCGCTCCTGCGTGGTCTTCACCCAGTTGGCGTGCCCGCCGCTGTTCTCTTTCGACCTGCCGCCGTCAACAAGGTCGAAGGGCCTGGGACGAGTTTCGCCGTTGGGGCCTTTCGTCGAGGTCATGTGATGCTTGCCGCTGATTGCGGTGTAGTAACCGGCGTCGCGGAGCAGTTCCGGAAACCACGGCAGGTTCCATGAGATCGGCTGGTGAAGCTCCGCGGCCTTCCCATTGTTGTGCGGATAGCGGCCCGTGATGATGCTCGACCGGCTCGGGCTGCAACTGCTGGCCGTGAGGTAGGCCTGGTCGAAACGAATTCCGTTCTTCGCCAGAGCGTCGATGTTTGGCGTGCGAGCGGCCGGGTTTCCGTAACAGCCATGATCGTTCCAGCTGACGTCGTCGGCGATGAAAATGACGACATTCGGGCGTTCGGCAGCGTCCGCAACGAAGCATGGAAGGGCCAGGCCGAATGCAAACAGCCAGCCGAAAGCCAGTTTCAGTCGTGTCATGAGATTTCTTCCTGAGTTGAGAAGCCGGGCAGGCTGGAGGTTAGCTCACGACTCGCTGGCCGTGAAGTTTCCATTGGTTGTATTGGCGGCTTTGGCCCATTCGGGTGGAATGTCTTATCGGATCTGTTCAAGACGTGTCCGAATTTGGGGTTATTTGCCGGTTGAAGAACGTCTCGACATGGATTCAGGGATGCTCCTATAAAACCGCCACTCATCACTTCGGGAAGATTCTATCTCCGGCTGGCGTCCTGCCTGTCGACTTCCTGCCTCAACCACGGATGGTTGCCCTCATGCGCAAACTCCCACCATTTATTGCCCTCGGCGCGAGCCTGCTTCTTGCCGGGTGCCAGACGCCGCTGTTCAGTGACGGACTTTTCAGCTCGCTCAGCCCGAACAGGACACTGACTGCTCAAAAACCGTTGCTCGACAAAGACCAATCGGTTAGCGCGACAAAGCCACGTGTGACCGGACGCGGCTGGCGAAACGCGACGACTCGCGAAGCGGAAAAACAGGCACAGAAGCCCGCCATCGGACTCAACAACGTCAGCCAATTGCGGGAATTCCTCGCGAAGGGCAGCGATGCGATGCAGAAGGGCCTCTACGATGACGCCCGAATTCAGTATGAAACGGTGCTGAGCCTCGAGCCGCACCACGCGACGGCTCACCACATGCTCGGTCGAATCAGCGACATGTCGAAGCGGTTCGACGAAGCCGAGCGGCATTACCTGGAAGCTCTCAGTGCCAATCGCGAAGACGGTTACCTGCTCAGTGACCTGGGCTACTCATACCTTCAGCAGGGACGTCTGGACGAAGCGCGACAGTACCTCACTCAGGCGATTACGCGCGAGCCGGAGCTGGCAATCGCCAAGGTCAACCTGGCCGCTGTTTACGCTTACGGCGGCGATGAACGTGGAGCGCTGGCCTGGCTTCGTCAGGTTGGCAGCGAACAGCAGGCTCAGGAAACGCTGGCTGGTCTCAAGTCGAAGCCTGCTCCGTGGGTCATGAACGGGTCAGCAGAAGCCTTTGCAAGCAATCAGGAAAACTACTCGCTTAACAAGAACGGTCAGGTTCTGGACGCGAACGGAAATCCTCTCACGACTTTTGAGGAAGTTCAAAAGGCAATGGAGATCATCCGAAATCAGCAGGCACGGGCCCGACTGGCCAAAGAGCAGCGCGACCAGTATCTCGAAGGCCAGCGAATCAAACAGGCGATGGGGCAAAGCAATGGTTTCAATCCTCGCGGAGCAGCCTCGAACAATGACGCGAATCTGAACTCGCAGATGCAGGCCATTGAGCAGGCGGCGGGAACGAATCCACGACAGCTTAATTCGCGACCAATCTATGTCGGCCCTGCAGGACAGAACGGCAGTCAGGAACAAGGCAACGTTCAGGGGCAGTTCCAGCGGCCGAACAATGGAAATGCAAACCCACAGTCTGCCTGGAATCCGCAAGGGCAGACGCAGCAATTCCAACCTGGCAGCCAGACAGGCCAGTTCGCGACGCAGAAGGATCCGTACTCAAACCTGCTGAACCCGGCAGGCCCAACGGGATTCCCGCAGCGGGGGTATCCGAACCAGCAGATGCTGCAAGGTCAGTCGGGGCCTCAAGGGGCAAATGTTCCTCAACAGTTTCCGGGTCTGTCCTCCGGACAGTTCCAGCAGCCGAACGGTCTGACCGTTTCTCAGCAGCTTCCACAGCAACAGTATCCAGGTGAAATTCCCGGTGCGGAGAACAGGATGCCACCTGGGCAGCAACAGTGGGCTGGGCAGCCAGCATTTGGCGAACCGTCGGTGCCGTACTTGTCGCAAGGCCAGAATTCTTCACGCCAACAGTTTTCAGAACAGCCAGCACACGGTGGTCAGGCGAGTTGGGGGACGGACCAGGCATTGATCCAGTCGACTTTTCAGGACTCGGGCAGGAATCAGGCCGCGCCACCTCAGCAGATGCCCCAACAGTTTCCATCTGATTCCATGCCGCGAGATCAATACGGCAACCCGATCCAGAATTCGTCTCCGACGAATCCCGCCTGGAACGGGCAGCCTGGAAACGTCCCGCCAACTCGAGGCAGTTCGGCACCGAATCCAAACTTCTTCGGGCAAAGCAGCAACTTTGGCCAGCGCAGCAATCAGTTGAATTCCGGACCAGCCGAGCAACCTGTGCCCTATCAGAACGGAAATGCTTACTACTCGTCAGCCCAGCCAGCACCGACGAATCAGGTTCAGTCGGCGAACGGCTGGAACGTTCCTCAGCAGCAGCCGATTCAGCAGCTTGGATTCGATGAGCAGCGACCGATGGCCCGCATCGATCGGGGGCAGCGAATTCAGCAGTACTCGGCTGCCGACCGACAGGCCATGCAGTTGGGAATGGCCGCCGGCTTCGGAGCTCTCGCCCCCATCGACACTGCATCTGAGCAGTCAGGTCAGCAATACGGAAACAGCTCGCCGCAGAACAGCACGTACCTCAACGCCGGTGCTCAATCCCCGACCGCCATCTCGCCAGCAAACGCCGGCTTCAACGATGATCAGGTACGACAGGCTTCGCAGCCGGGACAGTTTTCACCGCAGAGTCAGAGCCTGCCCGACCGAGGGTATCCGGGAGCCGTTCCCGCGAATTCCGGTCAGCTTCCAGGGCAGACGAATTTCCAGGCTCCCACACGACAGATTCACGGTCAGTCGATTGCCGATCAGACCGGGCAGGATCCTCAGACTTCGCAGGCCTGGTTGAGAATGCCGATGTCGCAGGCCGATGTGACCATGCCTGCGGCATTCAGCAATTCCACTCAGCCGACTCAGCAGCAGAGTCCCAACTGGCAGCGTCCTGACACGGTCAATTCCGCCTGGCAGAATGATGCCTTCACCTCACCGACGACTCAGCCGGGATTCGGTCAACCTCACATGACCAACCCGTATTTGAGGTCACCAGACGCTCAAACCGGACAGCAGCAAACCGGCCAGGAAGTTCAAGCAATCTCCTGGGGCAACCGGTGAGTAACGGCCGGAATTGATCGAATCGAGCTGACCACTGCCACATCGAGCTGCCATCGTTTACAACCCGCTCCTGCGACCGGTTGAAAAACGACAACTCCAGCCTGTGGCACGCACTTTTATGGGCCGCTGGCGGCATCTCAGAATCAACATCCACGAAAGATCGATAATGGCCAAAGACAAAAAAGCCAAACAGAAAGAACGCGAACGTCGTGTTGCGAAACAGAAACTCGCGGAACGAAAAGCTGCCCGGGACAAGGCCGCTGAGGAATCGCAGAAACCCAAGTCTCAGTTCGCAAAGTTCGTCAAAGAAGCCATCGGAACCGACGAAAAGGAAGCCGACAAACTTCCAGGTTTCGGACCGGGAAAGTAATCTGACTGCCAGTCGGCAGGACATCAGAAATCCGTCCGTGGATTATGTTTAAGAGTCTGAGAATATAGCCTGTCGTGGCTTTCGGCCTGGAAAGTATTGCGTATGTCCGCTCAGGAAGTTCCGCTCGAAATTGATTGCTCATCCGTGAAAGCAAAGTTGGACGCGGGCGACACGTTTCTGTTCATCGATTGCCGGGAAACGTCCGAGTATGAAGCGGTCAAAATCGAAAGCGCAACGCTGCTGCCAATGAGCGAGCTGGCTGATCGCGTCGGGGAGCTGGAAGAACATCGCGAGTCAGAAATCATCATCCATTGCCATCACGGTGGACGAAGTCTGCGAGTTGCCAACTGGCTAAGGCAGCAGGGATTCTCCACAGCTCAAAGCATGGCGGGCGGAATCGATGTCTGGGCGGTTGAGATTGAGCCCGGGATGTTGAGATATTAGCTGGGGATGTTGAGATATTAATCGGAGAGGCTGGAGCCGCAGGCGGTGGTGCCTATAATCCGCGACTCAATTTCGGATGGTCGATCTGACTAGGTTCGAGCGCCCATTCGACAATTCATCTCCGACGACCATTTCAACACCATAACTCCGGAAACTCCCGTTTGATCGCCGGCCCGATATTCAGTCGCGAAGTGCTGACACTGCCGCGACAGTTTCGTCACTACCTGATCCGTTCAGGCTACATCGGACTGCTGTTCGTCCTGCTGTGGACGGCTGGGCAGGTCACGTTTGGATTTCAGGATGTACGCGGCATTTCGGCAATGGCCGGCTTTGGCCAGCAGGTCTTTCAGATCCTCGCCTTCGTGCAGCTTTCCCTGGTGCTGTTTTTCTCGCTGCTGTTTACGGCGGGAAATATCGCTCAGGAAAAGGACCGACAGACGCTCATCCTGCTGCTGATGACGGACCTTTCCAATCACGAAATCGTACTGGGAAAACTCTTCGCCAGCGTGCTGCAGGTTGGAACTCTGATTCTTATTTCGGCTCCGGTGTTCTTCTTCCTGCAACTGCTGGGCGGCATTGCCGTTCATCAGATTTTCTGGCTGATTGCGATTTGCTTTGCGACGGCCTTGCTGGCCGGCAGCTGGGCTGCGGTGATTGCCTTTCTGAAGGAAAAAACTTTCCAGACGCTGGCAACCAGCGTGCTTGGTCTGGTCGTTTATCTGGGAGCGATCGAAGCCATCGTGGCACTCTCGCCGGCTCATTCGATCATCGCAGAATGGGCGACGGTGTTCAGTCCGTTTCGGGCCGTCCTCGAAATCACATCTCCGCTGGCCAACCCGCTGATCGCGACACCTGGCTCTCTGCCGGCGATGGACTCGGTGATCGCGTTGTCTCTCTTGTCCGGAGCCTTGTCGGCGATTTCGATCAACCGTCTGCGAGTCTGGAATCCTTCGCGAAAGCTGTTCGTTCAGCCTGAAACCGAAACGGGCGCGGATGAATCCGGAGTGGCCACAACAGCCGTTCGCCACCGCCGGATCTGGTCGAACCCGGTTATCTGGCGGGAGATGAGAACCCGCGCGTACGGTCGGCGAGTCGTCTTCATCAAACTGGCTTACCTGCTGATGGCTGCGACCGTTTTCTACAGCGCGATTCTGACTGGCGAGTCGGATGAATTAATTCTCGGGATGGTTTCCCGGCCGGTTTTTGCGTTTGTCAGTCTTGGAATTCTCGGGCTGATGCTGATCAACGCGCAGGCCGCCACTTCGATCACCAGCGAACGTGATGGTCAAACGCTCGACCTGCTCGTCGCCACCGATATCTCTGCGAAAGAGTTCGTCTACGGAAAGCTCGGCGGCGTCTTCTATAACACGAAGGAGCTGGCCTTGGTGCCGCTGGCCATCGCCGCGTGGTTCGTCGCGGAAGGATCCATGTCGCTCGAAAATGGCATTTATCTGGGCATCGGATTTTTGTCGCTCGTTGCTTTTGCGGCGATGCTCGGCCTGCATTCGGGACTCGTCTTCTGGAGTTCCCGCCAGGCCATCGCGAACAGCATGGGGACGATCTTCTTCCTTTTCATCGGAATCTTCATTCTGATGATTCTGCTGGTCGAAACTCGCGGCTCGTTCGGAAACCAGATTGGTGCCTTCATCCTGTTCATCGGAGTCGGGAGTCTGGGACTCGGTCAGTCACTGACCTTTCGAAATCCATCGCCCGCCTTGTGGATGGCTGGCGGCCTGCTGCCGGTTCTGACGTTTTATGCGATCACCACGTTCCTGCTGGGCGGCACGCTGGGAGTCTCACTGGCCATTGCTGCGGCCTACGGATTCACAACGCTGGCGATGCTCGTTCCGGCCGTCAGCGAATTCGACGTCGCACTGGGCCGAAGCACTTCCGACAAGGGCTGACGTAATCACCAACAATGCAGGCACTGCTTCAGAATCCCGATACATTTTTGCTGATGCCGACGATGCTGTGCCTGCTGATCGGGTCGGGCTTCTTCTCTGCCAGCGAAACAGCTTTGTTCTTTCTCTCAACGGAAGAGGTTCAGTCCTTCCAGCGAAGCAATCGTCCGAGTGAGCGAATCGTCGTTGCGCTGCTTAAACAACCGGACCGACTTCTGACCGCAGTCCTGTTCTGGAACCTGCTGATCAACCTGACGTTCTTTGCCGTCGGAGTCGTGATTTCCGGGAAGCTGGTGGCTGCTGGTGAAAATGCAGCCGCCGGCGCGTTTGGACTTCTGAATCTCGGCCTGATGATCGTCTTCGGCGAAGTCGTCCCCAAAAGCAGTGCGGTGATGTTTCGTCAGCCGCTCGCTCGCCTGGTCAGTTACCCACTGGCATTCGCCGTGCAGCTTTTCGACCCGCTTGCCCCGGCGTTCGACAGGATCACGCGATCGCTGAGACGCGCCTTCTGGCCTGACATCCGGCGCGAGCAGTACCTGCATCCAGAGGATCTCGAACAGGCGATTGAGAATTCGGCCGGTAATCAGTCTGTGCTGAAGCAGGAACGTCAGGTGCTTCACAACATTCTGAACCTGTCCGAAATTCAGGCCGAAGAAGTCATGCGTCCTCGCGGTACCTACCGAGCCGTGGCTGCCCCGGTGCATCTCGAAGACCTGGCCGACACGCCAATCCCCGCCGACTATCTGGTCATTCTTGCCGAACAAGGCGACGACGTGATCGGAGCCGTGCCGCTGGCCAGCTTTACGGTCCTCGCCAGGAAAAATCTTGAGGATGCAGCTGAAGACGTGATCCACGTTCCGTGGTGCGCTCCCGTCGCGCAGATTCTGCAACGTCTGGAAGACGCCCGCCTGTCGCTGGCGTCAGTCGTCAACGAATACGGCGAGACCATCGGCGTCGTCACTTATGAGGATATTGTCGACTCGATTCTCTCCGCCGAACCAAGCCGGGCTCGGCGAGTGCTCCAGCGCGACCCGGTTCTCAATGTCGCACCAGAACGCTGGCACGTCGACGGAATGACTTCGCTGAGATATCTGAGTCGACGACTGGGGATCGATTTCGAACCGGAAGTCGACGGCCAGGTCACCGTCGCTGGAATTTTTCACGAACAACTTCAGCGCATGCCGGAGTCCGGCGATCGATGTCGGTGGCAGGGCTTTCAGTTCACGATTCTTGAAATGACGTCCCGGCAGCATTTTCAGGTTCTGGTTGTCCCGCAGTCATCAACCGGCGGAAAGGGGGACAGGTAACCATGAATTTCTGGCTGGTGCTGGCAATTGCGGGGACGCTTTTTGTCGCGGGAGTGCGTTTATCGGCATTCTTCAGCGGCTCAGAAACCGGTTTTTACCGTGTCAGTTTTCTGCGGCTGAGCATCGACGCTCACACCGGTGACACGGTCGCTCAACGACTGCTCTGGTTCGTCCAGCATCCTGAACTGTTTGTCGCGACAACGCTCGTCGGCAACAACATTGCCAACTACGTGACGACGATCGCGATCGGGCTGGGAACGGGCCTTGTTACAGAAGCCAGCAGCACTGCTGTCGAAGTCGGAGCAACGCTACTCATCGCTCCGGTGATTTTTGTCTTTGGCGAGCTGATGCCCAAGAACCTCTATTTCCGAGCCCCCACGACGCTGCTTCGCAGAAACGTTGGGCTGTTTCAGTTTTTCTATCGGTCCCTTCTTCCTGCTTCGATGCCGCTGGTCTGGATCACGAGAACGATCGAAAAACTCAGCTCGTCATCTTCCAGCAACGCCGACTTCCTGCTCGGTCGACATCGGCTGATTCAGGTTCTCAGCAAGGGACACGAACACGGAGTACTGACGAATCAGCAGGGGATCCTCGTGCACGGCCTGCTGCATGATGCCACACGCCCGATTTCTGAGATCATGATCCCAACAACCCGAATTCTGGGTGAAGACGAAAATGCCTCTCGGACAACGCTGCTTGAATATGCACGTACCAACCACCTGACTCACATTCCCGTCAAACGTCACAACTCCCCTGACGACTGGTTCGGGTATGTTCGGGTACTCGATCTGGAACTTGGTTCACGCGCGGACGAAGAAATGATCCGCGAGATGCCCCGCATTCCATTCGACGCGACACGACTCATGGCCTTACTGGCGATTCGAGATTCTGGCGAGAGCGTCGGCGTGATTACCGACGGCGATGAAGTCCTGGGACTCATCATGGAGAATGTGCTCATCGATCATCTGATGCACCCGCTCGGCGCACCGGGAACTCGATCGGCGATACCTCAGGCGAAAACGACATCAGTGGCGTCCGCAGAATCGTCGTTGTGACACACCGTCGTCTGACGGAGGGATGATCACCGGACAGGTGTTGTTAAAAAATCCGGTAACCTGAATTCAACCGTCGCTGTCCGACAGGTTCGGATATCCCGGTTCCAGCGAACTGTCGTACCGACTGATCAGCTCGCAACTTTTCACGCTGGTATGGGATCTGGAAGTAATTCCCGGACTCTTCATTTACCGACCAACCCAGCAGCCTTTGAATCATGATCATTATCGACGGTTCACAGGGCGAAGGCGGGGGACAGATTGTTCGCTCGTCGCTCGCTCTTTCTCTGGTCACCGGCAAACCGGTCACGATCGACAGGATTCGTGCCAGGCGGTCTCGGCCTGGACTCATGCGCCAACACCTGACGGCGTTTCAGGCGGCTGCGCAGATCGGCAATGCCGACGTCGAGGGAGACTCGATCGGCTCAAGCAAAGTCACCTTTCAGCCACACGATCTGCTTCCCGGCGACTATTCATTCAACATCGGCACTGCCGGCAGCACGATGCTCGTTCTGCAAACCGTTCTGCCAGCGCTGATGGTGGCTGACGGTCCGTCGACGATTGTTCTTGAAGGAGGCACTCACAACCCGCTTGCACCGCCGTTCGACTTCTTAGCGCGGGCGTACGCTCCTCTGGTGGAACGACTTGGCCCGCGAATCAGGATGCGGCTGGAACGTCCCGGCTTCTATCCGGCAGGCGGCGGGCGGGCTGTCGTCACCATTGAACCAGCCAGGCAACTCGTTCCGCTGAACCTGATGGAACGTGGAGACCTGACCCGCCGCAGCGTTCGAGCCATCGTCAGCAATCTGCCTGGGCACATCGGCGAACGGGAATGCCGTCGAGTGATCAACCGTCTTGACTGGGACGACGATTGTGGATGTGTCGACGAATTTCAGAAAGCTCGCGGCCCCGGCAATGCCTTGATCGTCGAAGTCGAAAGCCAGCACGTCACCGAAGTTTTCACGAGTTTTGGCGAGAAAGGCCGCCCCGCTGAAGCCGTTGCTGAAAAATGCGTGAAGCAGGTTCAGCGTTACCTGAAAGGCGACGCCCCGGTCGGTGAATATCTGGCCGATCAGTTGATCCTTCCGCTCGCGATCGGAGCCGCCCAGGGCACCGGAGGAGGCCGGTTCCGAACGCTGAGTCTGTCGCAGCACTCAATAACGCATCTGGAAGTCGTCCAGCGGTTTCTTGACATTCAAGTCGAAGTCGAAGAGAAGGACGGTGACGAAGCAATCGTCTTGATCTCTCCCCGGGAAGAATCGTAGCCTGGAACAAGCTCCGCAAAGTTCCGGCCGGGAAACTGTTGAAAATACCGGGACTGTGTGGAGCCTGTTCCTGCCTGCTTTTTCAGAATACGACATGAACCACATCATCGGACTGGACATTGGCGGCGCGAATCTGAAAGCAGCTCACAGTGATGGAGCGTGTCGGTCGAAAACGTTTCCGCTGTGGAAGTCGCCCGAATTCCTGGCCGAAAAATTATCAGCGATGATCAACGACTGGCTGCCCTGTGCCGGCATCGCCGTGACCATGACTGGCGAACTGGCCGACTGCTTTGAAACAAAGGCCGTAGGGGTGGATCGCATCCTCACTGCCGTCGAACAGGCTGTCGGTAAGTCACCGATCGCTGTCTGGCAGACGGTCGGAGAATTCGTTGACACGGCGACTGCTCGCGAGTTCTGGCAATTGACCGCCGCATCCAACTGGCACGCCCTGGCAACGTTCGTCGGACGCGTCGCGCCGGAAGAAAATCTGCTGCTGATCGACATCGGCTCGACGACGACCGACATCATTCCCGTGCAGAACGGCCTGCCTAATCCAACCGGTCGAACCGATTCCGAACGTCTCATTTCGGCGGAGCTGGTCTACTCAGGAGTCCGTCGTACGCCGGTTTGCGCCGTTGCGTATTCTGTCCCGATCGAACGCGAAGTTGCCGGAAATGGTTACTCGCAACTCGCTGCCGAATTCTTCGCGACCACTCAGGACGTCTATCTTCTGCAAGGCGACCTGGTCGAGAATCCGGAGGACATCGACACCGCAAATGGTCGACCGGCAACCGTCGTCGGTGCGCACGATCGACTGGCAAGACAGCTCTGCTGCGACACTTCTGAACTTTCACTCGACGAAGCTAAATCCGTCGCCGACTTTCTGGCGAATGTCCAAAGGCAACGAATCAGCGGAGCTATCGACCGCGTTCTCGCGACCCTCGACTCCCCCTGCACAACCGTCGTTGTCTCCGGTGAAGGCTGTTTTCTGGCAAATCAGATTCTGGATAACCACTCCCGGCTGAAGGACGTCCCGCGACACTCGCTGACGAAAATGTTTTCCGCTGAAACATCAACAGCCGCCTGTGCCTTCGCCCTCGCACGCCTCGCGGCGGAACGTCCTGGAACCTTCATGGACGACCAGTTGTCGACGCTACTGTCACCGTAACGAAGACTTCGAACGAGCCTGTGTCATCGGATGAGGCAAACATCTGTCAGTTGTTTCCAGGGTGATCCTCCGACGCATAGCGAGCGGCAGTTTCTGCCGGCAGATTGTCCCAATCCTGGCGGACCCGGTTCAGACCGAAGCGAACCAGGTCGTAGTCCTGGCTGAGTCGGCGCAGCACCGGAGCTTCTTCGCCGTACGGGTCTTCTTTAAACTTGCTGGCAATGAAGTAGGACTCACGGCCCTGCTGTTCGTAGTCGATCAGATGATCTTTATGATCGACCGCCTGGAGGCGATTGAGGGCTTCAGGAAAAACTCCGGTCCAGAACAGAGTGTAGTCGCCGATGTGGCGGTGCAGTTCTCGCTGCGGTTTTGATTCACGCTGCCCGGCTTCGCTGACCATGTCGACAACTTCGACCAGCCGGCGACCTTCGACGTCTCGAAAGCGGTACATCTCGGCGGACCGAGTGAAACGTACGAGCATTTCGACCAGATAGTCGGTCAGCACCGGGTCGGCGACGCCCAGGTCGACCTGAAAGGTGTGCTCGGTCAGGGCTGAAAAGAGTTTTCTGAGCGAATCTTCGCTGGTGACAAGCGGGATCATCGGCTGCTCCTCCGTACCAGTCTGCTTTTGCCGGTCGGCGAGGAATGTCAGATCGGCCAGTCAGGCCGCTGAACGATTCGCCTCGGGGCAGAAACAGCGAACTCCGGTTGAGCCGCGACAGCCAGAACGTTCAGAGTCCGGGTGGAGAAACTCCCTGTCGCCGGGCTGAGTTCAGCTCGACTTTGCCGGATCGACAATGCCCTCTTCAGGAAGAGAGTGAGGTGAACCGGCGACTCATCGCAGACGGTTCTCTGCCCGGGTTTTCGTACGTTGAAGGAAACAGTCCCGGACTCAGAGGCAGTATCTCCGATGAAATCTGTTGAGGAAGTACTCCGCCACGAACGTCCGCGAGATCGAGGTTGTCCGTCAGCCGGAGATCAGGGAAACACGAATTGAAGAAGTGACTTAAGGTTTCTATCGGCAGTTGCCGATAGGGGGGATTGAGTCAATTCTACGGAGAGATTTATTTCGGTGACAATGCGATCTTCAGCCTCCGCAAGAACCTTGCCCGGTGATCGCAAAGTGCCTTGAGCGGCAGGAGAGCGGTCACTAGCATGCCCGCTCAATTCCCCCAATCGGAAGATTTTGACAGTGGTTTGACTGTTGATCGGGGGGCGAATCTGCCGAGTATGTCTTTGTAGTCATTCGACTGTTCGACACACCTGACGACATGAGCAAACCAAACTGAACGGCGCCGTAGCCAAGTGGCTAAGGCAGTGGATTGCAAATCCACCATCCCCGGTTCGAATCCGGGCGGCGCCTCTCGGAAAACCCCGCAATTTGCGGGGTTTTTTGTTGCGCGGAGGCCATCCAACTTCTGCGCAGTTGTTGGTTATGCTTGGGCGAGTGCAACCTTTGCGCAACAAGGTCTGGTGTAACCACGTCTCGTCTGCTTTGCAGCGAGTTCACGCGTCTGCCCATTTCGTCCAACTCGAAATGGGCGCACCAGTACATCATGAGGCAAAATAAAAAACGCAGAGACCATTTCGGCCTCTGCGTTCTTGCTTTGTGTACTCTGCAATTTTTCTGAATTACCGACTTGCTGTCTGCAGTCGGGCCAGACTCTCAGCGAAGTGGCGTGGGTCTTCGGCAAAGGTGCCTCTGTGGTTCAGCGAGCGGAACAGGACGATCTTCCCTCGGTAAACGGCGGCGGTGGAGGCGGCTCCGAGGGTTTCTTTTTCGCCTCGGACAGAAGCAACCGGGCAATGGCCGTCGGCGAGCGGCCAGTACTTTGCTGGTTGGGCTCGGAATGTCTGCTGGTGTTTTTCTGAGGCAAAGTGCAGTTTCACACCGCGATATTCTTCGGTGATCGTCGAGCTGCCTCGGACCAGGTCGCGATCGTCGAGCATCGACACCAGGCACATGCCAGAGAACGCCGTTTCAGGGGCTGGCATGCGAGCGGCCACTGGCTGAGTGATTGGTTTTTCTGGCGTCTTCTTAACCACGGCCTGCTGAAGTTGCGGCTGCGGTGTTTTGCAGAATGGAGCCAGATTCTGCACCATCTGCGGGGCCGGGAGGAAGCCTTGAACTCTACCGAGCACGTTCAATTCGGGAGAAATCACCACGGTTGACGGAAAGGCTTCGATGCCGAGGAGTTCCACCGCTCGCTCATTTTCGTCGGCGTCGAGGACGACCGGAACGAAGTACTCATTGACTCGAGCGATCACTTGCGGATCGGTGAAGGTTTCGTCCAGCAGTTTATGGCAATAGTGGCACCACGAGGCGGTGAACGTAATCAGAATCGGCTTGCCCGTTGCCTGAGACTCGGCCGCAGCCTTCTTCAGGTCGTTGCCCCACTTCAGCTCCGCCGCGATGCCGGCGTTGTGAAACATGACGACGATGACAAGGGCTGTCAGAATCGTGATTGCTTTTTGCCCGAACTTCATATCGCACCTGGCATTAGCGAGTGATCAAATGACGGCAGGATCCGGCAATCACCGGCTTTTCCGTCTTCCAACATTCACTATCGGCACAATCGGGGGGGCAGACTGTAACTCAGCAGACAGTCAAACTGTGGGATTCTCAACAACTCTGATTTCTGAACGGCGAATGGACACTAATTGACACCGATCTTTTCAGTTTTTGAGACTGAGCCCACTATCTGGCTCAAGATTGAACCATCCTCATTCTGACGTAAAGCCGAGAAGACGCAGCGGACGGCGAAAAATGACTTTGTGAGTCTTTGCGTTTCAGCGTCGTTGCATCAGCTCAACAATAAATCGACTCGCGCACGAAAAAAGCTGCTTCGTCGGAACGAAGCAGCCTTTAAGAGAACTCAGTGAATGACCTTGTCACTACTCGGTGATGATGTCACGGACTGTGCCGCCACCGGGGATCATCGGCAGGACGTGTTCCTGGTACGGGCAGATCATTTCGAGCAGGTACGGGCCGTCGTATTTGATCATTTCTTCGATTGCGGCTGGCAGGTCTGCTTTCTTATCGATTTGTCGAGCACCGACGCCCATGCTTTCGGCCATTTTTACGAAGTTCGGGAACGTCTCGCCAAAGGTTCCGTCGCCTTGTCCGACCGCCATTTTGTCGTCGATCGGGCCGAGGTACGTGTGAGCCCGGTTGCCTTCCATGAAGCGATCTTCCCATTGCATCACCATGCCCAGGTGCTGGTTGTTGAGCAGGAAGACTTTGACATTCAGCTTCTCGCAGAACAGCGTGGCGAGCTCCTGAATGTTCATCATGACGGAACCGTCGCCATCGATATCGATGACCAGAGCGTCCGGGTGAGCCGCCGCAACACCCATCGCTGCTGGCAGGCCGAAGCCCATCGTTCCCAGACCTGAGCTGCTGAGCCACCGCTTTGGCTTGCTGAACTTGTAGTACTGAGCCGCCCACATCTGATGCTGACCGACGCCGACCGCGACGTACGTGTCGAGGTCTTTCGTCTGCCGCCACAATTCCTGGATAGCTTCCTGCGGATAGATGAACTCGTCCGATTGCGTGTGCTTGAGCGGGAACTTTTCTTTCCAGTCGGCACACTGAGTGCGCCAATCGTCGATCTGCGGGCAGTCGTCTTCGGACAATGCAGCGTTCAGAGCGACGAGGAAATCTTTCACGTCGGCGACGATCGGAATGTGAGCTTCCTTGTTTTTGTGAATTTCCGAAGCGTCGATATCAACGTGGATGATCTTGCCGTGCAGAGCGAACTCGTCCAGCTTGCCGGTCACTCGGTCGTCGAACCGGACGCCCAGAGCCAGCAGCAGGTCGGCTTCGTCAATGGCTTTGTTGGCGTAGACAGTCCCGTGCATGCCGAGCATGTGCAAAGACTGCTCGTGATCGCCAGGAAACGCTCCAATACCCATGACGGTCGTCGTGACTGGGATACCTGTTTTCAGTGCGAAGGCGGTTAGTTCTTCGGAAGCGTCCGCGTTGATGACTCCACCGCCGACGTAGAGGATCGGCTTTTTCGCTCGACGAATAGCCGCGATCGATTGGCGAATCTGCTCGGGAGCCACCTTCCGTTGCATCGGTCGATAACCTGGCAGCTTCATGGCCGGGTCGTAGTCGATTTCGTCTTCCGGCATGGATGCAAGCTGGATGTTCTTCGGAAAATCGATCAGAACCGGGCCGGGTCGACCGCTTTTGGCGACGTAGTACGCTTCCTTCACGATGCGAGGAATTGACTCAAGCGCCTCTCGAACAGATGCCGGATCCGTGTGATCTTCAGCGGTGATCATGTAGTAGTGCTTGGTGACCGCCCGGCAGATCTCGACGATCGGCGTTTCCTGAAAGGCGTCGGTGCCGATGACTGCCTGCGGAACCTGCCCGGTGATTGCGATCAGCGGAACACTGTCCATCTTCGCGTCGGCGATCGAGGTCACAAGGTTGGTCGCTCCCGGACCACTTGTCGCCATGCACAGACCGACGTTGTCAGTCGTTCGCGAATGCCCCTGAGCTGCAAAACCGCCGCCCTGTTCATGTCGTGGCAGGATTGTTCGAATTCGGTCTTTTCGACGGGTCAACGCCTGATGAAGCGGCATGCTGGCTCCACCTGGGTAGGCAAAGATCATATCGCCACCGTTGCGTACCAGAGCTTCGATCAGAATATCGGCGCCGGTGATTGTTTTGGTACTCGTTGAACTTTGCTGAGCGGTCGACACTGTGCTGCTTCCTGAAATAACGGGGTGAGAACGAGCCGAGAAGTGTACCGCGACTACTGGACGGTCGCGAGTGTTGATTTCGGTCTGTGACGCCGGAAAGACGGCCCCGCGACCGGAGTTGGCCTCGACAAACGACTGACACGGTGGAAGTCTGTCAGGTTATGTCGATTTTCCCGGCGGATCTTATGGCTGAGTAATGGCGGCGGCTCTCGCGAAGGCACTATTCCCAAGCTTCGCGCTCTTGCGTGAATCTTCGCGTAAAATTTACTCTGAGAACAATTGGCGAACCTTGACCACCATACCGATTGTCCTGGACGGTTGCTGGTTCGCGGAGTTTCGACGAATTGCCGCTTGTTGTGGCGGCGTGGTGGCGACCGTAGACTACTGGCTCTGTCGGCGGAAGCCGTCATCCTCGGACACCACAAGACCTGCCCTACGGCAGCCCGTCCCGCCCCTATGCACACCCCATGACGAGAAGCAGCATGGATTCCAGCGATAACGAACAGATTTCATTTGAGACTCGGTGCGTTCATACCGGTGTGAACAAAGACTCGTCTTATAACAGCGTGATCACGCCGATTTATCCCAGCTCGACGTTCTACTGGGACGACCTCAACACGACGAAAGGGTACGACTACACGCGTAGTGGTAATCCGACTCGAACTGGCCTTGAAGAAAACATCGCGGCGCTGGAAGGTGGCATCCAATGCCGAGCGACCAGCACCGGCATGTCAGCCATCACGACCGTGCTGCATCTCTTTCAGCCAGGTGACCACATCATCGCCGGAGACGACATTTACGGTGGGACGTACCGCCTGTTTGCTGATGTCTTTACGAAGATGGGCATCGAATTCTCGTTCGTCAAAATGGGCGACGTGGCCAACGTGAAAGCAGCCGTTAAGCCAAACACAAAGTGTGTCTGGATCGAGACGCCCAGTAATCCGCTGTTGAATCTGGTCGACATCGAAGCCGTCGTCGCTGCCGCCAAAGAAGCAGGCGCGATAACCGTTGCTGATAACACGTTCCTTTCGCCATACCTGCAACGTCCGCTGGAAATGGGCGTCGATATCGTCGTTCACTCGACGACGAAGTACCTCAACGGGCATTCGGACGTTGTCGGTGGCTGTGTCGTTTCAAAATCAAAAGAGCACGCCGAGCGAGTTGCATACATCGTCAACGCGTTGGGGCTTGCCTGCTCGCCGTTCGATGCCTGGCTTGTCCTGCGAGGAGTCAAAACGCTTGGCCCTCGAATGGAAGCTCACCAGCGCGGGGCAATGGCTCTGGCTGAAATGCTGGACGCTCACGACGCTGTCGAACACGTTTACTTTCCCGGCCTGTCGTCGCATCCTCAGCACGAACTCGCGAAGAAACAGCAACGCGGTTTTGGGGCGATGATGAGTTTCGACGTCAAAGGGGGACGACCGGCTGCCGAGCACGTCTTCAAAACGGCGAAGCTGTTCTCACTGGCCGAGTCGCTTGGTGGAGTCGAGTCGCTCTTTGAATATCCGGAATCAATGAGTCACGCGTCGATGTCTCTGGAAGCGCGTCGTGAAGCGGGTATTACCGAAAAGACGATCCGTATCTCGGTCGGAATCGAAAGTCCGGAAGACATCGTCGCTGACATGAAGCACGCTCTGGATACAATCGGCTAGGCCGGCTCCTGGCTGAAAGTTGGAATTCTTCGTCATTTAGAAGGAATCGTCACTGTGAAACCTCGAGTGCTCACTGCATTGCCTGTTTACAACGAGGCGAAACATGTGGCTCATGTGCTGCGCGAGGTTCAGAAGTTCGCGGACAACGTCCTGGTCGTGAACGATGGATCCAGCGACGGGACTGATGACGTACTGATCAGTATTCCCGGGATCCGAGTGGTCACTCACGGAACGAATCAAGGTTACGGAGCCGCTCTAAGAACTGCTTTCTGCTACGCCGTTCGCAACGACTACGATGTCGTGGTGACGATTGACTGTGACGGGCAGCACGAACCGAGTCTCATTCCCGAGATGGCTGCAGCGGTTTATCCGGATGAAGGCGAACCGGTGGATATCGTGTCAGGCAGTCGGTATCTCAAATCGTTCGACGGTGACTCACCACCGCCTGAAGATCGACGACGCGTGAACGTCGAGGTGACTCGCTTTCTCAACGAAAAACTTAATCTGAATCTGACGGACACGTTCTGCGGTTTTAAAGCGTACCGCACGCACGCCCTGGAAAATCTTAAGATCACGGAACTCGGCTACGCGATGCCGCTCCAGCTTTGGGTGCAGGCCGTGCAACTGGGCATGCGGATTGTCGAGTTCCCCGTTCCGCTGATTTATCTCGACGAGGAACGCTCGTTCGGCGGTTCGCTCGATGATTCAGAACGGCGGCTCCAATACTATTACGAAGTAATGAACCGCGAGTTGCACGCTCCGAAGGGCGAGAAGGTTACGATCCACTCTGGCCCCACACTTTGCGATGAAACTGGCCATTATGAATAAGGGTTGCCAAACGCCGCGCCGGAATACCACTTGATCTAGTACTGTCGCGCCGACGCTTCTCTGTCTACATACCCCGTCGTTCAACGCTTCTTCAAATCTTCGACTGACCGATGGAACTTCTGGAACGCTCAGCCACGATGACCGGTCACGAAGAACCAGCCTGGGAACGAACCCGCATTCGCGTACCGCGTGAGAGCGGTACGTTCCTTATCCGACCGGAACCGGCGGTGATCGTCAGATGTGTCGATAAGCTTCGCGACAATTCTGAGTTGCCGGACGCGTCGGAGTGCCGCATCCTTGATTCAGCTCTGTCAGGTTTTCGAGCATCCGCTCGCAGCGAAGTCATTGCTGCTGCGTCTCGATGGACGTCGGAATTGCTCGGTCGAAGCATCAAAATTCCTGAGGCTGTTTCGCTGATCATGACTGGGCACCAGCCGGAACTGTTTCATCCGGGCGTCTTTGCCAAGAACTTTGCAACGTCTCAGCTGGCATCACGCAGTGGAAGCGTTGGTCTGAACCTGGTCGTTGACAACGACCTGATGGCGAGCACTCGAATTCGCGTCCCGGTTGGAGATCGCAAACGCCCGAGTTTTTCGACGATCGAGTTCGATACTTCAAGGGCACCGATCCCCTGGGAAGAAGCCTGTGTTGCCGATGTGAGTCTGCTCGAATCTTTTGCCGATCGAATTACTGAAACGATGGGATTCTGGAATGTCGAGCCTCTGATTTCAGACTTCTGGCCGAGCGTCGTCACCAAAGCACGAGAGAGTTTCCATAAAACTCAGAACGCTTCACTGACCGAATGTTTGACGGCTGGCCGAGCGTCGCTTGAACGCAAGTTGGGGCTTGGGAATCTGGAACTGCCGATCAGCCGACTGTGCGAAACCAACGCGTTTCGATCATTCGCCGTTCACATTCTGCTTCGAGCTGAAAGGTTTCGCCAGGCCTACAACCAGGTGCTCGGCGAGTATCGTCGCGTTAATCGAATTCGGAGTTCGTCACACCCGGTTCCGGAACTCGTTCTTCAAAACGGCTGGTGCGAAACGCCGTTCTGGATCTGGGGAGCCGATAACCCTCGCCGTGGCCGACTTTTTGTCAGGCTGGACGGCGAGGCTCTTAAGCTGGCGACCTCGCCCGATTCGTCGTCGATTGTGCACTCCTTAAACCTGCGTTCGAATGCTTCGTCAGATGCCGCCGCAGCAGCTTTGCAGCAGTTATCCGAAGCCGGCTTGCGGTTACGAACTCGAGCTTTGACGACAACGCTGTTCACGCGGCTTTGCCTGTGCGATCTCTTTGTGCATGGGATCGGCGGGGCAAAGTACGACGCCATGACTGACCGCATCGCGTCACGATTCTTTGGTGTGAAACTGCCTGACTACCTGACACTTTCCGCGACCACATGGTTGCCGATCGGCGAGCCACATTCGGTAACACCCGCTGATGTCTCACGGCTTCGACAAATGTTGCGAGAACTGCAACAGAACCCGCAGCGATATCTGGGGCCGGACTTGCCTGACGACGCTCAGCTGCTCGTTACGGAAAAAATCAATCTGATTGCTCAGCAGCATGCGGATGCCGGTTTGGCTTCGTCTGGTCAAAAGGCTTTCCGAGGTCAGAAACGATATCGCCGGTTTCCCGAAATCAATCGTCAGCTGGCACAGAGAACTGTGCCCCAGCGAAAGCTCATCCTGGAAGAACTCACGCAAATTGAGCAAAGTCTGGCTGCAAATAAGGTGCTGACCAGCCGCGAGTTTTCCTTCTGCCTTTATCCCGTAGAGTCGATCCAGACGATGATCAGCGGTCTTAAAGATCGATTGGCAAGGTGAGGGCTTTTTCCTTTGGTTGTGGTGTATACGCCCTTGCACACGCCTCTTAATGATTGTTGCGTGGGAGGCATTTCTCTGCATCGTAGATAAACTCTGAGCGTGGGAGGCGAATGTGAGATAAGTTTCAGCGTGGGCATTGACCCCCGATGAGCCGCTGAACTCTATGAAGCATAGCAAGGATTTCCATGGCTGGACTTTGGGAATTGATGGGTGGGGCAGGTTACACAGCGGCGGTCTTCGCCCTGGGACGCCTCTCTTCTGGCGTCAGTTGGTCGACGTTGTTCGAGTCTGAATCAAAGACTTTATGCACCTCGGCTTTGACCGACAGTTCTGGTCTCATTCGTGAGGGGCTCCTGTCAGAAATTCGGCAGGAATTGAGTACGCATTCCGCGTCAACTCAGCGGCTCACGGAAAAGCTGAACTCAGCCGACCATGACGTGATCAGCGATCAGGCGAGGGCGACTCGCACGGACAATTCGCAGTTCCAGAAATTTCTGGACGATCGATGTGCTGAGTTGGAGAAACTGTCCGGCAATCGCGGAAGTGCCGTGAAGAAACTGCTCGGAAATCTGGCCGGGCATCGAGAACGTGCCAGCGAGCTGGACAGCGTGCTGGAGAAATTCGAAGACCCCTCGCAGATTGAGTCAGCAATCCTGCCGCTGCGGGACTGCATCCGGGATCTTGAGGATCATAACAAACGTTTGCAGAGTGAACTCGAAAAAACTCGACAGGCAGTTGCGCAACAGTCCGAGAAACTGGAGCAGGCGAAAGAAGAAGCTCGCGTTGACGCGTTGACCGGCCTTGCGAATCGACGAGCGTTCGACGAACGAATCGAGCAGGCACATGCAGCCTTCACCGAAGAAGGTACATCATACGTCGTCGCGTTGCTTGACGTTGACCATTTCAAAAAGTTCAACGATGTGCATGGCCACGCGATTGGCGACAAAGTTCTGGAAGTTGTTGGAGAAGTGCTGCGTAGAACTCAGCGTGGTACCGACCATGTGGCTCGATACGGTGGAGAAGAGTTCGTTGTTTTGCTTGAGCGAATTCCTGGCCATCAGGCTAAATCTGTCGTGGACCGCCAACGCGGGCGAATCGGCAAATCAACACTGCGAGTCGATGGCAACGATCTGAGCATCACAGTCAGTGCTGGCGTGGCTGAAGTTCAGCCGGGAGAATCCATCAAATCTGTGTTGGAACGTGCTGACCAGGCACTTTATTCAGCGAAGGAAGCCGGTCGAAATCAAACCTGCTTCAATGATGGGGCAAAGGTTGTCGACATGGACAATCAGAATCTGCAAATAGAAGCATCTCTGGTCTGAGCTGCCAGGCGACATCGAACGAATCGGCGTGATTCCAACGAACGCTGGGAAGAATTTTTCTGAGTCAATCCGCGATTGCCGTTCCGTACAGATGACGTGAACTAAGTTGAGCAGAGAAATATTTGGTTGACGCAGCTCCGTGTCAACGCGTGGCTATGTTGACTTGCGTAAGGGATGCTGTGTCTGACTTCTGGGAATTTATCATCCGCGCCAGTGAGTCGGTGTTGCCGATTGAAAGCAATCGTGCATGGGGCGCGGTGTTGAGCCGCTTCGTTGGTCTGGGCAGCTTTACAGCGGCTGTCTTTTTTCTGGGATATATGACTGCTCGAGCTCGATTTGGCTCGCGGACGGAATCTCACGCTGACTCAGCGTCTGAAGAAATTGAGTCAGCGAAGGCGGCTCTGGCATGCGACAGGATCCTTGTCGAGATCAGACAGGAAATCGATTCCCATTCCGATTCGACTCGCCGCCTGGAAGAGCAACTCGACTCGACGGACCGTGACTTTATCTGTGATCAGGTGAAAGCGACGCGTGCTGAGAACGTTGAGTTTCAGCAATTTCTCGATGATCGATGCACACGACTTAAACGGCATTCAAAGATTCGTGGCGGCACTCTGAAAAAGTTTTTGAAAAGAGTGGCAGGCCACCGTCGGCGAGCCAGTGATCTGGACGTTGTCCTTGAAAGATTTGAGGACCGGGATCAGTTTGAATCAGCGATCTCTCCGCTGCGTAATTGCATTCGAGATTTGCAGGAGCATAACCGGCAGTTGCAGGAAGAACTCGATCAGACTCGCAAGGCCGTCGCTCAGCAGTCGCAGAAACTGGAGCAGGCTCAGGAAGAAGCCCGCGTTGACGCCTTGACGGGGCTGCCCAATCGTCGCGCATTCGACGAGAAGATCAAGGACCTGCACTCACTGTTTGAGCGAGGGAATTCGTCCTACGTTGTCGCCTTACTGGATATCGACCATTTCAAAAGTTTCAACGACAGGCACGGTCACGTTGTCGGCGACATGGTTCTCGGGTTCGTCGCGGACGTTCTGCGAGGCACACAACGCTGGACTGATCACGTTGCCCGTTATGGTGGCGAGGAATTCGTTGTCCTGCTTCCACGGATAACCGGTCACAAAGCGAAGTTCGTCATCGATCGTCATCGGGAAAAAATTGAACGCGCCTCACTGATGGTTGATCGGCAAAGTTTAAGCGTCACCGTGAGTGCTGGCGTCGCCGAAGTTCTACCGGGCGACACAATTCCAAAAGTACTCGCGCGAGCCGACGAAGCCCTCTATGCCGCGAAAGCTGCCGGTCGGAATCAGACGTGCCTTGAAGACGACGGCACCATCGTCGAAGTCAGCCAGCTTCGTCCGATGGATGTGGAGGCGGAACCTGGAGTTCCTGTCGCCTGATCGTCGCTCAGCAAAGCGGATGTTCTGGAAATCGGATCGAGTCGGCCTTTCGGTCAGGCGAGTTCGGGGATGTGATCGCCGTAGGAAATGTGAATCGGCCGGCCGGCCTGGTCGTTGAAGGTCTGGCGGTAGTCGATTCCCAGGTGGTGCAGAATCATCGAGCGGAAGTTCTGTGGAGTCAGTTCCCGCTTGATGGGATGCTCGCCTTTTGAGTTGGTCGCTCCAATGACCTGGCCCGTGCGCGTACCGCCGCCGGAGACCAGAATCGACATGGCGTGCGGCCAGTGGTCGCGTCCCCAGTTGATTTTTCCATCCCGGCTGCCGGGACGTTCGTTGCCTCGCGGCGTGCGACCGAACTCGCCGGTCACGACGACCATGACATCCTTGTCGAGCCCGCGTTCGTAGATGTCTTCGATCAGTGCCGTCACTCCCTGATCGACGCCGGGCAGACGTTCGCGCATCGCGGTGGGCAGGTCACCGTTCACAGCGTGGTCGTCCCAGTTGTAGACTTCTTTGCCACCGGGGATGCTGACGGTGACGAGGTTCACACCAGCTTCGACAAGTCTCCGAGCCAGCAACGCCTGCTGGGCCCAGCCCTTCCCGTAGCGTTCGCGGGTCGACTCTTTCTCAAGAGACAAATCAAAGGCGATGCGTGCTCGGTCGGTCGTCAGGATCTCGAACGCCTGCTGGTTAAAGCCGTCGAGCGATTCCATCACGCCGCGGTCGAGGTCGCCGCGAAGTCGATCGACGGTCGTCAGTAGTTCTTTGCGATTGCTCAGTCGCTGCCCGTCGATCGTTGCTTTAGCATTCTTGAGGCCTGCTTCACTGACGGTCGGCGGGCGGAAAACGTCGCTCCAGTACCCGGTGGCGGTTGTCGGCACGTAGCTGTAATGCGTTGCTCCCATTCCGCAGGCGACGGGCATGCCCCCGTGGCACTGGCCAAAGACTCGACTGACGACGGCTCCGAGTTCGGGGTGTACCGATTCGTGCTTCGACTCGTCCCAGTCCGGGTAGCCGCTCATCATGACGGGAATGCCATCGTTGTGGCCGGCGTAGTTATGCGAGCAGGATCGAATCAGCGAGAACCTGTCGGCGATCTTCGCGTGCATCGGCAGCAGTTCGCAGATATCCATGCCGGGGACATTGGTGTGTATCGGCGAAAACGGACCACGAATTTCTCGCGTCGCATTCGGTTTCAGATCGTACGTTTCGAGATGACTTGGTCCTCCATTCTGCCAGAGCAGGATTACAGATTTCGGCGACGGCGACGCTCGGTATTCAGATTCCGGTGCGGCCTGAGTCCGAAGACGCAGGTAGTCGGCCAGACTCAGCCCTCCGATGCCCAGAAATCCGGCACGCATGAAGTGACGACGATCGACTCCGTCGCATAGCCGATGACGATTGGTCAGCAATTCGAGCACGTTATTTATCCGAGGTCATAAGGTTGGAGCACGGAGTGGGCATTGCCCACCACTGTCATGATTGGTGGGCTGTGCCCACCTACGGATCTCGACCCGTCAGCTCAGTTCCGCAATCGGTTTACCAAACGGCAGGATCGGCAGCGGTCGACCGGCTGCATCGATGAATTCCGCTCGGTAGTCGATGCCGAGATGCTGATACATCGTCGCCAGTAGATCGTTAGGATCGAGCTTGTTGTCTTTGGCGTAGGCTCCGTTGGATGTTGTGGAGCCGATGACCTGTCCCATCCTCATGCCGCCACCCGAGACAAGTACGGACATTGATCCTGGCCAGTGGTCACGGCCCGGCTGAACAACTCCTGACCGAGTTCCCTTTTGAGGATTGATACGAGGCGTACGACCAAATTCGCCAGTGACCACGAGCATGACCTTCCTGTCGAGACCTCGCTGGTAAAGGTCGTCGATCAGTGCAGCGATGGCTCTGTCGAAAATCGGCAGTCGTGCTCGTGTATCGTCGAAAAGGTGTCCGTTGACGGCGTGTATGTCCCAGTTTCCGATGGCGTTTGGAACTTGCGGGTTCTGCATCTGCATCGTGACAAAGGTGACTCCGGCTTCGACCAGTCGACGAGCCAGCAATGCTCGCTGCCCCCACTTGTGACGACCGTACTTCTCGCGAGTCTTCGGATCTTCGCTGGAAATATCGAAGGCCTGTTTCGCGCGGTCGCTGGTGAGCAGGCTGATCGCTCGGTCGTTAAATTCGTCGATCGATGCCAGGGATCCGGAGCGGTCGATGTTGCGCTGCATGGCGTCGAAAGATTTCAGCAGCGCGACGCGATCATCCAATCGATCCTTCAGGCTGCCGGACATGCCGAGGTTAGGCACCGAAAAATTGTCATCGTTGGGATCTCGAGCGACGACAAATGGCAGTTCTGATTCACCCAGGTACGAGCTGCCACCGCCATAAACTCGGTTCGCGCTGCCGACATAGTTAGGAATGCCAACGTCGCGAGATTTTTTCATTCGGCTGACAATGGTACCGATTGTCGGAAACTGCGAGATCGGGTCGAGTGGTCGCAGCGGATCGCGTCCGGAAAGAAACCGTCCCGCTCCGCCAGCGTGATTGGCAAAGCCGTGTGAGATTGACCGGATGATTGTGAACTTGTCGGCGACCTTCGCGTGCTGAGGCAGCAACTCGCAGACGTCCATTCCGGGAACGTTCGATTTGATCGGAAGCATTTCTCCTCGATAATCGAGCGGAGCCTCTGGTTTTAAATCGTAGGTCTCCATGTGGCTGGGACCGCCCTGCAGCCAGATCAGGATTATCGAAGTGTCCTGTCCGGTTTCGTTCTTTGCCGCCGCTCGCAGACGAAGTACGTCGCTGAGTCCCAGTCCGCCAAGTGCCAGAAACCCGGCCTGGAGGAAACTGCGGCGTGATTGCGGACCGGGGCAGTATGTTTTTTGATGCGGCATGAATCTGATCCTGAACGCGGCGGGAAGGCGGGGATCGCTTTGTGATCGGAGGGATACTTCTGGGCGGGAATGAGGATGCATTGTCGCAAAGTTGACTCAGCGAATTCAACATCGGCATGCAGGTTGAAGTGTGGTGACAGAATCCAGCGGCAGCGATCTCTGTTCGCTTGAGCTGGCAAGTCGTGCTAATCTGGCCGCCTGAAAGAACCAGTTGACGGCGAGCAATTAGAAATTGCAGCAAGGTAATAGCCGATGTTTCGAGTGAGCGGAGAGAAAGCTTCTGGCGGCCACGATTTAACGAGACGCAGCTTTGTTGAGGCTGGCGTGCTGGGAGTTGGTGGTCTCTCACTTTCGCAGATGATGGCTCTGAAAAGCCAGGCTGCAAAGCTGAATGCAACCCGGCAATCATCAGTTGACACCAGCGTTATCCTGATCTGGATGAGTGGTGGGCCAGGGCATCATGAGACGTGGGATCCAAAACCGAACGCCGTCAGTCAATACCGTGGTCCGTTCGGAGCCATCTCGACCAGCGTCGGCGGAATTCAGTTCAGCGAGATGCTGCCCGAGCAGGCGAAGATTGCTGATCGGATTTCTGTGTTGAGAACCGTTCGGCATCGGTCTGGCGATCACACAAAGGGCAATCACTGGATGCTGACTGGTTTCGAAGGCCCTGACTTCAACAAGCCTGACAATAAAGTTCAGCGACGTCCCTCAATGGGATCGGTGGCGTCTGCACTGTGCGGTGCTCGGCAACCCGGATTGCCGGCGTACTCGGCGGCTCCTCATTTGAAGGGCGGCACCGACAACCTCTTTCATTATGCGACGTACCTTGGCGGCGCCCACAACCCGCTCGTCACGAATTCGGATCCGAACGGCGAAGTCTTCGGCGTGGCCGATCTGTCGTTGCAGTCCGGGTTGACCTTCGATCGGCTGAACGATCGGCGGTCACTGCTGAATTCGATCGACCAGTATCGTCGCCGAGCTGACGGCGGCATGATCGATATGAGCGATCAGCAGCAGTCGGCTTTCAACCTGCTGACCGGCTCGGTCGTCCGAGAAGCCTACGACATGACTCAGGAGCCGGACGGGCTTCGTGACGACTATGGTCGGCACACTTTCGGGCAAAGCGCGCTGCTTGCACGGCGTCTTGTCGAGCGTGGCGTTACTTTTGTGACAGTCAACACTCAGCCATGGGATCATCACGGCACGGCAAATCGACTCCCGACGGAGAAGGGAGCGAAGCAGCTCATTCCACCTGTCGACCGAGCGATCGCCGCTTTGATTCGAGACCTCGTCGACCGCGGTCTCTTCGAAAAGACCCTCGTCGTGGCGATGGGCGAATTCGGTCGCACTCCGAAGATGAATGATGCCGGCGGTCGCGATCACTGGGGGCACACCTTCAGCGTCATGATAAGCGGCGGCGCATTCCGAATGGGACAATCAATTGGCGTTTCCGACGCTCAAGGCGCCTACGTTGCCGAGCGGCCACTGAGTCCCGAAGACGTCGCCGCGACGGTTTATCATCACCTCGGTATCGACGCCCGTAACACCGCCATCCCTGACCGAGCCGGTCGGCCCCGCTATCTCGTCGAACACGGCGAACCCATCCGCGAACTTCTGTAGTCCTTCACCAGGATTCGGAAGCGATCCTATTCGGTTTCTGGTGACGCTCTACACTGAGCACACGATGGGCCATTCCAGTGAGTCAACCGACACTGTCTGCTCGACTTGTCAATCTGGTGAGATCGATCAATTGTCTTTGAGTTCGAATCTGATTTCTTTGTTTCCGGCAGTCGTGATTTCGGCACCAAGTTGTGAGCTGTCTGTTTTCGTATACTTCTCTGGAATGTGATGTTTAATTTTTCCGCGAGCCGATAGCGGTGGTTCCTTTCCGTAGTTTGGTGATTCGGTGTCGGCGTACGAGGTGTCTTCACCTTCAACGGTTACTTTCGCAACGGAAGCGACAAACTTTGCAGCAATAGCTCCATCGCCGGCCTTGTAAGTTGACAGAGTGAATTTCCCTTTCGCATCTGTTCTGGCAGTGGCTCCCGGTTTTCCTGGCGTCAGGCATTCGAAGATGACAATCGCGCCTTCGACCGGCTGGTCGTTGTAAAGCACGACGCCTGACGCAGGATAGGTGCTCTCACGATTGGCAGCACCAGCCCCGTCTCCACCGCCACAACCGGACAATGCAAATGCGGCGAGCATACTCGCGCCGAAAAGACTGAAATACGGCGAATGGCGAATCATCTGCGAACTCCTTGTACTCCGTTGTGATTGAAGTCTGTCACTCTGAACGAGATCACAACGGCTGTTTCAATTGCAACTGGCCCGATTGGGGCAACGTGAGTCGGAAAATGGAAATGACAATCGCCTCGGTTGAACCCGGAAATTCGACCGAGGCTCTGTTGTCTACGGCAGGTTAGAAGTCATTGAGAGACTCTGAGGAAGATCGCGTTCCAAGTGCTCCCCAGATTCCATAAGGACTGGGAGTCATGACGCGGCCTGGCGTGATGGTTGTCAGGCTGCCCGTATCGATATTCTGGCTGATGAATCGGACGCTTCCGTCCAGCAGCAAGCCATGCGCACCACCGGTGTGAGCACTTGATGCCGAGTAGATCGCATTGTTGGGATCTTCAGCGTTGGTACCACTGACACAACTTGGTGAATTCGGTGGAAGAATCGTCTGGAATCCAGTGAAGGCAGGCCGCCCGTCGAGCCATCGGTCCCCTCTCATTCGGTCTCCATCGGAGCCTGTAACAAATCGCTCTGGATCCGATGGATCGACGCTTGCCAGACAGACAGACGGAATAATGTTTGGATCGACACCAATCCCTGAGCTCTTCAGAACCTGGCCAGGAACTTCGAGGTTGTCTCCGCCGTAGGCGAGGGACTTTCTGATTTCTGCCATCGCGATCGTGTTGCTTGTTCCGTCTGTGATGTCCTTTTCTGAGAAGGCGGTCGTTCCGCAGAAAACTCCTCGACAGCGTTCAATTTCCCGGTTTTCAAGTTCAGTACCGCGATCGCCATGATTAAAGGCGTAGCTGGTCTTGCCGCGGTCACGGTTGTGAAGAACATCAGATGGACAATTCACAGCAGGCAGGTCCACGTCGTGCCACGTTCTGGCCGTCCATGGGGTCGCCCCCTGGTTATCGCCAGGGCCCGAAACGATCTCGTCAAAAAGCGGCGTCTGATCGATATACGGCAGCATTCCAAAATACGGACTCAATCGACCGCCGTTATTGTTTGTCCCCGTTGTTGTTCCGGTAAGTCCGGGAGGGTAAACGCTGAAAACATCGTGATAGTTCTGCATTCCAAGTCCCAGCTGTTTTAACTGGTTCTTGCAGGTTGATCGACGTGCCGCTTCTCGTGCCTGCTGGACAGCAGGCAGCAACAGAGCCACAAGAATGGCGATAATGGCGATGACGACCAGAAGTTCAATCAGGGTGAATCCACGTTTTGAGGTCGGTAGTTGAGTTTTCATTTGCGGAGGAACTCCAGGGAAACGGGGGCGGAAGCTGAAACGGATCAGGATGAAACAGAACGGGAGCGTATAAACTCCACTCAAGGGCGAAAAAGAAGGGGCGGATGTCGCACGCCCAGTAGTTCTGGTCGATTTCCTGCTGGAAATACGACAGCAGCGGCAATTCAAATCGCCAGCAAGCGTGTGCGGAAATACGCCTCTGGATTTATTACTCCATCAGTTCGCCTCTGAGCCGGGAATGCTCAACAATTGAGGGTAAGAACTGACTTGCCACTTTAGGTTGGCACGCCTGGCGACTCATGAAAGCCACATTGCTGCCTGTCAACATCTCCTTGGTCTGAACCTGTGGTAGTCAGTACCACAGCAACAGATCAGGAACTGAAAACTAAAATAAAATTCCACCAGACATAGTTCGAAATTTCGACAGATTAGTTTTGACGACCGAATGACGGTCTCCGAAGCCTGGTTGATGGCAATTCGAGCAACCTGTGCCATCCGGCAGAGCCTGCAGGAATCTGCCATTGTCCGAGCGACGGACTGCCGAACTGAACGGCAATTTTTAAAACGTCCGGGGCGTCGATGAGTTTCTCAGTAGTGGTTGATCGTCTGGCGGTATCGGGTTGCCGCATCTTCCGGGGTGGTGATGTTGATCCACGACCCGGTCGAGATTTCAAAGCCAGCAATGCCGGTCAGTCGAGGGGTGATGGTCAGGTGCCAGTGGCAGGCAGGGCTTCGCGCGTCGCGCGGCGGGGCGGTGTGCAGCTCCAGGTTGAAAGGAGCTGCAGGGAAGACTTCGTTGAGTGATTGCAGCGACTTTCTCAGGAGTTGGGCGAGAGCTGTCAGTTCCGAGCCAGTTGCTGATTCGAAGCCAGAGGCAGAGGCTCTGGGGGAAATCTCCATCTGACCGGAGAATCGGCTCGCGAACGGGCAGTGCAGAATGAACTGGTCGGTAGTGGCGACGATTCGTGATCCGTCAGCCAGTTCTTGGTCGAGCATTTCGGCCCGGATGCTGTTGCCCGTTTCTTCGAAATATTTCTGCCCGGCGGCGAGTTCGGCTTCCATCCTCGGGGGGACGAACGACGTTGCGAGCAGTTGCGAATGGACGTGTTCGAGTGATGCTCCAGCGGCGGCGCCTTCATTTTTGAAGATCATCGTGTGGGCGACGTGCTTGTCCGCGCTGACAATCGTGAGGCGGTCCCGCCAGGCTCGCAGAACTCGGGAGATTTGATCGACAGGCAGGTCGCGCATCGCCCGCTCGTGGGAGGGGCTTTCGACGATGACTTCGTGGTAGCCGACGGCGGCGGTTTGCTCGAAGAACTTTGAAGCTGGGACGACCTGCATTGCCAGGCCGACCGCCGGGTAACGGTTGGGGATGATGCGGACGGCCCAGTCTTCGGAGTCGTCGGGGCCTGCAATTGTCAGAACGGAGTCCGGAGTTTCAGACTCGTTGCCCAGACAGAACGGGCAGACATCCAGCGAGGTAACGTGTGTGTTTTCTTCGCGACCGTTTTCTTTGTGGTCGAACGGCCGTGCCGCCCGGTCGGGAGCGATGATTACCCACTCGCCAGTAATCGGATCCTTCCGAAGTTCTGCCATGAGCTACGTCTGTTTCGTTTTAGGATGAGCGTTGATCGCGAACCTGGAGATGTCAGCGTTGAGGCTTCAGGTAGCCGAGTGATTCCAGAAACGAATCCATTTGCACGAGCGTTTTGTGATAGTTGCGGTTTGCTTTCGCGCGAGCTTCGCCTTTGCCGCGACCAGCGTTGAAGAAACCGTGAATTTGATCTTTGTAAGGAACCAGTTCGCAACGATTTCCCGCGGTGGTCATTCGTCTGGCGAATTCTTCGACGCTGGCAAACAGAACGGTTGGATCAGCCGTGCCGTGAAAAATGATCGATGGTGGCAGGTCTTTCCGGACGTGATTGATTGGTGCGATTTCTTCCGGGCGGCCCTGCGTTCGCTCTCTGATGTCGTCGAGCTTTTCTTCGGGGACGAGCTTCAGACCATCGACTTGACTCAGTGCGACGGCCGGGTTGAACAGGACCATCGCGTTTGGTGCGGAGCTAATGGAAGCATCTTCGGAATCTTGTTCGAAGCCGTTGATGAGGGCTGTGGCGGCGGCGAGATGCCCGCCGGCTGACCCTCCACCGGCGGCGATTCTGTCCGGATCGATGCCCAGGCGTTTCGCGTTTTGTCGGACCCAGCGAATCGCTGACTTGGCATCTTCAACACAGTCCTGAGGCCAGGCGTCCTGTCGACTCTTGACTCGGTAGTCGACAGAAATCGCCACCATACCTCGTTCGGCGAGGTGCCGGCAGTGGGGCAGAAATTGCCCCGGAGTGCCGCTTTTCCAGCCGCCGCCGAAGAAGAAAACAATCGCCGGACTCTGGTCTGAACGGTCGTGCCCTTTCGGTTCGAAGATGTACGCGTTGAGCGAAACGTCGCCCACGCGTTTGTAGATTTCGATCCGCGAACCAGGCATGTCCGGTGGATACTTCCAGCTTGTCACAGGCTCCACTGGATCGTCTGGCTCGGCTGCGAAAGCAACGTCAGACGGCATCAACAGCCAGGCCACAGACAGGATTAGAACTGAAAGCAATGCTCGGCGATCGTATGAAGACATTGTAATTCTCCCGACTCGTCATGAGTGCGTGTCGAGGGTCGACTCGCGTGATGGGAGAATGTAGCGGCAGCGGCAGCTGGCTTGAAACTCAGTTCGTCATGTCAGTTAGCCATGACTGAGAGCAGGTTGCTGAAGTTGTCCGTCCAGAGAATTGTCCTGTCGTCGAGTGGCGACGTTGTAGTCTGGCCGAAATTGATTTTTCGCAGTGCTTCTTCAGAACGTGACAGCAATACCCAGTGAGCGACGCTGGTTCCCATGTCGGAATTGTTTGTCGAGATGGCGGATACGGCGGCGAGGCTGAGTGCTCCAGCGAGCCCGTTGCAGACCGGTTGCAGGTCGACATGTCGATTCGTGATATGGATCGCCAGGATCCCGTCCTGGTTGAGATGCTTCATGTAGAGGTCGCCGCACTCTTTGGTGAGCAGGTGAGTGGGAATGGCGTCGCCGGAAAATGCGTCGAGGACCAGCACGTCGAAACGCTGCGGTTCTTCCCGCTCCAATGCGATGCGGCCATCGGCGATGACCGTTTCCAGTGCTCCTTCAGCTTCGGTCAGGTAGGTAAAGAATTCTCTGGCCATGTCGACGACCGTCGGATTGATTTCGTACATCCGGTAGTAATCGCCCGGCCTTGAATACGCGGCGAGCGTACCCGTTCCCAGGCCGATCAATCCGACTCGCATCGGCTTGTCAGGCATATGCTGTTTCAGGACCAGCCCACAGCCGGATTCATACCCGTAGTACGACGTCGGCAGCTTCCGTCTTTCGGCGTCGCGGAACTGGTGCCCGTGCCGAATCTGTCCGTGCTTCAGAATGTACGAATCACGAAAACCTTCGACTCGCAATGAACCGTAGAAATTGCGTGCCACGGAGATTGAGTTTTTCGTGATACGGTTTGCGTGAGCGTTCAGAGTCCAGCCAAGGATGACAACTCCGGCGATCATGGTTGCCCACGCGGCAGGTCGGCGGCCTCGATAGAGCGGCGACGATTCATCTCGATAAATCACGGCGAGCAACAACAGACAGCCGGTCACTATGCCGATATGCAACTCAAGCAGAGTGTCGAACACGATCGGGGCAATCATTCCGACGAAGAGTCCGCCCAACGCTCCACCGGCAGAAATTGAGAGATAGAAGACGGTCAGATATTTCGGGTCCGGTTTGAGTCGAACGAGTTCGCCATGACAGACCATGCAGCTGCAGAACAGCATGCCGAAAAAGATCGCTGCCTGGACGGCGATCCACGGAATCGTGTGCCACGCCATGACCGCGTCCCACAGCAGAAAACACGACGCGGCTGCGAAAATGCCGAGCGAAATTCCAAACGTCTGGCGGTTGTACCAGTCGTCGCTTTCAAAGCACAGGATGAAACTCAGCAGGTAAAGCGACAGCGGCAGCACCCAGAGAAAGGGCACCGATGCGATGTCGGCGCAGACCTGGTTCGTTGTGGCAAGCAGCAATGTCGACGGTACAGCGGCCAGCGCGAACCACAGTGAAATCTGTAAGCCGGTCGGACGTCGTGATCCATTGATGTTGCCTGACGCAGAATCAGGATCGTTGTCGCCAGAGAAAACTTTGAGCTCTGCGACCGAACTGCGTCTTGCCATCACGACTGCGCACGCCGCGCAGATTGCCGCAAATACGACAAACGTGCCGGACCACAGGTGCGCCTGAATCTGTGTGGTGAAGCCCGGCTCGAAGACGAAAGGGTAAGTCAGTAACGCGAGCAGTGAGCCGAAGTTCGACAGCGCATAGAGTCGGTAAGGGGATTGCCCAGGGACTGCTTGCAGAAACCAGCCCTGCAGCAACGGCCCCGTTGCGGAGAGGATGAAATAGGGCAGCCCCACCGTTGCGGCCAGCAGTGTCATGATGCGGATGGCTGGGTTTGTCGCGCCGTCGGGTTTCCAGGATTCGTCCGGTGCGATGGGCAGGAACACCAGCGCCGCAGCGAGCAATGCGATGTGCGTGATCGCCTGCCATTTCGGAGACAGTCGGGCGACAAGCAAATGCGCGTAAACGTAGCCACCAAAGAGCGTGATCTGGAAAAACAGCATGCAGGTGGTCCAGACGGCCGGTGAGCCTCCAAACCACGGCAGGATGTACTTACTGATAAGTGGTTGAACCTGGAAAAGCAGGAAGGCGCTCGTAAAAACGGTCAGAAGAAACAGAACGAAAACTGCGGGACGTTTCTGTTTATTCATAGCAGCGGATCCTCAATCACACATTCGACGCTTTCGGAAGCCTGTCGAACAATCCTCAGAATGAGGACGATCTGCAGGACGAAATCTGCGCACAGACTGGTGTTCCTGACCTCGTAGCGATCCTTGTGCCAGATCGCTTCGAACGAGGCTGATCGACACCGAAACACCTACGCTCAACAGGACGAGGCTGTGATTTTCCACTGGCATGACAACTCACAGCCTTGGCGGGATGATCGGTCTGCTGAACGAGGTCTCACAACCGTTACGAGGTGTCAAACACGGTTGCCGCTGTCACGATGGGGTGCGCTGGCAGCGCGTCTTTAGTCCAATGACTGCAACAGTAGTGTTCAGCATTCTCGACAGCCGGTTGACTGCAAGGACAACTCGTCGTGCCGGACTGGTCGTTCAACATCATGGTGCGATTTCAAACGTCATTGTCGAAAATTTCGAATGTGCAGATCAGTACCGCTGCGGAGGCCTGACACGTCAGGCATTTGCCGCCAAACAGACGACGGATATGGACGGAGTTTGACCGCCACTTTCCGTGAGCTATATGCCATGCAGGTGGATCCTCGACTGCACGACGTGGCTGCGTTCGTCGTGCATGCGGACGTTGTCGATTTGGAAGTCCGCTGCCAGAACGTGGCGGCTTCTCAGGAGTTTTCTTCCATGTTTGCTTCTCCAGTCAATCAGTCGACCGAGGTTTCGGCAACCGTTGATGACGAACAGGCTCCAACAGCGGAGATGCTGACTGTTGAGTTTTCAGGGACTGAACACGAGCCGATTCTATTGTCGCCAGGCAAGTGGAATGTCGGTTCAGGAATTGCCAATCAAATTGTGCTGGATCATGACGATATCGCTGCTCGCCAGTTCCTGATCGTTGTGACGGAACACCGCTCGGTGATTCGAGATTGGTCGGCGAAGGCATTTTTGAATGGCAAAATGTTCGACAATGCCGTGCTGAATGATGGTGACGCTGTTGAAATTGCGAATGTCCGAATGTCGTTTCGGCTGGCGAAATCGCAGGATCTGATCTCTCAACTCCCATATGTCGCTGCCGCTCGTTGTCATGAAGAAGCTGGCATGACAGCTGATACTGATAATGAAACTGCCCGTTCAGAAACGCAGAATTCTGCACTCGTTACCGCTGATGGGATGCTCGCGTTTGACGACGGTGCCGATCGGTTAGACGAGTTAATCAGCAGGGTTGAGTCGTCCTGGGATCCTGATTCACCGGAAACTGCGAGCATCGACCATGATGCCGGCGATCTGCAAATCGAATCGCTGAATGCTCTGTCAAAGATTCAACTTGAGGCACCCCAATCAAATACTGCTGCAAATACCGTGGCTCTTCAGACTGTTGGTCAGTCTCTGGAGTTGCAGGCATCCGGTGTGGATGAAGAGTTGCGCCAGTTAGAAGAGTTGCGAGCGGCTGTGCAGATTGAACGTGAGCAACTTCTTGCGAAACGCGAGTTGTTCATTCGAGAGACGCAGCAGATCGAATCTCAGCTTGCAGAAGCCCGGCGGAGAAACGAATTCCATTCGGCGGTTGACCACGGGGTGGGATTCGATGATGACGGAGTCGAGGACTCGGCACTGTATTCAGGTGAATTCGGGGTGTGCACAAACGGAGAGGCGATAACTCTTGCGGCCGAGCGAGAGAAGCTTCGTCACTATCTGGACGAGTTTGAATCGGTCGACGCGGAGTGTGGGCAACTTGAGGAAGTGGAAGTCGCCATTGGGGCTGCTCGGGCTGTGACCGATTACAGTGTGATGAACGCGCTGAGGTCGCGCGAAGATGCTGTGAAGCAAATGGATGACCTGGTTCTTGCGGCGACAGGAGAACGTTCGAACCAGTCGGCACTGGCGTTGAACTCGTCGTTTGGCTCCGTCACGAATGACAGAACAAGCGAAAACTCAGGATGCTCTGGAAACTCAGCGTCGCTGGTGGGGGGCGAACCTGAATTTGCGGGGGACAGTGGCGAACAAGGTCGCGTAGAAGTGTCGGTCGAGTGTGATGATGTCCTGAAACTTGAAGTCTGCGATTTTGAAACCTCGATAGATCAACTAGGCGCATTGATCAACGAAGTCGAGCCGGAAACGGTTCTGGCAGGTGAACAAAATGGCGAGTCGGACACGTACGAACCAGAATCGTTGAGCGACGACTCTGCCGCAGAAGTTACGCAGGAGCTGGACGAGTCAGAGTGGGAAGACTCACCAGTGCCTGAAGATGCCGGGACGGATGAGTCTACGGACGAATTTGACTTATCCGCGCTGACATCGAGAATCAAGGAAGAGTCTGACGGCCTGCTGGCGGAGCCAGGGCGAATACCGCAAGTTGAGTTTGAAAACTTTGACAGCAGTGCTCCGTCCTTCGAATTCGATCGCGTCGAAGCTGAAGCTGGCACGCACGGAATTATTGAGTCGGACTTGCCCGAGTCGGACGACGACGAGTCGTTCACTCTGCAAAGTTCGGCTGTTGGCGGGATCAATGAATTCGAGCGGGAGCCGGTTGCTGAACCCGCGGACGAAGCTTCCTTTGCAGATCATTCCTTTGTGGCTGAGCCGGAAGTGAGTGAGAGCCTGTTGCCAAATCTCGATGCCAGTAGCGGCAACACGGAATTCGATAACGAAGTTACTGCTCCGGAATTCTGCCAGCTGGATGAAGAACGCCCATCCTGGTTCGACTCGAAGCTTATGACCGAAGCTGATTCAGTCGTCGAGGACAAAGCCGACGATGTTGAATTGACGGTCGACGACGCTGCGACGGAAGACGGAGCAAACGCCAGTGTCGACGCGTCCGCCACTGATCTGCGAAAGAAACTTGCAGAGATGTTTGATCTGCCAACGCTGTCCTCGCCGGTGAGCTTCGGCCCGTCAGACAGATCGTTTGAGGCGAGCATCCAGCAGAGTCCAGAAGAAGTCCCGGTTGACGAGTCGGCGGAAGTCCGTAGCGATGCAGCTGAAATGTCCTGGCCGGAGAAAGTCCACACCGCCGAGTGTTCGGAATCAGACTCGATTATGAGTCTTGATCCGACGACTGCCGCCGATACCGATTCGGGGGCGAAATTTGGATCTGAGACTCTGGACGAACATCCTTCGATAGTGCCTGACGAAGAAGAGCCTGCAAAGGCGACTGCATCGTCGTTTGAGCCGGCAGAGCAGGACGACGCGGAAGATTCGATCAGTGCTTACATGGAAAGGCTGCTGGCGAGGAATCGACAGGTTACGGGTGGCAACTCAGTATCGACCGGAACCGGCAATAAGGTTCCGGCCGCACCAGCGACTGCCGTTTCGAAGAAGGACTCGGCCTCACCTGAGATCCGTGTCGAAGCAGCCGCTGTTCCCGGCAGCAAGTCCGAAAGATGGCTCGAAGAATCGCCACGACACCGTCAGAATCGTGACCAGGTACGGGCGGAGGTCCAGGTGCTCCGCCAGATTGCCAATCAGTCGGCCAGGTCGGCAGTGGCGACGGCAAGTCGACGTGATGTCAGGCGACAGATCATGGTCAAGACGACCGCTTCGATCCTGGCGTTAGGCTCTGGCGTGGCAGCATTGCTGCTTGACGTGTCGATGTTGTTCGGACTGGTTGTCCTTGGAATCGGATTGCTCTTCTCGCTCGATCTGACTCTGACAATCTTCCGAAACTGGAGGCAGCTACGAGACCTCAAGAAAGCTGCGGCGACACTGAAAGGCGAAGATTGCCGGAGTAACGTTGAGTCTTCGGCTGAGTCGGCGTAGCGCGGCTGCTGCTTAAAATCCCCAACCGGCGATGCCGGGTTACCGGCTGGCGATGGCGGCTTTGAGCTGGTCCAGGCTGGCACTCATTGAAGACAGTTCGGTGACGGTCAGCGACTGATTTCCGTACCGCACTCGATAAAACGTCGTCGCAATGTTGCTGGGTAGTTGAGCTAACTCAGCCGGCGACAATCTGCTGGCGAGTTGATTCTGCACGTCCGTGGCAAACTCAAGTGCCGTCTGCGAGGGACGCTTCACCAGGCCATGCTTCGCGAGGATTGATAGAAAGCGTTCGTAGAATTCGATACGAATTCGGTCCTCGCTGACGAACAGTCTGAGCAGCACGATTCGAATCTGCCGAATCAACCAGCGGATCAATCCGGCATCCTGCGGTCCGTACCTGCGCCAGAGGATTCTGAAGCCGAAAATCAGGATCATCAGGATCGCGGTCCCGATAAACGTTTCGATACTGAACCATTTTTTGGGGTCGGACAGGAACTCGGTCAACTTACTGCCTTTATCGCCGAGCGGTGACGATGCTGTCCTGGTTATGGCCTTCAGAGCGTCTCCAAGTGGCGCGTAGATCATGCTTTTCTGTTCGTCGATTGTGAGGCGAACGATTCGTTGCTCCCAGAAGCCCGCGAGTAATCCCTGAAGATTGGCAAGGATGCTTTGTTCCGCTCCAATCTCGGCGACGCTTTCGGCACGTTCGAATGGTGTCGGGTCGAACGTCTTCCATCGCCCGTCAACCCACGCTTCAACCCATGCGTGCGCGTGCCGTCCTTCTACAACGAACGCGCCCGAGAACCCGCTCAGTTGACCACCTTTAAAGCCACTGACCAGTCGCGACGGGATGTCGACGGCTCGAAGCATCAAAGCCATTGCGGTAGCGGAATATTCGCAATGCCCCTGTTTTCGATTAAAGAGAAAATCTTCAACCGGATCGATCGCGGGATCGATGATCTCATTGTTGAGCGAGTACTTGTACCCGCCAGCGCTTTGCAGATGCTGCTCGATCTTCTGAGCGATGCGAACGTCCGGTGCGACCGACGACGTCTCAAACGGACTGACTGTCTCGGCGATCTGTCTGGAAAGTTGAATCAGTCGATCCAGTCCAGCAGGCAGTTTCAACAGCTCGGGCATCACCGTCTGGCGGGCACGGTATGCCGGTCCGCTGCGAGGTTCGTAAATGTAGGGGCGGTTTGATTTCTCTCGTGGCGTCCCGGCAAAGAGTATGTACTCGAGTTTTTTTCTTTGGCTCGTGTCTTCGTCGCGGCGGAAGAGAATCGATGTGACGACGTCTATTGCTGGCTGAATGTGTTCTTCATTGCCGAACTCGGTTGCAAAGACCGGATGCATACCAAATAGAGTTTTGCTTGAACCGTCATGCACGATGTAGTGCTGGCGGATAAGTCGATCGTTGATTCGCCTTGGCGGAACGAGTTCTGTCACATCCTGGCTTGCATCCAGAACATGCCATCGACCGTTTTCGTAACGCCCCATGACCGAACCACGGAACAGCGGCTCTTCGTAACCCAGTTCGCGTGCGACTTCTTCGACATCCAGCGACTTCATCGATTTCGCATTGAAGAATCGGACCTCAAGCACTCGTTCGTTGCTTTCGAGAATCTGGCCGATTTCGCCGAGTTGGACCTCGTTGGTAAACCCTGTGACTTTCCGAAAGCCTGGAGCTACTCGGTCGTCGAAGTCGTATTCTTTGCCCACCCACAAACGCGGTATCAGAACAAAGAAGACCACGCCGACGCTGATCGACAGGATGGATGTCGCGACAACGCCGAGCACGAAACGGCGGTTAACCCATTGCTCGTCAGGATCCAGTTGAATGGCGCCACGGACTTCGTCTGGCTGTCGGAACTGGAAACTGTTGCCAGCGGAGTGGCTTTGCGATGGCGGGGCAGAAAGCGCGGCTGTCGATGCCTGCCCTGCCACTTCAAAGCCGTAGTGTGCCTGGTAGAGCGAAAAAACGGACAACGTCCACAGCGACAGAAACACGTAAAACAGCAGCATGACTCCGAAGAACGGATCGTGAGAAAGAATCGCGCCGACAGCGACCTGCATGACTCCCAGCGCCATCAGCCACCAGTACTGGCGACCGTGTTTGTCCTGAAAGAGAGCGATCCATACCAGGTAGGACAGCAGGTGCGCTCCAGATAGCAGTCGACCTTCCGCCGCAAATCCAGCCTCGCTGAAACCGGCGACAAGTAATTCTGTCGCGGCGACCAGAAACGCGACGACCCCGAGGATGTTCGCCCAGAATGTCCTGATCCGAATCCGTTGTTCACGCTCGTTAAAGAAGTACGCCAGAATGGCCAGTGGCAGAGTCAGACCGCTGGGAAACGGAATCTCTTCCGCGAATGCAATCATTCCGCCAGACAAGGCCGTCAGTGCGTAGATGCTGATCAGGAAAGGCCGATTCATACTGAGGCGACCTCCGCATTTGTGGATGATATCGACTCGTTATGGGGCGGTGGCTTCGTGCTGGAGTCTGCCAGTGTGAACCACTGGCTGAGTTCTTCCTGGTTGGCCCGGACGATTTCCAGGTTCGGCAGGCCATCGTTCCCCAACAGTTTCGTGAGGTCTGTATCGTCGTCTCGAGTGGTGACAAGCACGCAGCGAACGAGCGAATTCATGGATTGAGCTGCTTCTGTCACGGCTTGGGCAAGTCCATCGGCCGGTCCGCCTTCTGCCAGAGCGAGTGTGTCCAGCAGCGATTCAACGGCCTGACCAACCGTCGTGTACCGGAGGGTCGTCGACTTTTGACCGCAGATCGACAGCACCTGTTCGACGCCACGGGTCTGCCGCAGATGGTCCAGACAGATAGTTGCAGTGAAGCTGACCGCGAGTTCGACCCGTTCCGTGTCGGTTTCGGAAGGGCGCGGGGGTTGCCACAGATCAAGCAGTATGATCAGCCCTTGATCGCGGCTCTGGTGGAATTCCTGAACCATTAGCTCGTTCATTCTCGCGGAAGTTCTCCAGTGAACTTCACGAGGGCTGTCGCCAGGACGGAAGTTCCGTAAATGATGAAACTCGTCATCGAACATTCCCTTCCGGGTCTGTTGCCGCTCGATCATCTCGGCAGCCAGTTGAGACTCTCGATACCAGCGCGAGCTGAGTGTGCCAATTGGCGGATAGACGAGCATCTCGCCGTGTTTGTCCGTGATAAAGCCGCGTTCTACCAGTCCGAGAGGAAACCGTGTTGAGACTTCGAGCGGGCCAAACAGATACCGGCCGCGGCGGTTTAACCGAAGCTGGTAGCAGGCTGTTCGTTCGGCGCCGGGCTTCACGCTGGCAAACAGAACAGTCGGCTCCAGACCGACCTCGGTGGACGAGCCCAGCAATCCTCCGTCACTGGAACGACCGACGCGATCGCGAATGACCATCAACCAGGATGAGAACCAGAGTTTTCGATTCTGAAGCGTCACCTCAACCGAAATTGTTTCTCCAGACATCGCACGAGGGGGAACGATGCGGCCCACGTAATTTCGCCGGAGCAGCGAGAACGTGACCCACCCATTTACGATGAACGGTCCGGCCATGATCGAAAAGACGAGCATCAGCATGTTCGACCGACCGATCAGCGATGCGACAAAGGCGACGATCATGATCAACAGGTACATCATGCCCTCACGGGGAAGCATGACTCGGTTGCGGTTGAGTCGGCTGACTTTCGATCCGGCACGAGCAAACCGGCCAGCCACAAGACGGATGCCCCACAGAATCAGGATGATGCCGATCAGGCGACCGATCACCCAGACGTAGAGGCTCCATTCGGCGGCGCGTTCGGCGAGTTGTGCAGTCGTGTAGAACATTCCTGCGCCCGCGAACAGGCTGAGAATGCCCAGCAACGGCATTGGCCGCGAGTGCGAAGAAGGATGTTTTGGGGACATGCAGAGACGCGCTGTCTGAAGTGATCGAAGTCCGACGGGAACCGCCGAAGCTGTTGAGGATCACCACAGAATGATGCCTGAGTCAGGCATCCGCAAGCTCTCTCCTGAGCCAGCACCGGCAGTTACTGGTTGAGACGCCACAGGCGTTATTGCGAAGCGAAAGCTTATCTGTTGTTCTCGCCACCGTTCTGATTGTTGTTGTCGCCGTTTTGCGGCTGACCTTTGGCGTTCTGATTCTTCGGCTGTTGAGGCGGCCTGGGCGCGAGCATGCCCTGCAATTTTTTCTGCAGTTCCCGCAGGTTAACCCGAGTGTTGACCTGTACGACCTTGAATGACGAGTTGGGTTGAGCGGCGTCATCGAGCTGCTCAACAATCTGAGCAACGTTCGCCAGTAGTCCCTCCGTCGCTGAGATGATCAGAATATTTGCTGTCTCGTCGACTCCGATTGAAAGCAGGCCCTTGAAGCGAATGGGCTGTTCCTGATCTTCTCCGTCGCTGCCGCCTCCACCTCCGTAGATATAGGTGTAACTTCTTTCGGAAGGTCGATCTTCTTTTTTCTTGCCCTGTGCTTCCTGCAGAGCCTTGTCATTTTCGCTAAGCAGGTCGCGGTAGACTTCTTTGATCGCGTCCGCGATCACATTCGCTTTCGAGTAGCGAATCTTGAAGATCTGGGTCTTACGAATCGAGCGGGCTTCCGTTGACTGAGGCTTGTCGTAAATTTCGATCAGCTCTTCGATCATCCGTAACTGCTCATCGGACGCACCCTGCACGAGAATTGTGTGCGAGTCGCGATCGGAAATAATCTTCAGCGGCTTGCGTGCCGAAAGTCGGCGAGGACCACTGTCGTTCGAACTGCCTGGGTAAAAACCGTAGAACGGGCTGTACCGCATGCCCCCCTCATTTTTCTCTGAGGCGTCAATCTCTTCTTTAAAAATGTCTTTCAGGATGACCTCGATGCCGTACGCCCAGGTTTGCGGATACTTCAGCTCGATGACCTTCCAGTCACGTTTTGGGGGGGCATATTCATCGAGCACTTCTTCGAGCAGATCCAGTGCGGCGGTATCGTCCGATTCGACGTACAACTCGCCCTTCGTACCAATTCGAATCTGAATGGGTGCCGGACCTGAAGTCGTTGAGGCAGTTTCGCCGCTTTCTGTTGAGGCTGGTCGACGATTGGCTTCCTGCTGCTTCGCGCGAATTCGCTCGACGAGTTTCCGCAACGCTTCATCCGCAGTGCTCGTGTCTGCTTCCGCACCGCTGGCCGTTGCTGGTGCTGTTTCTTCATCGGAAGAAGTCGCAGAGTCTTCAGAGTCGACGACTTGCGACTGGCTGGCCGTCACAAAGAGCGGCTGACTGCTGGTGCGAAACGGGTTTGGTTCGGGGCGGTGTGACCGTTGAGCGGTCGTGACCGGTTTGTCATTAACTGGTTTCTGAGCATCGTTTTTCTTCGGGGCCGGCTTGATCGGCTCCAGCACATCTGGCGAGATTGGACCGGTTGGAACGACCGTCTCTTTTTTAGGCTCGACAACAGGGGGAATAATTTTCAATTCGTTTGCACCGCGTGATGGCCAGACTTTCTGAAGCCGCTCGATGAGTAACATCGAGTCTTCAAGATCGCCGGTTTCGAAGATTCGCCGACGAGACGGATTACCGCCGGGCTGTGGCAGTTCTCCGAGTTTGATCAGCAGGTCCTGCACCTGCTCCAGTTCAAATTCCGAGCATCGCAACAGCAGCCGGTTATATTCAACGTCGGCGTCGATCGTGAACTTATCACTCGATTTCTTATCGTCGGATCGACTCGACCCGTACGGATTGAAGTAGTAGCTCCGTCGCGTGTCTTCTTTCTTTTCTTCCTCTTCGCCCATCATCAGTTTGATTGAGCCGGCCACGTATTCCGCGTCCAGTTTTCGAAGCGGAATGACGTGGAACTCTCGGCTGGTGCCGTCGATCTTTTCGAGCAACTGCTCGAGGATCAGGTGATCAATTTTTGAACCACTGACAATCACTGCTCCGCGCGTCTTGTCGGCTCGGATCTGAGTTAGCGGGGACAGACCTCCAAGTTCCTGAACTGTCTCGATGAAGGCATCAGGATCAAAGTTTTCCAGGCGATAGACTTCGGTTCGCTGAATTGAATCGAGAATCGACTGTGAACGAAGCGACTTTTGATCAAGCAACTCGATTGCGTCCGAGATTGTGGCAATCTTGTCAGCCGGACCGGTTACCAGCAGAACGTTTTCACGCGGCACGGGGACGATTTGAATCTTCTTTTCGTCTGCTCCGCCCCCGCCTTTTCCAGCGGCCTGTTGCATTTGTTTCTGCATCTGCTGCATCTGCTGTTGAATCTGCTGCATCTGTGACGACGACATCGGGGCACCTCCACTGGAAGGTGGTGGCTGTTCACCGAGCAGAGCGTAAAGCGGTCCGACGATGTCTTCTGCGCGAACATGCTGTAGAGCAAATTGCCAGACTCGCCGTTCGATTCCGTCGCCAGACTGTTCTTCGGTGAGGAGTTCCCGGATCTCCCGCAAGTTGATGACCGAGTCAATCGCTTCCAGCCGATTTGTTTGAGTCAGCGGTAACAGTTTGCCGTTTGGGCTAAGCATCGGCTTCAGCTCTTCAGCGGCTTGTGCGGCGACAAGGGCGGTGAGTGTGAATGAAACTTTCACAAACTCGTAGTCACCACGTTGATCGAGTTCGGCGGCCGTGACCCGAGGTACCATCGCCGGGTTGAGCTTTTCGATTTTTTCGACAGTCATCAATTCATCACGAATCAGAATTGTGTAGCCGCGAGCGAGCAGGTGCCGATTGATGATGTTGCGAGCTTCTTCAACGGTGTACTCACGATGGGTCGAAAGGTTGAGGTAGCCACCTGGCAATTCCTGCCAGTCGAGACTCTTGCCGGAAACTTTTTTCAGCCAGCTGATCACGCCGGGCCACGGCTGCCCCTGAAAGTTCAGCCTCAGCATCCCCGCTTCGTTCGGCGTCGCATCCAGCTCGTCAGGATTTGCCGGTGTATCAGGTGTCATGGGCCGCGTGACGACGTCAGAGGTTTTGGCTTCGCCGTCTTTCTTTCCATCCTTTGAGTCACCCTTTTTGTCATCGGGCTTCGAGTTGCTCGACGAGGATGCTGGCTTAGCCGGTGACGAATTCGGCGGTGTCTGACTTGTGCTGACATTCGGGGTAGCGTTTCGCGACCGAATAATGACCTGCGTCGGTGCCGCTTCTGTATCGGCGGCCTCTACAGCCTCAGCGAACTGGGCATCAGCCACCGCCACGTCGACGAATAGTGCCGAAAGGGCGAGCAACCCGAACGTCAGGCGGGTTCGCCGACATATCGCGTGGAGTCGGGAGATCGGTCTGGTCGAACCCTGAATTGACCTGGCCGGATTCTGGTCAACATCAAGCAGCGTCTTAATTCGCATAGCTGGTCCCGCAGGCTGTTTGAGAGTCGCAAAGTCTTCCACGCCGGCAGGCTGGTCGCTCATTATGCGGGGATCACGCAGGAATTCGCAACGACGTTTGCGATTCCGGACCATTTATGACCGAGCCAATCCTGACTGATCGGTCTTTCAGGACATCGACTCACGAAACGACAGTGCCTCACGGGATAGAGCGTGAGGCACTACGGGGAATCAGGATATTTGAGAGCTTCAGAGAAAACGTCTGCTCTCTGCACAGGCCATTCACGATCGTGCGAATGCCTGGAATTTCTCCAGCAGTTCCAAGGTGATCGGGCCGGGAGTTCCTTCGCCGATGTCGCGTCCATCCAGGCTGACGACGGGGACAACTTCCGCGGCGCTGCCGGTCAGAAAACATTCGTCAGCGATGTAAATGTCGTGGCGAAGCAGGACACACTCTTTAACTTCATACCCGCTTTCCCGAGCGATCCGCATCACCGCGTTGCGAGTCAGGCCTTCGAGAATTCCAGCGTCAGGGCCGGGAGTCTTCAGCACTCCGTCTTTTACGATGAAGATATTGTCTCCCGAGCATTCGGCGACTTCACCCTTGTGGTTCAGCATCAAAGCCTCGGGCGAGCCGGCGTCGGTGCCTTCGATCTTGGCCAGAATATTGTTGAGGTAGTTGAGCGACTTGATGCGAGCGCTCAACGCTCCGGGGTGATTTCTGATCGTGCTGGCCGTGATCAGCTTCATCCCGTTCTTATAGATTTCTTCCGGGTACAGCGTGATCGTGTCGGCGATGATGATGACCTGAGGGTTGGACGTTTTGCGAATGTCCAGCCCCAGGCTTCCGCTGCCTCGGGTAACAATCAGACGCACGTAGCCGTCGACAATTCCGTTTTCCTTCACCGTCATGTTGACGGCGTCGATCATTTCAGAAGTCGACATCGGAATCGGCAGACGGATCGCCTGCGCGCTTTCATAGAGTCGGGCGATGTGTTCTTCGTGCAGAAAAACTTTGCCGCCGTAAACTCGAATTCCCTCGAAGACGCCGTCGCCGTACAGCAGCCCGTGATCGTAGACGTTGATGGTTGCCTCATCCTTAGAGACGAGCTTGCCAGTGATGTAAACCTTCTGCGACATGCAGGTAACTCCGGGCGTGTGGCGACTGCGGCGAACGCGATCGACGAGGAAAATGGATACGGGCGGGCATTGAAGCAGGCTTCATGCCGAACGGTCAACCGTTGCCAGGGCTGTCGGCGAACGATTTCCGCAGCAGACACGGAATCGACACAAAAGGCTCACCGTTCGACCAGACCGGCAGTGGCTTCCCGGCAGTCTGCTCGGTCTACGCGGCCTTTTCGAGACGCTCCACATTGCCGTTTGCCAGTCGGACGATCCGGTGTGACTGCCTGGCGATGGCGTCGTCGTGAGTGACCATCACGATGGTCAGGCCGTGTTCTTCGTTCAGCGAACACAGCAGGTCCATAATTCCTCGACCGGTCTGAGCGTCAAGATTTCCGGTTGGCTCATCAGCCAGCAGAATTTCCGGGCGGGCGACGAGTGCTCGAGCAATTGCCGCTCGCTGCATTTCTCCGCCGGACAGTTCGGATGGCCGATGCTTCAGGCGGTGCGACAATCCGACTTTTTCGATGATTGCGTTGGCCTGGTCGCGATATTCGCGGCGATTCTTCCAGTATTTCATCGCCGAGTCGCGGATCATCAGCGGAGCCAGCACGTTCTCCAGAACGTTCAGCTCGGGCAGCAGGTGGTAGAACTGAAAGATGAATCCGAAGACTCGATTCCTGATGACGTCGCGCGTGGCCGGCGGAAGATTGTCGACACGGAGTGTTTCCGTAGGCTTGCCATCGGCACCTTCGCATTGCAGCCGAACTTCGCCGACGGATGGCTGATCGAGTAGTCCCATCAGGTGAAGCAGGGTACTTTTGCCGCTGCCCGACTGCCCGACAATCGACAGGAACTCGCCCCGGTGAGCGTGCATTTCGACGCCGCGCAGCACCGGAATCCGGTGCTGACCTTTCAAGTAGACCTTCTCGATCGCGACTGCCGACAGATGCCGTGTGGATGCGTCGTTTTTCGAGAGTTGAGGAAAGGCAGGCATGAGTGGTCCCTGTTTACAACAGTTGTTCGTTCGCTGAAAATCGTGAGCACAGCTGGTTGACTCGGCAGATACTGCTTCCGAGTGACCGACTGAATCGTCGATAGAATTATTCGTACCGCAAGGCCTGAACCGGGTGCAGCCTGGAAGCTCGTCGAGCCGGCAGAACGCTTGCCAGCACCGCAATGACGATGGCTCCAAACGCGACGGAAACAACCATGAACGCGTTGACCTGCGTCGGAATGCTGGGGAAGTAGTAGATTCGTTCGTCAAACACTTTCCGCCCCATGATGATGGCCAGCAACCCTTCGATTTCGTTGATGTACCGAACGAAGAGTAAGCCCAGTACCGCACCGACTCCGCTTCCGACCAGACCGAGTGCCAGGCCGTACGAAAGGAAGATCGACATCACACCTCGCGAGCTGGCTCCCAAGGCTTTCAGAATGCCGATGTCGCGAGTTTTCTCGACAACGATCATGTAGAAAATTGCGAGGATGCCGAACCCGGCAACGGCGATAATCAGAAACAGCAGAACGTTCAGGATTGCCGCTTCGATGTCGACTGCCGCCAGCAGTGGGCCTTGCTTCTGTTCCCAGGTGCGAACGGTGAAGAGGTGTGGAGGGAAAGCGTTCTGGAGTTTTCGAACGACGTCCGGAGCGTCTTCGTAATCCTTCAGCCGAATCTTGAGTGTTGTGACCGCTCCTTTGCCTGACTGAGGGTCGATCATCCCTCGCATTTCCTGGAGATATTCCAGGTTGCAGAACACGAGGTTGGCGTCGTACTCACTCATGCCGCTTTTGTAGACGTCGACGACCGTTGCAAAGAAATGACGAGGTTCCGGCGGACTGCCCGCGCTGACTGTGCTGATTTTCACGTCGTCGCCGGGGTGGACCATTCGTTCAAGCTGGACGCCGCCGGTGCGAGGATCTTCCCGCAGGATTTCGATCAGACCGGCGCCGATGTAAAGTCGTCCGTGAAGCGGCGCGTCGACATCGGCTGCTGCGTTGTTGCCCGCGACCTTGGCTTCAATCAGTTCTTCTGGAACCAGCAGATCTTTGAACGGGTCGTCAGAACCTCGGCCAGATTCCGCAGCTCCGGCGTCTTCTGTCGCCGATGTCTGAATGATTTTCTGAGCCGGTTGAATCTGGCGTTCCCGTTGAAACTCTGCATTCGCCGCAGTTGCCGGTCCAACGGCAGGGCCTTGAGCTTTCGCTGGAATCGCTTCCGCCGTTGCCAGGGTGCCGAGCTGTTGAGGTTCGCTGGTGGTCTCTTCGAATTTCGGAGTGCCGGCAGGTTGACCGGAATCGAACCTTGGTTCTTCCGGCATCAGTTGTTCAACCGGTTCCTCTTCGAACGGATCGATCTCGTTGGCTGCTGGCTGAAAGAAGAGCCGCTGTCGCTCTTTCCAGGCTGTTCTGTAAGCGAGCGCGTCGGGAGTCAGATCCCAGTTCGGTGTCGCTCCGTCCGGTCGAAGTTTCTTTCGAGTGACAACGCCGTCTTCCACGATGTCGCGAAAACTGTCGAGGTGTGTCTGGAGCGGGCTGACTGCGGATTCAGCCTCTGGATCAATCCCGACCAGCGTGACCGGTCGAGGAATCCACTGCCCGCCTCGACGAAAATGAAGCAGCCCGAAAACTTCAACAGTCGCGGAGATGGCTTCAATCCGGTCGCCCGTGACGGCACGAGCTCGGGCCATCAATTCCTGAGCGTCCGCTTCGCCGTTAAGACTGTTTGTTTCGACGTCGACGTCGGCAAGGATGCCGTTAATGCGGGTTCTCATCTCGTAAGAGAAACCGGACATCACGCTGTTCACGACGATCATCGTCGCCACGCCGAGCATCACGCTGATAATGCTGGCCAGCGCGATAAACCGCGTTCGCAGATACCGCGTACACAAAAGCAGCCTGTACATGAGCCATTCCCTTGGCAGTCACCGTCCCGACGGGCCTCGCGCAAAGCTCATCCCTGCACGACCATCGGACTGTCCCTCTGTTCCTCCGCCGAACCCTCCAGTCCGACTACGAAGAGTGGAAGCATCACCGAGTCCGCAAATCGCGTCAATCCGGGATTTGGCAGCGGCGAAAGGCCGAGCCAAACGAAAAACGGCTCGCCCTGGTAAATGGACGAGCCGTTTCATCGATCACTCGAATTTCAGTTTGATACGCGATTCCTCGCCTCAATCACATTTCACGTAGCGATAGTACGAGGGAGCTGCAGACTCAAGCACAACCGGGGCATACCCGGGTGGGCAGTAGTTCGGCGAGTAATAGCTGACACCTTTCGTCGTGCACTCGTCATCTGAGATGAGCCGCTTCAAAGCCTTGCCCAGTTTCTGACGCTCCTCAATCAATTCCTGCTGTCGGATCTCACAGTCAATGAACTTGCCGAAGTCGAGCGAGCCGTCTGCACGCTTGTAGTTACAATCCAGCGAATACCCGTAGCAACCGGCTTTGCAGTTTGTTGATCCGTCACCAGTATGGACGAGACGCCGGATGACTTTCGCGAGTTTTTCACGGTCTTCGCAGAGTTCCTGTTCTTTCAGCAACTCAGAAAGCGCGTCGTTCAAGCCAGGTTTCGGGGGGGCTTTGGGGGCAGGTTTCTTTACGGGCGGCTGATGGTTCGACTTCTTAATTGCGTCAGCCACGAGTCGTGCGATCCCCGGTGTCGCCTTTTGAATCTCAAGCGAGACGATTTTTGCGACTTCTTCCCGCTCCTCTTTGTCCAGGCCTCCTGCAAACGAGTTTTGACCTGAAAGCACTGATACAGCTAACGCCAGCACGCAAAATGTCGTCCATTGTTTGCTCATGACTGTCAACTCCTGTTTCAACTGGTCATAGAATTGCCGAGAATTCGGCAGGCCCATTCTCAGAGCCGTCTGGATTGTTCGGTATTTTGTACAGTTTGACAAAGAACCTGAACACCGCTTCTTAGGTCGTGTTGACAATACCTGGGTAAATATGTGAAAGGAGGCAGGTCTAGAAC
>CAXBME010000002.1:0-522886 GCA_963976765.1 uncultured Planctomycetaceae bacterium
GTTCTAGACCTGCCTCCTTTCACATATTTACCCAGGTATTGTCAACACGACCTAGTAATGGCTCCAAGGTTAACCCCTTGGTCATTATTTTCAGCAGCGCCGGCATTGTCGTGTTCAATATTATCGCTGATGAACTTAACGGCCCCGTCGCACATCAGAAAATGTGCGCCACCGACATGCACACTACTGAAGCCGTCGGTGCAACGATCGTTCCCTGTGTTGACCGGATCGTTGAGCACGGGCCGAGTCCTCGCGATGTGATAATCATTGCCGTGCGTTCCGTTTCCGTCCGGGTTTCGTGCTCCCATCCATACTCCTGCACCGCAACGTTTTTCACGTTCGCCGACCATGAATACATTAGTCGTACCGTCGACAATGTCGCGAAACTTAACTTTGCTTCCGTTGTAAAAGATGCCCAACGGCTGCCGATGATTCTGTTGGCGCGGCGCTCGCAAGTCGCCAGAGACACCCCCAGTTGAACCTGGGTAGTTCAATGTCGGCGGTCGCCATCCATTTCCAATTGCTGACAAGCCATTGAATTGCGTGCGACGCATTCCGTTTTTTAATCGCGGTCCGGTTGTGTCACTCGGGCATTGATAAACTGCCAGCGGTGGAAAACTTTCGTCCAATGTGCCTGCGGCGTTAGCGGCAATCAACGCTTCATTCAAAGTTCGCCCGTTAAGGTCTAACTCTTCTGCCAGAGCTGCCTGATCGATATGCCCCAGAATGAACGCCGACCAGCCCCATGACTCGTAGTTCGCCATTACCCGATTGTTATTGGCTCCTGTACGTCTTGGAGCAGTACCGGGAGGAAGTACGCTGAAGACATCGTGGTAATTGTGAAGCCCAATGCCAATCTGCTTGAGGTTGCTCTTACACTGGCTTCGGCGAGCAGCCTCGCGAGCCTGCTGAACAGCCGGCAGCAACAGTGCCACCAGAATCGCGATGATCGCAATGACGACCAGCAATTCAATCAGGGTAAATCCGCGTCGATGAGTACGTGCAGCAGCCATGAGTGCTCCTCCAGAACTGGAAATGAGAAAATGTCGCCAGCCATGATTGGGGCGAAAGCATTGTTCGAGGCAAGGACACCTCGAAATAGACGTGATTATTGGGGAAACCCAATGAGATGAAACGGCGACCGTAACAGGTGAAATCTGTTGGTCAAGCGCGAAATCTGATCGCGAAGGCTGAAATTGCCAATAATTTCGCTATGCAATAAGGGCCTGAACAGCTTCAGGATCAAGCCAGAATTCTATCCTGCACTTTTCCGTGGACATCGGTTAAACGGAAATCGCGGCCCTGAAAACGGACGGTCAGTCGTTCATGATCGATACCCAACAGATGCAGCATTGTGGCGTGCATATCGTGGACACTAACCACGTCTTCTACCGCGTTGTAGCCGAGTTCGTCGGTTGCTCCGTAAGTCATGCCGCCCTTCACGCCGCCACCGGCCATCCACATTGAGTAGCCTTTGATGTGGTGATCGCGACCGCTGCCTTGGGCCATCGGTGTCCGACCAAATTCGCTCGCCCAGATGATCAGCGTGTCTTTCAGCATGTCACGTTGTTTGAGGTCTTTGATCAGGGCAGCTGTGCCCTGATCGCAAAGCTTCGCCGTACCAGCCGACGCGTTCCTGATCCCGCCGTGGTGATCCCAGCCTCGGTGATAAAGCTGAATAAACCGCACGCCTCGTTCCGCCAGACGTCGAGCCAGCAGACAGTTTGCCGCGTAAGTGCCATCGGCCCCTTGCGTGCCGTAAGACTCAAGCGTCTCCTTTGACTCGTTCGAAAAGCCCATCAGTTGCGGAACACTGGTCTGCATGCGGAACGCCAGTTCGTACTGCGCGATACGCGTTGCGATTTCAGGATCATCGACGGTTTCGTTGCGGATGCTGTTAAGCTGCTGAACGGCGTTGACCGTGTCTCGCTGCTGCTCGACCGAAATGCCCGGCGGATTCCTGACGTATAGAACCGGGTCGCCCTGCGAGTGAAACTGCACTCCCTGAAATCGACTCTGTAAAAACCCGCTGTGCCACTGCCTCGCGGCGATCGGTTGATTCTGCCCGCCGCCGACAGAAGTCATTACCACAAAACCTGGCAGGTCGTCCGCTTCAGCTCCCAGTCCGTACAGCAACCAGGAGCCCATTGATGGACGACCGCTGATCGACGTCCCCGTATTCATGAATGTGTGTGCCGGATCATGGTTGATGGCTTCGGTCCTGAGCGACCGGATGATGCACATTTCATCGGCGACGTCCGCCAGATGCGGAAAGATTGACGCCATCTCGATGCCGGACTCGCCACACTTCTTAAATGGATGCTGAGGGGCCAGGCACTTCAGCTGCTTACCCTGCAACTGAGCAATGGGCTGTCCCGTCGTGTACGAATCGGGCATCGGCTGACCGTCCATCTCGGCCAGCTTCGGCTTATGGTCAAATGTCTCCAGGTGCGAACTTCCTCCAGCCATACAGAGAAAAATCACCCGTTTCGCCTTCTGAGGCACGTGCAACTCTTTAAGCGCGCCCGTCCAATGATCAACCTTGTTTGTTGGCGTGGCCGCACTCGCCACCGACTGTTCCAGCATCGAAGCTAATGCGAACGCCCCCAACCCCTGCGAAGCACGACCCAGAAATGCGCGGCGAGCGAGTGGTGAATTGAGCATGAGGTTTTCCGATGCGGTTGTGAGTTTGTTCCAGCCTGCCTTCGCGCCGATTGATTTATTCGAAGAATGGCGATCACAGGTTGCAGAAACGGCCTCGCTATGTCCAGGGAATCAACTTCGACGATCCTGTTCGGCTGGCTGACTTTGTTCGGGAAACTTCATTAATCGAATGACCGCGCTGCCACCGACGTATTCGCCGTCGTTAAGTGGCCTGCCGTTGCCATTTCGCGCCTCTGACGTCAGGTGAGCGATACGCACCCCGTCGGGATGCAGGCTTAGACTGCGACCATTCGGAAGTTTTTTACTTGAGAAGAATTCCTTTTCATCTTCCGGACGCCAGAACCAGACATGCCCTTTTCCGGGAAAGGCGGATGAGGTTGCCATGACGAAACCGTCCGGGTGAAACCGAGCGTCGTAGGCAAATCCGTCCTGCGGGCCACCCATTGGCATCTCTCGAATCTGCTCGCCGCTCTCCCAGTCGAAGACGAGCAGGCAGGGAGTACCGGTTGCAAATCCGCCACCCGGGTCTTTTTGACCGCCACAGACGAGGCGGCTGCCGGTTGCGTCGAACTCCAGATTTCGAACGCCACCACACTGCTGAATGCGGCCTTTGGTTTCGGCCTCATCCGCATACAAAGTAGACGCACTGAGCTGCCGGACTTCCTGACCACTGGAGACGTCCCATTCGCGGATCACTCCAGGAAGGTCACCCGAAACCAGCGACTTACCATTCGGATGAAACCGCAGGCTGAAGACTCGATGCGGATGCGGAAACTCCTTCTGCAACGTGCCGTCTTCGGTTGACCAGAGTCGAACGACAGTGGCATTTCCACCGGTCGCGACAAGCTTTCCGTCGGGACTGACTGCGAGCGTTCGGATCCACCCTTCGTGAGCATTCGGCAGAGACCAGACGAGAGCCGGTTCAGACTCGGCGTAATCCCAGCAGGCAAGCTGCCCCCAGGAATCGGCGGCGAGCAGTCGTTCGCTGTCTGGTTGGAAACCCATATCCTGGACCCAACCATTGTGGCCGATGAGCGGTTTCAACAGCTGCGGCTCTTCACCGGTAAGATCCCACCGTTGAATCGTCGCATCGTAACCGCAGGCTACGAGGTATCGGCCACAGGATGAGAACCGAGCCTGCCACAACTGACGTTCGTGCGTGATGACGACGTCAGTCTTGTCAGGGTTCAGTTCATAACGCTTGAGGAGTTCTTCAGGGGTCATGAGTTTTATCCAAGGAGCTCTTCGATGGCGTGGCATTCTTCGTGGGCGACGGGCAGTGGCTGACCTTCGTTGACGTACTCCATCTTTTCTTCGGGAACGCCCAGCGCCCGGAACCAGGTCTGGAAGAGGTGACCGATGTCGTATTCTTCGGACTCGACGAACGTGCCGAGCTTGTTTGTTTTTCCGACGACCTGGCCGCGTTTGATTCCGCCTCCGCCCATAGCGACGGACCAGGCTTCCGGCCAGTGGTCGCGTCCGACGTGAGAGTTGATCCTTGGCGTGCGACCAAATTCGCTGATGGCAATAACCAAAACATTGTCGAGCATGTCGCGTTCGGCAAGATCCTCGAGCATCGCGGCGAATGGTTGATCGAACTGCGGAATGAGACTTTCGCAGGCGTTGAAGTTGTCGCCGTGGCTGTCCCAGTGGTACGAATTAACTTTCACAAACCGAACGCCCGCTTCCAGCAACCGGCGTCCCATCAGCATGTGACGGCCCAGGGCGTGTCTGCCGTAGCGGTCTTTGTCTCGTTCCGAAATTGTGGACTCATCGAACAGGTCCATCCGTTTCATCAGCGTGTCGGCGACGTCGAAGACGTAACTGTTCGCGTCAGCCCAGTCGCGCCGACGATCTTCCGTGAACCGCTCGTTGAACATTTTCCGCAGTTCGTTGCGGGCTTGATTCTGCTCAAGACTGACGGCTTCGTTCAACAACAGATTTTCGGGCGGCTTTGCGTCACCGAATGCCAGTGCTCCGTACTTTGCAGGAAGGAAGCCCGTGTGTTCTGTTTTGAAGCCTCCGCTGTACGGCTTCACCCAGCAGTATGGAGGCAACCCCGTCGAGGTGGGGCCCAGAAGCTTAGCGACGGCTGATCCGAAATACGGATAAACGACTCCGCGATTCTTCGGGTCGCCACGATTAATGCGACCAACTCCCGCCGAATGACTGTTGTCCTGAGTGTGGACGCTTCTGACAATCGACAGGTGGTGCATCTGCTTTGCCGTATGAGGCAGCAGTTCGCCGACATGAATTCCGGGCACCGATGTAGGAATGGCTCGATACGGTCCTCCAAACTGAGTGTTCGGTTTTGGATCCCAGCTTTCGAGCTGACTCATTCCTCCATCCAGCCAGACGAACAGGACCTGCTTTTCGTTTTTCCGTAACTCTTCAGCGACAGACGGTTCGAGCAGGCCGCCGAGTCCGCCAACACCGGTCGCCGTCGCCGCGGCACCGAGAAGCCGGCGCCGTGAAAATGCATGGTCACTCGCTGAGCAGCAGGGCGATTTGTTCATAGGAAAGGTGGTTGCTGAATAGTGATTAGTGGTTGGTGACTGAAATTCCAATTGCCTGCCGCCAACGACCGACAACCAGCCACCATTCGTCAATGATTCACGGCAAACTCGATCGAGGTCAGCATTGCCCAGGCAAGTTGAGACAACGCTTCCTCTTTGCGATCGACATTGTTTTTCAGGTAGTCATTGATCGTTGTTCGTTCGGTGTCGTCGGGCAGTCGGCAGAAGACGCTGAGAAACAGCTCGTCGGCGACCTGCTCATCCGGCAGGCTCGTCAGCGTTCCTATCAGATTTCCAGGCTGCGGTTTCAGCAGACTCAGCACTTTGGAATCGTTCAGCAGGAACAACGCCTGCTTGACCGCCGGCGTGTAGTCGACAGCTGGTTCCTTGGGTTCACTCGCGAAGGATGTCACAAAACCGGTCTGAAGTTCTTTGAATTCGTTGCTCGGCTTCTCGCCGTCTTTCGGAGCAAGGCGCTCGAGATTTCCGGTGGCCTGAAGAGTGCTCCAGAAAAGTTGCTCAGCGGTCAGACGTCGCTGATTACCCACCTGATAAGTTTCTCGCGGCGGCGCAGTCGGCGAGTTCAACCGACTGCTTCGTTGCCAGGTATCGCTCAGAGCGAGTTCGCGAATCATCCACCTGATGTCAAAGTCATGCGCCGCGAACTCGTCAGCTAGCAGTTCGAGCAGTTGCGGATGCGTGGCCTGATTCGCTGAATGAAACTGATCGAGCGGTTCGACCAGCCCTCGTCCCATCATGCAGAACCACAACCGGTTGACGATGTTCCGACGGAACAACTGGTTATCAGACGACGGCAGCGAATCGGCGATGACACTCAGAGCGCTGAAGGTCGGTGGGTCGTTGGGATCAGGACGCTTCTTTTTTGCGGTAGGGTCGACGGGAGGCGGCTCGGGAATTTCAAACTCTTTTCCAAACGGAATCCGTGGCCCCGTGTCGCCTTTCGCGCTGGCGTCGAACACCGAAACAAACTCCAGCTTCGCCGTCATCGTCTTCTCGTTGATGGCCGGAAACTTCTCGCTGCGGATTGAGATATTCTGATAAACGGCGAACAACCCCTGGAAATCCCGCTGTTTATAGTCGTCGATGAAAAGGTGATCGTGGCATTCGGCACATTGAAGATCGATTCCCAGGAAAAGACGTCCAACATCTCGAGTCAGTCCGGGAAAATCCGTCGTCTGCTGTCCCGATTTCTCAAGCCGCCGCGTGTAGAAGTACGCCGCTCCTCGCAGAGACTCGTCTTCACGATCCGGATTCAGAATCTCTCGGACCATCTGGTCCCAGGATTTGTTCTGAGCGAAGCTTGTCTTCAGAAACCTCATCCAGTCTTCGTTGTCACCGCGGCGTTCCATCAACATGACGTGAAACAGGTTTGCCATGCGATCCGCGAACTCCGGCGACGCAAGCAGTCGATCGATCACTGCCACTCGCTTGTCCGGCGACGCATCTTCCAGAAACGACCGCGAGTCTGCCGCCGACGGAATGCGTCCTGCCAGGTCAAGATTCACGCGACGAAAGTACTCTACGTCGTTCGACAGTGATGTCGGTTCGCCTTTGAAGTCAGCAGCGATGAGTTCATCAATGCGCTGATGAAGCGGCTCAGCCGCGAAGCCGTCGAAACTGCTCAACACCACGACAGCGCACGTCAGGAGTGCAGATCGAGCCATTGGGGGGTTCTCAGACAGGGTGGGATGCTGGGGTGGGGAATGCTTCTGGAAACAGCATACGCCCCCCGAGCAGATTTGTCATCAATGATCGCTGATGGGATTCTGCTCGCCGGCGATCGACCTGCGTGTCTCCAGATTTACGGCTTCGTCCGCTATTTGCTGAAACTTCGCTTCGGCGCGATCATAGGCGGCACGTGCGGCCGGCCGTTCCGATTCGGAGATATATTTGCTGCGAAACTTCCACAACTCCTTGATGACTTCCCGGCACCAGCTCGCGCTGTCTGCTGATGCTCGGATTGGTTGCTCGTCAACGATGACGTTAACCGGGTTTGTGTGAAGCTGCGGAAAATGTCGAAGCGCGACCCAGCTGCTTTGCAGGATGCTCACCGGAAACTCGATGTCGTGGGGCTGTCCATCGGCAGGAACTTCAGTAAACGCGACCGCTTCGCCATTGACGATGATCTCGACCTTCCGCTTCCCACCGTTGACGTAGTCCATCGATCGAGGCGCGTGAAGGTTCACGGTGTCTCCGACAATCCTCCGCCCGGCGGAAGGCATGACGTTTCCATAGGCGACTCCGATCGGCGTTGCCGGAGCAAACGCGACGGTTGCCTGCACGCGGACCTTGCCGGCTTCCGACAACGTCACATCACCGAAGCCGGGGCGCTGTCGATCGACCGAAAAGTCCAGCGCGTGAGCGAAGCCATCGGAAACGTACGACTTGCCGGCGGCGATACCGCGGCACCAGTCTCCGAAGTCGAGTTGCCCGACCTTACCCAGCTGAACGTAGACTCGGCCCTGCCCGACCCGACGACTGCTCATGCAGGGAAAGTCGGTCTCGCCACTGAGCTTCAGGGGAAAGCCGCAATTCATCAGGTGGTACCAGGTGTTCCATTCTGGAATCCGTGCGGTGTCCATGGCACTGATGAAGTCGCACACGCCTTCCGCCGTGCTGACGCAGATTTCGAGTGCCCCTCCGCCGTTCATGAACGGGATCGCCGTGTTCGGGAGCACGTTTGCGGCTCGTTCAACACTGCGCGACAGTTCGCCAAACGAGAGTTGCCTGTTACCGTCGGTGTCGATTTTTGCAAACGGCTCGGGCATCAGCGCCGTTTTCAGTTCGTCTTCGCTGAGCCCTTCGTTCGAGTCGGCGTCGTAGGTTTCGAGTAACCGCTTCCCTTCGTAGCCGGGGTTCACCTGCAACGCTGAGTGGGGGTAACCGGTGACGCCGCCCTGCTCCTTGCACCATTTCAAAACGGGAACGGTCCACGTTGGCCAGCCGTGATCGCTGGTCCCTTCCGAGCCGGGGTAAGTCTGGTTCTTCAGGTTGAGCAGGCAGACATGTCCGAGTGCCGCCGACCCGAACCCGCTGATTTCGAGGTCGTACTTCAGCAACGTCAACGCTTCGCTGACGGCGTCGGCCTCAGGGCTGAAGTAGTTCCGCTGGAAGTCGAAACACGGTCCCCATGTCAGAACGCAGCCAACGTTCAAGCCTTCGCCTTTGACCTGCAGAAACATGTCCTGCGGACTGACGCCCTTCGTTGGCGAGTCGTAATGCGAACACCCCGCCCCATGAATGTGATGGTCGCCGCAGAAGAATCCCTGGTTCATCGGGTTCACCCAGCGATTCATGCTCAATATCACCGGCGGATCGCTTGCATCCGTCACGGTGATTTTTTTTTGCTGAACGTAGTACTCCGGGCCGCGAGAGAATTCGATGTCGAACTCGCCCGGCGGCAGCAGCACGACGTCGCCATGGTTGCGATAGATCTGCGGCTGAAAAAAGAAGTCCGGCGCGAGCCGCTTGGCCTGCGACGGATAGATTCGGCCAGACGAGTCGCGAACGATCAGCCGACCGACCGTGGGCTGACCATCAACGTCGTAGATGGCAAGTTTGACGGGCACCGCCGGCTTCACGTCAAACAGGATCGGCACTTCGCCACGAAAACCGATGTCCTGCGTTCCGGCGCCGACGTCGAATTCCAGAGTCGCTTCGCGCTTCCCAAACTCACTGGAGTAAACCAGCACGATGGCATATTCGACTTCCAGTCCGCTGAGCTGTCTGGTCATCGGCGGTCGCTGAAACATCTCGACTGCCAGAAACCGATCCGTTTGGCCGTTGGGATCTTCGCCGTCGTTGAGTTCTGTTTGTACTTGTCTTTGCAGAATGGCTTCCGCCGCGCCCGAGTAAACTGGTCCAGCCTGAGGGCTGCGAACCCGCAACTGACTGGCGACCGTGCTGTGGTTGACCACTTTGATCAGCAACGGAATAAACCCACTCTGTTGAATACTCGCCGCTCCGGGCCCTCGGTCGACTTTCACGCGGACTTCGGGATTCAACGACACGACCGCGATGACGAGCGGGTCGAGTAATTTCTGAATGGCCCTGGCGTCACGCTCTTTCTGCGCTGCGGTGAGCTGTTGAGACAGTTCGCCGGGTAATGGCTGCCCGAGAAACTCCAGCGCCTCAACCAGCCGACCAGCATTCGCTGCCAGCGGTTGCCCTTCGACCGGTTCGTACGGAAGTTCGGACGCACCGATGTGCGAACTTCCGCACCAGGCCGAAAGAAGCAGTTGGAGAAAGAGAAGAAGTGCGGCCGAAGGAAGGTGTCGCATCGTCATTAACTCCGAGGCAGAACGGGATTCCTGATTCAGAATGTGGCCCGACGCGCAGCCGGTCGGGTGCACGGTGCCAAGGTGCCAACTCTGAGAAGTCGCCGCAAGGGTCTGCAGAGGCACCGTAAAGGCCACATCCCTTGCCGGCAATTGCCGGCGTGAGTCTGTCGCTCGACGCGGCTCACAAAGCGTCGGCAACGTCGTCGTCAGCCGATCCGGGAATGATCAGGCCCAGACGCAGCATTTCTTCGACGAGCGATTTAGCCAGAGGGCCGGCGACAGACCCGCCAGAGCCTCCGTGCTCAAGAACCGCGACGAAGGCGATCTGTGGCTCTTCAGCAGGCACGTACCCGGCAAACCAGCCGTGGTCCCGCCCGGAACCTGTTTCCGCCGTGCCGGTCTTACCCGCGATGGAGACTTCTTTCATGAACACGTTTCGGTACCCCGTCCCACCGCGTGAGGCGACAACTTCTTCCAGGCCGGCTCGAACATACTTGAGAGTTCTCGCGGAAAGTGGCACTCGTTCCTTCTGCGAATTGATCAGGATCTCTGTCGGCGTTTGACCGGAAGAATCCAGTGACCGGATCGCTCGAACGACTCGCGGAGTCGGCATGTCTCCACCTGTCGCGACGGCCGCCATCAGCCGGACGATCTGAAGTGGAGTCACCGACAAGCGGGACTGACCGATGGCAAGCCCCAACGTGTCGCCATCGTACCAGGGTGATGGCGGGGCCTGACCATCACCCGCTTCGAGGCCCGACGCGGGTTCCTCGTAGTTCGCCAGCTTGATCGTCTGCTCGGGGCTCGGTCTGGGGAGATGTCCGCCGCTTTCGAACGGAAGATCGATTCCTGTCGGACGCCCGAAGCCGAGCCGGTCCGACCATGCGACGAGCGGGCCGGCGGTCATTTTCTGACCGACAGTGTAGAAGTAAACGTTACACGATTTGCAAAGTGCATCGACCAGTGAGACATCACTGTGTCCGACCCCGTAATGGCGATAGATGTAGCAACGGTGCCGTTGTGGTGTTTTCAGATAACCTCGGCAGAAGACCGACTCTTCCGGGTCCAGCGTTCCGTTTTCCAGACCCGCGATCGCCGTGAGTGTTTTGAAAACCGACCCCGGAGCAATGGCCATGCTCGTCACGCGAGGATACATCGGACTTCGTTTGTCGCGTTGCAGAGCCAGCCAGAGTTCCTCGTTGTGATTGACCAGAAGTCTCAGGTCGAATCTCGGAGCCGCTGCCGCGCACAGCAACTGTCCGGAGTGAATGTTGATCGCGACGAGGCAACCGCCTGTCGGTCTGGAAGTGGCAACCGACTCTGCAAGTGCACGCTGAGCCTGCGTTGCCGATTCGTCACTGCCTTCCGGAAACCATTCGATCGGCGAGCTGCTGGTGGCCTTGTCGAGTAACGCTTCCGCGTGACGCTGCAACGGTTCGATCAGAGCGAGGTCGATGTCTGCTCCCGGCTGGGCCTGCCGAACGACCTCTCGCAGGATGATCTCGCCAGCCGAGTTCGACACAATTCGTTCCAGGCCGCGCTGGCCTCGAAGATACCGGTCGTACGAACGTTCGACGCCTGTACGGCCTGTGCGGTCTCCGGCTTGTAGTTCCGAAACTTTCAGCGCTCGCACCGTTTCATCGTTCGCAGCCGCTGCAAGCTGTTTGACGTCCTCGTCATCGACCGGCTGCCTCGTACCAACGATGTGCGCAGCCAGTGAACCCTCGGGATAATCTCGTTCCGTTCGCATTTCGAAGTCGACGCCGGGGTAAAGTTCCGGACGAGTCACCACGGCAGCAACTTTCTCGTAGGGTAGATTCTCGGCGATGACGTGATAGTCGAATTCTTCCCGTACGGTGATCGGCTCACGGCGGCGACGTCTCGGCGGAGTCGTCAGCTCAGTGCAAATCCTTTTCCAGGCGGCCCCCAGAATCGTCTCCTTTTCCAGCTCTTCGTCGCGTCGTTGTTTTTCGGCGTTTGATTCTTCGTCCGCGCGCCGATCGCGATTCTGTTCAACGAGCCTGGCGATGCGTTCGACCCGTTCCTGTGTCCCGGAACGTCGCTCCGCAAACTCCTCATCCGATACACCAATGGCAGCAGCAAGACGAGCCCACATACGTTGTCGTTCTGCCAGAACCTCCTGCTGGGCGGCATCCACCCGCTCACGATCCAAACGTTCTTCCTTGCTGAGCCTTTCACGAGCCCGGGTTCTCAACCACAACCCGTCAGCGGGTTCTTCCAGCCAGCGATAATGGACTTTCAGCTCGTACGTCGCGACGTCGCGAGCCAGTTCGCGGCCGTCAATCAGAATTCGTCCGTCGGTCGTCTCGACAGGCTTGAACGATTCCGTGACGCGTGACTCGAACCCGGTGATAAAGTCTTCTGACTGAAAAGCCTGGAGCGTGGCCAGCTTTCCGCAAACAATCAACAGCGGCCCGGCGATCAGCACGAAGAGTCCCAGCAGGCGGACGCCAGGGTTTTTATCCAGCCGGTACTCGTCGCGCAGGCCAGGCCCGCGCTCTGATTCGGAGAGGAAATTACCCGGTCGATTCAACATGAATTTTCTTTGCCTGACTTAGCTGAAACACCGGTTGCTGGCGAAGCGTTGTACATCTTCCACGAAAGCTGATTGCTAGTGAGCAGGACTTTGCGCTGGCAGGATGGCTCGCTGGAACAATCGACCAACTGAAACACCGAACATTGTTAACAAAGCCGCGAATGCTGACGAAGTTGCAATGCCTGCCAGTAGCTCGAACGGACTGGTGAATGAGATTCCCGCGAGCATTGAGAACGTCGCAACCAGCATTGCCATCAGACCCGCGCATCCAGAACTGACGACAAAGACTCGCGGACCGGTTTCCAGAAACTTCGGCGTGATGATCCGCTGAAGGATGCACGTTACCAGGATCGTCGCCGCGATCATCAGCCCTGGGTGGTGATTCGAAACGGCGTCGATCATCAGACCGTAAACTCCGGCTGCCAGAATCGAGCCCGACCGCGAAGGCTGCGTCGCCAGCCACGGAAGCAACATCCACACGAACGAGCCGTAAGGCGTCGCCAGTCCTGTTTCGGTCTGCAATGAAGTCTCGATAACGATGAGGACGTAGGCCGCAATGAGTAGCCCGACGGATCGAATCATGAGTCGCTGCCCCTCCGATGATTGGGGAGAATCCCGCCGCTCAATCGTGAATCAGGTTTGGTCGGGGCGCGACTCGTTACGCCTCTCGGCGCTAATTGAGTCTCCGCGGAAGCTGGTGCAAAAGTCCTGTTCGGAACACTGGAATTGAAGTCTGTACTCAACTCGGGGACCACAATTTCTACACGTCTCACACTGTTAACGTTGACCGCTGGTTCAACGGTGATCACCCAGTGCAAAGCTCCCGGAGACAGCTCGGCGGCAGCGACATGCCCGAACAGCATCGGCGCATCAACGGCGTCTCGCGGCGGTGAGTAGACTGGCATGCCAACGTCGACCTGCTCAGTGGCCGGGATCTGGGCGAGTTCGCAAAAGCCATTCTGCTTCAGATCAGTACGGCCTTCGATAAGCCCTTCCACGCCGAATGAGAATTGAACGCCAGCCGCGTTCGGACCATCAACTCCGACCTGTGCGAGAACGGCTCTTGCTCGAAATCCCGGGTCGGTGATGTATTGCAGCGAGCTGGTCCAGCGACCGGCTTCGACGATGCGGCCGACAACGCAACGGCCAGCGAAGACTGGCAGTCCGTCCGCGACACTCAGATTAGAACCGGCCTGAACGATGGGAAGATCGCCGTTCAGAACCCAAAGATCAGAGGCGACGCCGTCAGTGTTGCCCTGGTCGAGAATTCGTCGCGACTTCACGTCAGACAGAATTTCCCGCCCCAGCACCGCAGCGCGGACGGCTCGAGGACGGATCATCGGCGGCGCGATCTCGACAGCGAACGGCGATGCGCCGTGACGTTCGACGGCTGCCAGTTGCTGACTTGCTGATTCGGCCGCCAGCAAAGCTCGTCGTTCGCGAAACTGGCTGTTTGCAACTTCGGTCCGAAGTTCGTCGAGTCGTTGTTGCTGGTCGGCAAGTTGCTGATCGATCGCGTTCCGCCATTTCGACTCGGCAGAAGCGACGATCGAGCCGACGAGTCGTTGCCCTGGCAAGATCCCCAGACGCACGATGTCGCGAATTGGCGATGTCGCGAAATCCGGCAGAACGGCAAACATCGCAGCGCCCAGCAGGCAGGCGGCGAGCACTCGGAAGGTGCCGGTGTTTTGCGATTCTGTCATGAGCCATCCCGTCAGGCGGCGTTTTCGATGGTCTCAAACCGGTCCTGCCACTCGCTGAGATGTTCCAGGCAGATAGCCGCGCCGCGAGCCACGACATTCAACGGCTCATCGGCGATGCGGACCGGAATACCCAACTGCTCGTGCATCAGTCGGTCGATTCCTCGAAGCAATGCTCCACCACCGGTCAGGACCATGCCGGTATCGACGATGTCGGCGACGAGTTCCGGCTTGCAACGTTCGATGACTGACTTCACACAGCCGACGATCGCTTCGAGTTGCGGCGTTAAGGCCTCGCGAACTTCCTCGCTGGTCACAACGGCTTTGCGAGGCACGCCGCTGATCGTGTCCAGGCCACGGATGTCGCTGGTCAGTTCCTGCTCAAGCGGGAAAGCACTACCGAGCCGAATCTTAATCTGCTCAGCCGTCTGAAAGCCGACCTTCAACGAGAACTGCTGTTTCATGTAATCAACAATGGCCGCATCGAGTTTGTCGCCAGCGACTCGGACGGACTCGCTGACGACGATCTCTCCAAGACTCAGAATCGCGACGTCTGATGTTCCGCCGCCGATATCACAGACCATGCTGGCGATCGGTTCTGAAATCGGCAGACCTGCTCCGATTCCGGCTGCTCTGGATTCTTCGATCAGATATACACGTCCGGCCCCGGCACGTTCGGCGCTGTTGAAGACAGCTCGTTTTTCGACCGGCGTGATTCCGCCCGGCACAGCGATCACGACGCGAGGTCGCATGCCTTTAACGTGTCGGCTGGCCTTTTGAATGAAATAACGCAGCATGGCTTCGCACTGTTCGAAATCGGTAATCACTCCGTCTTTGAGCGGGCGTACCGCCGTGATTGATTCCGGAGTTCGACCGAGCATCTGCTTTGCCAGCTTGCCAACCGCGGCGCCCTTGCCGAGCACCCGGCGCGTGCCTTTCTGCAGCGCAACGACGGACGGCTCGTTCAGGACGATGCCTTCGCCCTGAATGATCACAAGTGTATTGGCTGTTCCAAGATCAATCGCCAGATCCGGACAGAGTCGTTGACGCACCCAGTTCAACACGCTTGGTTGGCCATCCCTGGTCTGAAGTTGCAAACTCTCTGCGTAAATCAGCCTTGAATTACGCAGTTCTTCCGTTTCCGCCAGCCGATCATCCTGCGGCTGCGAACGCGAGCCCGGATTTGTAACCCCAACAGCGAAAACAGGGCAATATGGGGTTTCAGCGACTGCCTGATCGCCGCCCCCAACACCCGATGAGAAACGACAGGTTCATCAGTCGAGTGGTCGCACTGGCTGTGCCAGTGCGGCATTCCCGGCAACCACGCATTTCAGAATGCATGTGCACACATTCTCAACAGATTGGCCAGCATGTCCGCTCGCAGTCACACCATTCAGGAACAGATTCAAACTGTGTACCTGGTGAGACCTGCGTACGACAATTGAGAAACTCATAGCCCCGAAATATCAACGAGGAACTTTCCTGTTCCTCTCATGCGATTCCCACAAGCGGCATGGAAGTCTCGGTCGAATTATCAAACCTTCAGACCAGTTCGTTGATCAGTTCGCGATTTTCCAACAGGTAGCGAGGGCGACCGGCATTATCGGGGAAGGTAAGCGACGGATCGATTCCCAGGTGACGGTAGAGCAGAGCGAGAACGTTTTCCGGACGGTATGGAGATTCGATGGGGACTCCGCCGCTTGAATCCGAGGCACCGACGACCTGTCCGACTTTCAGATCGCCACCGGACAGCAGAACGCTCATCACTCGGCCCCAGTGATCGCGCCCGGCGCTCTTGTTAACTCGCGGCGTTCGTCCAAACTCGCCCATCGCCACGACCATGACTTTCTGATGAAGCCCCGTTTCGTAGAGGTCTGTCACCAGCGAAGCAATCGCCTGGTCAAGTGCAGGACCTTTAGCATTCATCCGTTTTTCAATGCCGCTGTGGTCGTCCCAGCTGCCCAGCGTGTTAACTCGAACGGTGACGAAGGTGACTCCTCGTTCCACAAGACGCTTAGCCAGAAGAACGTTCTGGCCGATCGAGTTGCGTCCGTAGCGGTCTCGCGTCGCGTCGTCTTCTTCGTCGATGGCGAAGGCTTTGCGGGCGGCATCTCCGGTAACCATGTCGAATGCCTGGCGAGTGAATTCGTCGGTCGCTTCGGCGGCGCCATGGTTATCGACAATTCGGCGAGCGGCATCGAATCCAGAAAGAAGTTGACGACGGTCTGAAAGTCGGCTTTCGTCGATCCCCTTGAGCAAAGTCAGATTGGGGACTTCAAACCGCTTGTCGTCGGCGCTTCTGGATGTTTCCAGCGGGTTGTTTCCTTTACCCAGCCAGGCTGCCCGTCCATACCTCATGCTCTGCGGAACTGAAACAAAAGCCGGCACCCCCTGAGCATTGGCTCCACGTATCCGCATGGCGTAAGAACCGATGCTCGGCATCTCATTGTTACGGTTCTGATTATCGTTGAGATAATAACCCGTCTGCGTCATGTGGCTGCTGGTGCCGTGGCTGCTTGAGTTGTGGTGAATCGACCGGATGACCGCGAGCTTGTCCGCGATCGCCGCCTGCTTCGACATCAACTCGCAGAAAGAAAAGCCGGGCAGTGCTGTCGACACTGCGTTGAACGGACCTCGGTATTCGATCGGAGCGTTCGGCTTAGGATCGTACGTTTCGTGCTGCGTTGGTCCGCCTGCCTGCTCAAGATAGATAACTGCGGTGTCGAGCGAGCTGTCAATCTTTGATTCGGGTTCTGCAGCGGTTGCCGTCTGCAACTTCAGCAACTGCGGCATTGACAGCCCAATGATTCCGCCCAAACCAGCCTGAACAAGACCTCGTCGCGAAACTCCGTCACAGAATTCTTTACGAGTGCAGCGTGTCATCTGGTGAGCCCTTTCGATTGTAGCGGGAAAGGCAGAGGGGCGACTGGGGAGTCGAGGCGAGAGATCACGAAGATCCAACGGGGGAGAACAGAAAACGTAATTCTTAGCGTACTTGATCGTCCAGCCCGTTCCACAACGATGATGCTAATCCGCCAGTTACGCTGCGATCGGCTGTCGCTACACTGCCACACTCGAAACCGGATGTCTGACGGCAGGGTAACTCATGGAACTTTCAAAACACTGCTTGATTGCCTCGGCACAATCTTCGCCGATAGGAACCGTCGTGCTGGTCGCGGCGTTACTCACAGGTTGCGGTCGTACCGAGCCTCCGGCCGCGAGCAATCCTGTCGAAGAACAGGGCGCTGACGTTGCCCCCGCAGTGCTGGGCATCTTTGGCAACGAGCAACCGGCTGCTGAAGTTGTCCCCGTCTCGGCCGAAATCATCGACAACGAGAAGGCCGAACACGTGAACCGTCTCGCCCACGAAACGAGTCCGTACCTGCTGATGCACGCTCGCAATCCGGTCGACTGGTATCCCTGGGGACCGGAAGCGTTTGAAGCGTCGAAAACATCCGGCAAGCCAATCTTTCTTTCGATTGGCTACAGCAGTTGCTACTGGTGCCACGTGATGGAGCGACTCGTCTTCGAGAACGAAGAAATTGCGAAGTACATGAACGAGCACTTCATCAATGTAAAGGTCGATCGCGAAGAACGACCGGACATTGATGACATCTACATGACGGCCCTGCAGATTTACAACCAGCTCAGTGGCAACGGCGGTGGTGGTGGCTGGCCACTGTCGATGTTTCTGACTCCAGATGGAAAGCCAATCGCTGGTGGCACGTACTTTCCTCCGGAAGACATCGACGGTCGTACCGGTTTCCCAACACTTTGCCGGCGGATGATCGGTGCCTGGACGTCTCAGCGGGAAAGTATCGAGCAGGGGGCCGACACGATCACGCAGTATCTGCAGAAAGAAATGGCTCCGGGTTTCTCGCTGGAAAAAGTGGAACTGACTCGCGAACTGGCCGACGCCGTTTCCCGATCCATCGTGCAGAGTCATGACCCGGAATTTGGCGGCGTCGACTTCCGTATCGAGAGCCCGGATTCGCCGAAATTTCCCGTGCCGACAAAGCTTGCCTTGTTGCAGTACGAAGTCGAGCACAACGACAACGCTGCCGCCGAACGAGTCCTCTATCACACGCTCGACGCGATGGCGGCAGGCGGAATCAGAGATCACCTGGCCGGAGGCTTTCATCGATACAGCACCGATCGGCAATGGCTGGTGCCTCATTTTGAAAAGATGCTCTACGACAACGCACAACTGGCGAACGTTTATATCGACGCCGCGCGAGCCACCAACAAGGCCGAGTATCGTCGAGTGGCGGAAGAGATCATGTCGTTCATCCTGTCCGACATGACTGACGCGACCGGAGCCTTCCATTCGGCGATCGATGCCGAAACGGACGGAATCGAAGGCAAGTATTACGTCTGGTCGCGCGAGGAAGTCCAGCAGGCTCTGGGCGAACAGACCATCTTCTTCGGCCGGACGTACGGCATGACGCTGGAATCGCCGTTTGAACACGGCTACGTGCTGCACCTGCCTCGTTCAATTGAAGAAGTCGCTGCGGACGAAAAAGTCTCACCCAGAATCCTGCGAATGAAGCTTGAAGAATCTCGCGAACGCCTACTGAAAATTCGCAGTCTCCGAGAGCCACCCATCAAGGACGACAAGATTCTGACCAGCTGGAACGGGCTGATGATCAAAGCATTCGTCAACGCTGGTGCGACCTTCAGCCAGCAGAAGTATCTGACGGCGGCGGATCGAGCGTTGATGTTCATCCTGTCGAACATGCGGGACAACGACGGGCATCTGCTTCGAACCTGGCGAGGTGGAACGGCCAAACTTCAGGCGTACCTTGACGACTACGCGTTTCTCGTGGAGGCGATGCTGGAAATGCACTCTGTTAGTCGAGATGAAAAATGGTTGAGAGCCGCGAGACGACTGACCGACGATCAGATAAGAATGTTCTACGACGAAGCGGCTGGCGGTTTCTTTTTTACAGCTCACGATCACGAAAAACTTTTATCACGAACAAAGAACGCCTGGGACTCGGTGCTTCCTTCAGGCAACAGCGTCAGCGTCCGGAATCTGATCCGGTTGGCATCGCTGACGGGCGAATCGTCTTACCGCGACCACGCGGCCAGCACGCTGAAACTGTTCGCTCCACAGATGAAAAGCAACCCGCGAGGCGCCAGCAACCTGGCGCTGGCACTCAACGAGTTTCTCGCAAACAAGGACTACCGATCGCTGACCGACCGCGTTCGCGACAGCCAGGCGGCGGCTCAAAATCCGCCGACCGGCACCGCGCCATTGAATCCCGACGCTGCCCCGACCGGACCTGCTCCGCGCGAGCTGCCATCGGTACCGCTTAAGCCCGAGGCGGATTCAACACCACCTGTCGTAAACGGCGATGACACAAAAGCCGCCAATCCAAAGAAAACTCCCGATCGAGTTACCGCAACAGCCTTCCTTTCCACAAGTAGACTTCCGGCCGGCGATCGATGCCGCATCGCCGTCATTCTCGAAGTTGAACCGGGCTGGCACATCAACACCAACCCGGCGTACCCCGACTTCCTGATTCCGACGACGGTTTCCATCCGTTCGGATCAGGGCACAACGCTTGAGTCGCTGAAGTTTCCTCAAGGGAAAGACCTGAAGATCGAAGGCCTGCCCGAGGCGTACAAAGTTTACGACGGCAAAGTGACGATCTTCGGAGAGCTGGTCGTTCCGAAATCCGCCGCCGGCAAACAGGAAGCCTTCGAACTCCACATCCGCTACCAGTCGTGCGACGACGAACACTGCGAACGCCCCCGAACGCTGAAGTTCGCCGGCTCCGTTCCCGTCGCTGAAATCGGCGAGTCCGTCCAGCAGATCAACCGAGCTGTTTTTAGAGACACGACACCGGAATAGCTGAAGTCGTAAGACTTCAGGCCCGAACTCCCGGGAGTCCGACTACGGCTCAATTTGCAAACCGACTACTCGCCCTGCTCTCCACCTTGGCTCTGCATCCACTCGGCCATGCGCTCATCGATTTGCTCTGGACTCAAATCTTCGATGTGAGTCGAGACGGTCCAGACATGCCCGAACGGGTCAACAAGCGTTCCTGATCGGTCGCCGTAAAACTGATCCATCATCGGTCGCTTTTCCGTAGCGCCGGCCGCGATGGCTTGAGCAAAAACTTCGTCACAATTCTCGACGTACAGACACATGCCTGTACCGGAATCACCAGGCACGGGCGGAGCACTGGCCATTTCGCAGGCATCAGCCAGCATCAGGTGCGAGTTGCCAATCGTCAGTTCCGCATGCCCGATCAACCCACCCGGCATGTCCAGCTTCATCACTTCCTGAGCGTTGAAAGCTTTTTTGTAGAACTCGATTGCCGCCGTCGCCCCTTTACAGATGAGGTACGGAGTCAGACTGTGGTATCCCTCGGGAATCGGAGAAGCGCTCATAATGTGGTTCTCTGGGTGAATGTCAGGTCTTAATCCGCCGTCCTTCCCGTGAAGGCGGGAAACCAGCCGCTACCAAAGAACTGGGTGCCCGCCCGCGGGTATGACGTCACTTGTCAAGCTTGCAGAATATCGCACAGACCGAGCCGTTGTCACCCTCCGGTCGCAGTTTAAATCGCCCGAAAACGAAGGAGGCTCCCGGGGCATTTACTGACACCCCGGGAGCTTGGCCGGCGACTTCGAAACGGTCGAGACGATGCCTGAGACATCGCTCAAACCTACGAAAAAAGGCTCTTTGGCGGGTATTGCCAAAGAGCCTTCTCGAATTGCCCCTCTAGGATTCGAACCTAGACTAATTGAGTCAGAGTCAATCGTGCTGCCGTTACACTAAAGGGCAAAATCGTTTAGTTTTTCGGACCTGCCGTTGGAATCGCACGATCCAGACTCCTCAGGCGGCGGCATTGTAGCTACACGATTCGAGCGAGCCAAGAGTCGCAGATCGCTCACTTTAAAATGTGTCGAAGATCCTTTGCGAAAACTCATTACGTGTTGTCTATGCCGATCGACCAGGCCCTCACGGTGCTTTAGTTACGAGTTTCCGGCTTCTCTGAGTCGTTTGACGACGGCCGCAATTCTCTGGGCCGCGGCCGGGATCTCCTCAGGACGGTTGTCGCTGCTCAGTGTGAACCGAACGGCTGATGTGTAGACGCCTTCCGAACGTCCCATTGCCATCAGGACGGGAGCCGGCTCCGCTGACCCGCTCGCACAGGTGCTGCCCAGCGAGCACGCAATACCTTCCAGATCCAACGCAACCAGCAGTGCTTCGCCGTCGACACCGGGGAATGAGATGTTCAGCGTGTTTGGCAGGCGAAACTCGGACGGGCTGTTGATGACTGTCGGTTCGCAGGTTGTCCGAAGTCGTTGTTCGAGCTCATCACGCATGGACTTCAGCCTGACGATTCGAGAGTCCATGTCGGCATGGCAGATTTCTAAAGCGCGGGCCATGCCGGCCGCGAGGGCGACCATCTCCGTACCGGGTCGGCGACCGGATTCCTGGTGACCTCCGTACTGAAGAGGTGACAACTTTACCCCGTCTCGAAGCAGTAAAGCTCCGATGCCTCGCGGCCCGTGAAATTTGTGAGCGCCCAGGGACAGTGACGTTGCCTTCAGCTCTCGGAAACTGATCGGGATTTTCCCGACGGCCTGAACGGCGTCGATGTGCAGAGGGACTCCGCGTTCTTCGCAGTGCTGAGCGAGCGTTGCCGTATCCTGAATAACTCCCGTTTCGTTGTGAGCGAGGATCAACGTTACCAGCTTCAACTGCTCCCACGGCAAAGTCGCGAACTGATCCTGAAGCAGACGACCGTCCGAGTCGACGTCCATGTTGACCAGTTTCCAGCCTCGCTGCACAAGAGCCCGGCAGGTTTCGATCGTCGCCGGATGTTCGCCAGCCGTCAGCGCGATCGCCTCCGGAACGGACGACGCGAATCCGAAGATCGCCAGGTTGCTTGCTTCCGTTCCGCCGCTGGTAAAGATGACTTCGCTCGGACTGGCACCCAGCAGGTCGGCAATTTTTTCGCGAGCGTCTTCGAGTACGCGCCGAGCCTTTCGGCCTTCCGCGTGTCGGCTTCCCGGATTCGCGCAAGCAAACCTTGATTGGTGCGCGACTGTTTCAATCACTTCCGGATATGGTCGCGTGGTCGAATTGGCATCAAGAAAAATTCGCCCCGGTTCCAGGGACGGAGTTTCGTTGTCTCCTGCCGACGGAATTTCAGCCGCACGCTCATCCTGAACTGTCATCTCATCCATTTCCTGTTTCATGGTCTTTTATCAGCCGTTCCGACCGACAAATTCGCTGACACCATCGCTGCTGACAAGCAGCAACAGCTTGCTGAGAGGGTGATCCATTCTGTCATGGTCGTCGATGATCTTTGCCTGAACCTGCTCGATAACTTCGTCCGACCCCAGACTGACCGCCACAAAGAAATCACGGTTAGGCATACCAACAACGAACTCGCGACCGAGCAACTCCTGCAGTGACCGATGGAAAGAATGACTCAGCAGTCTCGCAGAGTTGTAGGCATCGGGGCGTTCGGGAAGCAGGAGTTGCGAGTTTTCCGGTTCCCCAGTCAGAATCAGCTCCATCGCATTTTTTTCGAAATAAGAATCCAGATTCTGAATCGCGATGTCGTGAATATCTTCGACAGTAACGCCCCATGGTTCGATCTGATCGTTGCGGAGGTACCAGTAAGCGTCGGCCTCATCGACAACGTACAGAATCGCCAGGCCGCCAACCCACGGCTGAGCCGCAAATTCGGGAAACTGTTTCTTCCAGGTCGATGCCGGATAAAGCATCGGCATGATTCGGTCGCGAATATCGGCCAGCGACGGATTCAGTCGGGTAGTGTCCCAGTTCTGAACGTCATGGAGGGTATCGAGTGCCGGCTGGACAATCTCTTCGAACTGGTCGGGCGAGTTTGCATACCGCCGATAAACATTGAAGAGGTTGATCTTCGAGTCGCCGAGCTGCAGTTGCAGCTGGTCGTCGAGTTCGCAGGTGTAACCTGGAAACTGAGTGCGCGCGATGCTCAGAACTCGATCGGCGAACATTGATGGCGGGTCGGCCAGCGGTTCCGCGAACTCGATCGACCGCATGACTAGACTCATAATCGTGTCGGCCTCAGGATCAAATTCGTCATCCTGCAGATAGATGACCATCACGCAAAGGCTCTGACACTTAATGGCCCGAACTCGCCAGCGTCGCCACTCCTGCGGAGTCAACGCTCGTTTCCACCAGGGCGTTTCAGGGCCAAGGACAGCTTCGCCCTGGACGCCGATGTTCTCCTGAGGAATATCCAGCTCGGTCAGACTCTCAACATTTCGCCGAACTGGAAAAATTTCTTCCAGCAGAAGCGGATGATCTTCGAGACGCTTGACGGACTCTTCCAGCCAGATGCAATGAAGTGTCAGCGAGATTCGGTCATCGGAAGACGTAAGATGCAGGATGTTGCCGTCGGTCTGTGATCTCCAGCCAGGCGGGTGCCGCAGGACGAACCAGTTTGATGGTCCGATCGACGTGTTCCAGTGTGAGGGAACGTTCGCGGTCAACTGCTTTACCCTTCAACTTAGCCTGATTCTCTGACCCATCATGTGCCGACTCTACTGTTTTCCGTCTGGCAGAGGTCTCAATAACTCAGAATTGGATGCCCTGATTTTTCCATCTTAACTCCCTCCTGATAGTTCGAAATAGTCCGCACACATGATGTCGAACGATCATCCCACGACAGACGAAGGTGGATCCAGTTTCGATGGCGTTTTGCAGTTCAGGCTCCGTCTGTCGGAATCGGCAATCGCTGGTCGGTCACTCTGACTCGTAATTTTGTCAGGCGACACCTGATCCACCAGAGTTTGCTGAGCGAACCGGACAGACACGGACGTCGTCAGGTCGCTGGAATCGATTGAGAAATCTGGCTACACTCCCCGCTTCACGAAACAACCACGTTTCTGGTTACGTTAGAATAAGTGAAGACTTGTTAAAATGCCGCATACAGCTAACGCAAAAAAAGCTCACCGCAAAAGCCTCAAACTTCGTCTTTCCAATCGTTCCAAGAGGTCTGCTCTGCGAACTCTGGTCAAGAAGTTCACCGCGACAGTGGTGGACGCCGAAGTTTCATTTGAAGACAAAGAGTTGTTGTTTCGACAGGTTTCCAAACGACTCGACCAGTCGGCGGCCAAGAAGCTGATCCACAAAAACAAGGCCGCACGGGATAAGTCGCGTCTTTCAAGCCGGCTCGCGGCTGCAAAGAATGGCTGATCCTGGTTACTCCCGGCTGAGTCTTTATGGCAGACGCCGAAGTCGGGGGGACCATTCGGACGGCATCCCTTTTGCGGTTCCAGCGCCGAGAACGAGTTTCGGGGCAGAACTGAACTGATCAAGCCGATGCGGAGCAGTTGCTTCGCATCGGTTTTTCGCTGCGCGATGAGAATCTGGCAAGTCGCGACGAAGTCGTTCATTCGGCCGGGACCACGCCAGTTCCAGCTGACCAGCCGCGCTGGAGTTTAACGGTTATTCCGATCGGCGAATGCAAGGGCAACGGAGTGTTTTCGTAGAGTTTGACAGCCCTGCCGCCTATGCCGTTTCCGTAGGTCTTGCCGTAATTAACGGACGTAAGATTTCGCACGCTTGTCGCAGTTGTAACTTCTATAACAGCGCCAGTGGTAGCGGTTAAACGGAATGTCTTGCTGGCGACAGTTGTGATGGTCGTTCTCGTTCAACCGGTCGAAATACCCACAGCGGAAGAACCGGTGCAATCATTGCATTTGTTGAGTCCGATTCTGCCGGCAACGATGCCAGCAGCGAAAACACCGAATGAGCGGACATTGTGTCATTCCGCTGTCGGGTATTGATCAGGAAGGAGCCGCTCGTGACTGTTCGTCCGTGGTTGAAGGAATTTTGTGCGAAGCTGAATCTGTCATCGCATTCCCGCAGTCGCCGGCTTAAACGCCCTGACCGTGCTCTAACGAGGCATTCCAGCAGCGTTGTTCAGCAGTCGCTGGAGACACTGGAAGACCGCACTCTGCTGGCGGCATCCGTCATCTTTGGGTTCGGCGAATTACAGATCCTTACGGACGCCAACGAAACCGTCCTCATTCGGGAAAACCCCACAACTCCTGGTCGAGTCGACGTGCAGATTGGCACCACGACAACTGCGGCGACGACTGCTCCGTCGCTGCCGAACGTGTCGACGGCGGACGTAACGTCGATCGTGCTGATCACCGGTTCCGGAGATAATACGATCGACTTAAGCGGCGTGCTCGCTTCCGCGTTCACCGGTCTGACTTCCATCAGCGTACAGGGTGGGAACGGAGATGACGTCATCATTGGCAGCCCCGACCTGGCAATGACGGCTGAGGGCCAGGACGGCGACGACTCGATCACCGGTGGCAGTGCGGACGACACGATCTTCGGTGGTGACGGGGCCGACACAATTTCTGGACAGGCTGGCAACGACAGCATCAACGCAGGTGACGGCGACGACCTGGTGACGGGTGACGACGGTGACGACACGATTCTCGCTGACGATGGGAACGACACCGTTTCCGGGAACCTCGGTGACGACAGCATTCTCGGCGGCGACGGTCTGGACAGCCTATCGGGCAACGAAGGCCTCGACACAGTGAACGGCAACTCGGGCGACGACACGATCTCAGGAGACCAGGGGGCCGACTTTCTTCTCGGAGGCGGTGGAGCCGACCTTATTAACGGCGGTGATGACGATGACACCATCCTTGGACAGTCTGGCCGCGACACATTGCTGGGCGACGGCGGTGCAGACTTCGTCGATGGCGGAAGCTCCGCGGACTCAATTGAAGGCGGAACTGGCAACGACACGCTGAATGGCATGGCCGGAGCGGACACCATTGTCGGACGTGACGGCGACGACGTGATCTTTGGAGGAGCCGATGGAGACATGCTCTTCGGCGATAGTGCCGGAACGATCGTTGCAGATTCCGGTAACGATTTGATCGAGGGACAGGGCGGCAACGACACGATTCAAGGCGGCGTCGGGACAGATACCCTGCGTGGTGGCGACGGGAACGATTTCATCGAAAGTGGCGATGCCAGTTTCGTGAATCCGGTGCAGATCACGATTGGTGACGTCGTTTCCGGGCCAGAGAGCAACGCAGAGAATATTTTCTTCAGTAACGCGAACAATGTGAGTTCAGGGTTGTCGTTCCCCGATGACGTTAAGACAGCTGACGTCGATAACGATGGCGATCTCGATATTATCGCCGGCGATGCCGGATCGATCTCAGTGATGATCAACACCGGAAGCGGAGCATTCGCCGCGGGTGTGACTTACGCCGCAGGTATTACCAACCTCGAGGAGATCGCCCTCGCAGACTTCGACAACGATGGTGATCTGGACATAGTGTCGGCTGGTTTTTCCGGTACGACTCTTGGCCTGCTGATGAATCTGGGAAACGGAACGTATTCCGCGCCTATAACGCTCACAGCCAGTGAGTCGTTGAGCGGCGAGACACTCGACGTGGGTGACTTCAACAGCGATGGCTTTGTCGACATTGTCATTGTGGCATCAACAATTACGAACCCTTCCGTATTCACGTTCCTGAATGATGGCGCGGGCGGCTTAAATCAGGTGACAGCTGGAACTCTGGGGGGAGTTCAGAGTATTGAAGACCTGACAGTCGCTGACTTCAACAACGACGGATCGCTGGATATTGCGGTAATCAATGACTTCATCAACGAGACGGTCGTCGTTCTGACTAACAATGGTCTGGGAAACTTTACGACGATATCCACGGTCGCCATCCCAGGCACGTCTTTCCTTCAGCATATCGAGAGTGCTGACATCGATAACGACGGCGATATCGACCTTGCCGTCAGTGACAGCTTTGGGAACAACAATATCTTCGTGCTCAGAAATAACGGTGGCGGCACGATGACGTTGGACCAGACGTTAACACCAACAACCACGTTCGGTTCGGACGGCTTTACTTTCGGGGACTTCAACGGTGATGGCTTCATTGACATTCTGACGTCTGACGATTTCAGTAGTCCCGACCAGACGATTGTGTTCATCAACGATGGAACCGGCACCTACTCCACGGTACTGAACTTCCCAAATAACAACTTCTTTACCACATCCAACGACGAATACGCCACGGGCGATTTTGATGCTGATGGTGATCTGGATTACGTTACCGTCGGCGCTTTTCAGTCGGTGGACGTGTTCCTGAATAACCCGGTTCCAGCCCCAACGCTGTCATTCCCGGTTCGATTGTCGGCCCCGTCGACGGTACCGGTGACGGTTGATTTCCGGACAGTTGATAACACTGCACTGTCAGGATCAGACTTTATCGCGAACGCTGGAACAATCACGTTCCAGCCCGGTGAGGTTCTCCAGAATATTCGAGTTCAAGCGATCGGTGACACACTTCCTGAGCAGGACGAAGTGTTCTTTGTCGAACTGTCCAATCCAACTGGAGCAGCGATCATCTCAGATCGGCAGGCCCAGGGTTTGATCTCGGACGACGATGGTGGAACTCCGTTACCAACCGTTTCGATCACCAGTCAGGTTCTGCCCGCCGAAGGGAACGGAACCAACACGACGGTCGTATTGACGGTTAACCTGTCGGCAGTATCGGCGAACACGGTGACGGTCGAATTTGAGACCGGCGGACTCACTGCGATATCGAACGTCGACTTTGTTCAAACGATGGGAACAGTGACGTTCGCACCAGGCGAAACCACGCAGACAGTTTCTGTGGACGTCGTCGGTGACCGGTTGTTCGAGATGGATGAGACATTCGCCGTCAATCTGCTGAACCCCGTGAATGCGACCATCAGCACAAGCTCGGGCGTTGTCACCATTACCAATGACGATTCAGGCGTCATCATGGATTCGGACTTCCTGTTCGGTGGTGCTGGCAACGACACCCTGCTCGGTTCCAGTGGCGACGATTTCCTCAATGGGAACAGCGGAGACGATTCACTGTCGGGAGCCGCTGGGGATGACACTCTGCTGGGTGGCGGCGGTGACGATACATTGAGTGGCGGTACGGGGAACGACGTTCTGCAGGGGCAGAGCGGAAACGATGTCGTCAATGGTGACGAGGGCGAAGATGTCATCGTGTTCGGCGGAACTGGCGACGGTCTGGATACAGTCGACGGTGGCACGGGATCGGACACTGTGCGAGTTGACGGAACGTCCGGCAATGACACTTTCAGCGTTTCCCAGGATGCTCTGGGGCTACTGACTGTCAGTCAGGGGACGGCCACAATCACCATCAATCCAAGTTCGGTTCAGGCAGTAATTGTTAACGGACTTGCCGGAAATGATTTCATCAGCATTGGTGATCTCGACCGTGTTGGTCGAATCGTGCTGATTGCCAATGGTGGATTTGGCAATGACACCATTGACGCCGGAAGCAGAAATACTGGCAGCGTCATCCTTCAGATTAACGGTGAAGGGGGCGACGACACGCTTGCTGGCGGCTTGCGGAACGACCAGATCAACGGCGGCATTGGCGACGATTCTGTGATCGGCGGTGAGGGCGACGATACACTTTCCGGCAATGATGGCCAGGACATCATCGCTGGCGGACTGGGTAGCGATCTGATCCGAGGAGATGCCGGCAACGATACGCTGGCCGGAGACGAAGGTGACGATGTTATCGACGGTGGCCTGGACAGTGATGTCATCACAGGTGGCGACGGCAACGACACGCTGCGAGGCAACTTCGGTGACGACGCTCTGAACGGAATGGCCGGCGACGATTCAATCCTGGGTTCGTCCGGTCGAGATACACTGGCCGGTGGCGCGGGCAACGACACGCTGGACGGCGGTCGCAATGACGACCGGATTCGAGGCCAGAGTGGTGACGACCTGATTCGCGGTGATCACGGCGACGACTTCATCACTGGAGACGCTGGCGACGATGAGATCGTCGGCGAAGATGGCAACGACACGATCATGGGCGGCGACGGAGCAGATGGGATTTCGGGTGGCGACGGTGACGACTTCATCGAAGGCCAGGGAATGAATGACATTATCATCGGCGGCGACGGCAACGACACGTTGCGAGGCGGCGGGGGTAACGACACGATTCTTGGCGAGCAGGGCGACGACGTCATCAACGGGAACTCCGGCACCGATATCGCAGCGACCGGCGAAGGGGCCGATCCACCAACCACAGATGTCGAAGTCATCGACGAAGGCTTCATGCTTGATTCGCAGATGATGATGAAGCTTGACGGCGTATAACAGTCGCCGATCGATGGCGATACCTGAGCCCGATTCGACAAATTCGAATCGGGCTTTTTTATTGGCGATGCCGTGATCACGAACGCTGATCGGCTACATCAATGCGTTCAGGTTCGCTTTGCTCGTCAATCAAAGTCGCGACTGCGCAGCGTCGCAGGTTATGCAAGCGCCGGGTGGACGGTGGATTCGTCGACGACCGTCGCGATTGCGTTCGGTGTCAACGCTCGACCAAGTGTTGCCGAGACGGCGATCGTGCCGCCCTGCCGCGTTACCGCTTCGATCAGGCTGACGAACGCGGCGATCGGCAGGCCGAACCAGTATCCCAGTTTCAGTTGCCAGCGTTGCCGCCATGAAAGTTTCCTGACGACAGGATGCTCGCCGCCGCGGTGCAGTAACGAGTACAGCGAGTTTCGCGGCGTCCCTGAAATGCGATTCAGCAGACTCTGCAGCCAGCCGAACGAATTCTGCAGCATCGCCATGTGGCGTACCGAATCGGAGTGAAACCCGTTGCAAATCAGAAGTCGTTGCAGCGTTTCCGGCGTGAAGTGGTAAAGATGTCGCGGCAGGTCGAGATGAAACCAGTCGTGGCCGGTACGCTGCGACTGAAGGCTTCCAAAATTCGGAACCGCCAGAATCAGTCGACCGCCTGGCCGAAGAATTCGACGGATCTCGGCGAGCGTCTTTTCGGGGTGTGGTAGATGTTCCAGAACATGCCACATAATGACGGCATCGAATGTGTTCGCGTCATAGCCAGCTTTTGAAAGTTCGGGAGCGATGCGGATTTGCGCTCGCGGGTCCGCGCCGGATGCCGCTTCGGGAGCGATTTCAACGCCGTGCGCTTCGTGGCCGAGGTCGAGCAGTGCTCGCAGCATGACTCCTCGCCCACAGCCTACGTCCAGAACTTTTGATCCGGCGGGCAGATCGCCGACGAGCGATTTGACTCGCAGCTTCGCGCCGAGTCTCACCCCGAATTCGACAACTGGTTCAAACTTCGCGCTCGGCTCGCCGTAGTACTCGGCCGGGTAAAACGATTGGATTCGCTCAGCAGTCGGCATTGGATAAAGAGAGCCAAGTCCGCAGCTTTCGCACGCGACGAGCTCTTCCGGGACACCTTCGATTGAATATAACCGTCTGGCTGACGTCGCGTGACAGGCGATGCACGGAGACGTTGAGACCTGAGTATTGCCCGTTAAGGCTCTTACAGCGGGGTGCTCGGGGATGGTCGCTTCGACTGACGAATCGGCGTCGGCTTCACGCAGGAGTTTTTCGAGCGACTCGATTTCAGCCAACGCGTCCTGCGGCTGCCGGACGTTGGCAAATGGCCGGACGTTGGCAACGGATGGATCAGATGTCGCAGGCGAAGATCCAGCGACCTCGACAACAGCGTCGAGATCTTCGGAAGAAAGCTGGTTTTCGTGAGCGTCAGGCATGATGACATCGACCTTCGAACGGGGATTGCAACACTGCAACCATAGGTCGAAAGGGATGTCGCAACGGAATTTGCCGCAGGCCTGACAGGTAATTCCGATAAGCAACGCCAGGCTGTTCCGGCTGTACGGAATATTCAGCCTCGCTCAGCGGATTCTTCTTTCGCTCCAGTCGACCAGCCCGACGATGAAAATCGCCGCAACAACTCCGGCGCAATCCGCAACGGCGTCCATCATGTCCGGGTAGCGGTTGATGATGGGGATTCCCTGCGTGATCTCATCGAACGCCGAATACAACGACGTCATCGCCGCGAGAATGATCGTCTGTCGGATCGTCGGCCAGCTGTCGTAGAGAATCCTGATTCGAGTCGCCAGAACCAGGTACAAACCAAAATAGGCTGAGAAGTGCAGAACTTTGTCAGAAACGTGCTCGCCGATCAGCATCTGGGGATTCGGAATGTGCGTCCCGACGAATAAAGCGAGCCAGTAACACACCGCAGCCGGAGTCGCCACGCGTTTCAAAAGCGATGGTTTTTCGCAGTCAGAACTTGTCGGTACGTGATCAGAGGGGACAGGCATATCTGCTTTATCAGGCGTCAGGAGATTCAGTGGAGACGTGTTTCGCGGAACGGGGTTTGGTGACGTACGGTATTCGACTACCGTGGAAGCCTGACACGTGGGGACGCGTCTGCAGGTCAGAATCGGCATCGTACGGATTTCTTCGGCGTGGTCCATGTTCTCGTTGATGCGGAGCGGTGAATGACTGACATCTACATAGGCATGGCGATTCTTGCTGTGGTCAGTCAGCTCGTCCTGATGGGTACTGTCTGGTCGACGCGAAATATCACGAAGCGCGAAGCAACGGCGGTTGGAGTTGTCGCCGCCTTACTGATCGTCTGCTACCTGCGATTTATCTGGAAATCGACGGTGCTGGCCGACTATCTGCCTTACTCGTCGATCGTTGTGTTGAGCAACTGGTTCCCTCCGGCCGCGGCGTTCCTGGCGGGAATCACCTGGACTCATGGCTACGGGTCAAAACTTCGCCGGATCCTGTTCGGCGGAGTTCTGTTCGTAACGTCCTGCTGGTCGGTAGTGTCGCCGCTTCTGGGATCGCCACCGGTCTGCGAAAATTTCTGGGACAAACACTTTGTCTGCCGTCAAACGTCTCGCTACACATGCACGCCGGCTGCCGCCGCGATGCTGCTGACCTGGCACGGAATTCCGGCTCAGGAATCTGAGATGGCGGAACTTTGTCTGACCCGCAAAGGCACGACGTGGCAGGGACTGTTTCGAGGTTTGACGATCAAAACTCGAGATCAGCCGTACCGCGTGCGCGTTGTTGAGTGCCGCTGGGACGAACTGACAAAGAAGCTCACGGGCCCGGCCATCCTGTCGGTGGGCATCGATCCGTCGAAACCTTACCCCGAATACTACACCAAATACTGGGGCTGGATTCCGGGCGTTCGACACTCAGTCATGCTCCGAAACATTCTGCCTGACGGTCAGCTGTCGATCGCTGATCCGGCAGTTGGAGCTGAACTCTGGAAGGAAAAAGATCTGCAGACGCTGTTCCGAGGCCGTTTCCTGACGCTTGAACCAACGAACGATGTCCTCGCGATTCGAAGTGTCGGCGAGAATTGAATGGCCTGCCTCGCCTTGCTAAGGTTCGCGGGATTTGCGCTGGATTCTCGCGAAACGACCGAACAGCATCGGAAGTGGCTCGTCGTAAAATCCGAAACAGCGGGCGGTGTCCTGCGCAATCCTCGGTCCTTCACTCGCGAGGTTTTGCAGGATGAATTCAACCGCCGCACCAGCGGACGCAGCGACCAGCTGGACACGTAAGCACTTGCTGGGGTTACGGGATCTGTCCGCTGCCGAAATCACCATGATTCTCGATCAGGCTGCCGAATTTAAACGGTTGGCTCTGGCCGGCGAAATCAAGCTGAACTCACTCAAGGGAACAACGGTCGCTAATCTGTTTTTCGAACCGTCGACCCGAACGAGGACCAGCTTCAGCCTTGCGGCAAAGCGACTGAGTGCCGACACCGTCGACTTTACGGCAGCGGCCAGCAGCCTGACCAAGGGAGAAACCTTCGTCGATACCGCTCGAAATATCGAAGCGATGGGCGTGGACCTGGTCGTCGTTCGACACTCAACTTCGGGCGCCCCGCAACTTCTGGCTCAGCACCTGGATGCCAGCATCGTCAACGCCGGTGACGGGATGCACGAACATCCGACTCAGGCACTGCTGGACCTGTTCACAATTCGCGAGCACCGCGGCTCACTCGAAGGGCTGACGGTCACACTGGTCGGCGACATCCTGCACAGTCGCGTCGCACGCTCGAACATCTGGGGACTGTCGAAACTCGGCGCGCGAGTCATTGTCTGCGGACCTTCGACGCTGATCCCTCCGCACATCGAAGAACTCGGTGAAAACGGCGTCGAAGTTTCAAACAGCCTGGACCAGGTACTCGCCGAAACTGACTGCATCAACCTGCTGAGAATTCAGTTTGAACGGCAACGCAGTTCATACTTCCCATCGCTTCGCGAGTACGCTCACTTCTTCGGCATGAACGGCGAACGAATCAGGAAAGCGAAGAAGGACGTGCTGATTCTCGCGCCGGGGCCGATCAATCGCGGAGTCGAATTAACCCCTGACGTCGCCGACGGGCCTCACTCAGTGATTCTCGATCAGGTGACGAACGGGCTGCTTGTGAGGATGGCGGTGCTGTACCTCCTTCAAAAACGACGTGAGCAGGAAGCCGCCGAACTGACGGCGACCGGAGAGGTGAGCCAGTGACAACCACTCTGATTCGCGGCGGCAGGATTATCGATCCGAGCCAGAACATCGATCGCGTCGGCAACCTGCTGATTCGTGAAAATCGGATTGTCGGCATCGACAAGGGAGCTGCCGTCGCGGACCGCGTGATCGACGCAGCGGGAAAAATTGTCTGCCCCGGCTTGATCGATATCCGAGTCGCGCTGCGGGAACCCGGCAACGAAGAGGACGAAACAACGGCGTCCGGAACAGCCGCCGCGCTGGCCGGAGGTTTCACCAGCATCGCCTGCGCACCCGACACGCACCCGGCGCTCGACAATCGAGGCGCCGCGGAATTCGTTTTTCTGATGGCGGCCCGCGCGCGTAACTGCAACGTGTTTCCATTGGGAGCCATCACCAAAGGTAACGCTGGAGCGGAACTGGCTGAAATCGGACAACTCGTTGAAGGCGGTGCCGTCGCGCTATCAGACGGAAAACGTCCGATCGCCAGTGCGGAGATCATGTGGCGAGCACTCGAGTACGCTCGCATGTTCGACTGTGCCGTCTTCAACACCCCGCAGGTTCCAGAACTGGTCGCCAGCGGCGTCATGCACGAAGGCTATTATTCGACACTGCTGGGTCTGCCCGGAATTCCGTCCGCCGCCGAGAACATCATGGTCAGCCGCGACATCGCGCTGGCCGCCCGGACCAACGGAAAACTACATCTGAACTGCGTATCAACATCGGTCAGTGTCGATCTGATTCGCCGCGCCCGCGAGCGCGGCGTGCAGGTTTCGTGCGACGTGACACCGCATCATCTTACCCTGACCGATGCCGTGCTCCAGTCGTTCGAGTCGTGCTACAAGGTCAACCCGCCACTTCGACCGCAGTCACACATTGATGCTCTGGTTGCCGGCCTGAAAGACGGAACGATCGAAATCATCAGCTCCGATCATCAGCCGTGGGCTGCCGAAAAGAAGGACCGCGAGATCGATCTTGTCCCGTTCGGGATTGTCGGTCTGGAAACTCTGCTTCCAATCTGCATCCAGTCGCTGATCGAGCCGGAGCATCTTACCTGGCCGCAGCTGCTTTCAAAATTGACGACCGGCCCGGCAAAACTGCTCGGCATCGAAAAAGGCACACTCGCCGACGGAGCTGACGCCGACATCACAATCATTGACCCGGACGTCGAGTGGACGATCGACCCGACGCAATTCAGATCACGAAGCCGCAACACCCCCTTCGCCGGTCGCCAGGTCAAAGGCAGAGCCGACGCGGTACTCGTCAACGGCGAAGTCCGTTACCAGGCCGCCACTGTGTGACACCGGTTTCAGGCGTCGATCATGGAGGACAGTTCGTTCGAAAGCAGACTCGGTCTTGTTTCAAACTGCTGGAAGCGGCAGCTTGATGCCGGCGTCAAGCTGAGCGTGCTGACCGAGCGGGCGGTGCAGGAAGGTTTTCGTTTCGTGGAGCTTCGCCAGGGATGCCTTGGCGAGTGCGAAGATTCGAAAACGCGACTCCCACATGCGGACATGCTGAAGAAACTCGCGCAGGACTTCCCGGAAATCACCTTCAACCTTGCTGTTGAGTTGCCGGTTTTTTCAGAGTTCATCAACGTCTCTGCGGGAACGGTCGAAGCGGTGCTGACCGGGGCTCGCGCGCTCTCAGAGAACGATCGCCCTGCTCATCTTCGAATCGTGGACCTTGTCTCCAGAAATACGCCGGCCCGACGTTCCGCCACAGCCGCACCCGAAGCGGAATTTTCTCTTGAGGACGTGGTCGATTCACTGCTGAATCTTAAGGCTCAACTTCCGGACGGGATTCTGTCGGTCGAACATTCCTTTCAGCCGTGGGCCGGATTTCGGCAGGTCTTCGAAGCTGCCGATTTACACACCAACTCATCGAGGGACGCTATTCAAGTCTGTTATGACCCGTGCAATCTCTGGCTAACCGACGACGGGCAGGCCGCAAACGGGACCACCAAACGGCTGCCGGTCGAGTGGCTTTCGATGGTTCACCTGAAGCAACGAACTGGCGGTTCGATCTCGACGCGACTGGAACCGGGTGATGTCGACTGGCCCCGGCAACTGAAGCTACTGCACAGCGCCGGGTACACCGGCCCGTTTCTGTTTGAGACCGCCCCCTCGAACGACGTCTGGCAGTGCCTGAGCGACAGCCGTAATTACCTTGCGTCGATCGTCCGCGGGACTTGATAGAGGCGAAGGATCGCTTGCCGCCATTTACGTGGCGGTACAGTCTCGCAATAACTGAATTGGCCTGATGATGTCGTTCAAATCCGCGACGGGAACCAGGCCACCGACGACTCGCCGACAAAAGATGTCGAGCATGATTTCTTCTTCGCAACGGTCGACGGTGAGCGTTTCGCGGATCGACTCCGCCGAGTCAGCCTGCCACGAAAGTTCAGTTGTTGAATTCAGCTCTGCACGACCGTTCTCGCAACGCAGTTTGACCTGCGGAATCCAGCGTTGCGATGAATCAGTCGCCAGCAGCGTCGGCATCAACAGCGATGAATGCCTGCGACCAGCCATCAGATCCTGAACGAAATCTCGCGCGGTGATTGTCGCGTCGTTGCCTGCTGAGCGGAGCACCAGTCTGGCCGTTCGATTTGGATTGACGTCTGCCCGCGACTTTTCGGAATCAGATTTGCCGGTCGGAAGTGGTGGATACGACAAGCGAAATTCGAAAAAACTGTCGGTGGCACTCGTCGAGCTTTCTGAGTCCGGCGTCGGGCAAACCGATGCGGACATCGGAAAGGCTCGAAAGAGTGTGCGGCAGAAGTCGAGCCAGCCGACGAGCGATTCCAGTGTTGAATCGGCAGCAGATGTTGCGGCCCGCTGTTCTTTAGTTTCGACCGAAGCATTCTGCCCGGCGAGGTCGACAACGATCTGGTTTGGTTGCCCGATTTCGGTGGCAAAGAGTTCCTGGATCCGGATCGCGACGGGAGAAAACCGTCGCCACATGGCGGGAACAATCATGCTGTCGGACTCAGCGTGCCAGGCGGACTGTCGTGTCGGGTCGTCCTTCGCGGAGAACGGCCAGGGAGCGAAGAACACGGGTTTCTGTTGCCGGGCCAGCAACGGCAAAACCGATGTCCTCGTCCAGGCAGGGTCCATGACCAGGATTGCTTCGACGTTGCCACGATTTGCCAGAGCCGAAATTCCGGCCACAGGGTCGGCGTCGAGATCCTTCGCGGCCTTTTCGGCGCGAGCGAAGACCGGATCGTAAACTGCTTCGACATGAATCGGTTGCCGCAGTCTCGCAAGGGCTGGGCGAAAGCGTTCCCATTGAGGGCCGACGCCAACAAGACCGACCTGAATCATGACTCAGAATCCAGGGGGGACGCGATGTGAGATGGAAAGGAAGTGCCTTTGGAATCGGCACCTGGAAAAACCGGGCAGGTTACCACATCTGACACCACTTTGCCCAGAGCTGGAAATATTGCCGAAAGCTGGCAAAAAGGGGGTTCTGAGGCTCTGGTAAAACAAGGGCACAATCCAATAACCTCGGCAGATGCGCCCGATTTTTCGGGCGTTCGTTGATTGGACCGGTTGAAGAATTCACGAATGGCAGGGAGCCGTTGTGTCACTGATAAAGGTTATGGAACCCAGGTTCCGAGGCGATATTCGATTTCGCGGTGCGGCGTACGTTCAAAGCGAGCGGGTTGAGATCACTCATGTTACCGACGACCGGCTTTACGGCGTTGTTCACGATGGCGACGAGTTTCAAACGCAATTGTCGCGAGACGAGACTCAGCTCATCCCGTTCTGTACCTGCGCCAAGCCAGGTCAGCAGGAAATTCACTGCAAGCATGTCTGGGCGACGATTCTGATCGCCGAGGACCAGGGCTACATCAACGGGGGAGTTCGGGCCGGGCATTTTCCGCCGTTCGTCGCTGTCGATGATGACCTCGATCTTGACCTTGATTCGGACCTCTTTGACGACATCTCGATTGGGGAAGCGTACGCACCGACTCAGCAGAAAACGCGAGCGACCCGCACGATCGAGAAACCACTGAGTGACTGGGAGCGTCGCCTGAAGTCAATTCGCGATGACCTGGATGAAGGCGAGCTGGCATCGGCAACGTCCCGGGAACGCGAGATCCTTTATCAACTCGACATCGCAGCCAGTCGCGAGCACGGCCAGATTATCGTCGACGTGGCTCAGCGTCAGCGACGAGCGAGCGGTCAATGGGGCAAGCTGAAGCCTCTTAAATTAAAACCTGGCAAACTCGACGACGTCGAACGCGCAGAAGATCGCGACATCCTTGCGCTCATGGGCGGAGGTGTCGTCGATCGGACAAACTGGTTCGGACAGCAGAGTGAATTTCAGACAGCGGTTTACCGATATCGCTTGCCGAATGAACTTGGTGAGAAGGTTCTGCCGCTTCTTTGTGAGACCGGACGGTTCGTCATTTACGATCCGACGGGGGACGACACCACAAAGAAAGTTACGTGGGACGATGGCCCTGCCTGGCAGTTGTCGATGGCTGTCGTGCAGGCAATCGACACGATCGTTCTGGAAGACGGCAGCGCTCACCACGATTCCGACAAGCACGCGGACGGAGATCCCGATGAGGATGCAGACTTCGGGACCGACGCCGATGTCGACTCAGACGGCGCCGATTCGGGCGACCCGGATGAAGAAGAGGCAAACACTGATTCGGATTCAGATGACGAAGACGACGCTTCGAAAGAGCGGCGAACGTACTGGACGCTGGAAGGTCGGCTTTCGCGAGAAGACGAAGAACGCTCCAGTTGCGACGTACGGGACGTCACACTGATTGTCCCCGGCGGCTTCGTTGTTCGAGGCCGATCCATCGCTCACCTGGAAGATTTCGGAGCGTACGAGTGGATCCGCCTGCTGAGATCCAGGGACGTGATACGCGTTCCTCAAGGTGAAGAGTCCGACTTTGTGGACCAGTTGCTCGACATGCCGGCCATGCCGAATCTTGAACTTCCCGATCAACTGAAACTGGAAGAAATCACCTCTGTGCCGCGACCGAAGCTGGTCGTCGCCGCGCCGCGAGGCCGCTGGAAATATGAGAAGCTGCGAGCAGAACTTCACTTCGACTATGACGGTACTGACGTTCGAGGTTCCAGCCGTCGCTCAGTGATTGTTCAGCGGGAACTTGGTCGCGCGCTGGTTCGCAATCGTCACGCCGAACAGGAGCTGTGGCGAAAGCTCGACGAGTTCGGATTTCGCCGACTTCTTGATCGCCGACGCGGTGCTCACGACGTTGAGATTTCAACGCGTGACCTGGGACCGGCTGTCCGGAAACTGATTGACGAAAAATGGCAGGTCCAGGCCGATGGTCGCGACGTGCGGCAGGCCGGGCCGATTCAGTTTCGGGTCAACACGTCGACCGACTGGTTCGAACTTCAGGCCGACGTTGATTTTGCGGGGCTGAACGTTTCCCTTCCCGAGTTGCTGGCGGCGCTGTCCCGCGGCGAAACGACAATCCAGCTGGACGACGGATCGATGGGGATCCTTCCCGAAGAGTGGCTCGCTCAATACGGGCTGCTGACCGGACTGGGGACGCCAGACGGCGAAAATCTGCGGTTCTCGAACACGCAGGCAGGATTGCTGGATGCGCTGCTTTCCGGCCAGGAATCTGTCGACTACGACCAGAAGTTTCTGGACATCCGGGATCGGATGCGGAAATTCGACGTCAATGAAGCTGCCGTCGCTCCGCCGAAGTTCGAGGGGGAACTTCGAGGCTACCAGAAAGAAGGCCTTGGCTGGCTTCAGTATCTGCAGGCATTCGGATTTGGTGGCTGCCTCGCCGACGACATGGGTCTGGGTAAAACAGTCCAGCTTCTGGCGCTCCTGCAGGAACGCAAAGACCAGAAAATGGAGCCTAAGTATCCGTCGCTGATCATCGTCCCAAAGTCGTTGCTTTTTAACTGGCTGGAAGAAGCTCACCGCTTCACACCGGAACTGGAAGTGCTTGAGTACATCGGCATCGAACGTGCTCAACTGCGCGACGATTTCCACAAAGCGGACGTGATTCTGACGACGTATGGCACCATGCGGCGGGATATCTACCAGCTAAAGGATATTCCGTTCGACTATATCGTGCTTGACGAGGCGCAAACGATTAAGAACTCAGCTTCGCAGGTGGCCAAGGCGTCACGACTGCTTAGTGCCCGTTACCGGGTCGCGCTCAGCGGTACGCCGATCGAGAACCATCTCGGTGATTTGTGGTCTATCTTCGAGTTTCTCAATCCTGGAATGCTCGGACGAAGCTCGCTGTTTCGAATCTACGCCGCCGATGCCACGAACGACGAATCTCGTGAGCTGCTTCGCAAGGGGCTCGACCCGTTCATTCTGCGGCGTACCAAAGGACAGGTCGCGAACGATCTGCCGGAAAAACTCGAACAGACTCTCTACTGCGACATGGGCCGCGAACAGCGGAAGCTTTACGACGAAATGCGGGCTCACTATCGCGAGTCACTCATCGGCCTCGTCAAAGATCAGGGGCTGGCCAAGTCGCAAATGCACGTCCTGGAAGCGCTGCTCAGATTGCGGCAGGCTGCGTGCCATCCCGGTCTGCTCGACGATAAACGGATCGACGGTCAATCGGCGAAGATGGACGTCCTGCTCTCGCAAATCGAGGAACTGATCGGCGAAGGCCACAAGGCACTGGTCTTCTCGCAGTTCACCAGCCTACTGGCAATCGTACGAAAGCGGTTCGACGAGAAAGGCATCACTTACGAGTATCTCGATGGTCAGACTCGAAACCGCAAAGAGCACGTCGACCGATTCCAGAACGATCCGGAATGTCCAGTCTTCCTGATCAGTCTGAAGGCGGGCGGCCTCGGCCTGAATCTGACTGCTGCCGAGTATGTTTTCCTGCTCGACCCCTGGTGGAATCCGGCCGTCGAGGCGCAGGCCATCGACCGGGCACACCGAGTCGGCCAAACCAAGCAGGTCTTCGCTTATCGGCTCATCTGTCGCGGCACGGTCGAAGAGAAAATCGCCAATCTGCAGCAACAGAAGAAAGAACTCGCCGATGCCATCCTCCAGGAAAACAATTCCGTGATGAAGAAGATGACGGTCGAAGACCTCGACATGCTGCTTTCCTGACCGCTCGCCTGCCATCAGGAGCAGATCGGAAAGTCACGGCGGAAGTCGTTAACTCCCCCTTTACAACGAGCCGTCATTGGACCTGGCCTGGCGGCAGAAGTACTGCTTTAAGAAATGCGTACGCTTTCTCAAGAGCTTCCTGGTCCCTTGCGGCTTCCATGTGTCCGGCCCCTTCAATCCTGTAAAATTCTGTCTTAACGCCAGCCGCTTTCAGAGCTCCGAAGCAGGACTGGCTCCAGGCAAGCGGGACCAGTGCGTCTTCTGTTCCGTTGAAGAAGAACGTCGGCGGGTCGTCTTTGTCCGCAAATGCTGATGAAGATGCCGCGTAGAAATTTTCAGGAACTGTCTCCAGGGTGCCGCCCATCAGAAACTCGCACCATTTGCCCTTGTCGGGGAACCAGCGAAAGTCAGTTGGCGCGCCGCCTGCAACGACGACCTGAAGTCGTGTATCAACACGACCGTTCTTCTCGCTCGGCGCTTCGCCTGTCGTCCCGAGGAGGGAAACGAGGTGGCCGCCCGCGGAGTACCCGATCGCGCCAAGTCTTGCGGGGTCGACGTTGTATTTCTTAGCGCTGGCCCGCATCCACTTCACTGCAGATCGGCAATCTTCGATCTGAGCGGGAAACTTGTGTTGCGGAGCCAGTCGGTAATCAATCGCGAAACTGGCAATGCCGGCTTTCGCAAGGGCCTCGGCATAACCTCGCAACTGTTTGCGATTTCCGAAACGCCATGCCCCACCGTGGACGACCAGTACTGCCGGCGCTGCGTCGTTCTTTTTCGGAAGATAAGCATCGAGCAACAACTCGCGATCGCCGACTCTCGAATAGACGATGTCATTCCGAGTTTCAAATTCAAACTCAGTCGGTTGTTGCGAAGCCAGAGTCAGCGTCAACACGACAAGAGAAGAGTGAAGCATACGACCAGACCTGTTGAAAGTTATTGGTTTCGAGAGTTGATTCGGAACAGGATTGTGACCGGACGCCGTGCGCAGAGCAATTCCCTTGTGTCTTCCTTGAGCTGGCCGAATTTTCTGTCATTACGAAATCATGCCGAAACGGCTTCCGTTTCCCTGCCAGCACGAAACCTGACCTGAAACTGTTCTGGCTTGTGGAATGCGCCGAAGGCCGGTCTGCCGGACGGGATGCAACCACGGTGCCTGAATGTCATGTCAGACCCGTACGGACAGAATTCCGAATTGCCGGCACCGTCAGTCTTTGTTCGGAACTCCGATTCGTCAGTTGTTCGCTTCACGATGAGCTACGTTCAGCAAGCGGATTCTCAGGACCCGTTGAGCTGAAAGCGGTAACTGGGTTGAGTATCTGACCAACAGCTCACAGACCTCGGTAGAAATAGCTGGAGACTTAACGACATGCTGTCTCGAATCGTCCGTCGCGTCGCTCGTCTGATGTTGCCCAAAGTTGCTGGCGGAGGAGAACTCGGTCAACAGGTCGCGCTGGACTCGCTGCCGTTTCGAGCTGAAACTGTCATCAAGGGTTTTCTCAATGGCTACTTTCCGATGCCGGGCCAGGACGGAAAAGTTCAGTGGCGAAGCCCCGTGCAGCGGTGCGTCATTCCGATCGACGGCTATCACGTCCCAAAGAATGTGAAACGCCTGATCCGCCAGAACAGGTTTGAGATCCGAGTAAACACCAGTTTCGAAGACGTCATCCGAGCCTGCGCGGAACGGGACGAAACCTGGATCACTGATGAAATCATCTCGGTCTATTGCGAGCTTCACCGTCGAGGTTTCGCACACTCTGTCGAAGCCTGGCAGGATGGTGAACTGGTTGGTGGTTTGTACGGGACGTGCATCGGTCGCTTCTTCGCGACGGAGAGTCAGTTTCATCGAGTTCGAGATGCCAGCAAAGTTGCCTTTGTGACGACATTCGAGATTCTGCAGGCATCAGGCTTTGAGATTCACGACGTGCAGTTTCCGACGGCTTATCTGGAACAGTTTGGTTCGACGCTGATGCCCCGAGACGAATTCCGAAAACGACAAATGGAATCAATGCTGCACCGCGCCGAGTTCCGACTGCCAGCCCCCGTCGAAGCCTGACCGACCGACAAACGGATACCGACGATCACGGAAAGTCGCGGCGAATCGGCAATTCTGCTGGTATTGCCGCGTTTTGCAGATTTCCGGTATGGTCCCGCGCCTTCCCGGTCTTCCGGTAGGAAATTCACATCACAAACTCCCTCCTCAGCGGCTTGTGTTACGCGCTTTTGATCCACTGAAATCGAATTTTCAGGAGTAGTGTTTCTCCTGATTCGGTAAGCGGGTCAAAGCGGCGTGATCGAAAACTGCATTCGTGTAAACGCTTCGTTTGGGTGGTGCATTTGCAGTTTCGGCGGGCCAATTCCGAAGAGTTCTCTGCAGGCAAGGATGCCGACATGAGACTGTTAACTGTAGCGTGTCTAAGTATGGTTCTGGTTGGGATTACTTCCGGCTGTACCATGATGCGCAATCCACTTGCGTCGAAAACCGACCCGCAGGAAGCTTCCCGGCGACGCATGATCGCTGAAATGAACGCTCGCACGGAAAAAGGTGACATCGCCGGCGCGAGGCAGATTCTTGCACGACTCGAAGCCGGCGAGCAGGCTGCTCAGGCCGATTCCAGTGTAATTCCTTTGGGACAGCCTCGAGCATCCGATCCGGCTGAAGTCGACAAACTTGTGGACCAGCTGGTTGCGCTCGATCCTCCGTCACTGCGGGAATCAAACCGACAGAAATATGCGAGGTTCTCGCCTGCCACGTTGAGGCAGATGCTGACCGAGTACGAACGCACGGCCTCGTTCGGGCAGCCGGGTCTGAATCAGTTTGTGCCGGCAGCGAACAACTCGGAGCAGCTTTACGCGACGAATTCGCAGCCTCAGGACGCGGCCCGGCAAACAGCACCCGGTAACAGTATTGCTGGCCAACGATCAGCTCCGGACCCCAGACTGGCTGGTGGTCAGTCATTGGGAACTCAGTCGCCCTGGACAGATGGGCAAAGACAGGCACCGTCTGCCGGACAGGCTCCCCGATTGCCGGACGCAGGTCTTGCGGACGCAACCCGTAATATCCCCGGCACAACCGCTGGAGGATTGCAGACAGTTTCCGGCGAAATGCCAGCCGGAAGCGGAATCGCCGGTGCAGGCTCCTTGCCCGTGACTTCGAACCCGTTTCCGGACGCGGGGCAATTGAACGCTCAACCAACGAATGACCTCCCACTTATCAGCCCAGGAAATTCCGGCTTTCTGAATTCCACCACTCGGCAGAGTCCGATTACTCGAACGAGTGGGGCAATCCCGGCTGCAGGTGATGGAGCCATCCGATATCCTGATCCGGAGACAGCCAGCAACGGCGGAGTTTCCTTGCTGAATCAGATCTCGCCCGTCGATGAAAGCGTCACACCGTCGTCGACTTTCGGCTCCGCCTTTGACACGGGAGCGTTTCCTGGCACGACACAATCCGGCACGCCGGGCTCGCCCGGTCTTCAAATTCCAGCAGGCGTCACCCCTCAGACTCCACGGCTTGGAGATTCAATCCCCAGCCAATCGGGGCTTCCCGGTGTTCTTGAAACTGGAGTCCAGGGCGTGCAGCAGATCATTCCTCGAATCAAAGACGCCGCCGGACGAACTCTCCGAAACTTTGGCCAGGGAGAGCCTTCCGGCAATCCCGCGCCGCTGGCCATGAACAATGGGCAGAGTGATATTTCGAGCATGATTCTTGCTTTGAAAACGGAGTTGCTGACCGCAGCACCGGGACAAACCGAAGCCGAACAGGTGGAGTACATCCGAAAGCACGTCAATCTCCGTATGTTGAACCTTGTTAACGGAGACGTCGGACAGGCCGTCGAACCGATCCCCGGTATCTCATCCGCCGATCAGGAATTCTGGCAGCAGATGATCTGGGCGGTCTCAAACTACTTCGACGATGAGGGCATGCCTGACCCCAGCGTCCGATCTGCGGAAACGATTGAGCAACTTCGAGGGGCGATCGCTCAACTGGGACAAACGGCTGACCTGAAGCTCCGAAACACGACCTTCTGTCATCGCATTGTCAGTTTCGGAAACTACGAACGGTTCAAGGAAGATCGCTTCACAACCGGTCAGCCGGTTCTGCTGTATTCAGAAGTCGAAAACTTTACGAGCCGCAGAAGCAGCAACGATGGCTACCGGACGATTCTGCAATCCGCCATCGAGATTTACCGGGCGAGCGATCTTCAGCAGCCTGCAGCCACGATCCCGCTGGCGTCAGATACGACGGAAGATTTCTGCCGGGCACAACGGCGAGACTACTTCCACAGCTACGAGTTCTCGATCCCACCGAATCTGGAACCCGGGCAGTACACCCTGGTGCTCCGCGTTGTCGATCAGCAAAGTCGAAAAGTGGCGACTTCGAAAGTCAATTTCGAAGTTGAGTAAGAAGACTATTCGTCGGCTTCGCCCGGATCGCGTGATCGATATTCGAGCGTCTCGACCGAGACGACTCGCCAGTCGCAGGCGGACCGTAAATCGGATGCTTCGTGCTCCGTTCTGCAGAACAGAAAGACGTCGTCATCGGGCAGGTTGCTGAGCTGCAACGAGGACGCCAGACGCCACTCGCTTTCAGTCGTCCAGTCAATCGGCGCGTGGATCGCCCGGTTCTGCGATGGCTGAAACCAGGGACGCTCACCTTCCGGCAACGATCGCCAGGCAGATTCATCTCCGTAGATCACTGGTCGACCACCGAGCGACAGAAAACGTTGCTTTCGAATGCCGATTCCATAGTGCTCAAAGTCCCAGCGTCCACGATGAGATCGAAAGACTCGTTTGGTCAGGAAGTGGACGAGCGGCAGTTCTGAAAAACAAACGACATCAACATTCGTTCTAGTATTGCCGGAGGTCGCTCGCAGAACCCGTTCACCGACGATTCGCTGGAGCGTTCCGAACGCCGACCGATTCTTGCCAACCTCACTCAGAACTTTGCTGCTGAGGTGGTCTTCGCGCGGCTCGCCAGCCCACTCATTCATCGGAGCCCGCGTCCAGTGAAGCAACCACTCGGACGCTGAATCCTCACGGACAAGTTCTGCTGTCAGAGTACTCTCGGCGGCACTTCGAGCAGCCTGAGACGGGCGGCAACGCCCAGCGGTCGACTGATCGCTGGGATACTCGTATTGGACGGGGGCTTCGTTGGCGGTCAGATACCACAAAACAGCTCCGTGATTATGTAAATCAGATCCGGCCTCGTCCGGGCACAGGCCATCACCGGCAACGGCACGGACGGATCCGGCATCCCAAAGTCCGATTGCCAGACCCGCTCGAAGTAGCTTCCACCAGTTTCCATTCCGTCGAAGCGTCATCACGAAGAGCCGCTCGCTGATTAACGCCAGCAAGCGATCACGAACTGGCACCTGCCTGATCTCGCTCAGTTCCGGAGTCCAGACTGGCGAAATTGTGTCGGCCGATACCCAGACCTCAGGCGACAACAGCAGTTCGTATTTGGACGAGTTCCCCGAAGTTCGCAGAATGTCGTCCAGCCAGAACTTCGGCGAACGTCGATCGGCAGGCGTGAAAAGTCGGAGCAGGGGAACGTCAAATGTCGTCGTACATTGCTCAACATATTCGTGCAGCGAGCTTCCAGCAGAAGTAACGACGTGCTCCGTGTGAACGTCGACGGCGGACATCGACAACCGCAACGCTCGAAGGACGGGTGCCTGCTGGTCCGAGTTGCGTTTCAGTCGTGAGCTGACGATGCCGACATGTCGGGTTTTCAAAGTACCACGTGGCCACCAGTACGCTCGTTGCCCCAGCCAGCTTTCGCAAACCGGTCGATCTCGATTGAGGATCGCGAAGGTCAGCTCTGCTCCGCTCTCGACAGCGGCCAGCAGCCCACTGTGAACTCGAGCGGCGCGTGCGCGGCGATTCTTTGGAGCCAGCCGAAGCCATTCCTGCCAGAGTTCAAGCAATCCCTGAACCGGCGAACTGGCAGCTGAATAGAGCGAAAGACTGGCAGCGGGTGGCAGTATTCCAAGAGCGTCCAGCCGCTCGAACTGTTCTAATGCGGAAAGTGAATGGTCTGGCCGGCTGTGCATGCTGATCAGAATAAGCAATCACTGCCGGTCCGGATATCAAAATTTCAGTCCCATACCAGGACGCCACGCAGGCAACAAAAACAGGCGGTGTCCTTAAAATAAGAACACCGCCCGAAAAAGTCGTCGTATTGCTGAACTGGCGACCGAAATCTAATGCACGAAGATAAACTCGTTCGAGTTCAACAGAGCCCAGAAAAGATCCTGGTAGGCAGCTAACGGGTCTTTGCTGCTGGCCATCAGCTTTCTAGCCATGCTGATTTCACGGCTGTTCGGCATACGGCTGAGAGTTGCCAGATACAGATTCTGAATTCTGGCCGTGTCCTTTGTCTCGCCGCTGAGCGCTTCTCGAAGGTAGCTTCCCTTTTCAGCACTCACCGCATTTCCGACAAGCTCGCCGTTCATCATCATCAAAGCCTGCGGAATCGTGCCGTTGAAGGTGGTGGTTTCATCGCCTTCGTCCGTTCCGAACGCGATGACGAACTGCTGCAGCCATCGCTGTCGTTGCTGCTCGGCCTGATCCCAGCTGGAACGACCGGAACGATGAGCGTTCGTGGCAACAATCAGTGAGTCGTAAAGCTGCTCAGCTTCCATCGATTTAATGTAAAGATGGCTGAAGAGCGGGATCTCACCGGCCGACGGATTGTCGATCTCGTTACCTGGGTCAATTGGCATGCCCTCGTCGTCGCGTTTCCAGTCGCCATCAGAACCTTTAATGCCAGCCTTGTACTGGCTGGTGAGGTTGTATGCTTCGCTGTTGCAGATCCAGCGGACGAGTTGTTTGAGGTCATAGTTGCTTTTGACAAACTCCGACGACAACCGCTCAAGCAACGCAGGATGCGATGCGGCGTTGTGCGGCCCCATGTCGTCCACAGGCCGTGTGAACCCATACCCGAAGAACTGTCCCCAAGTTCGATTCACCATTGCCTGGGCGACCAGTGGGTTTTCTCCCTCAATCGCAATTTTTGCCAGCGACTCACGCAGATTGGTTCCGCTGGTGACCTCTTCTGCTTTCTTAACAACATCACCCATGAATGCAGGGTCGGCCATCTGCATCAGACCGTTCCGCTTCTCGTAAAAGACCGGGTAGTTGAAATTCTCGAAGACGATCTCTGAGTAGTCGTCGACCTGACGTCCGGTTTCCGGGTCTGGCTTCCGATGATCAACTCGACGGGCCTGGCGGAAGAAGCTGTTGAACTGCCAGAACTGGCTTTGCTGCCAGTCATTGAAGGGGTGGTTGTGGCATTGGGTGCATTGAACCTGGATGCCCATGAACAACCGGGTTGTCTTGGCAGTCGCCTGAACCTGCTCGTCCCGCATCGTCATCTGAGCCAGCAGGAAATTGACGGCTCCGTTTTCTTCAAAGTGACCTTCTGCTGAGATGATGTCATAAACGACTTCGTCCCAAGGGCGGTTTCGAGCAAAAGCTTCCCGGAAGAACTTCTGCATCCCCGCACGACTGACTCGTCGAGGCGTCTGGCGACCGATGCAAAGATTCGTCCAGATCGTGGTGAAGTTTCGGACATAAGCGTCGTCGTCCAGCAGCTTGTCGATCATTTTCGACCGCTTGGCAGGGTCTTCATCTTTCAGAAATGACTCGACGACGTCTGCTTCCGGAATGTGACCGACGATGTCCAGGTGAACCCGTCGAATCCATTCAGAATCCTCAGCGACAGGCGACGGCCCGACTTCATTATCAGTCCAGTTCTGACGGATTCGTTCATTGATAAATTTGATGATCTCGCCAGACGATCCTGTGGTGAAGGGAGCATCGCTCGCCGACCGCCGAGATCGAGACTGGGCGTCGGCAACAGACACCATCAAACCGAAAGCGACTACGCCCAACAGAATCCATCGCGATAGATTTACGGTGTTTCGCATCTAAGAGCCTCCTGAGGCACGTTTTCTTGAGCAGGACGACGAGCTGTCGATTCCCAGGGCTTACCGCCAGTTCAAAAGACAAACCGCGTTCGGTACGTGACGTCTGATAATTTCAGATTCTGCGATGGTTGACCACTCACCGCAATCAAAGTCGGCTGTCTCGGCGAATCGACGCTCAAACCGCCCGAAATACCAAGTTTCATTCTAGCCAAAGCCATTCCCTGGCTACCAGCGAGGATGTAACCGCCGTCGAAAGGGCTTTGTGTGTCAAAAACTGGCTTGACGCACAAAATTGGGCGAATTTCAGCGGCGTATTGCCGGCAGGCTTCTTCGACTCGATCCGGCTTTCGGGGATGACTACGACATCCGTCAGGCCTGACTTTCGAAGAAACCGCTCACCGCACTCGCAGAACGTACGGTGTGACAATTCGGCTACTTCCGAGTCCGAGTGCTCGCCCTTTAAGCGTTACACCGGTTACCGGAATTGACTCGCGTGTGCCGACTTGTAGCCTTTTCGCATCATTATCTGTGTGCGTCGTTCTTCATCAGCCGCACCCCGCCATGAACCAACGGGCTCGTCGATACCAGTCGGAAACAGACCGGCATCGACGTTGCGAGGATTGAGCCGTGGGCCACAGTTCCGACAAAGAATCCCCTGCGGCAACAATCGAGCGGGATATTTCGACGCCGAGCGCCAGCGGATTTACACCGATTGAATTGCTGATGGCATGCACCCTGCTGGCGATTGTCGTCGCGACGCTGGTTCCGCAGATGTTGTCAGCGAGTGAGCAGTCGAAACAGACCTCACTGCTGCGGCGACTGCATCTGGTGCGGGAACGGATCGAACAGTTCCGTGATTCTCATCGGGGCCAGCTTCCAGCCGAGGGGCGTAATTCGACCGCTGAGTTTCTGGCTGACCTGGCACGGCTCGCAGGAACGTCCGACTCGAATAAGTTCGGCCGTTCGGTTTCCGATGCAGCCTCAACCAATCAGCCGGAAATTGAAATCCCCCCAACCAATCCCTACACGCAACGGTCGGACATTCTGGTGATTCCCGACCGACTCAAACCTCACCACTTCTCCGGAAACGGGCATCACGGCTGGGCGTATAGCTCGTCAACCGGCGAATTCCGAGCGAATCTCTCACCACAAATAACGGACAGCAGCGGTCGTTTAATCAACCAGCTCTAAACGCTGGCCACGTTGTCGGTCGGGCTGGAGCTTTCCGTAATCCGTGCAGCGTTCATGTCAGCGTCGACGATGGCCGTTCGCGTTCTTGAGACCAGCCGATCGTCGTCGTCAGGTCGATTTCCTCGTTGCCGTCAGGAACGAATTCCATAAGTGGAACGGCCGGACGCAAACCATGCCGATAGCGACCGCAGCGATCACAGACCCGCGCACAGAAATCGTCGCTCCGTGAAACAAGGTGCCGCCTTCACTTAGAAACAGAATTCCCAGCAGGCCGACACCAGTCGACAACGCCAACCGAACCGGATTGCGATGAATCAGGACGCCCAGCAGACCAATCCCCAGCAGCAGCGTTCCGAGGATTCCAAACTGAGTGAACGCCAGAAAGTCACGAGGATCGTGCATAGTGAAGTTTGCTTTGCGGGCACAACGAGAAGGAAATCGTGACGTGACGATGGAATATCTTAGTGCGTAACGGCTCGGTCATTCACCTGACGGCTGCACGCAGAAACTAAACCATCAAACTGAATGCCATCGCTGCAAGTATCGTCGCAGGGATGGAACCACACATCGCTAACAGCGAACCACGACCAGCTCTACCGCGGCGTTGCAATCTGTCCGGCAATTGTTTTCAGACGCGTTGTGTCTGCAAATTCGGTTTCCAGGTCGACGTTCGATTCCTCAAGAACGGCCTGTAAAAACATGGTGAATCCCGGGCGAGTTTTCAGGGCCGGACCTGATTCATCCGTTGCGGCGTAAGTCCCGGCAGGCGTACGCTTCAAAGCCGATGCGTCGCGGAAATTGACCGCGACGAATTGCCCGTCAACTTTCTCCTGGCCAGCGGCGGTTTCCGAGTAGATCTCACCTGAGTCGGCAATGACGATTCGCTGCCGCTCCGCCGGAAACTGAACGGCCGGAATGATCGGCAGCAGTCCGGCACCGGTATGAATTCCCAACCGGCCATCGTCTCTGAAACCGAGCATGCCGGATCGTACGAATTCGTGTCGACCATTCCGTTCAACTTCCAGCCAGCCCGGCCCGTTTATCATCAGGTCGAGCGGATTCCCAGTCTGTCGCATCTCGCCGGGTCGCAGATCGAGCCGCGTCAACCAGTGAACAGCCGGCGATAAAGCATCCGCCAAATCTGAATCCTCAAGATCGGATTGAGGCGCTGCGTTACTGACCGGCCCGGCTGCGCTGCTCGAATCGACAGCCTCTGCCGAGGTTGAAACATTAAGAAGAATGATCTGCATTCGTTTGAAACCGATCGTTTTCTGGTTCGCCTGATTTTCCCGATAGACGCGGTCAGCTTCCTCGCGAAGTCGTTTCGCAATCGGCGACTCGTCGTCCGCACCAGCCAGCATGATCTGCGAATCTGTCGTCGAGGGGATGTCAACGGGGATCGGTCGAGCGTCACCCGCAGCCAACTCAGGGAACAAACCCGGGGGCTCGACATCCTGCCCCCTCGAGAGATCGGGAAACGAAAACCCGAGCGATTCGGACGCCACCGAGCCCAGTTGTTGCCGAAGAGCAAGAATCTCAGCGGCCTGACCTGCTGGCAGATCTTTCAGCTCAGCATTCCAGACAGCGGCCTCTTCCTGAGAAAGAGTCGTGGCTGGCTGCGAGCTTTCCTTCGCGTGAACCTTTTCGACAGTTGCGGGAGTTTCGATTCCGTCCACAACATCTGTCTCTGTAATCGCTTCCGGAAAGTACGCAATGTCCGGGCCGACGACCGTCTCAGCCATTTTTGACGGTTCGCTGCGAAGGCGACCGGGGGATGGCTGGCCTGAAAACGACCCGGCCCCGAATTCGGAAGGAGACTCGGACGCCAGCGTGGCGGCGGGACCGAATTCCTGGCCGGACGCCAGCTGCCAGCCGTCGGAGTTGAACGGCGAGACGATCGGGCGAATGACCAACTCTTCGCCAACTTCGTGGTTCAACCGCAGTGCCTGACCAAGCCAGACGCCGATCAGCAACGTTGTCAGAAAACAACAGGCAGCTACCGGTAATCGAGATTTCATGCCCGCCTCCGTGCAGACTTCGCAGTTCTCGCACCGCGAGCAGACTTACCCGCCGTGCATGGCCGAGTCGTCGCTAATTTGCGACCGGCTTTTCTGCCGGGGCAGCGACTCGGGTCAGAACATACTTCCTGGCGACGGGTTGGTTAACCTCAAAGATCTGATCCTCGATCTTTTTCGCTGCAGCCGCGTGCCCGGCGACTCGTTCCGAAAGCCCTTCGAGCCGCTTTTCCATCTCGGCCACCTGCGCCCTCGCTTCGTCCGTCCTGGCATCACGTCTGGCTCGAGCATAACTCTGGAAGAGTCGCCATTCGTTTCGCAGATTCCTGACCGGACCACTGTTTCGATCTCGATTCAGGTTGGCGACTTTCAAAGCCTGCTGATATTGAGGTGTCTTGTCGTTGGCCTGTAGCTCGATGTGTCGCGAAAGTTGTTCGGAGCCAAATTCGCCAACAACTGTTCCGTCGATCGATAACTCGTATCGCCCCGGAGCCAAACCGTGGACTTCGAAAGCTTCGCGGCTGTTCTTGTGGCCGAGGTTTGTCAGCTTGATACCGATGGCGGCCTCTTCCGGCAATACCCACGGCAGACCACTGGCGAGCCACGTGAACTCGACACCGTTTTCCGTTCGCTTCAAATCCGAAACGGCTCCACCGGTTGACGTCGCTTTCGGAGTCGCTTTGCCGAAGATCTGAAGCCTGATGTTTGACAGCGGAGCCCTCAGGCCCAGATCGTCAATCATTGCAACAGCCATCACGGCCTGACCGGGTGCGTCAGGATGAACAGCGTCCTTGATGATGGTAAAACCGGGATCGTTTTTCCGAGCGGCGATCGTGAGGTTGTTGAGCGGCCCCCACATGTCGACAAAGCCGTAGCCGTTTTCGGTCGCCACTTCGCGAAGCCACGTTCCGTAGTAAGTCAGAACCGAATTGTACTGCGTCAAAAGTCCGTCTGAGTAAGTACGGCCCTGGCGCGGAAACAAGCGAGACGCTCGCGAGTCGTACATCGTCGGCGTCATCAGAAGCGGAGTAGCTCCCGCACCAACGATCTTCTCGACGACGGTCGTCATGTCGCGATGGTAGGCGTCGAACGTGGCCTGGTCGAACGCCTGATAAGTTCCGTCGTTCATACCGAGCAGCACGCTGACGTACTTCGGTTTGTACGCGGCGACGTCTTCGTCAAATCGGGCCAACGCGTCCCAGGCTCGCGCACCACCGACTCCCGAATTATGAAACTTCAACCGAAGGTTCGGCATCCGCTGATAAAAGAAGTCTTCGACGTACTGCGTGTAGAGGCACTGATGAGTGATACTGTCACCCAGGAAAACGAAGCAGTCTCCATCCTGCAGATCGACTTGCTTCAACGGAGCCTGTGGAACGTAAGCCTTTGACCCTGGCTCGTCAGCGAACGCCGACGCGGTCAGACAGAAAACGAACAGGATCAGCGAGACTCGCAGCAATTCACGAAGTGCCATGTTGAAGCTCCAGGTGGTGGTGTCAAATTGGCGGTTGCTCGGAAGACACCCGATCGTCAACCAACCGGGCGAGTGGCACGATTATTCCTCATCTTCTTCATCGCTGGAGGTCTTCGCGACTTCGGCTTCCGGATCATCATCGCGTTTGATAATGATTGGATTCTGATCATCGATCAGCACCTTCGGAAAATTCTTTCGGATCGCGGCCAGGCCTTCTTCGCCGATCTGATTGCCGGTCATGTCGACAGTCTTGAGTTTCTTCAGCGACCGGTCAGCTCCCAGCGTCAGCGCCCCTTTGTCGGTGATGCGGCCGTAGCTGATATCCAGATCCGAGATCTTATCCAGCAGGCCCCATTCGTGTAGATAGTCGCAGGACGCGTTGACCGGGTCGATCAGCGTCAGCTTGCGGAACAGTCGAAGCTCCGGAGCCTGCAGCAGCACTTTGGACAACTTCAGAGTCAGCTCATCCAGTGTCAGGCCATAGACCCAGCCTCGGTACCATTCGATCGCGCAGGATGGTTTCGGCTGGAATCGGCGTCCCGGAATGTCCCGCATCATGATGAAGTCGGCTAGCGGCCCGATCCATTCCCGACCGTGTTCGCTCAGAATTCGTTTTTCCTGGAGCTCCAGCTCGAACCGCTTTTCGCGATTGAGCTTCTGATTCTCCAGAGCGATCTGAACTTCGATCAGGTCGGCTCGCGGCTCGCCGTCGTTTTCGCGAAGCCATTCGACATACGCCTCGTGGCGTTTGAGATCTTCCGGCTTCTCTAAGATCTTCTTCTCTAGCTTTTCGCTCATCGTCGTCCTTTCGCCGGGAAGCAGAGACCGATCGAGCGGAAGCTCGATTACGGCGGGTCTTTTCTCAATAAGCTTCCGGGCTGGTCGTTCAGATCGTGGGGTCAGAATTTCAAATTGACCCCGGAAAGGCCGCGCATTCTAGCGGCAAAAAACGACCTGTGAACAACGTGCGGACCTTAACCGCCACAGAATCCAATCTCGGAAGCGGTCTCGCGACGTCGAAATCTCGCCAGAATCTCGCGAATTATTCGCCCGAATCCGCAGCGGCCTTTTCGACAGGGGCACCCATCACGTGGTAGCCGCAGTCGACATGAACGTTTTCGCCGGTAATTCCGCTGGCAAGATCGCTCAGCAGAAACATGGCCGATTTGCCGACTTCGTCTCGATCAACAGGCCGTCTCAGAGGCGACATGGCCGTGTAAAGATCATCCATTTTGCTTTGATCGCTGACGGCACTGGCGGCCAGAGTCTTGATCGGGCCAGCACTGATCGCGTTGACGCGGATGTTGCTTTCCGAACCAAGTTCGTGAGCCAGGTACTTGACCGAAGTTTCCAGAGCCGACTTGCACAGCCCCATAATGTTGTAACCAGGGATGACCGCTTCGCCACCCAGATACGTCAGTGTGAGGATGCTTCCGCCGTTGGGCATCAGCTCTTTGGCTCGGGCAGCCAGCGAAATCAGGCTGTAGCACGAAATTTCCATCGACAGTTTAAAACCGTCGCGGCTGCAGGCGTAAACGGGGCCTTTAATGTCAGCCATCGGGGCGTAGGCAATCGAATGGACGACGAAGTCGAGTTCGCCGAAAGCTTCTTTCGCCATCGCAAACGCTTTATCCAGATCGGCGTCGTCGGTGACATCGCACGAAGTCACGACTTTGGCCCCCAACGGGTCGACCAGCTTTCGCAGCTTGCGTTCGGCCTTTGGACGCTCGGGATCACTATCCGGAAGGTGCGTGAAACCCATTTCGGCACCTTCAGCAGCCAACGCCTGCGTGATCGCCCAGGCGATCGATCGGTCATTCGCAATTCCGAAAACCATGCCTTTTTTGCCGGTAAACAGTCCCATCATTCGTTCCTTGCCGCTCTTGATGTATTTATTTTCGAGCGAAGCCCGCCACTAGGCGGGCCCGCAATTCATTGTTGATTCAGCGTTTGCAGAGCGTACCGAGAGCCGGTCAGAGCTTCAACTGGCCATGTTCTGGTCATCCCAGTCACGAGTCATTCCCGTGCGGGAGGAAACCCAACCTACGGAAGACTCACGACTTAGCTGACTCGTGCCGGAACTACTTCTCCCGGGAATCAGGCTGCGGGGGAGGGACGAAGTCGGCTGATTCCAGGTTCACACGAACTCCGGTTTTCGGGATCTCGCGTTTCAGCACCCAACTGACCGACTGAGCGAGCATTCGCTGGTAGGATTCCAGTTTCCAGTTCTCGTGAAAGTGCAGGCCGCTGAAGCCGAACGATCGTCCGCCGTCGGGGCGCTCCCACGCCCAACCGACAGTGTGATCTTCTTCCTCGATCCGAACCTGAATCAGCGGTGTGATTTGATCGGCCGGCTGAGCCCATTTCAGCTTGAAGTAGAATTCTTCGTGAACCTCGACCGGACTGACGCCTCGCAGAATCGGGTGGTCTGGCGTTGCCAATTGCGTTTTCACATCGACCACTTTGTAACGCCGATCCGGCCCGCCGTGGCAGCCGCCAAACAGCTCAACCCATTTCGGGATGAACTTCGCATCGCGAGTGCCCATTCCCCAGTGCAGACAGATCAACCCGCCGCCTCGTTTGGCCAGAGCCTGAAACGCCGCCAGCCGTTTGGCATCAGCCTGCAGCCACTTCGCTCCCTCAGAAACAAAGACGACCGCCGCATCCGCCCCGTCGAGCAACTCCGGACCTTCCGACCAGTCTCCGTCTGCCGAGACAACGATCGTCTGCAGCCGCTCCATTGGCGCGAGCATCTTTGCAAACAAACTCGCCGCCGCCCGATACTCATGAGTCCCCGGCGGATGTCCATCCGGAGCCTGCCCGATCAGCAGAATGCGCTGGATTTTTTCGGCGGCGCAGGTCGGCCCTCGTTGCACGGCGACAACCAGCAGGCAGATTACTAGAACAAACCGAGTCATGGCATTTTCCGCGGTAGAGTGCGTCTCGACGCACCTGTGAGATTAGAGCCTGAACTGGTGCGCCAAGACGCTCCTGCTCCGGACCGACAGATTCATAATCCACACGCCGAGCGGACTCGGTCAAGGACTTCGCGACCGATGGCACGGGCTCGGGCGGCGCCGTCCTTCAGAATGTCCTCCAGCGTGTCCGGGTTTTGTTCGAGTTGCTCTCGGCGTTCACGAGCTTCGGCGAAGTGTTCGGTGGCGGCTTCGTTGACCAGTTTCTTGGCTTCGCCGTAACCCATCCCGCCGGCTCGGTAGCGTTCGGCGAGTTCTGCTTGTTGTTCCTCAGTGGCGAACAGTTTATAGAGGTCGAAGACTGCGCAGGTTTCGGGATTCTTGGGATCGTCGACGCCGCTGGAGTCTGTTTTGACCGAGTTGATTTTCTTCTTGATTCGCTTCGGAGTGTCGAACAGCTCGATCGTGTTGTTGTAACTTTTCGACATTTTCTCGCCGTCCGTGCCGGGGACTTTGGCGGTGGACTCAACGACCTTCGCGTTTGGAAGTTTGAGAGCTTCCACTCCATAAATGTTGTTGAATCGCGAAGCAATGTCCCGAGTGACCTCGATGTGCTGAACCTGGTCCAGCCCGACCGGCACGGTATCGCTGTCGTAAAGCAGAATGTCCGCAGCCATTAGAACCGGATAAGTGAACAGCCCGGCGTCGGCGGCAATCCCCTTCGCCTTTTTATCCTTATAGGCATGACACTTTTCGAGCAGGTGCATCTGCGTGACGGTCATCAGCAGCCAGGTCAGTTCAGTGACTTCCGGCACGTCCGATTGTCGAAACAGCGTTGCCTGTTCGGGCTTCAGCCCCAAAGCCAGCAGATCGAGAGCAGCGTCGCGGACGTAGCCTTTCAGCACTTCCGGTTCGCGGACAGTCGTCAGAGCGTGGTAGTCGGCGATGAAATAAAACGCCTGTTCGTTGTCCTGCAGGTCGATGTACTGCCGGATGGCTCCGAAATAGTTGCCCCAATGAAATCGACCGGTCGGCTGAATGCCGGATAAAACTTTCATCGCAAATCTGTCCTGAGGAACTGCTGAATTCTGGTTGAAGAAATGTTCTGAACCACAGAGACACAGAGTGCACGGAGAATTGACACTCCACATCTCTGGCTCTCTGCGGTTAGCCCTTTCGTCTGACAATTTAGCGATTCGACAGGATCACGCATCAGTCAGAGACTGTTTCAGTCAGTTCCAAAGGCGATATGGCCACTGCGTCGACTCCTGCGGAGACTGTGCTATCGTACGCGCGTCCGTGCGCGTTTTACCTGAACGAGCACACTTTGCCTGAATCCGCTGTCACCCTTTGTGAGCGAGACAGCTCCAGGATTTCGGTCCTTCTGTGCGTCACAGAAGGTGGATTTACGTGAAACGGACCCATCCCGGACGAATGGAGGCGGCTGCGGCGTGGCGAAGAAGAAAGCAACCAAGAAAGCGGCAACCGGTAGTTCGCCCGCGAAAAAAGCGGTGAGAAAGAAGGCTGCGAAGAAAAAAGCAGCAGCGCCGGCTCAGAAAAAAGCTGCCGACCCCGCACGCAGGAAAGCAACGGCCAAAAAAGCCGCTGCGAAAAAGACTGCGAGCACGAAGGCGACGGCAACGGAAGCGGTCACTAAACAGATTGCGGACGAGCCAGCAGCCGAACTCGCCGCCGCTCCGCAACCAGCAACAAAGCCGACTGCTGCCAGAATCGAACCAGCGAAGTTCAGACTGAACCCGGAAAACGATTCGCTGGCGGCGGATGTCGAATCAGAAACTCACGCCATCGGTGACTGGTTGCAGCAGCACAGCTCTCGACGGAAGCCATCAATCTTTGAACGCCGCTGGTGGGACGACCACATTCTTTCCTGGGCGATGGCGGACGAGTCGGTCAAAGTTCAGATGTTCCGCTTTGTAGACGTTCTGCCGATGCTGAAGGATCATCAGTCGGTTTCCCGGCATCTGCAGGAATACTTCGAAGAAGTCAACGATCACCTGCCCGGCGCCGTTCGCATGGTGGTCGATCATGCCGGACCGAACACGGTGCTCGGTCGCGCGTTGTCGATGAACGCTCGCAGCAACGCGCTGCGAATGGCCGAACGGTTCATTGCCGGCAGTACGTCTGAAGAAGTGCTGGCTTCTGTGACAAAACTCAGAAAGCAGGGCTTCGCGTTCTCGCTCGACCTGCTAGGCGAAGCGGTCGTGTCCGAACCCGAAGCCAATCTCTACCGCAATTCGTACTGCGAGTTGCTCGACAACCTGGCCAGCAGCGTCAACGGCTGGTCGGAAGACACGCAGATCGATCACGACGACCGTGGCCCGATTCCGCGTCTCAATGTGTCGGTCAAACTTTCGGCTTTGTACAGCCAGTTCAGCCCGGTCGATCCGATCGGCACGGCGGAAGTCGTCAAAAAGCGACTGCGGACAATTCTGCGTCGAGCCCGCAAGAACATGGCGTACGTTCATGTCGACATGGAACAGTACGCTTACAAAGACCTGACGCTGCAAATTTTCAAAGACGTCCTGATGGATGAAGAATTCCGTGACTTTGCGGACGTCGGCATCGTCATTCAGGCTTACCTTCGGGATGCGGAAAACGATCTGCAACAACTGCGGCAGTGGGTCGCCGAACGCGGTACGCCAATCACCGTAAGACTCGTCAAAGGTGCGTACTGGGATTACGAAACGGTCATTGCCGAGCAGAAGGGCTGGCCGGCTCCCGTCTTCCAGGAAAAATGGCAGTCGGACGTAAACTTCGAAAAGCTCAGCCGGTTTCTGCTGGAAAATTACGAAGCGCTGCGACCAGCATTTGCCAGCCACAATATGAGAAGCCTCGCGCACGCAATCGCCTGGGCTCGCAAATTGAATGTTCCGAAGCGTGCCTACGAAATTCAGATGCTGTACGGCATGGCGGAAGATCAGGCTCAACTGTTCCGCGAACTGGGCCATCGAGTCCGCATTTACGCGCCGTTTGGCGAACTCATCCCCGGCATGGCGTACCTCGTCCGCCGGCTGCTTGAAAACACCTCGAACGACTCATTCCTGAGGCACAGCCTCGCTGAGGATATTCCCCTGGAGAAACTCATGGCCAATCCGTCGTCAACTGTCAGCAGTGATCAGGCCAGCGAAAAGACATCTGCCAATCCGTCTGCCGAAACGGCCCCGGTCTTCACCAACGAACCGCAGCTCGATTTCAGCAGAGAAGAAGTGCGGCAGGAGTTTCAGGAAGCCGTCGATTCGGTTCGTGAAGAGTTTGGTCGAGACTACTACCTGGTGATTGGCGGCAAACGCGTTGAAACTCGCGGACAGCTGGTCAGTCGAAACCCGTCTCACAAAACTCAGATCGTCGGCACAGTTGGAGCGGCCTCCCCCGACGACGCTCAGGAAGCGATCGACGCTGCGGAAAAGGCGTTCAAAACCTGGTCGAAGTTCGACGTCAACTACCGCGCCGAATACTTGAATCTTCTGGCCAATGCTCTGCGCGAACGCCGCTACGAACTCGCCGCGTGGGAAGTCCACGAATGCGGCAAGACCTGGCAGGAAGCCGACGCCGACGTCGCCGAAGCAATCGACTTCTGCGTTTACTACTCGCAACAGGCCATCGAACTGCTGGCTCCGCGCGAGGTGAATATCGCAGGCGAAGAAAATACTTATTACTACCGTCCGCGAGGTGTCGCCGTCGTGATCGCTCCGTGGAATTTCCCGTTGGCGATCCTGACCGGCATGACCGCCGCCGCGATGGTAACAGGGAACACTGTCATCATGAAACCGGCCGAGCAGTCGTCGGTGATCGCCGCCAGGCTGATGGAAATTCTGCAGGAGATCGACCTGCCCGACGGCGTGGTCAACTTCCTGCCCGGCGTCGGTGAAGAAGTGGGCCCCGTCCTGGTCGGCAGTCACGAAGTCGACATCATCGCCTTCACCGGCTCGCGGAACGTGGGTCTTGAGATCAACCGAACCGCTGCCGAAACCGATCCTCGGCAAACGCACGTCAAGAAAGTTATCGCCGAAATGGGCGGCAAGAACGCGATCATCGTCGACGACGACGCGGACCTTGATGAAGCCGTTCAGGGAGTCATCCACAGCGCGTTTAACTATGCCGGACAAAAGTGTTCGGCATGCTCGCGGGTCGTCGTCCTGCGAAGCATCTATCCGGCTTTTGTGAAACGACTGGTCGCGGCAACTCGAAGTCTGAAAGTCGGCCTTGCAGAAGAAGCTGGAACAACTGTCGGGCCAGTGATCGATGAAAAATCTCTGGAGCGGATTCAGAAGCACATCGAAATCGGTAAAGAGGAAAACCGGCTGGTGCTTGAATACCCGCTGCCGGACGGTCTTGCCGAGCAAGGCTACTTCGTCGGGCCACACGTCTTCGCCGATGTCGACCCCAGCAGTCGACTTGCGCAGGAAGAAATCTTCGGACCAGTTCTTGCCGTACTGCCGGTCGATGATCTTTCAGAAGCCATCGACGTCGTCAACGACACTGACTACGCGCTGACCGCCGGAGTCTTCAGCCGATCCCCCGCCAACCTGAAACGCTGCGTGCAGGAGCTGGAAGTCGGCAATCTCTATCTCAATCGAGGCACCACCGGAGCCCTGGTCAATCGCCAGCCATTCGGCGGCTTCCGCATGTCAGGCATCGGCACGAAAGCCGGCGGCCCGGACTACCTCGCCCAGTTCATCCTCCCGGTCAACGTCACCGAAAACACCCTCCGCCGAGGCTTCGCCCCCGAAGCCGAGTAGAGCCGTTCTCGGTTAATGGCAGCGTTTTCGCTCTTCCCAACCCGAAGAGTGCCGCTTCATGCATGAAGCGCTGCAGGTCGTTGTCAGGACTGTCTTAACCCGAGATGTCAGTGAGCGACCGATCCCTCGCTCACGCTTCGGGTTATGATTGCCGCTACACTTGCTCCAAAGCGGCTTCAGGCTCTTTCCGCAAAAGCCAGAGATCGCCCTCACGCACTAAACCTGGCCAGCAAAGCCAGTGTCGTCGCTCGTCTGTATGAACCAGTTATTCATGATCAGGTGGCTCTGATTGCCAATTAAGATCGCACAGCGACAGGGCTATCCCTGAGTCGTGGCCGCTTCAAACGAGCCTCTCACGGCTACGCCGCCTACGATCTGGCTTTGTCACGTCTTGCCTGCCTGTTGACCGTTATCGCGATGGCAGCGCCGACCAGAAAGCCCAGTACTCCGGCCGCAGTCAGCTCTAGTCCGGTTGGATCAGAGTTTTTGAACGCTCTGTCTGAATAGCCCATCAAATAAAAAACCAGTCCAAGTGTCGCCAGAACTGCTCCATGTGCCCCCAGAAACACAACACGCAGCAGCTCCTTCCGTTTGGGCCCCAGTTCCCTGCGGCGAATGCACTTTCGTGAAAGACAGATGTTACCGTTCTGAATCCATTCCGAAACGGGGTGCGTCTGATAGCAATTCAGGCATTGGACCACGTTCGGCCCGAATTCCGGAGTGCGTTGGCAATGAGGGCAGCCATAAGCATTCGTAAATTCCGAGAAGCCTCGTTCGCAGGACGGACAGGTGACAGGGCCATCATCCCTGGTGAGGTATGGGTGAGGTTCAATTTCGCCTTTGCGTTGATTCCACTTGACTCCGCAGTGTGGACATCGCGCCCCAAAGCGAACGTCTGGCGGTACAATGTTACCGCACGATTCACATGATTTTATGACATCTGTCATCCTGAAGCCTCGAATGTTGACTTCCTTCCACAACGTGGAGCATCCCGAACAATTCTCGAATCGTCCAATCTTGCAGAGTGCGAGGCCTGTTGGATTGGATCAGAGAAGATCACCACCAACACGTAGCATCAGGCAGGCCAGAAACACGCCGACTCCCGCTGCAATTCCCCATGGCCCTGATGCAGCACACATGGCTCCACCAAACAGAATCCCAGCAAACAGTGGAAAGCCCAGATATTCCAGCCACAACACCCAGCTTCCGTCATCTGGTTGATCGACATTGGGTGAACACGCCGGAGGGGAAGGTTTTTCTTCTGAGGACTCTCCAGCACCACATGCCGGACAGACTTTCATCTGGTTTTCCAGCGCGATGCCACAGTGTTTACACGGACGCATTCAGGCCCCCCCCCTCGTCTCAGAAGCTCGAGTCTTTGCTGATGTCGCACGTCTTCCATTTCTACCGGCGTATGCCCAGCCCTCGAATGACGAGGGAGATTCCGGCGATGACCGTCAGTGCCAGTATTTGAGCGTACTTTGGGACCGCCCATCCGTAAGTGCTCAGCAGGTAGACGTAACCGCCAGCACCTACGGTAATCAACACGCCTCCGAAACCGAGCATCACCCTGGAGACGGGTCGCCGTTCATTCAAGTCATCACCGGATCGGAGACGATGCTTCGCTCTCACACTTGTGAACAGCATCATGAGAAGATACGGCGTGCTCATCAGAAGCATGAAGCCGTATGAAGCTCCCACGAGCGTCCATGTCCACCTTCCAAACAGGTACGCAAACCAGGCATTGATCGGAAGCGGAAGCAACAGACACACGATAATTGCAGCAGCAGTAAATTTACCCATGTTGCGATCGGCCCAGCGATACCATCGTGTTAACGTTGGCAACGGTCGAGCACGCACCGGCTCCCCATCGAGAAAACGTGCCAGATCGTCGACCAGTTCGTGTGCTGACACATACCGATCGCCGGGACGCTTCTGCAGACATTTCAGGCAGATCATTTCTAGATCACGTGGCACTCCGCGGTTAATCGTGCGAGGAGAAGGGGGTTCATCGTTAATGACTGCCTGAATCAACTCAAGGGGACGATCCGCCACGAACGGCGGTCGACCGGTCAGCATGGCATAGAGAATCGCTCCGAGTGAATACACATCGGCAGCTTCTCCGGCATTCACGGCGCGTCCTCCAGCCTGTTCCGGCGACATGTAGCCTGGCGCCCCCAGAATCTGCCCGGTAACGGTAAGCTCACTGGCTCGTCCAGCCTGTTTAGCGAGTCCAAAGTCAGTGACCCGTGGTTGACCATCGTCCCCAATCAGAATGTTCGCGGGCTTGAGATCCCGATGAACGACTCCCTTGTCGTGTGCAAAACCGACGGCCTCGGTGATGTACTTCATCAAGGTTGCTGCGTCTCGAGACGAAAACGGCCCGGTCGCAACTCGATCAGCCAGCGAGTCGCCTTCGACCAGGGCCATGGAAAAGAAGTGATGTCCGTCGTGGTCGCCGACTTCGAAGACAGGGACAATGCCGGGATGATCCAGTTGCGCGGCAGCTTCAGCTTCTGCCTGAAATCGCTCCACTTCGGCCTGGCTGGCAAACTGACCGGCCAGGATCATCTTCAATGCAACGATGCGATTCAGCCGAGTCTGACGGGCTTTATAGACGACTCCCATGCCGCCCCGAGCGATCTCCTCAAGCAACTCGTAATCACCAAAATAACGCAGTCTCGTTCCAGCAGAAGGTATCTCAGCATCTGAGGGGGCTTCGGGTTGAATACCCGACTCACGTGGGTTTGTCTCAGCCGGTCCCGGACTCGAAATGACCGTTGCGTCCACATCTGAAGAATCAGCGGATTCATCAATTCCAGCCTTCAACAGACAGCGGGGGCAGATGCCAACTGGAGCATCCGGTGGCAGCGTCGTTCCACACTTCTGGCATTCGTTCTGTTGCATTATTGTCGCTCCCAGAGTCGTCAATCCGTTCTTACGGAAATTCCGACAGGCGCAACTCGAAAAATGAAGTTCATTCTGAAAACGTATCAAACAGGTGCTGCACTTCGCTGTCGATTTCCTCGGGTGTCGCGACAGTCTGAGCGATCTCTTCCCGCAGCAACTGGCGATATCGTTTCCGCATGCGACTCGCTGCCATGCGGGCTGCCGATTCGCTCTGCCCCAGCACCGACGCGACCGAGGCGTACGTCTCCGTTTCTGTTCCGATGGAGAAGTCCTTCAGCAGATTGAATTGCTGAGACTTGCCGTTGCGTTCCATTTCCCGCTGCAGCCGCGTCATGACCCGGTTGAGCAGCGTGACGGCCCACTGACGTTCGTAAATCCGTTCGGCCGTCAACGTGTCGTGCAACGCACCCCAGTTGCGATCCTGTGACGCGAAATCGGCAGAGAACGTAATCCGGGTACCACCACGTTTCTGTGCAGCCGCTTTGTCGCGTTCCTTCGACAGGAACCGTTTGAACGCCGTAATCAGAAATGAACGGAAACGGCCGCGTGAGGGATCGGCATCGGCGAGATACTGCTTGTCCAGCAAACGCTCGAAAAAGGCCTGCGTCAGATCCTGTGCCTCATGAATGTTGCTGACGCGGCGACGAACGTACGCATACAGCGGTGGCCAGTAAGCCTGACACAACTTCTCAAGTGCGTGCTGGAATTCATCGTGGTCACGATTTCCGGCCGCGAGAATCAAGCTCCAGTGTGTCGTCGCAAACTGGCCAGCGTTATTCCGTCGCAGGTCTGACTCATTGCAGGATTCCATGCAGAGCAAGATACCGCTTTGTGACTGACTTCGCGCTCTCCAGCGATCGTAAGCGTCGTCAGCAGACGACTCTGTAATCACACAAAGAAAAGCTCCTGGCTAAGCCAGCATTTCCTGGACGACGCCGTTGTTTTCAGGCACCAGTGGGAGTGGTCGGTTGCCTCGATCGTGCAGCAGGGTGTGCGGGTTAATTCCCAGCAGGTGGTACATCGTGGCCAGAACGTCTTTGGGAGAGACCGGCCGCGACAGGACTTCACCGGCGTGACGATCCGTGGCGCCGATAACGTTGCCTTTTGCGATACCGCCTCCGGCGAAAATCGCCGAGTACGCTTTCGACCAGTGATCTCTTCCGCCGCCGACTGCCGAGTTGATTTTCGGAGTTCGTCCGTGCTCGCTCAGGCAAACGACCAGCGTGTCGTCAAGCATGCCTCGCTGTTCAAGATCGAGGATCAACCCGGAATACGCCCGGTCAAAACCCGGCATCAGTTGATCTTTCATCCGGGGATAATGCTTGAAGTGCGTGTCCCAGGCATCACCGGCCAGACCGTACTCGTCCCAGAAAACCGTCGCCAGCCGCGTGCCGGATTCGACCAGCCGGCGAGCCGCCAGGCAGCCCTGCCCGAACAGTGTCATGCCATACTGGTCCCGCGTCGCGTCGTCTTCCAGGCGGGTATCCAGCGCCTGCGAAACGTTTGGCGAGCTGACCAGCGAGAACGCCTGCTGCTGGAACTTGTCGAGCGACACTCCAACCGCGGTTCTGTCGAAGTGCCGTCGCGAATCGTCGAACTGTTCGAGCAGACTCCGGCGACGGTCAAGCCGGTCCATCGTGACGCCTGGCAGCGGAGCGGTCGATGAAATCTGAAAATGGGTGTCGCGTGAGCAGCCAAGGTACGGCTCGGGACCACTGTACGAGAACCCGCCGCCTCGGTCTTTTTCGACGTGCACCGTGCCTTCGCCTTTGAATTCCGTCCACGTCGGATTGAATCCGGAACCCAGAAACGCGCCGTACGGGCCTGACCGAAATGGCTGGTCGGTTCGCTGACTGCTGAAGTGAAACGGCAACGCGACATTCTGAACGAAGTCGCTGTCCGAACCCCGCCGTTGCCGATCGATGTACTCCACGACGGAACCGAACCACGGATGATGACGAGGGTCGTGCGGCGCCAACTCCATCGCAACATCGATCGTTGGAATTCCGGTCATCGCATAAGCGACTCCGTGAATCGGGTACGGATGCGTCATGGATCGAACGACCGTCGTTCGGTCCATGATCTTCGACGTTTCCGGCAGCAGCTCGCAGACATCGAGTCCTGGCACTGACGAAGCGATCGGCTCCATCGTCCCTCGGATTTCGACCGGGGCTTCCGGCTTCATATCGAACGTCTCAAGCTGACTCGGCGATCCGTACAGAAAGAGCAGGATGCAACGCTTCGCGCTGCCAAACGAACTATCTGAGACCGCTTCGGTTGCCGATGCCGCCTGAGCATCCGCCTTTAACAAATCAGACAACCCAAGCCCGGCGATCCCCAGACTCCCGGCCTGCAAGAAGTCCCGCCGGCCCAGGCCGCTACAGAGTTTTCGATGGGAACCGAGTATGCGAAGCATGACCTGCACCGTTAGAAGTTTCAGAACTGGCAGCAGCAACAGGCTTCCAGAGTAACTCTTCGCCGGATCAGGGCAACGTCAACAACAACACTTCGACTCCACAAACAGAAACAGCTCTGCACGAACTGGTCGTGCAGAGCCGATTGGCTGAAGAATGACAGAAAGGTCTCCGCAGCTGACTGTTAACGGTTGAGCCACGAACAGCTCAAGCCCGACCAGGTTACAGCCCAATCATTGTCGTTTCGGCAGAGCGACGGAATAGAGCATCGTCACCGTACCGACGGACATCAGGCAGAAGGCGGCCCATTCGGGTGGGTTGAAAACCTTGCGGTCCGTCTGAGCCTCTTCTTCCATGAACAAACCGCGAAATTCGCGAGTACGCTCTTCCGTTTTGCTGGCAGAGGCGGTCAGAACCATCTTGTCGACCATCAGGAACGACGTGCCGCAGAGCGCGACGAACAGGCCGCCGGCGAAAAAGATTGCTCGAATCATGTGCATTGCCTCGCTGGTGTGGACTCTACCGGTAGGAGCGATGAGTGCGGAAACCGAAGACCGTCACGGTGAACGTTCTGAGGATCGTTCAGCAACTCGGATAATCCATCAACTCACGTCAGAGGTGGGTGATGAAATGCCTTTGTGCAATCAGTGAATCTGTTGCTGTGAAGCAGCCAGGCGGCGGGAACCAACAGGCACTTGCCCGACGACCTGGCTGATCGAAATATCGACGTGAGAGATCGGCGATTTGAAAGTCTCCCTGCAAATTCAATGACGACACAGCAATAGTCGTTCAGAACATTGGTTGCAGTTGTTTTTCGGGCGTTGCGGATTTGATGGTTCGCAAGCGTCAGAACGGTCGACGGTTTCATCCAGTACGAAAATCAGGATGCGAAATCCGCAACATTCCGACTCAGGAACATGCCCTGAATAACTTCCCGATTTGACAATGCTGAATTTCACCACAAAGGCAGAATGAGCAAACCTGCTTCGGCCTGTTGACTTACAGGCTCGCGGTCAGAATTCCGACGAGCACGTCGTACAGCGCGTGACAGCCGACGGTGATGCCGAAGCCTCGCAGCAGGTACACCGTCGCGAAGAAGCAGCCGGCGGTCACTCGGAAGGTAAAGCTGAACAGCGAGAACGCTTCACCAGCCGGACCGACGTAATGCGCAACTGAAAATACCAGACTCGTCAGAAACACAGCCATCACGGCAGACCAGCCTTTGGGCATCCGAAAAACGACTCGCAATCCGATCAGCACAACGGGAAGCAGCGCGAGCCGGAACATGACCTCTTCGTACACGCCCGCTCCGACGTAGCTGATGAGTCTCGGGCCGAGTTCGCTGCCGAAGGCCAGCAACGGACGCTCGCCTGGAGTCATCTGCCGAATGTTGACTTCACCAGGAAACCAGCACTGAAACGCCATGTCCTGAAGCTGAGCAACGAACAGCAGCGCGACGGCAAACAACAGGCTTTCGGCGAACATGCCAATCAGTGTTTCGCGAGAAATTCGCCACTCGTACTCACCCCAGCGATGCCACGCCAGCAGTACACCCACAACCAGCGCTGGCAGCACCACGGCGTCGATGCCCGCTCCCTGAAGCCAGGTTCTCATCCAGAAGTCGGCACCGTTGCGGATACTGCCTTCGCTCGAACCATGCCACAGGACGCCGAACTCGTAGATGGCCAGCAGCGGGGCGAGGAAAATCAGACATGCCAGCGGTTCGCGAGCCTGTTTCCAGTACGGGAGCACCGGCTCGACGTCGTCATCGAACTCGTCCGCGATGTCGTGCAGAGCGACGTCGGACATGGTGCGATCTCAAGGCGAAAGATGGGAAACGGGGTGTCCGGCAACGACCGGAAGACTCCCCCTGAATCGTTGTTATCGGCCTTCGAGACAGGCTGCTTTGAGGATTCCGCTCAGGTCGCTGCGATGCGTTGCAGCCGCAGAATCGTTCCACTACGGTCGCGCAGCTTGAGCCAAACTTTGTCAGTTTCGACACAATCCTCGTTTCCGTTGAACTCGGCCTTGCCGTAATCGTCACTCCGCTGTTCTCGAACGTTGCAGACTTCCAGCCTGCGACAGCGACCCTGTTTCAATTTCAACGTGTGCCACTGGCTCTGCCTGTGCGAAACTTTCTGCAAACGTCGATTCCAATCGGCACTGGCAAAGCCAGTGGCACACTTTTAAACGGGCTACTATGAGTCCTACGACGAAGAACGCCGAACAGAGATTCCTTGAGCTGATCGCCGGGCCGCCCAGGTCGCTCAGCGAACGAATTCAGCGGGGACTGCTGCGAATCGCTTCGTGGGTCTACCGCTGCGGCGTTGCCTTTCGAAATACGTTGTTCGACCTCGGCCTCAAGCGGTCGCACGCGGCACCCTTTCCAGTAATCAGCGTTGGCAATCTGACGACCGGGGGCACCGGCAAGACGCCGGTTGTTGCGATGCTCGTCCGCATGCTGAAAGAAGTGGGGCACCGTCCGGGCATCATCAGCCGCGGTTATCGAGAACTGTCTGGGGGCGGCAACGACGAAGCTCGCGTTCTGGAACTGCTTTGCCCCGGCACGCCGCACGTTCAGAACCGTGACCGAGTCCTCGCTGCCCACCGGGTCGCGGAGAAGCAGGCCGGGGCAGACGATGGCTGCACCGCGATCATTGCCGACGACGCGTTTCAGCATCGACGGCTGAAGCGGGATCTCGACATCGTCCTTATCGACGCTCTGAACCCGTTCGGTCATGACGCATTGCTGCCGCGAGGACTCTTGCGAGAACCAGTATCCTCGCTGCGTCGAGCGGACGTCGTCATCCTGACCCGTGCCGATCTTGTTGACGAGGCTTCGCGAACTGCCATCTGGCAAATCGTCAAAGCAAACAACCGCGCCGCAGCCAGAGTCGAACTGTCGTTTATGCCTGCCGGACTGGTCGACAAAGCGGGAAAGCAACACGCTGATGAGAAAGCGAACGTGCTGGCGTTTTGCGGAATCGGCAATCCGGACGGATTTCGGAAGACGCTGGCTGCTGCGGAAATCCCAATCCAGGATCTGATTGCGTTCCCGGATCATCACCACTACGACCAGGATGATATTCAGAAACTGGTAGCGACTGCGGAGAAGTTGGAAGCCAAGGTTCTAATAACGACGCTCAAGGATCTCGTGAAAATTGAACCCGCCTGGGCTGGTTCGGCAGAAGTTGTGGCACTGAACATCGAAGCTCAAGTAACGTCCGGCAAAGAGTTACTGGCCGAAGCAATTTCCAAAGCTACGCCGCGACCGAATCGCTGAGTGACGCGCTGGCCATCCAGGCAACTTCGACGGACGCTTCGTCGCAGCAGTCACCCACCCGGCTGACTTCGATGCGAACTCCGTAAGCATGCACCGCCGTTGTTCGGAAGCGAAGATCGGAATCGTCAGCCGGTTCGCACTCAAACTCCGGGGTGTCAGCCAGCGGCGGCGAAAATGGCAGATGGACCGGTGCCAGTCGTTGACCGGCAGCGAAACGGACTCGGAACGAACCTTCTGCGACGTCCAGTCCTTCGACGCGCGAACGGCTCATCCATTGCGTCGTGTCAGGATTACTGGCCGGGTGCTGCAGCGATTCGTTCAGGTCGAATGGCAACGCAGACGCTTCTTTGTCTACCGTAAACGCTTCGGAGATCCCGGGACTTGCGTCGGCGATCGTCAGGTTCGTCGGCTGAATCGATGACTGATCGCCACTAGAAAAGCCAGTGGCACAAGTCGGATCAAGGCTTCTGTCGTCTTTCAACAGGCTGCTGGATAAGTGAGCGTCAAAGGTTTCTTCGCTGATAGTCGTGACTGTTTCTGCCGCCCCATCAGATGTAACTGGCGTCTGAGTGCCTGTTGGCCGCTCGGCCTGCGAACCGTCAACGTCTTCAGTCGACGAATTTGTTCCGTCGGATTCCGACGCAGAGACCGTCAGCACCGCCGTCACATAAAGACCAAGCAGGCACGCCAGGCCCGTCGAACTTCCGGCTGGCATAACCGCCAGACCAAGCATGACTCCAGGCAGGCCGCACCCGGAGATCAGCAACGTTCTTTGTGGATGGCCCAGGCGGTCGCTGATCAGATCAGGCGTTGATGCCGCAAGAACAGCGATCAGACTCGCCGCGATACCTGTCAGACAAGCAGCCAGTTCGGACGCGAATGCTGAAGCGTCGCCAGAGATTCTTCGCGACAGCACAACGGTCGTGACCAGGAACACACCGCTCAACAGACTACAGGCTGCCGACCGGCGTTGGGTTTGCCAGAGTGTTCCCATCATTCATTCCTTCGCAAGCTGTTCAGGTTATTCGTCGACCGGAACGGGAGGAATGAAGTCGGGCAGCTCAGCTGGCGGCAGTGGAGCAACCTCGGTGAATTCGGAATCGTCGCTGATTTCCGAGTTGGACGGCGACTCGAATTTGACCGACTCGAAAGTTTCAACCACACCCGTAGAAGCGGCAGCGTCGTCTGGCATGAACTCAGGAACTTCCAGGGTCTGCGAGCTTTCGCCACCGAGCTGCTGGAGAAAACTCAGGTCAGACACTTCGGCAGCTGGTGCAACCTGAACGCGGGCATTTTCCGGGACTTTCAGACCTTCGAGCGATTGCGGCGCGTGAGCTTTGTTGAACAGAGCCGCCGAATCGCTGGCTGGTGCGAGTGGCTGAGGCTCAACGGTTCCCGGCTCAGCAGTCGGTTCCGGAGTAAACGGCTCAGCAGTGAACGATCCGTTTTCCCATTCCGGAGCGTCACCGGGCACCATGTTCTGGTTGTATGGCCCGGCACTGAGCGGCTTCGGACGATTGATCATTCCATTCAACCCGTCCAGACGAATCTGATTTTTATGCCGGCGCATGCCGTCTGCGTAAGCCTGCATTGGCCACAGGTCTTCGGTCAGGAAGACTTCGTTGTAGTCAAGCAGCGACCCCTTCTCGAAGTGAACGTTCCGAACAGCAATCGTGTATTCAACCAGCGAGCGATGGTAGTTCGTTTCCGCGTCGAGGAACCGACGCTGAGCGTCCAGCAGGACGTCGAAGTTGACCTTGTCAGCATCGAACGCCGCCTGCACCGCGTTGAGTTGTTCCGATGCGGCGATGCGGCGATCGTCGGAAGTTTCCAGCAACGACCACGTTCGACTGAGTTCCGCAACGACTTCGCTGAGAGCCATCACGACTTCTCGTTCCTGTTCGGACAGGATGGCCCGTTCGCGACTGAGTAACAGCTCCGCATATTCGACAGCCGCGTGGGCTCGACGATTTCCGATTGGCATGCTGAATTCAAATCCGAGCTGCCATTCCTGGAAGTTTCCACCGAACAGATTCTCAGCCGCATTGTTGAATGAAACGCTGTCGAGGTCGCCCGCCGTTCCCGTTGTTGGTGTCGAAGGATCGTGTTGTTTCAGCAGGTCACGCCCGAGGCCACGCCAGCGATAGCGACCGACCAGATCGAGAGTGGGTAACAGGAAGTTTTTCGACGCGATCAGCTCCTGCTCGCGTTGTTTGATCACCCACTTCTGGCGACGCAACTCACCTCGGCGAGTCAACGCTTCGACCAGAATGGAATCCCAGTCAAAATTGACCTGTGCAAGAATCGGCTCGTCCTGAGGTCGCAGCAGCTTGCCATCGTTGATCGGCAGCCCCATCAGCAATCGCAGACGTCGTTCTGACGAAAGGACGCCGCCGTTTCCTCGAAAGGCACCGCCAGCAGTTCCGTTGTTCGTTCGCGTGCCGCCATCGAGCTTTCCGCTCAAAGCGTTCTGAACCTGTTCCTGAAAGCGGAAATACTGCTCGCGAGCCTGCGCTTCTTTTTCCGCCTCACCGCCAACTCGACCACTTTGATAGAGAGCGTTAATTCGATTCCACGTCGCCAGTGCGTTGTCGCGAGCGACGATTCGAGCGTCGAGATCTCGGTAAGCAAAGTACAGATCCCAGTAGGCGTTTTCGACATTGCTGACAAAGTCGCGGACTGACATTTCGAAGTCAGCCAGAGACGTATCGGTTCTCAGACGAGCGATCACGACACCATTAATGCTAGCTGGCGACTCGCTTGGTCCCGCGATTCGGTTGAACTCGGTCCCTCCTCCTTGAAGCAAAGGATGCCGGGCTTCCATGTCGAGCCACGTGGTCCAGGCACCGCCGAAGAAGTTGCCGGGCGCGTTGTTCTGGTCGTATTCCGTGTGGTTGAGAAATGTCAGTTCGGTTCCCGTACCGGCGCGCTTGGTCAGTTGCGACTCGATCGTGGCTGTGTCCTGCTTCAGGCGTCGGGTACCACCACCGAAGAACTGATTGTTCAACGCCCGGTCGTTCTTGTCGTAGAACGTTGATGTTGCGAATGACGCATCGAATTCACTCAACGCGGCCGCGACGCCGAAGCGAGGATCAAGCTCCTGAAGTGCAACGTCAAACGAGGTATCCATGTCGCCAGGGCTTCGCAGAATGGCTCCACCCAGATCCCTAAGTACGCGTGAATTCATCAGCGCCGTATGCACGGCTTCCTGTAAAGGCACATATTTGAACTCGATGTCGGATTCATCCGTGACGGTTAGCGGCGGAGCGGTTGCCAGCACATCGTTATTGATCGGGTCCATGATGTTTGGAAATTCGATCGACGCCGACGACACCTGGTAGTAGTTGGCGTCGGCAGTCGTCCCGACCGAATCGTCCGGTCGATTGAACCCGCAGCCAGCAACCAGCCCGAGCGCACCGGCCAACAACGAGGATCCGATCACGGTCGATCTGAACCACGCCAACCCGTGACGCCGCGAAGCGTTCACACGGCAGACTCCAGGTGTCATCCCCGAGCCGATACCGTTGCTGCCTCTGACTCCATTCATCGTGCTTTGTCCTGATCCACAAAAGAGGACTCGGCGGATTTCGCTCGTCCATGAGCGAATCACCTGACACATTCGCTGCCCGAGAGAAACCGACCATCTCGAACAGCAGGCCACCCACGCGAAAGCGCGAATTCTTCCGCGCACCTCGCAGCGGAGGCATGTCTCGTCTTTTCATCGGCCAGGCCGCACGATCGACACAACCGTTTTATTGCTCAGAATCGAAATTATCCGCACAGATTACCGGCTGAATGATAAGGCAGAGCAAATACGCAAGATCGGTCACCAATTCACGGCGTAAAACTGCCCCGCCGCTCGACCCCATCGGACAACCCGCTAACCCGATGGATGCACCGGTCGATCGCTCCACGCACCACGGATTCGCTGCCGGCAATGCATAAAAACCCGGGCAATGTCTGACCGCTGGCCTGATCTACCGACTCTTTCACTCGCGTAACGGCGGTGTAAAGAAGCTCGCGGGAAAGAACCGGCGAATCGCGCTCGGGCAGAACCAGCAGCACCTGTCTGAACTCCGAACCCTGGCTGCGATGAATCGTCATCGCGAAGCAATCCTGTACGCCAGGAATCAACGATGCCGGCACACGTCGAACTCCAGAATCGTTGCTCCCGTCTTCAAAGACGATCGCACGACTCTGGTCAGCAACAGACGAAGGCTTTATCCCGACGTCCCCCTGCGCGACCACGCCAACATCGCCGTTGAACAGGTCGAGCCGGTAATCATTCCGTGAGACCATGACCAGGCGACCGAACGAATCTCCGGCGTAAGAGCTCAGCCAGCCGTCTGCCGTCAGACGTTCGGCGATACGCTGGTTGAGCATCGTCTCACCACGCAGACCGGAACGATGCGCGCACAGCACTCTGATCTGCGAGGCCTGATGCAGAATTTCCAACGACCCATTCGGCTCGTCTTTAAGTCGCTCCAGATAATCGCGGTAACCGATTGCCGCCTGCTCAATCGCAGACTCAAGCGGCGACGCCCCCGGAGCGTTCCCATCGAGCCACCGGATCTCGTCCGGATTCGCCGCTCGAAGCAGCGAGATTGCCTCTTCTGCTCGGCCCTCGCGAATCGCTGTCGCCAACTGACCGAGTGAACTCTCGGCAGAAAAGCGATGACTGTAGTTAAGCGTGGCGACACTCTCGGCCAGCGTGCTCGCCGGAGCGGTTGAACCTGCCACCGCAGCGTTTTTCTGTTCAACAGCCGCGAGCGACCGAGTGGATGCTTTGTCGGGAGTCCCGTCGGCATCAAACGACAGCGTCAGCTGTTTCGAATCGACTTTCTTCCTGCGCGACGTTGACCTCGTTTTTGACATCTCTGCCGGCACAGACTCCCGAGTCGACACAGAAGCCGACGAAAAATCCGAACCTGCATCCGCCATGCTTAACCCGGTCCGGTGAGCAATGATCGCTCGCCTCTTCTCACTGAGCCTGTCGAACGGGCCACCCAAAAAGTCTCCGCACAAGTCGCTCAACACACCGCCAGCTTCGACGGAAGCCAGCTGGTCTCGATCCCCGATCAGAATGACCTGAGCCGAATGTGGAATCGCATCGAACAGACGGCACATCAGCGCGAGGTCGACCATCGACGCCTCATCGACCAGCACGATGTCCGCTTCCAGCGGCACCTCGGCACGGTGACGAAACGGCCCGCCGCGCTCGGGCGGCAAAGGCGTCCATCCGAGCATCCGATGAATCGTTCCCGCCGAAATCTGCTTCAGCGCATCCTGCACTCGCTGGTCACCGTTCAGCTGCTGCGTCGCACGACTGAGCGACTCGTTCAGCCGCTGAGCCGCTTTTCCGGTCGGAGCCATCAGCAGAATGCGCAGCTCGGCAGGATCATTTCCAGCAGACAGATGCTGAAGCAGTCTGAGAGCCAGAAGTCGGGCAACCGTCGTTGTTTTCCCCGTTCCCGGCCCGCCGGTGATCACAGAGAACCATCGATCGACGGAATTGGCGACCGCCAGGCACTGATCACGACTGCCAGCGTTCTCCCGATCCGGAAACAGCTCGGCGATTTCACTCCGCAGACGAGCTTCGTCGAACGGCAACGGATTCTGCGCTAATCGGCGGGCAATATTGCCGGCGAGCCTTTGTTCGAAGTACCAGTACCTCGCGAGGTACAGCCGACAACGTTCAACGTCGAGGACTAAAGGAGTCGCAGCGGCTTCCCAGTCAGCACCTCGCTCAACGACTGTCACCAGCGGGCTGTTCTCCAGATTCTCGACCCATGTTGTGACTTCTGGCCAGTTGTTGTACTGCCGAATTCTCGAATCCAGGTCGGTCGTCGGAAACGCGATCTGGTGAGCCACCGACAGGTCGAGGCAAACATGGCCTCGCGTCAGCTGCTCGCTGCACAGCACCGCCGCCAGCAGAACATCCGGGCTCGTCGACGCGTCGACGCGTTGAAGTGTGTCTGCGAATGCCTGATGAATCGGAGACAGAACTCCGTCGACAGCCAGCTGCTGAAAGGTCAGCGAAGAAGTGAGGGCAGTCATTCGGCAGTCCTTCCATCCAGGGCGTCCGAAAGGGCCTTCACAAAGCTCGCCTCCGGACGATGGTGCCAGACTCCGGCCCGAGGTGATCCGTCCACCGGCAAACCTCGCAGAAACAGATAGACGACTCCGCCAAAGTCTGTTTCCAGGTTGAACGCCGGCAGTCTCTGTTCGAGCAACCGACCGACAGCCACCGAGTACAGACCAGCCTGAAGTAGATAGTCATACTCGAACATCGCCGCTTCGAGACACTCGGTCGCGTAGTTCGAAATGTTCGGGCCGAGATAATTCGTTTTGTAGTCAGCCACGAACCATTTTCCGTTTGCCTCAAACACGAGGTCAACAAAACCAGCCAGAAACCCCTGCAACCCCGCGACGGACATTGCTCGAACCCGCCTTGCGTAATCATGCATCAGCGAGTCCGTCGACGATTCGAACGCTGCCGCCAGTTTCCGTGTGGAAAATTCCGCCGCTCCGCCGAGCCTGAGCAGGAATGGTACTTCCGTGGCCAGACGGCAGGCTTCAATTTTCGAGAGGCGGCATTCGTCGTCGCCGATCGTCAACGTTTCGGCCAGACACGTCGTCAACGTGGCAGCCAGCGGGGCCAGCCAGCGAGCATCCAGTTGCATTCGCTCCAGCCTCGGTTCAAGCAGTCCTGTTACCTGCTGAGAAATCTCCTCGCGCGAAGCACCATGAAGACCGCCAGACATCAACGCATGCTCAAGCACAAAATGTACCACGTCACCAATCAGTCGCCCGCCCGGCATCGTCGCCAGTGGAACTTCAGTGTCGCTGCTGTCGCTTTGTAAGTCCGATTGAAATTCCGAGTCGCCACGCAACGGCATGACCAGCGAGTCGCGATCCACAACGTCGTCGATCATCCGACCGTGCGTCGAAGAGGCCAGCGCCGTGAAGCTGGTTTGCGACACGGCTGAAATCGTCTGTCGGCGAACGGGCCGCGACACGAGCCTCTGCTCAGATGCCTGCTGCCTTTCGTAGCGGACGCCTGGTCGAAGTCGCGACAATTCCGCGCCGCTGCGAACCTTCGCTCTGTCGATATCGAAGCTGCCGACCCATTCCCGGATGCAGGCGGCCAGTTCCGTGTCCGATGAATTCTCGGAAAGTTCACCGAGCAGAATCTGACCGAGTGCGGAGTTCGCCGAGTTTTTCGCCGCCGTCCAGTAAATGTGGCATTGATGCTTCGCCCGCGTCAAAGCGACGTAAAGCAACCGGCGTTCTTCCGCCCCGCTTTCGTTCTGATCCTGTCCCTGGCGAACTGGCAGCAGCTCGGAACCGACATCGATCTGCGGCACGGGCAACAACTTGCCATCGACTCCGCTGCGCGACATCACGACGGTCGGCTTTTTCCATTCACGAATCGACCACAGAGCCGGGCAGTAAACGATCGAGTATTCAAGCCCTTTCGACTTATGAATCGTGCAAAGCTGGACCGCAGCGCTGTCAGTCTCCAGGCGAAGCAACGCTTCCTCGTCGCTGTTTGAACCTCGGCGGAGTGTCTGCTCGAACCAGCGTAACAGCTCATCGGGGCCGGCATGGGCAGATGCGGCCTGTCGATGCAGCAGCTCGCCCAGGTGCAGATAGTTGGTGATCTGCCGCTCTCCGTTAATCTGCCCGGCCAGTCGTGCGATCGTGCCTTCGTCATCAAGCAAACGCCGCCACATCACGACAAAACCGTCGCGCTGCCAGAGCGTGTGCCAATCCAGTAGTCGCTCAACGAAGTGCGACAGTCGATCGCTGTCGTCGCGCAGCGAATCAATCTGCTGAGCATTCAGGCCGAAGACCGGCGTCTGTAACGCGTTGAATAATCGAGTCAGGCTCGTTGTGTTCTGAACGGCCCGCAGAACGTGCAGCATGGCTTCAGCCTCGGCAGACTCGAAAACCGACTCGTCAGTTTGAAGAACGGAAGCGACTCCTCGATCAGCCAGTGCCTGCTGAATGCTTCGCAACTCATAACCCGCTTTACACAGCACGGCGATGTCTGAAGGTTCCAGCCGTCGCCACGAGCCATCGCCCGAGCGGATTTCATCATCAGACTGAAGCTGCGAAACGATGTCTTCCACCAGTCGCTCGACAGTGAGTTCCAGCGCCGCCGACCGAGACATTGCTTTATCGGGTTCCTGATATTCCGGTCTGGGGATCAGCGAAACAGACATCGCAGGCCCCGGTCGAAACCGGTCGTCGTAGTGAGCATCGACTTCTGGCAGAGGAATCTGTTCGTTGAGAAACGGGTTCGACACGCTGTCAAAAACGGCCTGCACGGATCTGACCAGCGACCGGTCCGACCGCCAGTTCGTTCCCATGTTGTGGCGATGCTCGGCAGGGGTCTGCCGTTCCGCTTCCAGGTACGCCGCCAGGTCGGCCCCTCGAAAGCGATAGATCGACTGCTTCGGGTCGCCGATCATGATGAAGGCTCGGTCGGCCTCCGGATCAGGAGTCTCTGCCGCTTCGCGGAACACTCGACTGAAGATGCGATACTGAACCGGGTCCGTGTCCTGAAACTCGTCGACCAATGCCACGCGATATTTCTCTCGCAGACTTTCCAGCAGCAAATCCTTCTGACGCCCGTCGAGTGCCTCGTCAACTTTGTGCAGCAGATCACCAAAGCTCATGATGCCGCGTTCGCCGCGACGCTTCGCCACGTGGTCGCGCACAAACTGCCCGGCTCGCGCCAGCAATCGCGACTCAACTTCCTGCTGCCGCTTTGAAAATTCCCGCGACAGGTCAGCAATTTCCTGGAGCAACGAAAACGCCGGATGCTGAGGCGTGCTGCCTCGAAAGTCTTTCTTCGTGCCAGCTTCAAGCCCGCCCTGCGTGAGCCGATTCTGATCTCCATCGAGCTTGTCCTTATCCCACTTGAATTCAGCCAGCGATCGGGAATCGACCAGCGAATCGATAAACGCCATTGACTTGTCGATCTGGTCCGCCGTTTTATAGCTGACCTTGCTCAACACACCGTTCAGCATGGCGGCATCGATCAACTCACGAATTGCGGAGCGTTCCTGCGCCCAGACTTTCGCCAGCTGATCGACCAAACGCTCTGCCGATTTCAGAAAGTCCGAACGCAGCAATTCATCGAGTTCACCACTATCCGGAACGATTTCCAGCGACGGGCTCTCCATCACTGCGGCGGCGACTTTTTGAATTGCGCCGTACAGTGAATCATTGAGCGGCAGCCAGCGTTCGATCAAAGAATCTTCCGTCGCCCACGACTGCGCGACAAAATCGTCGACGCCTTCCCGAATCTGCTCATTGAGCGAGGCAACCAGCTCGACGTTGAAACGCGTTCCTGATTCGAAAACCAGTTCCTGCAAAACCCGGCTGCAGAATCCGTGAATCGTGAAGACGGGAGCCTGATCGAAACTCAGCAGCGCATCTTCAATTCGCTCAACGACTCGCGGACCGGAATCTTCATCCCACGCCCCCCCCTGCTCCAGCAGTTGCACGAGTTGAGGGTCCGCCTTTCCGGCCTCACCGGCAGCTTCGACATCAGTCGGATCGGGACAGGATCTCAGCAGTTGAAGAGCGTCATTCAAACGGCCACGCAATCGATCGCGCAGCTCCGACGTCGCTGCCTCGGTGAACGTCGTCACGAGGATCTGATCGGTCAGGCAACCGCCTTCCAGCAGCAGCCTCAGATAAAGAGTGGTTATGGTGAACGTCTTCCCGGTCCCGGCACTGGCAGCAATGCTGTGCACTCCGGAAAGAGGCATCTGTAACGGATCAAACATTCTGAATTCCCGATGAACGGATTACACGACGCAAGCTAGCCCACAGACATCCAAAGTGCATCAGTCCGTGGTCATTGGTGAGTGGACCTGTCAACTCGGTCACTCCTCTGGTTTCGTTTCACCAGGACGCTTCCCTTGGGTAGGAAATCCGATTCAGCAACGGTGCGATCGCTGCTCGGAACAGTTAACGTCTGCATTCTATTCGAAGAATTGATGCAGATTCGAAACGCAGACGCGATCGTAGATTCGCACGTCACGTAGTGACGCGTGGCTCGGATTTCGAATGCCAGATCACTATTCCGACTGATGTTCACTCGACAGGGAACCTGTCTCCATGCCTCGAAATACAATTGCCGCCGCAGGCAGTCTGATCCTGCTCGCCATTGGTGTGACGTGTCATGCCGCTCCTTCGGCCAGTGAACTGGCTCGGTCGGTATCTGCCCGGTGAAGCGAACGCTGTCAGCGTGGTGCGAGTGGCTGAGATCCTGAATTCTCCGCGCGCGAAGGTCGAAGGCTGGGCGGAAACCGCAAACGACCGATTTCTCACCGGGGCATCACGAATCCCGCCGTGGATCGACACGCTGGTGATCGGCTCGCTTGTTCGTCCGGAACTGCATCAGCAGGTCTGGCCAACCGGCGCGCTGTAGCTGCCGAAGAACACCACGATGGAAAGCATCGCGCGCACTGAAGCATCGCGATTGGACCGACTTGGTGAACTACGCTCGGTGCGGTCAAGTCGGAATTTCATTCTGGTCGAGCTTCGTCCGAGAATGCTGGAAGTGCGGTCACCAGGCGTGCAACTGGAACAGATCTCTCTGGCGGCGATCATCATTGCACTGGGCTTGCTGGTCGATAACGCGGTGCAGGTATGCGATCAGTCACGCACCAATCAGATGGAAGGCATGTCACCCGTCGAAGCCAGTATCAAAGGGACGACTCAGTTGCCCACAGCGATGCTGATGGGAACCGCCACAACCGTCGCTGCTATTGCGCCGATGCTGATTGGCCTGATCGGCAGCACGCGCGAGTACGTTTACAGCCTGCCCGTCACGCTGTCGATCACGCTGGGAATCAGCTGGGTGCTGGCGATGACGTTCGGCACGATTCCGGCAGCAGCGTTCATTCGCGTTCCGGCCGACCCGACCAGGCCGTCGGTACCTCTGCCCTGGCTGTTTGCGAAACTGACAGCACTGGTCACAAAGAAGAAAAACGCTGACAGTTCCACGGAACAGAAATCTGATCCGCTCGACAGAATCTTCGGAGCGGCCGTTCGCGCGTGTATCGATTTCAAGTTCGTTACTATTGGCATCGCTGCTGCATTACTCGTCGTCGCGCTGAAGCTGCCGGTCGCTTCAGAGTTTTTCCCAAAAGACATGCGGGACCAGTTTCCGATCGAGATCTTCCTGCCGGAGAATTCGACGATTGAGCAGACAGACGCCGTCGCCAGACAGGTTGAAACGATCATCCAGAAGTTGAGCCCGTTGACTGACGCTGTCGGACAGCCCGTTGCTGACGAGTCAGGCGAGCCGGTTCAGCAGATTCGTGCATTCCGAACCATGGTGGGTCGCGGTGGCTGCCTCTGGCCATGAGCGGTGGTCCGCTGTGGGAAGGCATGTCCTGGTGCATGATCTACTGACTGATCGTCGCTACGCTGCTAACACTGCTCGTCGTCCCGGCGCTCTATGCGTTGCTTGTCGAAGTTTTCAATGTCAAACCCGTTCAGATTGCATCGGCATGAACGGCTCGCAACCCGGCTCGCTTCGCAAGAATCGACACTGACACCACCTCAGTGGCACGTACAGGCAGGTCGAGCAACAATGAACAATGCTGTCGCCCTCCCGCCATGCTTTGTGATCGTCCAACCTCAATGAACGAAATTCTTTACTACGACCGATATCGCGAGGAAGTCTGCTCCGAAAAGATCTATGGCGACAGGTCGTTACGTTGGACTTATGGAACGACGGCAGGAAAAATCGCCCTGCACCTGCTGGTGAAACGCGCCTTGTTTTCCCATTGGTACGGTTGGTCAATGGACCGCCCTGGGACGCGTCGGAAGATTGAACCGTTCATCGAAAAGTTTGAACTCGATGCCAGCGAATTCGCGCTTCGCCCCGATGAGTTCAAAAACTTCAATGAGTTCTTTTTTCGAAAGCTGAAGCCCGAAGCCAGGCCGATTGATTCAAACCCCTTGTCCATCTGTTTCCCTGCTGACGGACGGCATCTCTGCATACCCGACCTTTCAAGCGGCGATGGCCTGTTTGTGAAGGGCGCAATGTTTAACCTAAGAACGCTGATCGGCGACGACGAACTTGCAAGCCGCTATGAAAATGGGAGCCTGCTCCTGTCCCGACTCTGCCCGACGGACTATCACCGATTCCACTTTCCCACCAGCGGCACCCCCACGCCGGCAAGACTGCTCAACGGGCACCTCTTTTCGGTCAATCCGATAGCGCTTTGTCAGAATATTCAAATCCTTGCGACCAACAAGCGGGTGTTGACGAAGCTGGTTACGGAGTCGTGTGGAACAGTGCTGCTCATCGAAGTTGGTGCGACCTGTGTCGGTGGCATTTGTCAGACGTACGAACCAGACGCTGCCGTCGCCAAGGGAGAAGAGAAGGGATATTTCCGATTTGGAGGCTCATCCACGATCGTGATTTTCGAACCTGGTCAAGTCGTCTTTGACGACGACCTGATCAAGCACTCCAGCCAGCACCGTGAACTCTACGCCCGAATGGGCGACTCGATGGGGACCATCCTGTAACACGTCAGAAGCTCTGAGAAACAACCAGACAATCGTGCTCATGCCGGTTAATCCCCGAAAACATGCCCAAACATCTCGCAGACGCCACGAGATACGATCTCTGACCTGCATTTCTTTTCGTGCCGTTAAAGATCAGGCGCGAACGTCATGCAGCGAGAGCGACTGTGAACCAGACGTCGCGACTCAGGTACAGCAACCCGACGTGCAGGTGAGGAGTCCTGAAAACCAATGAGCGATCTCGGACACCCCTCGCCTGCACGTCGGACTACTTACCCTGCGACACCCAACTCATAGCCCCTCAAAGCTTTGTCCGGAGAGTTTCAAGCAACCGGCAACGACACCAGCATGGCTGGTGGTTCAATGGCAGGCTGCTGGTCATCTTCCGGAGCGAGAACGGTATCGACCAGGAAGTAGAGAAGCTGACGCAGCTTTTCGTTGTCGACGTTGTCCGCCAGTGTTTCCGCACGGGCTCGGGATTTTTCGACCAGAGCGTCGGCCTTTTCGAAGACGCCTGTTTCTTCAAACAGACGCTTCAGGCGAGGCCCGCGGCGATCGTCTGTCGACTCCATATTGATGATTTCCTGCAACTCCGCACGCTGTTCAGGAGAAGCCGCATCAATGGCCAGGGCGAGCATCACCGTAGGCCGCAGCGCCTGGGCATCCTGGCCGGAGAGCAGTTTGTTATTGCTGTCGCCACGCCAGTCTTTCAGGTCGTTGAGAACCTGGAAGCCGACTCCCAGGTGGCGGCAGAACGATGGGACCAGTTCTTCGTACTTGTCCATCGGCCCGGCCATGCGGAGTCCGGAGTACAACGCGGCCTCGAAGGCCGGCGATGTTTTCAGAGCATAAATCTGCAGCGCATCGAGCGGGGTCAGTTCCAGCGTCGGTCGCTGCTGCCAGGCCATTTCGGCACCCTGACCGTCACACAGTTTGATATGCGCTTGCGACATGCGGTCCGTGACGTCGCAGGCGACTTCTGCACCGAAGTCTTCGCGACAGGCGTTGAGTAACCGATAACCGAGACCGATCAAATGGTCGCCAACATTAATGGCAGTTCCGAGATCGTATTCGCGATGCAGGGTTTCTCGACCGTAGCGATACATGTCGTCATCTTCGATGTCGTCGTGGACGAGCGAGGCTTTGTGGAACGCTTCGATCGACATCGCGACCCGGGCAACGCCGTCAGGGACAGGTAAACGGTCCACGTTTTCGAGGTTCGTTTTCTGCAACTCTCCATCGGTCATCGCGTCGTAGGCGGCCAGCGTGATAAACGGTCGGAATCGTTTACCACCGTTCTGCAGCCAGTCGTAGGCCAGTTTTTCGGTGAACGCAATCGGTGATTCAATCTTCGCCGGATCCTTCGTTCGGATTCTTGGAAGGAGCCGATCGAAGTCCCGTTCGAAGATGAAATTCGAGGCTCGCATCGCCGGCAGGAAGCTGGGAGTCTCAGGCTCGTCCATCGGTTCGTACTGGTCGATGACTTCCCAGATCCATGACTGGTCCAGCGTGGTGTTTTTACAATCGCCCGAGTGCAGCGGGACGGCGTACGACGGCACGCCCGCGATCAGAATTTTGTCGATCGCTTTTTCCAGCACATTCAGGCAGGCAACTCCGAGGATACCGTCGATGTAGCCGCTGACGATAATTTTCAGAACGATCGGCGAACCTTCGGCGACGAGCACTTTGTACCCAAGCTTCTCGGCTTTGCCTTTGTAGTCAGCGATCGAGCAGGCACCGCAGGTTTCACAGTCGAGACCGAAGTCGTCGTAGTCGGCGGGGCAACCTTCCGCGTGTTTCAGGCAGTGAGGCAGCAGCAGCATTCGTCGGTTAAACGGAATCGCCAGGAACTGACGCTTCCAGAAGAAGTTGCCGATCAGCACGGCCACAAAGCCGGTGTACTTTTCGGGCAGTGACATCTGGTTAAGCAGTTGTCGAGCCCAGTCTTCCAGTTCGGCCTTGTTGAAGTTGCGGCTGCGGTCGAGCGTTCTGGCGAACTCTTCGCAGGCCGCTTTGACCTTTTCTCGCAACTCCAGCGTGTCGGGCACTTCTTTGAGATGGCTGGTGCTCTTCCGCTTGCGACGGCGTTTCACCGGAGCTTCATCGTCCACGAACGTAATCTCGTCGGTCTGTGCTTCTTCCGAGGAGTTGGCGGCACGCGTATCGGCTGGTGCGATGGACACGTTGTGCTCCTATCGTGAAGTCCGCAGACGAAACCGACTCCATTCGGCCGCGGGCGGTAATTTGTCTGTTGAGAAAAACTCGCGCGCCATGCGCGAATCATTCCGTACTACGAACGATCTAAAGCCTTAGTTCCTGCGAACATGTCTGAATCTCACGCGAGGGCAACAAGTTGCAAAGAGCTGAATCAGGATTCTTTACGGCTTGGTGCCTTCGCGTAAAAACGTCCGTCTGACGAAATTCCCGACTGGGAATCACGATGCAAACGCCGGGACTTAACCTGGTGATCTGAACTGAACTGGGGAGAGCCGCCGCAGGACTGCGAGGCTCCAATCAGGCAGGACTCTCTTCCGAAATCTCGACCGCCCGGCGTAACGCCGAGACAGCAAAAATCAGCGGATAGAGCCTTTCAAAATACCATAATCGAGCGAAATAGAAACCGATCGGTGTCGGCACACAGACAGATCCGTCAACGACCTTATCGATTAACCAGCTAATCCCGTCAAACGCGTTCTTTCGATAAGCCGGGAATTCCAGTAGCACCTCCGCTGCCAGAGCAGTCTCTTCGACCGATGGAGCAATTCCAGCACCTCCGCCCCAGCCTCCGTTCGAGTTCTGAACACTGGCCAACCATTCGGCAGCACGTTCAATTTCGGGGAGCCTGCCAGGATTTCCTCGAAAGTAAGCCAGGACTTTTGCTGTGCCGTAGACCGGATTTTCATCATCATTTCCATGCTGATTTCCGAACCACAATGGAACCCATGAGCCATCAGGACGTTGCCTGCCCATGAGAAAAGCGAGCCCACGAGCCAACGATGTTTGAATTTTCACATTTAATTGTGAATTTGACACCCAGCAACTGAATTCGTCGAAACTGTCTGACGGCTCAGAATTACTTAATCTGGCGTTTGCTCCGGAATTCCCGATCGATAATCCTCGATTCCTGGATTCTCTGAGGAACTGCCGCGCGTGCCATTCGGAAAGTGCCCTCAGGCAATGTGCAGTGATGTCTGCCGAACTTCGATCAAACGGCAACGTCCCCCAGCCTCGGCAGAAAGTTGGAAAGCCGCCGTCGCGGTTCTGCAGGCTGAGCAACCACTCAACTCCGTTTTCGAGGGCACCCGGAATTTCCGATTCCTCACGCGAATGCGCGAAGCTGCAAAGATCTGACTGAGTTCTTCGTTTCTTCGCGTCTTCGCGTGCCCCCCTTCCCCGTGCCGACCTGCTAAGCGTCTGTAAAGCCAGCATTGCTCCGGGTGTGTCGTCGGCGTCGGGGACTCCACCGGGGAGGTCGGTCCAGGCCCAGCCTCCGGGGGCGGCGTTCGTAAAAGGGTGCACCTCTTTGTACTGCTGATCGAGCAGCCATTTTGAAAGGCCGGGGCGGAGCTCGTCGGGTACGTGCCCCTGCAGCGCGTTGATCGACAACGTCGTCACCCACGTCGCGAGGTTCGTGTCGATCGGCCAGCTTCCGTCTGGACGAACGGACTCGCATAGAAAACCGACAGCCCGCTTCACGACGATGTGATCAGCGAGACCTTTCCCCGCAAGACTCATCGTGACGAAACTCGTCAGCGGAGCCGCTTCCAGGAAGCCTCCATTGGGCGGCTGGATCCGATCCAGAACCTGCAGACTTTTCCTGATCGCTCGGTTGCGGATGAAACGGACAATCGGATTCCAACTCGGGCAATGATGATGCTTTACCTGCCCGATCGCGATCAAAGCCGGCAGCGCGTAACTGACAACCGGCAACCGAATCGTGCTGTAAAACTTCGCCGGCAGACACGCCAGTTCGAACGGCAGCGACGTGACTTCTTTCCAGTCAACCAACCCGGCGAGCGCACAATGAGTCAGGATCGGAACGGAGAACGTTTTGTCTTTCCCGTACCGAGCGACGACCGCCGGCACTCCGCCCTTCTCGTCGATGTATTGCTTTGCTTTTTCCACATGATGTGGAAACTCGCCGACCGTACCCGTTGCGTGAAACACGGCGTGAGCGAGCATCGTCGTTGAGATATTGCTGATGCTCTTAACGGTGTCGCCCCAGCCGCCGTCGTCATTCTGATGGTCGGCCAGCCAGTTCACCCCGCCTTGAATCAGCACGGCGAAGTCAGCGTCCAATGAGTAGTCGGCAGCACTGCGTCCGGCATTGCAGACCTGCTGAAGTGCCATGACCGTTGTTGCGGTCGATAAGGCCGACGTCGAAAGCTCACCTTCCCAATGCGGCAGCTCGCCCGGCTTGTTCCGGCATTCGGCCAGAAGCAAATCCTTCGCCGTTTCGAAGGTGGATGTGAGTTTCTGCAAATCGATCATTGGATGCCGTAGGGTGGGCACTGCCCAACAGAAGAGTAGGCTGGGTCAAGCCCCAGCTTGAAACCATTGCTGGGACACGTCCCAGCCTGCAATCTCGGCCCACCTTACAAAGCTCGAATGATCGCCGCCGCGCTTTGACCAATGGCAGTGCGGTTTACGGTGATCGCCGTCAGGTTTTTCAAAGGCTGCGGACCATCGTGCACGACGTTCAGACGGCAGCGAGGATCCGGAATTCGGTAGTTCAATGTGGCTGGCAGCGTTTCGTTCTGAAGAGCGAGCAGGCTGCCGGCAAGTTCAACCGCGCCGGAACCATCGTCGAAGTGGCCGAAGTAACTCTTCAGAGCCGTCACCGGAATGCGTCTGGTCGCATCGCCGAGTCCCCAGTAGTAGCCCCGAGCTTCGATCACGTCGTCCCGCTGAGTGCTTTTACCGTGCGCGTTGATGTGGCCGATCTGGTCGGGTTCGATATTTGCCCGTCGCAGCGCGGCGTGGATCGAACTTGCGATGCCTCGCCCATCGGTACTGTTCGGATGACCGGACGCGTCGCTGCCAGCTCCAACCCCCAGGACTTCCGCGTAGATTCTGGCTCCACGGGCAACCGCGTGTTCGTACCGCTCAACAATGAATGCCGCAGCTCCCTCGCCAACAATCGTCCCGTCGCGAGTGACGTCGAACGGTCGGCAGGCGTGCTCCGGGTCGTCGTCGCGCTGCGAGAGGCTTTCGAACAGATTGAACTTGGTCAGATCGACGGGGTGAATGTTCGAGCTGCAAGCTCCCACAATCATCACGTCGGCAACTCCTCGTTCGATGACCCTTACAGCTTCACCGAGCGCCAGCAACGCGGAAGCATCCCGACAGGTGATGGTGTTATTCGGCCCCTGGGCATTATGTTCGATGGCGACGTGGCAGGCCGGCATATTGGGGAGTTGCTTGAGCAACCACAGCGGGGCAATTCTTCCAAGGCCGTCTTCGCCCCAGCGAGTAAACTCGACAACGTCGTCCATTAAACTTTGACAGGCGGCCTCAATGAGTTCTTCAGGACGACTCGAAATACGACCGCAGCCAAAGACGACGCCCAGTCGAAGTGGATCAATCTGGTCATGTTCCAGCGAGGCATCTTCCATTGCCATCGCTGCTGCGGTCACTCCCAGTTGAATGCCGCGTGACATCACCTTGATGAACTTCCGGCAGTAAATGTGATCCTCGGGGGCGAAGTCGCGGATCTCGGCAGCCAGCCTGGTCGGGTAGCCGGCATTCGGCAGCGATTCCAGAAGTCCGATGCCCGACCTTCCTGACTTCAGGCTGTTCCAGAATGCGGCGTTGCCAATTCCGTTCGGCGCAACGGTGCCGACTCCGGAAATGACTACTCGATTTTGTTCGGGCACCCAGACCATCTCGCCTTTCAGTCCGCAGGCTCTGAGCTTGAACATCTGGCGACGTTCAAGTTTCGCAGACTGCTTGCAGCGTCATTACGAAATGCAGGACTCAGTCGTTCAAAATGTCGACCGGAAATCGGCGTCACATTAGAGGACGACTCAGTAAATCGCACATTTCACGGCAGTGACTACAAGCCCCAGCAAATGAGATGTAATCAGCAAATCAGGACAGAACCTTGCATTTCGCCAGACACCACCGGACCCACTCACGGTCGTTTTGTCGAGCTGATTGCAGAACTGGCTGAGATTACACCCCTGCGTCCCGATGGTGTCAAGAGCCTGACCTTCAAGCTTCGGAACGGCCCGAGCAGCCGATCGACGCAAAGTTTGCCAAAGTTTGCCGACGCCACCTGAGGAATGCCGAAGGGAAGTGCTTCAAAGCTGACGCTTCTCCCTTCGGCATTCCTTGTTCAGTCTTGAACATTCGACTCATTCGATTCCGGGATCTCATCATGCCCTGTTCTGGCTACACCTTCGGGCAGGTGTTCGAAAAGTTGGGCCGTCGATGGACGTAGATGCCACCATTCTCGAAAACCCGCGTTGATCTGCATCTATCAGCAGCTTGAGCACTTTCAGAATTCGTTTTCAGTGTTCTGCAGGAGGGCCACAGAGGGTGCAATGGCTATTCCGGGTGCCCGCTCCTGCACAGAAACCATGAAAATGGTCTACATTCGGGAATGGGAAGGGACGAGGATTTCGCACGAATGTCGGAGTGATCGGTCGGTCGAGCGTTTCTCAAAATCCGACAATTTCTCACTAAGACGTCGGTTGCTGGCTCGTCAATGAGGCAGCACGACTCAGCGGCGCAGTTGTTTTTCGCAGAGAGTTGCGGGATCGGCGGTTGCCTGAACGGGGACATGAAAGTCCGGGGACGAAGATGAACAACGGGCAGGTCAGCCAGTCCGAGTGGGTCCGGGAGGCTCTTCTCAAGTTTGAAGGGCCTCTGGTTCGTTATGCGCAGCGAATCACCGGTGAGCTGGAGCTGGCTCGCGATGTCGTGCAGGAAACATTCCTCAAGCTCTGCCGGCAGAATCGAGCGGAAGTGGAGGGCCATCTTTCTCAGTGGCTGTTCACCGTCTGCCGAAACAGGGCTCTGGACGTTCAGCGAAAGGAGCGTCGAATGACGACGACCACTGCTCTTGATCAGCGAACTTCGACTGCCGGAGACGACACACCGGATGCCGCAGCCGAACAGAAGGACTCGATGGCCCGGGTGCTTCAGCAGCTCGACCGCCTGCCCGACAACCAGCAGGACGTCATTCGGCTGAAATTTCAAAACGAACTCAGCTACCGAGAGATCTCCGAAATCACCGGCCTGACGGTTTCCAACGTCGGCTTCCTGCTTCACGTCGGTCTGAAACGCCTGCGTGAACTGATGCAGGTTGAACTGGCATGAGCGGGTGACTGAGGTGACAAGGTGAGTGGGTGATCGTTTCAAAGTTTCACCCCATCACCTTGCCACCCCTCACTCTTACCCCCACACAACCTTCCTCCCACCGGGAGATTCGAAATGACGAATCCAGCTTTCAATCCCGAAGATCCTCGCCTGACAGCCTTCGTGCTGGGCGAGATCGACGACAGCGGCCGAGCAGAAATCGAACAGTTACTTGAAACTTCTCCGGAAGCTCAGGCAGCCGTTAAGGAAATCGAGGAAACGATCGGCGTGCTCAAAGAGAGTCTGGCTTCCGAACCGGCTCCCGAGCTGACCGACGCACAACGAGCGACTGTTGAGCAGCAGCTTGCTGGCCCGAGAATAGCTCCTCCCGTTGAGGCAATGCCGCAACCGCTGCAGCGATCGGGTGGCCAGGCTGGCAAGCTCTTCGGAGTGGTAGCGTCAGTCGCGGCTCTAGGGTTGCTTGTCACGTTAAACCTTCCGGCCGTGCAGCAGGCTCCCATTTTGCCGAGAGGTGACTTCGCTGCCACGTCGACACCAGAGCTGGTCGCGATGAACGACGCTGCCGAGAATGAAGAATCGTTTACAATGTCGAACTTCGGCGTTTCGTCAGCAGACAGAACTTCGAGCAGGGCACAATTGAAGTCGAATTCAACGAGTGACGAACTCGGCTTCGCTGCGGGCCGTCTTGAAAGTCTTGATGTTTCCAGCACTGAATCTGGCCAGGCGGACAGACCGCAACCGTCTGATTCGTTATCCAGGGCTGAAATTGCAAAGACGCAACTGGCGTCGGAAAAAGCAGAGCTTCCAGCTTTTCGACAGAATGTTGCGAAAACGAAACCTGCTGAAATTCCGGACGAAGCAGATCCTTTCTCCCGGCCAACGGGATCCAGCCAGCCTGACTCGCCGCAGCGACTGATCGCGGACTCCGGTTCGCGACCGCAGGGTAAGGATGGCGCGATGAAATCGGGCGGCGTTCTCGAAGGGCGATCTTTGTCGATTTCGGGTCGGCCCGCTGGAGAGCCTGGGACGTCAAGATCAAAGAATGATTCGTTTTCAACGCTGGTTCCTGGGGCGTCTCCGGTTTCCCGAGCACCTCTGCCGGCCGCTCCAGCTTCTGGCCAGCCGACTGCGGACAAATCTGGATTGGCAAGACAGCTTGCCGGTGCTACGGGCGGAAAACCCTTTAACGTTCCTGACGTTGAGGAGCCTCGTTCCGTGACCGCACAAACTAACAATCCTCACACGAGAGAAACGGTTGTTCGAAATCGAGTTTCCGTCACCCCTGGTGATTTGAGTAAACCGGCTGTGGTTGACGAAAGCAAAGGTCGTCTGACTGGACCTGTCACCGGCGGTGCAGTTGCCACGTCGCCCGAACCGGCAAGAGCCGTCGCTCTCAAACCGGCACAAAGCCGACCTCAAAAGCGTGTGATGTTTCTCGAAGAAGAAGCCCTGCAAGTGGGACAGCAAAGGCCGGTTCCGCCGCCTGCTCCAAGCCCTGAAGCAGCCGCCCTTCAGCAGATTCGCCAGCGGGAAGAAGCGTTGGCTCGCGGAGGCGAAATCAAAAAACTGGCTGAGCTGTCGAAGGAATCGCAGTTGCAGACTCGGCTGGCGGCAATCGACAGCGGTGCGGCGCCACGAGTGTCAGGTCGCGGCTTCGGGCTGGGAGGTCGCGATCTTAATGAACAGCTTGAGCGATACTCCGAGAGTCTGAGGCTGTCACGATTCAGTCGAGAGCCACAACTTGAAGCGAAAACGCGGGCGTTTGGATTCGGCAGCGAGACTTACGAAGCCATCGTCGAAAACGATTTCATCGTGCCGGTGATCGGCGACAAGGAAAAATCTCTGTCGACAATTTCGGTCGACGTCGACACGGCCAGCTATGCCAACATGCGACGCTTTCTGAATCGGGATCAGCTTCCGCCAGCGAACTCCGTGCGGATCGAAGAGCTGGTCAACTATTTCAACTACAACTACCCGGAACCGGAAGGCAACGATCCGTTCTCGGTGAAGACTGAACTGGCTTCCTGCCCGTGGCAGCCGAGTCATCGTCTGGCAATGATCGGTCTGAAAGCAAAGACGATCGAAAAGGCCAAACGACCACCGACGAATCTCGTCTTCCTGCTGGACGTTTCCGGGTCGATGCGAGCTTCCAACAAACTGCCGCTCGTGCAGCAGTCAATGCGGCTGCTCGTTGAGGAGATGACTGAAGACGACCGAGTTTCGATCGTGACTTACGCCAGCAACGCCGGAATTCGTCTACAGTCGACTCTGGGATCGAAGAAGCAGGAAATCCTGAACGCAATCAACGGTCTGCAGGCCGGCGGGTCGACCAACGGCGAAGGCGGCATTCGCATGGCTTATGACGAAGCCAACCGTCACTACTTTCAGGGCGGAGCGAACCGGGTGATCCTGTGCTCGGACGGCGACTTCAACGTCGGCAAGAGCAGCGACGGCGACCTTGTCGAGCTGATTCAGGAGAAAGCCGCCAGCGGAGTGTTCCTCAGCGTGTTCGGCTTCGGCATGGGCAACCTGAAAGATGGCAAGCTGGAAAAACTCGCCGACAAAGGCAACGGCCACTACGGTTATATCGACGACCTGAACGAAGCGAAGAAAGTCTTCCAGGACGAACTCGTCGGCACGCTCTACACCGTGGCAAAAGATGTAAAGCTGCAGGTCGAGTTCAACCCGGCCACTGTCGGAGCGTACCGGCTGATCGGTTACGAAAACCGCAAGCTGGCCGCTCAGGACTTTACGGACGACACCAAAGACGCAGGCGAAATCGGATCGGGCCATACGGTAACGGCTCTGTACGAAATCATTCCGAAGCATATTCTGCTGGAACAGCCGAGCGTTGACGGGCTGAAGTACCAGGCCGCTCCCAAGGAATCAGCTGCGGATGAGGCAGTGGCTGAACCGACAGAGAATCCGGCGAAACTGGTTGGCTCTCCAGGCACTGATCAAGAACTGCTGACCGTCAAACTGCGGTACAAGAAGCCGGACGAGGAAGTCAGCGAGGCCGTGGCGAATGACTATCCCGTAACGGACGTTGAAATTGCCGGGAAGCAACTCTCACCAGTCAGCGATGATCTGATGTTTGCCGCATCGGTAGCTTCGTTCGGCATGAACCTGCGAGGCTCGAAGTATCGAGGCAACTGGGGCTTCGCCGAAGCTCTGGAATCCGCACAGGGAGCGCAGGGCGACGGCAACGATGCTCAGCGAACGGAGTTCATCCAGCTTGTCCAGCGAGCGATGCGAATCACCGGCCAGCAGGTCGGCCCGCAACCGAGCACAGGCGAAGGAACGACGACACGACCGGGAGAACTGGAAGCAACCGAGGCTCGAATTAAAGCATCGGTCGATGGTAAGTACCGCCGCCTGGTGAAGAAGATCGAAGTCCGAGACGACTTCCAACGGTTTGGAGCGTTCAACGACTATGGTCATTGGGACGGCACCGAGTACGCCGGTCACAAAGACCTGCCACCCGGCAACTGGGTCTACGTTTACCCGAACTGGTACATCTGGGCCGAGGCCGCTGCGCCAGCGGCAGAAGGCGTTCCTTCCGCCGAAGAAAAACCAGCCGTCAAGTAGGTCAGGCTCTGCCTGACGAAATCCGCTGATCAAAATTGGACCACGGAAGGCACGGAAAATACCGAAGGAAGAACGAAAATTCCTCCGTGCAAATCCGTGCCTTCCGTGGTTCTTCTCCTTTGACGGCTTCGTGATCAAAGAAGCTCGCCAGCAACGGTGTCTGCAAGAAACCGGCCCTGGTAAGTCAGACGGATAGTCGAGCCGATCTCTTCGATTAGACCTTGCGTAACGAGTCGGCTGATCGATTCTCCGGCCAGTTGGTACAGGTCGAGGTCGGTCGTTTCCCTGAACCACCCCTGCTCAACTCCATCGTTGGTGCGCAGGCCAAGGACCAGCAGTTCGCGGGCGAATGATTCAGGATCGAGTTTTTCGACGTCGCCGATGGCTGACTCTCCGGCGAGAACTTTCTTCAGCCAGGTCGTCACACTGCGGTGGTTCTGCCGTCGTTCGTTGTCCATCAGGCTGGCCGCGCCGGGACCGAAACCGAAGTACGACTGACCGGTCCAGTAAACCTGGTTGTGGCGACAGCGGAAGCCGGGGCGAGCGAAGCTGGAAATCTCGTACTGATGAAAATCGTGAGCGGCAAGTTGCTCCATCGCGATTTCGTACATTTGCCGCTCCAGCTCTTCGGTCGCCTGCGGAAGCTCGCCCTTCTCACGCCGCGTCCAGAATGCCGTCCCTTTTTCGAAAGTCAGGCCGTACGTCGACAGGTGCGTCGGCGAAAGTTTGATGGCTGTTTGCAGCGAAGACTCCCAAAGTTCTACCGTCTGGCCGGGAACGGCGAAGATCAGATCGAGCGAAATATTTTCGATGCGTTGCCTGATTCGGTCGACGCAGGTGAAGACGTCGGCTCGCCGGTGGTCGCGTTCAAGCATCACCAGCGTCGCATCGTCAAACGACTGCACGCCCAGGCTGATTCGATTCACGCCAGCGTCCGCGAGCACGGCGATCCGATCATTGGTCATACGTGCCGGGTTGGCCTCAACGCTGAACTCGGTTTCCAATGTGAGCTGAAATCGGTCGTGGACAAGCCCGCAAAGTCGTTCGAGTTGCTGAGCGGAAAGCTGCGTCGGCGTACCGCCTCCGAAAAAGACAGTGTCGATCTCCGGCCTCGACGGCAATGCCGCGTCGTGGCTGCTAATGCGGCCCAGATTGCGGTCGATTTCTATCGTCAAGGCGTCAAGGTACCGGTCAGCCAGATAGTCCTTCCCGGCAACCAGCGTGAAATCGCAGTACCCGCAGCGGTGGGCGCAGAACGGAACGTGGATGTAGAGTGACCGAGGCTGGTTCACCGGGTGCTTCCGCAGTTTTAGAAGATGAGAAGTCAGAATGTTGCGACATCAGTCAGTGGAAATCTTTGCGTGTCTTAGCGGCTTTGCGGCTTAGCGTCAGATCCCGAAGGCAGAAAGTTAATGCGGCCTGCTGTGCAGCCGGAGTCGGACTTCTCAGAAATCGGAACTCGAAAGGTTGTCTGGAAACTCGAAACCGGCCCGCGTACCATTCCCGGCTTCGTGGCCGGGCGGTTTTTCGCTTTGGCAAGTCAACCAACGAATGTCGGGCTTTTCCGGCATCTGAACTCGCAGCAAAGGCAGCGGACCATGCCGAAGGTCACGTTCGTCAAAGAGAAAAAAACCATCGACGTTCCAGAGGGTGCCAACCTTCGAAAAGCCGCCCGCAAGGCCGGCGTGGAGCTCTACAAGGGCGTCCACAAGTACCTGAACTGTCAGGGTTTCGGCATGTGCGGTTCGTGCCGGGTCTACGTCAAAGAAGGCAAGCACAACGTCTCGAAGCCGGGGCTGGTCGAGAACTTCACCACGAAGCTCGGCGGTAATCCGGAAGCATTTTTCGCTTACATCGGCCACGAAGACGAAATGCGACTCGCCTGCCAGTGCAAGGTCGAAGGCGACATCAAGGTGGAAACCCAGGCTCCGTGCAACTTCCACGGTGAGAAGTTCTGGGGCTGAGTACTCAACCAGGCTGGTTTTTGGATGAGCAGACAATCGCGAAAACAGAAACCGCGGCCTGTGGTAACCGACGACCTTGAGACGAATGTGTCGCTGCTTTTGTCGGTCTGGGAGCGCGAGTGGTCGTTTCACGACATGGTGATTTCGTCGATTCTTCGGATCTCGGGACGCGTCGTTATTACGTTGGACGATCTCGTCCTGGTGCTGACCGGAGTCACTCAGTACACGTCAAATCTGGCTGTTGTTCCCGATGATGAGTTTTCGGAGATCTGGGTCACCCCTTCATTGACCGGTTCCGGTGAAACTCGAACCCTCCGGGTGGAGACCGAAGGTGGCCATTTCGAGGCTACTTTCCGCAATCTCAGACTGATACGCCCGCACGACCATGCCGTGTTGATCCCTTCAATCGACGATTGATGGAATCCTGCAGGGCCTGTTCCGAGATTGCAGCCTTGGAAACGATCGCGAACATTCGCTGAGTCCACGCTTCCTCTGCTGGGGCGAAACCGCGAGACTTCCGCTTCAGTCGAGTGGGCTGAGTGATCGCTGTTTTGAGTATTCGGTGGTCTTCGGATTTCCGGGTGGCTCGAAGTGGAGGAAAGTCCGGGCTCCGCAGGACAGGGTGGTCGGTAACGCCGACCGGTCGTGAGATCAGGGAAAGTGCCACAGAAAAGATACCGCCGATGGCCTGTCTGGCTTCGGTCAGGCGGGATCAGGTAAGGGTGAAATGGTGCGGTAAGAGCGCACCGGCAGTCGGGGCGACTCGGCTGGCCTGGTAAACCCCACCCGGAGCAAGGCCGAGCAGAAGGATGTCGCACTTGTGCGGCGGGGGCTTGTCCGGCTCCCAAAGACCTTCGGGTAGGCTGCTTGAGGTGCCGAGCAATCGGCATCCCAGAGAAATGATCGCTCTCGACAAAACCCGGCTTACAGGCCCACTCGGCTGATTTTTGCAAGGTTGAGGCTCAAGAGACGGGAGCCGAAGGCCGGGGGATCGGAATCTCCTGACAGAGTTCGCAGCTTAACGCGCGAACTGGCGACCAGACCGCAAAGTCAGCGTTGCTTACCACGCTTTCTCGACCGGGCAAATCCGGATCATGAGTACGACGGGCACGACTCAGACATCCCGTGCGCATCCGGCACGACTGTCGCAAAGTGAATTCGCCCGCCAGGCCGATCAGACTCTCAGCGTCTGCGCGGCGTCAGGTGTGTGTTGCGGGAACGGACTGTCCCCTCACTCACCGAACGAGCTGCGGCTTGTCAATCAGGGCTCCTGTCAAAAGAGGCGGAGAACTCATGCGTTCCGGAACGGATTCCAAAACCCGGCGACTCGGTCGCGACTTGCCGTTGGTTGCGTCGCAGATTGCCTGCGTCCTGATCTGCGTGACAGGGATCGGCTGCAACGCTCACCGAAACAGTCAGACATTGATGTCGCATCCGTCGCCCGACGTTTGCCTCAGCAATGAATGCTCATTCGCTGAACCAGCCGAATTCGGCGTTGGCGGTAACAACCCGGCCGGCGCTGCGGTTTATGACCAGAGCCAGTGGCACGGCTCTGCCTGCTCGAATGCGGACTGCAACGGAAGCGGCCATTCAGGCTGCCAGCAGTGCAACTACGAAATCCCGCGCGAACTGAAAAAAGTATCGCTGCCGGACTACGTGGTCGAGCCGCCGGATATTCTGCTGATCGAAGTCAGCAGTGGGCAGAAACTTCCGAATGCAAAAATCCGCTCCGGCGAACTTCTGAACGTGAGAGTCGGCAACACGCTTCCAGTCGACACGTTCGACGATCCGGTATCGCGAGCGTTCAAACAAATCGATGACACCTATCGCGTCCAGCCGGATGGAACGATCAACTTCGGCCCCGAATATGGCGCCGTCCCGGTTCGTGGCCTCACGATTCCGGAAGCTCGTCGCCTGATCGAACTGCATCTTCAACAGACGCTGCGAACTCCGCAGGTTCTCCTGTCTCGATCAACTGACCAGGCGGACCAGCCGGTGACTGGCGAACACCTTGTCCGTCCCGACGGAACTGTTTCGCTGGGCATTTACGGTTCGGTCTACGTGGCCGGGTCAACGCTCAGCTCTGCTCGACAGGCCATTCAGCGGCACCTTTCAGAACACATGAATCAGCCCGAGGTTTACGTCGACGTCCTGGCTTACAACAGCAAAGTTTTCTACATCGTGACAGACGGTGGCGGTGCGGGTGAGCAGGTTTTCCGCTTCCCATGCACCGGCAACGAAACCGTGCTGGACGCCCTGTCGCAGATCAACGGCCTGCCAACAGTCGCTTCGAAGAAAGATATCTGGATCGCTCGACCAGCTCCTCCGGAAGTCGGCTATGAGCAGATTTTGAAAGTTGACTGGAACGGCATCGTTCGAGGCGGGCAGTCAAAAACAAACTACCAACTGCTGCCAGGAGACCGGCTCTACGTCCAGGCCGATCGACTGGTCACCTTCGATACGATGATCGCCAGAATCACGGCGCCGCTCGAACGAATCGCCGGCTTTGTTCTACTTGGTCATGGAACCTTCCGCAGTATCCAGTTCGGCCATCAGGGGCTGAACGGCGGCGGTGGCGGACTCTAGCGTAAACCGAAAACCGTAGAGTGCGTCTCGACGCACCAGTGTTGATAACTGCAAGCCTGCGTGGTGCGTTAAGACGCACCCTACGAACCAGGAAACGACGTCGAGAGGGTGAAATGAAACACGTGACAATGTTCGTGGGACTGGGATTCTGGTTGGTGGCGAGCCACGCGCAGGCACAGCTTCCATATGTGCAGTCACGAGGCTTCAGTCAGTACGGCAGTCCTGGCGGCATTGGTGCTGTCGGGCAGCCAACCTTCAGTCCGTACCTGAACCTGCTGCGGCGAGGCAATTCGACTCTTCAGAACTACTACGGACTCGTCCGCCCCGAGCAACAGTTTCGGACGGCCAACGAGCAGTTTCAGTCAAATTTCAATCAGGTGCAGAGACAGTTTAACTCGACGCAGCAAACGAAGGTCGCACCACCGCTGCAGGCAACCGGCCATCGAGTTCAGTTCATGAGTCAACAGGCAACGGGCAACGGCAGTCTGCAGGGATTCAGACCGTCGCCGCCGTCAGTGTTGCCACCTGGTGTCTATCCCTCGCTGGTCCCTCAGACGGGACATCGAACTTACTTCGGAAATCAAGGGACGTGGTTCTCATCCAACCCGGCAGCGCCGCGACGTTAATCGTAAAGTCGGGTTCCTGACTCAAATCAGAATCAAAGTTCTGAACAACGTGAAACCAGTTCGTCTCGATTCGGGCCAGCGAGAAAGAGGAAAGAGTAAACATGCGACGGACTGCCAGAAAAACAGGACTGCTCATCACATCCGCCGCGGCCGGGCTGGCGACATTGTCTCATTGCAGCGCAGGACTGCTGGGAGATCTCTTCGACAAGCACTCCGACAAAGATCGAGTCGGTATCGAAAAACGGATGCCGGCCTGCGACTGCTCGTTCGGATACTTCTCGACTGCCTGGCAACCGTGGGGAACCTGCGACCAGACATCCGAGGCCGGCTGTTCCAGCGGAGCGTGCCGGAATTCAGCACCGACATTCCTGCGAAGCGTTCAGCCCGGATACAGCACCGGTCCGTCAATGAATGCGATACCGCCCTACGGCGACAGCTGGCCCCCACATAACAACGTGCTTCCGCCGGCTTCGCCGGACATGTTTAACGGTGTCCCGAATCCGACGGGCAGCTCGCCGGCACCGATCCTCATGACGCCTCTTCAACCAGAGCCGGCAACAGAGTTTCCGCCTTCATCTTCCTCGTCAGCAGCGTCGCCACGCGACTCTTTCGAGCCACCTTCGGCAAATCCGTTTCCACGAGCCATCACAACGAACCCGGAACTGCCTACTCTGAATACGAATCCTTATTCGCCCCCAGGCCTGAATCAAACGCCAGGCGGTACGTCAGGAATCTCACCACAGCCGCAATCGCTACCTCAACCGCAACTGAGTCCTGGTGTCAGTGTGCCGCTTGATCCGGCACAGCCTTCGTTCAGCTTTCCACAGGCTGCCCCGCAGCAGTCTCTTCCTCAACCGTTACAGAATTACGGCTCGTCGGGAACAGGGGTCACCTTACCGCCGCGCCGAGCCACCAGCGTCACGATTGATATCCCGCCTGGATCAGCGGGAACATCACTCAGCTTGCCGGATCCGGTTCGGTCAGGCAGTAACTTTGGAGGAACGTCCCTTCCATCGCCTGACAACGCGGCGCCGTCAGCAACGCCCGGTAATACAGGACGTCCACTGACTCCAGAGCCGTCACTGAGACCTCAGCCACCTGCTCCGAGGCCGTCGGTCGTGCCCGGCTCAGACACCACTTACCGGATGCTGCCCTTGCAGGCTGCCCCGCAGTTTTCTGCCATTCAGCAGGCGAACAATCGACCGATGCCGCATGCAAATTCTCAACCGATGATGCGACAGGGTTCGACCGTCCCGCCTCAGCAATTCCCGACACAGCAGTTTCAGCCAGCAACGCACTGGCAGGCGGTCCCGCAGATGCAGCCTCAACAACAGACCGGGTGGCGAGTGATTCCCGGTGCTTACCCACCAGCTGTCAATCGGCAGAACGCGGTTCAGCCGCCTCAACATCGCAGCCCGACACCATCGGAACGTGTGATCTACCTGCCACCACCGCCTCGTCGGTAATTTTCTGCGATGAAATCATCGCGGCAAAATTACTGTTGAGAACTGACCGGACCGCGGAAGCGAGAGATTTCAAACTGCATTGCTTCTTTCAGGTCGATTCGTTGACGAACCTCGGAGCCAGCGATCAGTTTCACGTCGTCGACGACGAATCGATCGCCCTCCCGAATCATCCTGACCGTCGCCCCGTACTGATCGTCTCCCAGGCCCATGATGGCAAGATCGTCGTTCATTTCGAGCGACATCAGCGGGACCGCGAAGTGTTCGTGCGGCGTCAGGCCGACCGACGGAATCTGTTTTGTCCGGTGCCAGACTTTTCGGTTCAGGTCACGTGACGAAAGCTGTTGCAGATGATCGATGCTTCGAGTCGACAAAGCATTGGCGAACTGGACGACGGGAACCATCGCTTCCAGAGTTTTGCACAGAGAATTCGGACGCCCGGAAACGGGCAACAGAACATCCTGAACCAGCAGTTCGCCTTCGCGGTCCTGCAGCACGTAGACCAGGGCTCGCGACCCCTGTCGCACCGTGACTTCGGTGACCGCTCCCATGAAGACAGTGGTCAGAATTTTCGGAGAGGCGTTTTCGATTTCCGGCATCGGCAACTGCATCAGCAGCGGCTCGTCGACACGACTCCAGACCCGCTGTCTGAATTCAGGCGTCGACAACATGCGGACGGTCTGAAGCTCACGCAGTGACAAGGCCTCGGCATAGAGTTCGACCATCGCGTGAGAGAGGAACAACGCTGACAATCGCTTTTCCTGATTGCCGTCGATTTCGTAAATCGTCACATCGTCGACAAGATACTTCGCCGCCGTCTTTGAATCTTCGCCTTCGACCTTGGACAGACTCAGCTTCACCAGGTCAGTTTCTGTGGCGACCATAAAATCAGCAAAGCCGCTTTGCAGTTTTACCTGATAAGTCGACGCCGCCTGCGATGCTGTAGGAAGCTGAACCGTGCTCAGAATGGCTGGCTCCAGACTGTTCTCGAAGAATGTTTTCATCGTGACAGTCTTCAGCGTCTTTTTGTCGCCGGTTGAGTACGAGTCGAGAAACACCGACGCCGATCGGAGTACGGTCGCCATCTGCTTTGCCGACGAGATGTGTTCCTTGTCCTTGCGTGACTCAACGGCCAAGTCGCTGATCAGCCACTGGTCCCGGATCTTTGTGAACGAGATAATCATCTGACCCGACTTGCCAGGCAGACGGACCAGCGCGACATCTTCGTCCATCTGCGCTTCCGGACGAACTTTCGAATCAGCCCGGTCGCCGATCACCTGCTTTGCCAGACGCATGAGGTATTCGTCAGGCAGTGCCCCGAGCAACGCTCCGAATTCCGGATCGGCCATTTGCAGAATGCTGCTTCTCGAGCCAGCGTCCCAGGCGTCGATGAATTCTCGAACGGTCGTGATCAGGTCCATCAGTTCGGTGACAGCCCGAGTCGACTCGACACCGTTCTGCTGCTTCCTGATATAGACGTCGTCGACGACCCACTTGCCGGTTTTCTCGTCGCGGACCAGGAGGTACCTCAGTCGTCTCGATTTTGAGTTGCCAATCTGCACGGTGACTCGTTTTTCCGTGTCGCTGATGTGATCGATATCGACGATCTCGACGTCGCCTTTTGGAATTCGCAGGACGGAAAAATCTTTGACCGAGTCTTCGTGCCGCAACGACTTCTCTTCGAAACGGCTGGACGTCACGTCGCGCAGCGAGTCGACATCTTCCTCCTGCAATGCTTCGCTGAACGCTGCGATGGTCCGACTTTCCACCAGGTTGGCACAGCCGGAAAACGCGAACGGAAGCGCGAGGCAGGCGACGACGGCCAGTCGATGTGCGAAATCATTGATTCTGAGGTTCATCGGAACGCTCGATTTTCAAGGTATTGCAAAGGAATTTGCTGAAAGAAGCACCGAACACCTCTTGTTCACAATTGTGACCAGGAAGAAATTCACAGCGAAAACGCAACAGCATTGCTGGAACGTTTTCATCAGTTCGGTGATTGTCTGGGGAAGGTGATTCGATTGACCGAAACCGGCCTGAAGACGTGCTGTTGCCTGGAAAAGGTGGCAAACTCTGGATGGGACACGGCTTGTCGCAGATCAGCGAAAACGGGTCAAGACAGAGATCCTGCCCAAACTGCTCGGCGACAACTGAGTAAAGACCGTGCTCCCATCCCGTATTTTGCGTCTGAGCAGAACGACCATCAGAGTTGCCGGCCAGTGATCGCCCCGGCGGACCGACGGCGTCTTGCACAAACAAATGGACGCTGATATGTTGAGTTGTTGAATTTGCCGAGGCTGGATTGAAGCTGGTTTCAAATTTCGGTCGGAACCACCTGAAACCGAGTCGGCGAATCTCGACGCACACCTGTTTTTCCCTCCTGAACACTCCCGCCGCTTGACGCTCTGGCCTGCCTCGTCGACTTTTCCTGTGCATGCCAAAGCAAAGCAATGGAGCCACGCTCATGACGCGTTCGGAAACTCTTCTGACAGGCCTTCTGGCATTCTTCATCGCAGCTCCAACCGTGACCGCGGAACAGGTCAAGCCGAAAGGGCTTGGCGATCCCGGCGTTCTGAACTCACTGCGGATTGAACCGGAAGCTGCCGAAGGGCAAGCCGGACTGATCATTCGCGGGCGGGATGCGCGGCAGCAATTGGTCGTCACCGGCGAGTACTCGTCTGGCCAGCTTCGCGACCATACCCATTCGGCAACGTACACTGTCGAGCCGGCTGGCATCGTTGAAGTTGCCAGCGACGGTATGGTTTCACCGCTGAAAGACGGAGTCGCTTCGGTCAAAGTCATCGACGGTGGCAAAGAGACAACTGTCGCCGTTCACGTCGAAGGTGTCGCTAACCAGATCAAGATCAACTTTAAAAACCAGATCGTCCCGATCTTCACGAAGCTGGGTTGCAACTCCGGCGGTTGTCATGGGAAGGCGAGCGGCCAGAATGGTTTCAAGCTTTCTCTGCTGGGCTTCTACCCGGACGAAGATTACGAATACCTCGTCAAGGAAGCTCGTGGCCGACGGCTGTTTCCAACCTCACCAGCTGAAAGCCTCCTCCTTCTTAAAGCAACCGGCAAATCGCCACACGGCGGCGGCAAGCGGATGGAAGAGGGCAGCTACGAATATCGCATGCTGTATCGCTGGATCGAACAAGGCATGCCGTATGGCAACCCGGACGACCCGTACGTCGTCGGTATTGAGTGCGTTCCTGCTCAAAGACTGCTGGACCGCGGAGCCGACCAGCAGATCACCGTCGTCGCCAGATACAGCGACGGGTCTACCGAAGACGTCACGCGGATGGCTCTGTACGAAGCCAACGATACTGAAATGGCCGAAGCCACCGAGACCGCCCTGGTTAAAACGCTCGACCTCGCCGGTGAGGTCGCCATCATGGCTCGGTATCAGGGACAGGTTTCAACTTTCCGAGCAACCGTTCCACTGGGGGCTGACACCTCTGCGATTCCGGCTCCGGCCAACTTTGTCGATGAAGCGGTCTTCTCGAAACTCAAGCTGCTCGGGATTCCGCCGTCAGAACTGTGTGACGATGCGACATTCCTTCGACGAGTCCATATCGACGTTACCGGAACAACTCCGACGCAGGATGAAGTAGTGGCCTTTCTGGCTGATCCATCCACTGACAAACGCGAAAAGCTCGTCGATCGCCTACTCGAAACAGAAGCCTACGCTGACTACTTCGCCAACAAGTGGAATCTGGTCCTGCGAAACAAGAAGCGACGGAACGAAGATCTTGCAGCGACCTACTCGTTCTACCGCTGGATCTGGGACAGCCTCTACGAAAACAAGCCGTACGACGAATTCGTTCGCGACGTCGTCACCGCTTCCGGCGAAGCATCGATTAACCCGGCAGTCGTCTGGTACCGCGAGGTTAACGAGGTCAACGAACAGGTCGAAGACACGGCACAGCTTTTCCTGGGACTCCGGATCCAGTGCGCGAGGTGCCATCATCATCCATTCGAGAAATGGAGCCAGAACGATTACTACGGATTCTCAGCGTTTTTCACGACCGTCAGTAAGAAGAACGTTTTTGGTGCTATCAACACTCAATCGGACAAGCGAATCTTCCACAACGAGAAAGTGGCTCAGGCACAGAATCCACGATCAAAACAGAATCTGAAGCCTGCTGGCCTCGGCAGCGATGCTCTTGAGATTCCGCCAGAACGAGACCCACGACACTATCTTGCCGACTGGATGGCTCGCGAAGACAACCCGTTCTTTGCAAAAGCACTGGTGAATCGTTACTGGAAGCACTTCTTCGATCGAGGCATCGTCGAACCAGAAGACGACATGCGGGAAACCAATCCGCCGTCGAATCCTGAATTGATCGACGCGTTGTCGCAGAATTTCGTTAAGAATGGTTTCGATCTGAAATGGCTCGTCCGAACGATCTGCAACTCAAAGACGTACCAGCTCAGCGCCTTGCCGAATGATTATAACCTGAAGGATAAGCAGAACTTCTCGCGCTACTATCCAAAGCGGCTCACGGCAGAAGTACTCTATGATGCGTTCCATCAGGTAACAGATTCGACGCAGGGTTACTCAGGCCTGCCGGCTGGCACGCGAGCCATTCAGCTTCCGGACGCGTCGATCGGTCCGTACTTCCTGAAGGTCTTCGGCCAGCCGCAGGGCGACACCGCTTGTGAATGTGAGCGTTCGCAGGAAGCCAACCTGGCTCAAAGTCTCCATCTGCTGAACAGTTCTGAAGTGCAGACCAAGATTGCCAGCGGTTCAGGTCGAGCCGCAAAACTCGCTGGAGACAAAGCGAGAGCGGACGATGACAAGATTCGAGAACTCTATCGCTGGGCATACTCCCGAGAACCGAAAGACGACGAACTGCAGATTGCGACGGCGCATATTAAGAAGCACGAAACGAATCCGAAAATTGCCTACGAAGATATCGTATGGGCTCTGATTAATACGAAAGAGTTTCTGTTTAACCATTAAGAGACAAAACGGGCGGCATTCACTTGAGTGTCGCCCGTTGTTTTCCCACCTCTGATTTCCCCGCTGAGTCACTCCACGTTTGCCGCTTCAGGTCCGTCCGTTTTCGGCACGACTGAAGCGGTTCTCCCACTTGTTTTGAGATATTCGGTTAGTCGTTTCGTCGATCACACGGGCTGCCCTTCGGCATTCAGACCGAAGACTCCGTTTTGCTGACGAGCTGACTGCCTGACTTAAAGAGGGCTGTTCGATGCCAGTTCGCGTCATCACGCCACGTCGATTGATCCCTGCTTTCTTCGTTGCAGTCGTCACTTCTCTGATTGCTTCCATCGGCCATGCGCAGCTTCCACAAACGAGGCTAACGGCAGTATTCCCGCTGGGTGCACAGGCCGGACAGAGCATTGAAGTGACAGCTTCCAGTGGCACGGACCTCGACGAACTCGACAGGATGAGTTTCAGCCACCCCGGCATCACGGCGCAGCTGAAGTCAGGCAGCACATTTGCCGTGTCCGTTGCCGCTGATGTTCCGGTTGGAGTTTACGAGGTAACGGTTCACGGTCTTTATGGAACAAGCAATCCTCGATCTTTCGTCGTGGGCTCCCTTCCGGAAGTCCAGGAAAACGACGCCAACGACAGTCAGGAGAAAGCTCAGGCCATTGAGATTGGCAGCGTTGTCAACGGTCGATCGAATCGCGGAGCGGACGTTGACTTTTTCAAAGTCAACGGCAGGAAAGGTCAACGTCTCCTCATTGAGTGCCAGGCATTGCGGATCGATTCACAGTTTCAGGCCGAGCTGCGACTTTACTCGCAAACAGGTCGACGTATCGGTCGCAGTGTCGCTCAGTTCCGGACGCACGATCCGATTCTTGACGTGACGTTTCCCGAAGACGGCGACTACTTTATTCGAGCAAGCGACTTCGTTTATGGCGGCAGCAACGATTACGGTTATCGGTTGAAGGTTCACACCGGACCGCACGTTGATTTTGTCATTCCCCCCGCTGGCGTCCCTGGCAGCAAGGCTCGGTACACACTTATCGGTCGCAACCTGCCCGGCTCTCAACCCGCCGGAATTGGTGCAGACGGTCGACAGCTTGAAAAACTGGACGTGGAAATCGCGCTGCCCAATAAACCGACCGAACTGGATCCCGGACAAACGGCGTTTTCATTCGAGTCAACTCTCGACGGTGCGAGCTACGTTTTCCAAGGTGCAAATGGTGATGCCAATCCAGTCACCATCGCCTTCGCCCCTCAAGCGTTGAGCACAGAAAACGAACCCAACAACGAAGCGGTCGAGTCTCAGAAAATCACGGTGCCAGCCGAAATCGCAGGGCAACTTCAGCAGCGTGGCGACGTGGATCGTTTTGAATTTGAGGCGAAGGCCGGGCAGGTATTCTGGATCGACGTCTTCGGACAACAACTTGGTCGACTGACCGATCCCGTGCTCACCGTCGAACAGGTCACGAAGAAAGAGGACGGTACCGAGACAGTCAAACGGCTCACAGCCCTGGACGATACAACAACCAACGCGGCAGCTAACCTGTTCGATACTGCCAGCAACGACGCCGTTTTCCGACTCGCGATCCCAACGGACGGAATTTACCGAGTGACCATTCGGGACCGGTATTGGGAATCGCGAGGTACTCCCGATCTGCAATACCATCTCGCTATTCGGCCTGAAGAATACGATTTTCGACTCGTAGTTATCCCGTCAGCTCCGGTGCAGAACCCGGCGGCTGTGATTCAAACGTGGGCCACAGGCTTGCGACGCGGAGAGAATCTGCATGTCAGCGTCGCCGCGATTCGTCAGCATGGCTTCAAAGGCGTGATCGACGTGTCTGCCGAGGGACTTCCAGCCGGGGTCACCTGCAAGAGTGTCAGCATCGATGGCAGCGACACATCAACCAACCTGGTGTTCTCAGTCAGCGAAGACGCCACTCCCGGTGAGTACGATGTTCGAATTGTCGGAACCGCTCGCGCGGAATCGGATGCCGCTGTGAACGCCGTTGCCGCTGCTGAAGCCGAACTCACGAAAGCTCAGGCCGCGTTGCCAGCACTCGATGCCACCTTCCAGAAAGTGGTTGATCCTAAGAACAAAGCGGAAGCCGGTCGAAAAGCAGCAGAGTCAGCAGCGGCAACAGACGCTTCAGCTCTGGCCGCTGTAACGACAGCCAAATCTGCGGCAGATAAGAAGGTCGTCGACGCTACCGCTGCTGCAAAGGCAACTGCCGTAGACAAACTCGCCGCAGACAAAGCAGTACAGGATGCGGCAGCTGCTGTCGTCAAATCTGAAGCTGATCTGAAGGCTGCTCAGCAGGAACTCGACAGCGACAAAGAAAACCAGGATCTGAAAGACAAAGTTGCCGCCGCAACTGCTGCGAAAGTGGAGAAAGACCAGGCACTGGCAACGGCGAAAGCGACAGCCGAGACAGCCTCAACGAAGGCCGCCGAGTCTGACGCCGCATTGAAACAGGCCATTGTGGATGCGCAGAAAGCTCAGGCTGAGTATGCCAAAGCAGACCAGAAAGCAAAGCAGTCCAAGGCCGCGCTGGACGCGGCAGTGAAAGCTCACGATGCAGCCGTTGCAGCCTTCAAGCAGGCAGAATCTGCCTTGAACGCTGGCAAGGCGGCGATTGCGACGGCTCAGGCCGGCGTTGCGACCAGGAAGAAAGAGCGAGAAGCCGCTGTTCGAACAATTTCTCACGAAGCCCGGGCGGCGACTGTCGTTTGGAATGGTACGAATCAGCAACCGGCCGTTTCCCGAGTGTCTGAATCGATGACGCTCTCCATCATGGAAGAACTGGCTCCTTACCAGGCAACGTCCGATGTCGAGCGGGAAGTTCTTGGCCATAATCGCCAACTGTTGATTCCCGTGAAACTTGCCAAACGAAATGGTTTCGATAATCAGGTCCAGCTGACGTTTCAGAATGTTCCGAAGAATCTTCAGGTTCAGAACCTCGCGATTGCGAAAGGCAAAGACGAAGCACTGCTTCGAGTGTTTGTGCCGACGACCGTCGCCGAAGGAACTTACACGATGTTCCTGCAGGCTCAGGGGCAGGTTTCCTATCAGAAAAATCTGAAGCGGCTCGAACGTGCAACCGCCGCTCAGAAAATGACCGACGAAGCGCTGAAGGCGTCGACGGAGGCAGCCTCAACCGCAAAGACTGCTGCAGATGCTGCGGCGAAAGCATTGACTGATGGTACGAACGCACAGAACACAGCGCAGCAAAAAGTTGATGCTGCCAGCAAAGCGCTGACAGCATCACAGGCCGCAGAAAAGACAGTAAGTACGGCAAAGGAAGCCGCAGACAAAGCGGTTGCCGACGCCCAGGCAAAACTTGCTCAGGCGACAGCGACAGTCGATGCAGCGAAGGCGGCGAGCGAGAAAGACACCGAAAATCAGGATCTGGTCAAGCAACTGGAAGCGGCTCAGAAGTCGCAGGCTGACTTGCAGAAGTTATTTGACGCAGCTCAGAAGGCTGCGGTCGAGGCTGAGGCGAAAGTCGTCGAGGCTCAAAAAGTCACAACTGCAGCCAGTGAAGCTTCGGCTGCTGCAACGAAGGCATTGACCGATGCGCAGGCGATCGTGGCTGCGGCCACCGAAGCAAAGAAAGTGGCCGACGCTGCCAAAGTCGCCGCAGACGCGAAGGTAAAAGCGGATACCGCTGCGAAGACTGCGGCGGACAACGAACTCAAGGCCGCGACAGCCTATTCGAAAGCGGCAAACATCAACGTCTACGCACCGTCGACTCCCATCGTGATTCAGGTTCGCAAGGGAATTTTCTCGCTGACAGTCAGCGGCGGCGGCGATCTGAAACTCGGTCAGCAAACTGACGTTAAGGTCACACTGAAACGCGAGAAAGAATTTTCAGGGCCTGTGACTGTCAGTCTAGCCGTGCCTCACGGAACGAAGGGACTGTCCGCTCAGCCAGTGACGATTGCCGCCGACCAGACCGAAGCCATTCTGAAAGTCTCTGCAGCAGCCGACGCTACTGAAGGTGACATCGCCAATCTTGTCGTTCGAGGCTCTGCCGAGTGGGACGGTCCGATCTCGGCAGACCAGACTGTGAAACTTAAAGTCGTTAAATAGAAACTACCGTTTGGCACCTGCCAATTGATGAGGCATCCGATGAACCGGTCACTTCTACTGATTCTGCTGACAACGGCTCTAGCTGCTCCTGTCTTTGCCGCCGACGAACAGGTGAGCAAGCCGATTGAACCCGAAACGATTTCGCTCGGGCGCCCGGTCAGCTTCGAGAAAGACATTCGAGACATTTTTGAATTGAACTGCGTCGCTTGCCATTACGAAGGTGGCGCGGAAAGCCGACTCGTTGTTGAAGAAGCAGCAGCAATGATCAAAGGCGGCAAGCGAGGCGCCGGCATCATCCCCGGCAAGCCTGACGAGAGTTTGATTTACCTGGTGGCCGCCAGAAAGAAAGCTCCTCATATGCCGCCTCTGCCGAACAAGGTCGAAGCTGCGGCACTGACTCCCCGAGAGCTTGGACTTTTGCGACAGTGGATCATCGAAGGTGCACAGGCCGACGGCACCGATACCGGCACGAAGGTCAACTGGCAGCCGATTCCCGCCGGCATGCACGCCAGCTATGCCGTGGCGCTTTCACCGTGGGCTGACCGTGTAGCCGCCAGCCGGGCCAATCAGTTAAGCATTTTTGAAGTCGATTCAGGCAACGAAGTGAAACTGCTCGATCCAAACCTCGCGTCGCTCAAAATTGACGACCGGCCAATGTATCCAGGCGGAGCGGCTCATCGAGATTTCGTTCATTCAGTCGCTTTTCATCCCAATGGAAGGATGCTCGCGTCGGGAGGATTTCGCGTCGTTAAACTCTGGGAACAGCCGCAGAACGTTCAAACCTTGACGATGCCTCTTGGGATGATCGCAGCCGACATCGACTTTAATTCGGCTAAACAGGTCGTGGCGATCGGTACGCAGCAGAACTCGATTTCGTTGCGATCGATTGTCGACGGAAAAGAAATTAAGAAGTTTGACGGACACACCGGCCCGGTATCAGGTGTTGCGCTGACGGCTGATGCCAGCCAGTTGGTTTCCGGTTCTGAAGATAAGTCGATCCGTATCTGGAATGTCGAGTCCGGAGCGATCGTCCGACAAATCGACACACCGTCGCCGATTCATGACCTTGTCCTGACGCTTGATGGCAAGCAGGTCATCGCTGCACACGACGATGGCATCATTCGTGTGTGGAACGTCGCCGCTCCGGAGCCTGCGTTGCCGGAGGGCGAAACTGAAAAACCCGCGAACGAGTTGAAGGGGCACAATAAACCGGTTCGCTCTCTGGCTCTGCTACTGCCTGCCGGCCAGATTCTGGTTTCAGGATCGGATGACAACACGGTCCGACTCTGGACAATTTCGAATGGCCAGGCAACTCGAACATTGAACCACGGCGGCCCGGTTGTGTCAGTCGCCGCTCGCCAGGACGGGAAGTTCGTCGCATCGGCCAGTTCTAATAACACAGCAAAACTCTGGGACGCGTCCAACGGCAAAGAGATTGCCGAACTCCGCGGGCACCTGCCTGCGACTCGATCCAGCCTTGTCGCCAAAGAAGAAGCCGACCTGGCAAAGCAGCTGGTCGCTCTTGCCGATACGGCTCAGAAAGCCGCCGAGAAGAATGCGACTGAACGAGCCGATGCGTTGAAAAAAGCGAACGAAGAAAAAGAGAAGGCTGTAAAAGCCGTCGAGGAGCAAACAAAGAAACGCGACGAAGCAAAGGCCAAGGCTGACGAGGGGCAGAAAACGCTCGATGAAGCAACAAAAGCTGCCGAGGATGCCCAGGCAAAAGCCGACGAGACGAAAAAAGCATCAGACGCCAAACCTGATGACGCTGATTTGAAAAAAGCGGCGACTGATTCAGCTGCCGAAGCGAAGAAGTTGATGGACGCAGTGAAGGCTCCGACAGACGCTCAGAAAAAACTGACCGACGAGTTGCAGAAGCAGGAGGACGAACTCAAAAAGCAGGATGAGGTTCTGAAATCCGCAACTCGCAGTGTCGATCTGGCAGTGAAGGCAGATGCGAAAGCGAAAGTAGACCTGGAAGCTGCAAAGACCGCACACGTCAAATCTCAGGAACACCAGAAGGCGCAGGACGAAGCTTTCACAAAGGCACAGGAAGGTACAAAAGCTGCCGAAAAACCAATGACAGCCGTCGCCTTTTCATCTGATGGAAGCCGCCTGGCCATCGCATCGGAAGACGGAGCGATCACGATCGCGACAGGCGAAACGGGAGTCGCGCTGGACATTCTTGCTGGAACTGGCGGACCGGTTCGTGCTTTGGCATTTACGGATGAGAAATCGTTAATCGCCGCTGGTGATGACCAGGCGGCTGTTATCTGGGACGCCAGCCCAGCCTGGAAACTGGTTGGCCAGCTGGGGGTTCCGACGGACGATCCGCTCAACATTTCAGCGTCGCCATTTGAGTTCCGCGTCCTTTCGCTCGCCTTCAGTCCAGACGGCAAATTCCTTGCGTCCGGCGGAGGAGAGCCTTCTCGTAGTGGCGAACTGATGATCTGGGATGTCGCCAGACGAGAGCTGGTTAAAAAAATCGAAGACGCGCACAGCGACACGGTTTTTGGGGTCGAGTTTTCTCGGGACGGAAAAAAAATTGTCAGTGGTGCGGCCGACAAGTTTGTGAAAATTCATGATGTGACTACCGGCGAGCATATTCGGTCGTTCGAAGGGCACACTCATCATGTCATGGATGTTTCCTGGCAGGCCGACGGCAGCACCCTGGTGAGCGCCGGCGCTGATGATGCCATCAAGGTCTGGAATGTCGATACGGGCGAGCAGATTCGCACGATCGGCGGCTACACGAAACAGGTCACGTCGATCAGCTTTTCGGGCATCGGCGGCAACGTCATCAGTAGTGGCGGCGACAAAACGGTTCGACAGTTTACGGCGTCTAACGGACGGGCCGTCCGTACATTCAGCGGCGGGACGGATTTCATGTATTCCGCAGACGCGTCACGCGATGAAAAACTTGTCGTTGCAGGAGGCGAGGATGGCGTGATCCGCGTCTGGAACGGCACGAACGGGCAAGTCATCCGAAACTTCGAACCACCCGCCCCGACGACAGTTCAGGCCAACGCGGTCAAGTAATGCGAAGTGAGCTCTGCTGATCTTTTCCAGCCGTTCGATATCTGTGACGCAGGCCTCGTTCCGATGACAGCGGACAGGTCGGTTCCAGCTTCATTCTTCCCAGGATAACTGATTTCCAGGAAGAGCTGCGGCTGGCTGTGAATGCCGCCGGCTGATACCGTCTGGTCGGGCGAGGTCGTTCAGTGCATGAATATCTGGTCGCCGTCCCGTACGCTCCCGGATTCCAGACGGACGTTTCTCATCGAGTTCCGTTCGAAATCAATTGCTGACTCATTCGTATGTAGTCTTCAGTTCGGGGTAAGTGCCGAATGCTGTTTCCGGTTCCGGAGTACGTTCTACCAGATCCGGGAAACAGGATCGTCCGCCTGAATTTGACATGCACTCAGATGTAAACTCGACTGTCCAGTCCAGAGCTCACGATTCTTCACACAATCAGTTCACGGAGCAGAGCGATGGCTGACTTCAAGGTCACGCAGATCGACGAGAACCTCGACTTCGACAGTCTTCCCTGGTGGGATGTCGTCATTATCGGTGCCGGACCAGGTGGGCTGGCGGCCAGCCTGACCACAGCTCACCGAGCACTCACGACACTCGTTATCGAGGCCAAGGACACGCCCGGCGGCCAGCCTCAATTCCTGTACGCGGACAAAAATATTGTCGACGTACCTGGCTTTCCGGATGGCATTTCCGGGCAGGAATTGTCTGACCGGACTTATCGGCAGGCGACCGACGCTCACGTTCAGTTTCGGTTTAATGAAGAACTGAAAGCGATCGAAGACACGGATCAGGAAGTCGAAGGCGATATCCTGAAAAAAGTCGTGACCAGTAACGGCAGCTATCTTTGCCGCAAAGTGATCCTGGCCTGCGGGCTGCTTCATTACCCGAGGCGTCTGGCCGTGCTTGACGCTCTGAACAGCGACGTCGTTCATTACCGCTCTCCGCGGATCAAAGATTACGAAGGAGCTACGGTGATTGTTGTCGGCGGAGGCGATTCGGCACTCGACGCGGCGGTGATGGCGCTGCAGCGAGGGGCTCGTGTCGAGGTCATCGTTCGCAAAGAACCATCCGGCAAGGCTGACACGCTGAACCACGTGCTCGAACTCGGCGGAGTCATTCATACGTCAGCTGAGATCGCCGACGCGACGCTGAACAATGGCGTCGTCAGCGCGGTGCTGAACGATGGCACAAAGATTGATTGTCAGCACGCTGTCGTGCAGATTGGATTCCTCTCAGCGAAGGACACATTCGAAGGCCTTGGCCTGAAGCTGAACGACGAGGGCGCCGTCGCGATCGACCCGTATTTCGAAACCAGCCGTCGAGGTATCTTTGCCGTCGGAGACGTACACGGAGACATTAAGCTGATCGCGGTCGCCTGGGCCGAGGGAATTCAGGCGGCGATTCATGCCTTCCGCGAAATCACCAGCCCGTTCTGGTTGAACGAAAAACGACTGCACGACAACAAACTGTCTTTGATCGCCGAACGACTCAGCGCGGCGGCAGCGCAGAAGCGTCGTTGATATTCATGACTGGTCCGCTTGTGCATTTCTTTTCGTTGATCAAGGTAAACTGAAACGATGCAGCTTATCCTGGCCCTGATTGTCGCTTGCCAGGCGGAATCGCCAATGCCGGCAGCGCCGTGCCGGATTGACGTCGTCGAGAAAGGCTCGGGCTGGCCCGTTCCCTTGATCGAACTGCGGACTGTCCACGGTCTTCGATTCGTCACTGACAATGCCGGTGTCATCGTGATTGACCAGCCTGAGCTGATGGGGCGAGAAGTTTACTTTCACATTGAAGGTCACGGTTACGAAGTCCCAGCCGACGGATTTGGTTACCGCGGAGTTCGGTTGACTCCTCACCCTGGTGAAACTCTTCGCGTCGAAGTTGACCGAACCATCATCGCTCAACGTCTGGGGCGTCTGACCGGCGCAGGAATTTTCGCGAATGCTCAACGTGCCGGTCAGGAAACGGAATGGCGTGAGTCGGGCGTGGCTGGTTCCGACAGTGTCCAGACGGCGGTCTATCGCGGTCGCCATTTCTGGCTATGGGGAGACACGAGCCTGCTCCACTATCCGCTTGGAATTTTTCACTCCAGCGCCGCGACGACGGAGCTCCAGCCGCTTGATTCATTCACACCGCCGCTTCGAGTGAAGTACGACTATTTTCGCAATGAACAAGGCAGGCCTCGCGGTGTTGCAGAAATGCCCGGCGACGGCCCGACGTGGCTCAGCGCGCTGACGACCCTGTCAGACAGAAACGGAGTGCCACACCTCGTCGCATCGTACGCAAAGATCAAACCGCCGCTTGACACGTACGAGAAGGGGCTTTGTATCTGGAATGATGAATCGCAAGACTTCGAGCGACTGAAAGTTGTCTGGTCAACGTCGGAGCGAACACCGAAGTCGTCACCGATGCCGGACGGGCATCCGACCTTCTGGACGGACGAATCGGGGAAGAGCTGGGTACTGTTCGGTAATCCGCTTCCGGTTTTGAAATGCCCGGCGACGTTCGAAGCGTGGCAGGATCCAACTCAATGGGAAGTTCTGACACCGCAGAAATCGCTGACTGCTGCAAGCGACGGTTCAGAGGTGCGGCTTCACACCGGTTCGATTACCTGGAATCCGTGGCGGAAGCGATGGGTGACCGTCTTCATGCAGTGGTTCGGGAAACCGTCCGCGTTCGGCGAGTTGTGGTATGCCGAGTCTGATCAGCCGACTGGTCCGTGGGGACCGTGCGTGAAGATTCTCACTCATCAGAACTACACGTTCTACAATCCGCGGATTCATCCGGAGTTCACACCAGGCAACTCGCCGATTCTTCTGTTCGAAGGAACCTACACCCAGCAGTTCGCTGACAAACCTCATCCGACGGCAAGGTACGATTACAACCAGATTCTGTACCGACTCGATCTGAATGACGAGCGGCTCAAGCCAGCACAGGCCAGGCGTTGACCAATCAGTACGAACTTCCAGATTGTGTGAAGCGTGTCGACGCACTTCAGTCGACACATCGAAGAGCGAAAACTGAATTCTGAACTGCAACCTGACCCAATCATAAACGAAGCCTCACACCGAAAGTCGGTGCGAGGCTTCGTTCATTCTCAAATTGCCAGGTCATCTGCTTCGCTACTGACGGCCAGATGTCTTCACTTTTTTTAATTTCAAATTCGTGCGATCGATCATCGGAACGACGGGACGACTGCTTCGAAGGTGGCTGTTATCTACGGGTCGCATTTCATACCCAAAACCTTCAGAACCCCACACGCTTTCCTGCATCAATCCCAGCAGACCTGCTCCTGACCCTCGCTTCTTTTCCGGCAGAGTTGTGGTCTGAGCCCAGCTTTCTTTCATGCCGTTCCAGTCTTTATCCCACCTGGCTGCGATCTCATCGCCGTAGTTGGTCCACAGCATCCCGAGCCCGAAAACCGTCCCCATTGTGAGAACAAACAGGGCTGCAGATCGCGCAAAATCTGACGGCGGCTCGTACGCTGGCTCCTGTTCATAATCCATGTGCCGATCTCCTCTTTCAGAATCAATTTCGAAAGTTCCTGATTGACGAAACAGCGATGCGACACCGGAAGAATTGCCGCATGCCCACTCAGTCTGATGTGGCGGCTCGATCTGATGAAAAAAGTCAACAACCATACCGAGTTGATGTTGCCTGAAATCAACGACTCTCCGTTGAAGGCGAACCGTTTCGTGCCACACGATACACAGCAGAATCGAAGGCAAATGCCGTTCCGAACTCTGGGACGCAATGCCGGAGTCCGGTTGCCTGCGTATTTCGATGAAGTAGACTGCTCTCGCTGTTGTGTTACATCCCGACGTCTTCCATCGGGTCGACGCTTTTACTGACTGAGGAGTGAAACGGTGACAGGTTTGAATCGAGTTCTGAGTACTGGGTTGCTTGCTTTGTTCATGGTTTCGGGATGCGTACCTCCCCCATCGTCGAACAGTGGAACCCGTCGCGTTCCGGTTCCGACGGCGCCGGCAGCTTCTGAATCAGCAGCGTCACCTGATGATTCCCGCACTGAACCGGGGCCTGACGATCCAGACGCTCCGACAGAATTCACAGAAACGGCAACTGGGTTGAAGTATCGAATTCTCCGCAAAGGTACCGGTCGAAAGCCGACTGGCACCGACACGGTAAGATGCCACTACCGAGGCACTCTTGACGACGGGTCAGAATTTGACAGCTCGTACAGTCGGGGCGAATCCATCAGCTTTCCATTGACCGGAGTAATCGCTGGCTGGACTCAGGGGCTTCAGCTTGTAGCAGAAGGCGGCAAGATCGAACTCGAAATTCCGTACCAGCTTGGTTACGGCGAAGCGGGCAGCCCACCAAAGATTCCACCGCAAGCAACGTTGCATTTCATCGTCGAGCTGATCGCCGTTGAGTAGCGGCAATGTCGACGTTTGAGGTCAATCCGCTCAATGATCGGTGATCGAATTCGTGAAACTCTCACTGACCATAGTGATGGTGATAGCGTTCGTCGGCTGCTCGTCCAGCGGTCTGGATGTTTCTCCGGCTCTTGCTCAAACGGCGACCGACGGAGAAACAGCAGCGAAGGCTCCCGAGCAAAGAAAGCCACCGGTCGTGCGATCTCTGGACGAACTGCTGCTGTTTCAGCCGACGAGATATCCGAATGGAAACTGGAAACCGGATCAGCTTGATTTTTCAGATGCCTGGATGACTTCGAAAGACGGGACGCGAATCCACGGCTGGTTTTGCCCGAACGAGCAGCCGAAAGCGGTCTTGCTTTACTGCCACGGCAACGGCGGAAACCTTGCCGGCCGCGAGTCGACGCTGCGGTTTCTGCAGAAAGAGATGGGCGTCTCGGTGTTGATCTTCGACTATCGCGGGTACGGTCGCAGCGAGGGCAAGGCAACTGTCGCGGGGGCAATCGCTGACGCGAAGGCTGCCCGAACGGAGCTGGCAAAACTTGCGAAGGTCAACGAGGCAGACATCGTGCTGATGGGACGTTCGCTTGGCGGAGCCATCGCGATTCAGCTCGCCGCCGACGCTCCGCCGCGAGGATTGATTGTCGAAAGTTCGTTCTCGTCCCTGCGTGAGGTGGCTTCCGAACACTTTCCGAAACTTGCCTGGCTCGTAGCCAGGAACAGGCTCGACTCGGGCCAGGCGATTGCGTTAGTTGGCTGCCCGCTGCTGCAAAGCCACGGCGACGCCGACCGAGTCATCTCGTGTGAAAGTGGTCGCCGTCTGTTCGCGGCAGCGAAACATCCGAAACGGTTTATCACACTCACGGGACTCGGCCACAACGATCGGCCAACGCTGGAATACTACGAAGCGATGGCAGACTTCCTCGACACATTGCCGAATAAGGGCAAAGACTGATGACGACTCCGATTATGGGCGATGGTTTGCCGGCTCCGTTACTGGAAATGCTGGGCAACGGGTATCAGGTTTTTCCCTGGGACACTTCCGAAGGTTCCGCGGCTCTGGAGACCTGTGTTGGCGTCATTACTTACGGACATCCGTCTGTTGATGGTTCACTGATGGACCGCATGCCGAATCTGAAAGTCGTCAGTAATCACGGGGTTGGCGTCGACCATATCGTCGTCGCAGATGCTCACGAGCGGGGCCTGCCTGTTGGCAACACACCTGGCTGCTTGGACGCCGCGACGGCTGACATGACGATGGCGTTGCTCATGGCCTCGGCGAGGAACGTCGTCATCGGCGACCACTTTGCACGCGGTCCCGAGTTTACTCATTACGATCCGTCGATTCTGATCGGGCACGAAGTCACCGGCAGCACGCTGGGCATCGTCGGCATGGGGCGAATCGGGAAACAGGTGGCGAAACGGGCTCGCGCGTTCGACATGAAGATTCTTTACCACAACCGGCGACGCGACGAAGCGGCAGAAGCGGAACTCGATGTCGAGTTTCGTTCGCTGGACGACCTGCTCAAAGAAAGCGACTTCGTTGCGTTAAACTGCCCGCTCACTGAAGAGACGACAGGTTTGATCGGAAAGGCTCAGTTCGAACTGATGAAGCCGTCGGCGACATTGATCAACATGGCTCGCGGGCCAGTCGTCGTGACTGATGATCTTTACGAAACCCTCAAAGCCGGACGAATCCGCTCAGCCGCTCTGGATGTCACTGATCCGGAACCCTTGCCGCGCGACCATCCGTTGCTGACCCTCGAAAACCTGGTCATCGCCCCCCATCTGGGAAGCGCGTCTCATCGGACCAGGCAAAGAATGCTGGAAATGACGGTTCAGAATCTGGCGGCAGGTCTTGCCGGGCAGTCACTGCCCTACCCTGTTCTGCCGAAGTAGCCGTCAATTCCTGATGAGCCTGGCGAGTGGCCCGAACTGCGGACGATCTATCAGGATGTTGAAAAGTTGAGTTGCAGGATATGTGTGCCACTGGCTCTGCCAGTGTTCATCACAGTTGGCTGTTGACCGTAACGAATTTACGAACACTGGCAGAGCCAGTGGCACACACCTTTCAACAAGCTGCTATTCGAAATCGGAGTTTAACTTCACTCGTCTGAAGCCGGAGCGTTGTCGTGAAAGCTGTTGCCTTTCTGAGTGTCGCCTCAATTCTGTTGAACATCGCTTCGTCAGTTAACGCGGAAACCTATTACGTCAACAACCGAACCGGTGCGGATCGGAATGACGGGCTGGTCGACACGCCGCTGAGCAGTATTACCGGTCCGGTGAGATCGATTTCTCAGGCACTGAAGCTGGCGAGCTTTGCCGACACGATCATCGTCGCGAACACCGGCGTCCCGTACTACGACAATCTGTCGTTTCAGGGAGAAAAGAACAGCGGCGATCCTGTCCGGCCATTCAAGTTGATCGGAAACGGAGCAACCGTCACGGGAGCGATGGTTGTTCCTGATGGGGCGTGGCGCGAAGCTGCTCGCGACGTCTGGAAAGTGACACCGTATCGTAAAGGTTACTTTCAGCTCATCCGCGACGGTAAAGCGCTGCCGGAACTTCGACCACAGACTGGTGAAAAATGGGATACGATCCCCGACCTGGAAGTCGATCAATGGTGTTCGTGGAACGGCTCAATTTATTACCGGGTCGAACGGCTTGCGGATCCATCGACGCAGAGGCTGGCCATCGCCCGGCGAAGCTGCGGGATCACGGTTTTTGCAGCTCACGATATTGTGATCTCGGACCTGACGATCCAGCACTTCCGCCTGGACGGCGTGAATCTACACGACCTGGCAACTGGAGTTCAGCTGGAGAAATTGACGCTTCGCGAGAATGGACGCGCCGGTCTGGCAATTGGCGGCTCGTCCACAGCTCAACTGCGAGCGTCAGATGTCGAACGGAATCGTGACCACTCGGTGCTGATTCAGGAAGCGGCCGCGATCGCGCTGGAAGACTGCATCCTCGACACCGATCCGACTGTCCAGCAGAAGTAGCCGGCATTTCGGAAACTGTCGTGGTGAGCTAAAGCCAGGCGTTGCTCGACACGAAGGTCGCCGTGTGCCGCCGCTGGAAACTACATGATTTCTGTAATGCGGACAGCGCGAATCGATTTTCAGGAAGTTACTCTCGACATATCCCTAAGCAGTTGCAGGCAGGGAACGTCTTCTTGCTGAAGTACGGACAGAATGCTGCCGTATCGTTGCTACCTGCTCGTTGTATCTGAGCTGGTAGTTCAGAATCGACGCACAGATCACGAACGGGACGTACTGAAAACTGGTCATCAACATCGTCATCGTGCAGAGTGCCAGCATGTGACAAAACAACATGACAGCCGCCGGTTTCTGACCGGAACGAAAGCTCGACACGATCAGCATCCCGAACCCGGTCCACTGAAGAACCGCCGCCGGGAAGCCGACAACCAGAACCATTCCAATGTGAAATACATGGACGGTGTTTCCAAAGTGCTGCTGCAATTCTTTGGTAGTGCCTTCCGTACCCATTCCGATGATCGCACATCGCGATAAGTAACGAAGCGAAAACCTGAGCGTCGACGTCCTTTCGTAGAACGAAAACCCCGCTTTGTCGACTCGGTAGGTCACGGTGTCGTACACACGGCTTGTCGCGTTTCGAATCCGAGGCGATACGGTAAACAACCCGGCACACATCGCCAGCACGATTGCGGCCACGACAAGAACTCCGCGACGGTTGGGCTCTTTGAACAGGTAATAGGCAAGTCCGGCGCTGGCGAAGATCGTCGACTTGGCCAGAGTCGCCAGCAACCCCAGCACCAGCACCAGCAGAAACACCATTCGCTTGCGATAGTCGGGAACGTAGAGCAGCAACGCAAAAACCGGCGAGAGTGAGAGGCATAATCCGCTGCAACTGATACTCAGGCCGGCCGAGCGGATCGCCCCTCCGGACAGTGCCCAGATCGACTGGTTTCCGACCTGGCCAATGAAACCTCCCAGTTGCAGACCTCCGACGATCGCGCTGAGGCTCAACGAAAGCAGGAACCCGGCGATTAACGTGCGGGGCCGAAAGTTTACGAACGCAACCCATCCGAAGGGCAACACAACGCCAAAGATGTAGATTGCCTGAGCAACGCCGATAATTGAACCATCAGGATCAGCTACCTGCGAAAGCACAATCAGCGGCAGCGAAGCCAGCAACGGAATCTGCCAGCCTCGAATCTTTCCCACATAGTCGATATTCAGCAGGATTGCCGGCAGCAGCAGCAGGTCACCAAATGTGATGCTCTGCGCGGCCGGGCGCAGCGCAGGCCACGGCAGCATCAGCAGCGCTGCGAAAGCAAAGATCTGTTGGAGACGTCTGGTCTGCATGGATTCTCAAACGACGAAGCTCGGTCACGACACATGCAAGAATGAGTCGCGCGAAGATTGAATTTTTGAGTCAGGATTGTGAAGAATCGTTGCGGCGAGCGCGCAACGGGAATTGACAGCCGGCAGGAAATGACAGCCAGTTGGGGCGTGGCTGCTTTTTGGGATCAGAAGGGGTCGGGAGTCTACCGGACCATTTCCAGATCCAGCAACATGGGATTCAGACCGTGAATCCATGCTCAAACATATTCCGGCAAGCCAATTCCGATGGAAGGCGCTCTTCTGCTTCAAGAGCCGGCTGCTTACAAATAGACCGTTTTCATGGTTTCTGTGCGGTAGCTGGTATCTGGGATAACCGTTGTTTCCTTTGCGGCCTTCCTGCAGGATACTGAAAACGAATTCTGAAAGTGCTCGAGTCGCTACCCTTGTCTGACTGTCAGCCTGACGGCCGTTTTCGAACTCCATTCGGACTGTTTCCTGATTCATGTGGCCTGACTCCGAACAAACTCAGCAGCTGCTTCGCTCAGCAGTCGATGGCAACGCTTCGGCAGTGAATCAATTGCTCAATCGTCATCGTGACGCCGTTCGCCGAATGGTTCATTTGCGGATGGACCGAGCTGTTGCAGCGAGGGTTGACGCCAGCGATGTCGTGCAGGATGTCATGCTGGAAGCGAATCAGAGACTGGGTGACTACATTCAGAATCCGTCGATGCCGTTCCACTTGTGGCTGCGGCAGCTTGCCAAAGACCGGCTGATTGACATGCATCGTCGACACCGCGGTGCTCAGCGACGAAGTGTCGATCGCGAACGTTCTCTTAACGCGGCGTACTCGGATCAGTCGTCTCTGGATCTCGCTGCACAGCTGAAAGATCACGAACTGACGCCGGCAGCGGCCACAATTCGCCGGGAACTGGAAGAGCGATTCCTGGCAGCCCTTTCAGAACTCGGCGAAGACGATCGCGACGTCATTGTCATGAGGCACCAGGAACATCTGTCGAATGGCGAAGTTGCTGAGGCACTGGGCCTGTCATCGGCCGCCGCCGGGATGCGATATCTTCGAGCGTTGCGGCGACTCCGCGACGTGCTGGGCAGTGACCATTCCGGATCTGCTGGAACCTGAGGTCGTCTTTCAAGCCGGATACGGTTCCTACATTTCACCGCTTTCGCGGTTCGACCACCAGGGGAGGCTGACTCCGCCGTCGATCGTCAGCGTGCTGCCGGTCATGTAGTCGGCATCGTCACTTAAGGTAAACGTGATCGCTCTGGCGATTTCTTCAGGAGTTCCCATTCGCCCCCAAGGCAACCTGGCGGCACCTTTCTGAATGTCTTCTTCGCTGAAGAACTTCCGTTCGCCGGGCGTGTCAATCCAGCCAGGGTGAACCAGGTTGGCTCGCACACGATGCTCGGCCAGTTCGATGGCAGCAGTTCTGACCATGTGGTCAATGGCCGCTTTCGCCATGTTGTAGGCCATTGCCGTGGGAATCGGGATGACGGCGTGCGGAGAACTGACGACAGTGATCGCGCCGCCATTGCCCTGCTTGACCATCTGCTGAGCAGCGGCGCGAACTCCGTAGAACGCTCCCCACATACTGACGTCGATCGTTCGGCGAAAACCTTCCATGTTGGCATCGATCATCCGCTCACGATCGCTGTAGGCGGCATTTGAGACGTACAGGTTCAAACTGCCGAATTCTTCAGCGGCCTGCGCGACCATGCCTTCGACGAAGGATTGATCTGCCACGTCACCCTGAAGCAGGATCGCCTTCTGGCCGGCGGCTTCGATCTGGCGAACAACGTCGAGAGCTTCGTCTTTGTTCGATCGAAAGTTCAGGCCGACGTTTGCGCCCTGCTGAGCCAGTTCGATCGCTACCGCCCGTCCGATTCCACGCGAGGCACCGGTAACAATGGCGTTTCGGCCTGCAAACTTCATCTTTGAGGTTCCCTTCACCGTCATTCAGTCATGACTCTGCCTGGTCGATCCATACGCCGCGCCGGACTTCAGACCTGCACCGAGCGGGAAGGATTGTGACGCGAGCTTTGGGCGTCGGCAACCAACGTTGAAATTGCTGATGAGGTGAATCAATTTCGACAAACCCCCTTTGTTACAGATCATCGGTTCGTCGTCGGCAAGAAGTAATTCACAACGGGATACCGCGTCGAAGATTCCGCAGAGGCTTTTCACAGACCAATTCTGTACATTCTTCGGTCGCGAGCGATTCCGCTCTTTCCGACATCGAAACTTTCCGACATCGAAACTTCGTTCTGCCACGCCAGCCTTCCGAGCAACACCAATGACACAGTCTGCAAATCTCACAATCGGATTCATCGGTGCCGGTCGAATGGCGACGGCACTTGCTCAGGGGCTTGTCTCGGCGGGCTTTGTATCTGCCGATCGAATCCTGGCGACCGATGTCGTTCCGGCGGCACTGGATGCCTTTTCTGAACAGACTTCCGCCCGCGTCGTTGCAAGCACGTCGGCGGTCATCAGCGAAAGCGACGTGCTGATTCTCGCCGTCAAACCTCAGCAGATGCCTCAAGTTCTGGACGGTCTTTCGACACTGCTCGAAGATCGGCATCTGATTGTCTCAATCGCCGCTGGAGTGCCGTTGTCCGTTTATGAATCGGCATTAAGTGCAAACCGGCGAATCGTTCGCGTAATGCCCAACACGCCCTGCCTGGTCGGTGAATGTGCTGCGGGCTTTTCCATTGGGGGAGCGGCAACAGCTGAAGATTCAAAACTGGTCGAAGCCATGCTGACAACTGTTGGCGTGGCCGTTCAGGTCGACGAAAAGCTGCTCGACGCTGTCACGGGATTATCCGGGAGCGGCCCAGCTTACGTTTATCAGATGATTGAAGCGTTGAGCGATGGTGGCGTCCGGGTTGGCCTGCCGCGAGACATAGCGACGAAGCTGGCGGCTCAGACGTTGCTCGGCGCGGCGAAGATGGTCCTGCAAACCGGCCAGCATCCGGGAGCCCTGAAAGATGCGGTCACCAGTCCAGGCGGAACGACGATCGCCGGACTCCACGCTCTGGAGTCCGGCGGCCTGCGAGGGACACTGATCAACGCTGTCGTAGCCGCAACGGAACGCTCGAAGGAACTCGGCGCGACGTAACTAACCAGGTTCTTCTCCAGACACCAGACGATCGAACGTGTGAGATCGGTCAGTCTGGTTGCGGCGACGACTCAGCAGGCAGCTACCTGGACGGTGCTGACGATGTGTAATTTGCAGAGTTCACTGACAGTGAAGATTTCGCACGCACTGTCGCGTGAGCATGACTGACTACCGAGCCCCCTTGAGCGGTATCACCTGCGGTTGACTCGGCGACCACCTGAACAATGCTGTCGTCTGAATCTTTCGCTTTGGCTTTGGCTCGAGCAGCTTTGGACGATGCAATCTGCTGTTCGCGAGCCGCCCGACGCGTCGCCTGCTGCTTCAACTCGGCAATCTGCACCAGCGCGTTGGCGGCGGATTCGAGTTTGTCGTCAAGACTCAACGCTTTCGCAAAGCACTCGGCAGCTTTTTCGCCTTCGCCCAGACTGACGTGGACGTACCCCAGGTTCACCCATGCGGAAGCTTCGCCGCTGACCTGGCGGAACAGAGCGAGACTTTCTTCCGACTTACCAGCATGACCAAGAACAAGAGCCAGGTTGTTGGTCGCTCGCTCTTCGCCGGGGACTTCATTCAAGGCCCTTCGCAAGGCGGTTTCTGCTTCGCTCAGCTTGCCCTGAAGGAACAGTGAATAACCCCAATCAGTCAACACTTCGGCGTCATGGGGATTCAATTCCAACGATTGCCGGAAATACTGATTCGCCGCCTGATGGTTACCGTTCTTACTCTCGATCACACCGAGACGGTGTGGAATCGTGGCATTCTTCGGGTTCTTCTGCGCGAGCTGTGTGTACCGCTCAGCGGCTTCCCGGAGTTGCCCCTGATGCTCCTGAATTCGAGCAATGCTGAGTTGCGATTCGAGCTTGTCAGTATTCCCGATCAGTGCCGGCAGACTGGGCGTTGCCAGCGAAGACTGATGAGCCGCTTTGTGACATCCCGATGCAGCGATGATCGTCAGCATCGCCAATGATAGACAGCCAGCAAATTTCTTCATCGTAGTTACCAATCCATGGCTTCGTTGAAGTTCCTCTCGCAGCCGTCCCTGGCAGCGAGAGATATCATTCTTTTCGTACTTGCCCGGCATGTTGATTCAGAAAAAAAGAGGCTTTGCTCCGGAAAATCGGCTTCCGAAGCAAGGCCTCAACTGAATCGCCTATTGTGAACTCGCGATTGGCAAATCGCTCGCATTCGTCAGCGGCCAAGTCCCCCACCGAGTCCGCCACCGACTCCACCGCTCCTTCCGCCGAGTCCGGAGTTCCCGCCACCAAAGCCTCTGAGACTCTGGTAGTAAACGGCTTCGCCTTCGACCTGCTCGTAACCGGGTGTCAGTGCCGGGCCGATGACGACTTTGTTTTCGACATCCTTCGCACCCAGCTCGATCAGAGTATGGACGAGAACTTCGCGACGTCGTTGATCAAGTGCCGGATCGTTATGGACGGCGAAGCTGTGGACATCACCTTCCCGGGTGCTCATCGAGCTGGACTGAATAATTACGGGATACCCGTTTTCGTCCATCCGAGCAGCTATCTGCCGAACATGGGACTCGCCCTTGGCATTAAGCACCGAAGTATTTCCCCGAAACTCGTGTTCGTGGACCACGAAGTCAGAAGCTTCCGCATTCGCTTCCTGGAGCTTCCAGGCTTGATCGCTGTAGGCTCCCAGTGGAATCGGATCGGTCGGTTGCATGTAGGCACATTTGTCTTTGCAGCAGCCGACCGTCAGCAGGGCAAGTAACCCGCAAGTCGCTGTTGGCATCAGACGAGCCCGTTTCAGAATCGGCATTGTCTGTTTTCCTTATTTGATGGTGCCAGCGTGAAATCGATCGAGTCACTTTTCGGCACACTACGGTGAAGTTGTTCCAGTCGTCGGCCCACTCGCCTTCCGGGATGACTCTGCCACTGTTGAGAAGTTGACGAAGGCCAGCCCGGCATCAGCAATCAAGTGAGATTACTTCGAAAACCCATTGTTGCCGTGAACGTAGTACTGTTGAGATTTATTGATCGCTTCGAACTCGTCCTTGCAGCGGCAGTTGCGGTTCTTGAAGAGCGGCCACACGGTGCTGCGATGGTGGAATCCTGGTCGGCCTTCGATGTCCCCGTAGATGAAGAAGTCAACATCATCCGGCTCGGTGACTTCCATGCCAGGGAGAATCGTTGGAGCCTCGTGAGATTCCATCGGGTGAACCAGCTCGGGGCTGACCAGAATCAGCAGTTCCGTTTCGTCTCGTGAAACAACCTTCGTTTCAAACAGTGGTCGCAACAGCTTTGTGTCACCCAGCAGTGGAACGCGAGTCGAATCCCCTCGCTGCTGTTCCTGCAACAGGCCAGCAATGGCCAGTACCTGTCCTTCACGCAGTTCCACAGTCGTGTTTACTGAGCGAGTATCGACTCCGAAAATTCCAGCAACCGAGTTCGCTGAATTAAGAGTGCTGAAGCTCGGTGAAACGTTCAGACGAATCCGATCGTTGTCCAGGACCGTCGGGCTGAAACTCAACTGAGTACCAAACCCTTTGAACGTTGTTGTTGATGCCTGAGCACCACCGACTCCGACGACGGTTGGCACCGCAAACTGGCCCCCCGAGATGAAATCAGCAGTCTGACCGCTGAGCACGACGAGGTTTGGCTCCGCCAGAATCTTTGCGTTGCCGTTGCCGGTCAGAGCTTTCAGAGCGAGCGAGAACGAATCATCGTTGAACGTTCCTGTCGCCATAATGTTGCCGCTGCCAGCAAGAGCCGAACCCAGCATCAGGTCGCCCACATCGAAGTTGAAGTCGGCCCCGAGTTGTCGAATCGCCGATCGCTTCAGCTCGGCAATTCGAACTTTCAGCATCACCTGCTTCTCACCGGGAATCCTCAACAGGCTCACGACCTGAGCCACAGGAAGCTCACTGGCGTCCGGAAATGGCTCGGCTGCTGTGCCGGCATTGCCAACACCAAAGCCCCCGAGCGAACTCTGGACAGGAGTGGCATTTTCCCGCAGCAGAGACATAATCTTTGATGCTTCCTGCTCGTCGCGAACCTGGCCGCGAACGATCAGTTTGTCGGCGATCGGGATCAACTGAATCCGACTGTTCGGAAACATCTCGTTGATCATTTCCTGAAGTTCGCCGTACTCAAGACGTCGGCGATCTTCGATGCTGTCGTCTTTTTCAACATTGACAACCAGGCTCAAATGATGCGGGTTGTCCTCATCGCCGAGCCAGAAGGTGACTGTTGTGCTGCCCGATTCTTTTCCGATCAGCTCGACTTCGCGAGTCCCGAAGGCCACGATTTCGATGACCGACGGATCAGCGATCGCGGCTCGAAAGATGGGCTGCTTCATTCGCAGAATCTTTGAACGGCGAAGCGGGACATCCAGCTCGGCCTCCTGCTGGACAATCTCGTCGACGAGACTCCCAACTTTCTCGGCCAGTTGCGATGACGCGACCGGACGCACGGGAGGAAGAACTACCGCACGCCCCGACTGAGCGGACGCCGTGTGGCAACTCGGACCAAGCAGACCGGCTGCCATGATCCCAGGCAACCAGAGTCGACTGAACGTTTTTCGTTTGAAAAGGCAAGAAAGCATCCTGGTTCTCCGTCCGTGGATTGAGCCCAAATCTGGTTGAGCCTGCCGTGAGGCCGTTAAATGAAGGTCTGAAACGAACGTCCCTGCCCGCTGACGTCGACATAGCCTTCCAAACGGCCACGTCCTTGACTGAAAAGCACAGGCAACTCGAAAAAAATTCGAAGTCGCGTCGTGCCTTCACTTCTTCAGTTTCTCGATGAACCGGACAGCTGAAGAGCCAACTCTCCCAGACGCACAAACAATCGTGTTTGAGCCTTCCCGCGCCGATCCTGCATTTGTTATCGGGTAGTCCGGTTGTGAGGACACAATGGAATGGTCCGTATTCGACGCTCACGGGTACTCCTGCGACGCTCACAGAGAATAGGTAAGGTAGGGACGCGTCGTAGATTTTTCGGGCTGCCGCTCGACAGGTCAGTTGATCGGCCAATCGGCTAGTTACTTAAGTATTCGCTGACCTGTTCTCAGTTCCCGGCCTTGGACTCCGTTGCTCAAGTACGCAGCGAGCCATCTGGCAACCAGGCACCGGCAGGAGTGATCGCTGAAATCGTCAAGCTTCACCTGGCTTCGCCCGCTGTCGCGGCCTGTCGGCGGATTCTGCGATCACGGTCCCCGGCGTCAGGAAACCCACTTCCGTCGGCTCGTTCATGCAATACTCTGTCGGACAGCGGCGGCTTTGCTGCGACGCGACATCGACCATGCAAAACGCGGGAGCCACGACGACCACACCCGCTCACCCGCCGCCCTTTTGCGTCAACTTCATTTTCAGCCGGTAACGCCCATGCGAAATCCAGATTTCATCACTTCGTTCTCGCGGGTCTCACGAGCTACCCTCGGCCTGTCGCTTGCTGGTTGCGTGCTCGCGACAGGTTCGGCGACCTGCCTGGCACAGAAGCCGGACTCGTCACAGGTCGAGTTCGACCCGACGGCAGAATTACCGATGTCCATTATGAAAGGGACGAAGCCGGCAACGATGGCAGACACTCAGTTTGCCGGTGCAGAATCCGAAACATTCGTCACGATTGCGCCGAATTCAAACTCACCGAATTCAAGCGGTCACCAACCAGACACTTCGACGGCGAACAACGCCGCTGTTCGCAAAACAGCGCTATCAGACGCTGAATCCGCGCCCCCTCCTGCGGCGGTTGCAACCAAAGCACCATTCCTTAACGGAGCCCGCCAAACGGTTCTGGCGAGTCAGCCAGTTCTGATTGTCGCCTCCGCACCTGGTTCCAGAGTCGTCGTCGGCAACTCGGTTTCGGTCCAGACGAAGCCCCCTGCACCGCTTTCAAAGCGAACGCTTTCGCAGATCGACCAGTTAACCACCCGGCTTGTCAGTCAGAGTCGGGATGCCTGGTTGCGAGGTTTGATGGATCAGGCGTCGTACGCAGCGTGGCTCAACGTGGCATCGACGACGCAACTGCAAATCGCTTCGCACCAGGGCGACCGAAACCGGGCGATGCTCGTGCTGCAGGAGCAGGTTGCTCTTTGGGCGGAAGCGGCCAGCGAGCTGGAATCGTTCAACCAGCCGGGAGCCGAGGGCTGGGAAGCCGACCTGTCACACTCGCGTGTTATGGCGTTGCGGGCAGAGCTGCGTTACAGCGTCGCTGCCGGTCGCAAGCTGACGAACGATGACCAGCAGGCTTACGCTCAGCTTGCCGCCCAGCATCTCGACCTTCGTCTGCACGACTTCCAAACGGGAACCGGCACCGCGGCGGCCGTTCTGGCAGCAGCAACCATGGTGGACGAGCAGATCGTCGTTTCTCAGCAGGCCAGCGAACCCTCTGGTTCAAACGCGACCTTTGTAGTGCCAGACTTTCGGGTCGACCGCCCTTCCGCGATTCGCGCGGCACTGGCGGAAATTCGACGACCGGTCCATCTCGAAACTTACCCGTTCGCAATTTCAACGCGGGACCTTGCCGAAGACAGACAGGCTGTACGGCGTGCTGCAAGCTTCGCCGCTTTCGCCGGTGCTCCCGCCGACGTTCGAGCATCGGGTGCTTTTCTGACAGACCTTGAGCAGCATGCTGAGGAAATCGCTGCCCAGCAATTTGCCAGACTCCAGACCGGAACCGCCACACCAGGCGGAATGCTTCGAGATTGGTGGCAGCAGGAATCGATCGCCACCGGCTTGCAGGAAGAACTCTCTGAAACGGCTTTCTACACCGGGCAGACGCAAAGGCTGCTGGCGATCCATCAGGTCGCTGCTGCGACGACCGACCTTCGTGGTCGAAACGCTGCCGACGTCGCGGCGGCGGAAATGCTGGTTGCCGTACGGCAGCTGGATCTCAAACCAGTGTCGAGCAAAAAGAAGCCTGTTCCGTATGCGAAAACGTCGACGGGATCAGAGGCGCTGGTTATCGAGTACAAAAAGAACGAGGCGACCACTGGGCAATAGTCGCTCGAATTCCGCTGTAAGAATTCAGTTGTAAAAATTGCGCTGTAATTAACGAAACAACGAGCACGGTCGATTTGACGACTTCGTGCTCGTTGTTTTCTGCTCGTTTCACTCGCGGAGTTTTCAGCTCACAACCCGACGAGTGACCGATGTTGTGTTGCTCAGGCAGCCTCAGCCAGTTCGGACACTGGCTCTGACTTATGAAGTCGGAACTGGTCCCACTGATTGGCTGGCATGCTCATCGCCAGTTTCAAGGCTCCGGCTGCTCCGGCGAAGACGGAGTCGCCGACCTTGCGAACCTTTCCGCCGCCGTACGCTTCCAGCGACTGTTCGATCAGACGATCGAGGCCGTTCAACTGGCTGCCGCCACCAGCCAGAATGATGTTTGAAAGCATGGCTCGTCGGAATTCAGGATCGAATCGACTGATCACTTCCCGCAGACCTTCGATGATTGGTTCAACGATTGTCAGGCAGGCTTCTTTCAGCGGGCCAGAAACGTCGAACTCGGTCGGTCGAGCTTTAACGTCCAGCCTCGCGATGGCCTTTTCGTCAATGTCATGCACGAAACCGTATTTCTCTTTCAGCTCGCGAGCAATGTTCGGCGACAGTTCCGCTTCAGGAAACTGCTCGCCCATCAGACGCATGAAAGCTTCGTCGACAAAGTCTCCGCCCAGTGGAACAGTTACCTGATCTTCGTCGGTCGGGTAGGTCGAGTACAGCGGGCAGATGTCGATCGTGCCGGCTCCGATGTCGATCACCAGTGCGTCCGTGAGAGCGTTCATTCCGTAAGCGACGGTGAACGGCTCCGGGGCGATGACGACGGCATCAAAGGCGTCGCTGGCAACGTCCATGATGAACTTCTTATTGATGATGCTGGCTCGCGACGGAGCACCGATCACGCCATAGACAGGGGCTCCCGGTTTAGGTCGAGTCAGCTCGACGGCGTGTTTGATCAGCAGTCGAGCGGCTTCGGTATGCTCGGCAACTTTCTCCTGGGCAACGCCGGACTCCGCAGAATCAAGATACTTCAGCGCTCCGCGTTCGAACGGGCGGCAGACTTTAAGAGCGAGTCGCTTCTCGACGACGTCTTTGCCAAACACAACGTCTCGACCAAGGATGGCCCGGGCGACGTGGTCTTTCGGCCAGCCGACGGCACTGAAAAGTGAGTCTCGAGTTCCGTTCGAACTGACAACCGACGTTTTGAAGGTTCCAAGGTCCATTCCGATAAATGCGGGCTGACTATCCATTTCAGTTGGTGCTCCAGGTTAAGTAACAGAGACGCCCGGTCTCGTAGTCCACGTCCCGACAATCAGGGTATGAATTCCGGGTAAAGTGTGCCTTTAAGAAAATCGAATCTCGTGCTGCAGCTGCGCGCCAAGTCAGGCCGCAGCGCGGCTGGCACCGATTTCATTGTGCAGCGAAACATTGTTCTGAATAAACTGCTCCAGGATCGCTGACTCGCGCTGGCGAGCACGTTGCTCACTCAGAGACAGAATCCCTTCGAAGTCAGGATCGATTTTCAATTCATTGGTTGCTGCCGACTGAGCGGGTGCCGCTGCCGGAACCGCTCCGGCAGTCTGAATTGTCAGCGGGCTGTTGTTGACCAGTTCAATTCTGAAGGCGACGCCCTTTTCACCAATCAGTTTTTTGCCGACAGCCAGAATCGCCAGGAACAGGAATAACGCCCCGAAAAACAGCACGGCAAAGATCGTCGTCAGCGTTGCCAGAACGTCAAACGTCAACGCTCCGAGGGGTGAGGCCGCTGGAGCTGCCGCTCGTTGATCAGTGATGATGAGCGGTCGCGGCTCGACCTGCTGAATCGGTGCGACTTGCGTTGAAGCAGCAAATTCGGCTGAGGACTCTGAGACCTGTCGGTGCGTGTCGACGTTCAGTCGACGAGGCTCGTCGTCTGTTGAACTCGCGAAGGTCGGCTCTGAGTGATACGGTTGGATGGCCGGAAAGCTTAATGGTTGATTATCTTCAATCCGAGATGCAGATACGGTTTCGATCTGGCTTGTGTCTGTGTCACTTTCCACCTGAGCGGCCAGTGTCACCGCATCGGCTGACGGATTTTCGCTCGGCGCAAAAGCCGGGCTGCTCGCCGGACTACTTGTCAGTGCTGGTTTCCAGACACCGATCGTTGTGTTCTGGTCAACACCTGAGTTCGTGGTGTTGGCCGAGTTGATTCTGCTGATGGCTTCGCGACGGGCAGAAGCCATAAATGTCGGATCGTTGGCGAGCGCTTCCAGTCTGGTCAGGAGTTCTTCGGGAGACTGTTCGCCCTGCTCCCATTTCACCGGGTAGGAGTAGGCCAGTCGGGCGGAAATCAGAGCACGGCGAAGGTCGCCGGCGAGAAAATACTCTTCCGCTTCTGCCAGGACTTTCTTTGCCTGGCTCTTTGCATCGTCGGCGGCCCCTGAAGAAGCATGACTTGAAGTCTTCTGCTGAGGCCACTCAAGCACCAGGCCACCGTTGCTTCGCTGAGTCCGAACCGGTTCCAGAGAACGATCGGTCGAACCCGAAACACCACCGGTTGCGTTGGCACCACCCGCGGCCTGTTGAGTAGATCTGTCGCCAGGCTCAGACATCCGGTCGCTTGACGACTGAACCTTCGACCGTCCGAAGTCCATAATCAGCGGTTTGACATCAGCAACGATGTTTCGTGGCGACTGCCAGATCATCAGCGTCGCAAAACCTGCGAACACAGCAGCCAGCGCCGCCACAGGTAAGGGTGCTCTGCCGAAAAATTGTCTGAACATGATGTTTTTATGGCCGGGCATGTGGAGACTCGACTGTTAAAGGTCGTAAGCGAATAAAACGGCCCCGATGACGCGACTTACCTCGCAGAATGTGCGCTACAGGTCAGGTATCGACTTTTCCGATTACGACAGTTGAATCAGATGATCCTGTTTTTCTGAAAACTACGAATGTACCACCTCGTCTGAATCAGCATTTGAGCCGCCTCTATTCCATCTGTTTTTGACAAACCCGAAAACAAGCGAGCAGAAAACTGGAATGAAACATCGACCGAATTCGCGCTGTCCGCTTCCAGGTTCCGAACCATCCACATCAACGTTTCGTGGCAAGCTGATCCGGCATTGACGGATTTGCCAGTAGTCCGTCTTTTGCGACTCGCAACGCACGCAATGATTGTTTTGCAACGATCATCTGAAACAGTGGCACGAGTCGAGCCAGTCCTCACGCATGGCAGGACTGATGACGATTAACCCTGCAGCGTGGTCGATGCCAGGGCAGCATCAGTTTCCGACGCTTGAATCATCGTCCTGAACCGGGACCTGGCAGCCCCAGGAGAAAACAAATCATGATCAGAACAATCGCTTGTTGCGTCGCGGCCCTCGCCATGACGGTCGGAACGTTGTCCGCAGAAATCTACAATCCAGCGGTTCCGGGAGTTACTTCCAGCAGCTCGTGCGGCTGCAACGCTGGCGGACCAGGGCAGTCGTTCGGCGTCTGCCAGTCCTGCCCGTCAGGTATCTGCCAGAGTGGTCCGATTCCGGGTGGAATTTCGTTTGGTGGAAGCTGCCCGACCTGCCCATCGTCGTACTCACACATGGGTAACTGCCCGCACGGTGGCAACTGCCCGAATCCCGGTTCATGCCCGTCCTGCCAGTCGTCGCACTGTTCACTGGGCTGGTGCATGAAGACGGGGCTGTGCTGTCTCGACAACCCTTGCCAGATGCCGCCGCACTACCCGTACGCACCGGTTAACCACGGCAATTACTACTTCGCACCGTACAACTACACGAAACTTCTGCAGCAGAAGGCGTATGCTCAGATGCAGAATCAGGATCCCCGTCAGCCCTACATCGCCGGAACGTTCGCTTCGTCCTACAAGGCGGTCATCGGCGATCGCGAAGACGGTGACTTCGAAGAAAATGTCGTGCAGCCGACGAAAGGTTTGCCCGATCTGGAGGTGATCCTGGGGGTTAAGTAGTTCTCGAATGGAAGCGGCCAGCCCCCCACACCATTCCATCAGGTCGCCTCTTACAACACTTTCGACCAGAAGCAACGCAGCCCGCAGGCGTCAATCAGACACCTGCGGGCTGTTTTTATGGACAACCGGCATCACAGTGTCATCGAGACTTGCGGCCTGAACCGGTGCCGATTTCTCGAAACTACCGTTCGAGCAGCTGCAGCCGCTCTCGTGAAAATCCACTCTCCGTGAGTCTGACCATTTTCATGGTTCCTGCGCAGGAACTGGCGATCGAAAAGACCTTTGTTTCCTGGGTGACCTTCCTCACGAGCACTGAAAACCAATTCCGAAAGCGCTCCAACCGGAGAGCCGGCTTGAGAGAATTTTCGTTTTCTTTGGAAAATTTCCGGAATGCGCGTCCGCAGTGTGTACAAAATTTCGAATTGATAGATAGCGGGACTGGTGCTCGCGTTGCTCGACGCTGGAGTCGCAGTCTGGATTGATGCTGTGATCTCGGGATCTCAGTCCGGATTGACGAGACGTCCTGACGACGCATCGGTTGTTTTGTCTATCTTCTTTATGAGTATGCATTTACCGAAAGGCGGGCTGTTATGGTGATGTCGAGCTGGCTGGCGGGGTGGGTGGGACGCGTTGGTCGGAACTCGGGTGGTGGGCGCTGGATCGGTGTTCTAGAGGGAGCCGGCAATCGAGGCAGTGGTCGCAACAGTCGGTCGAGGCGGCGGCGGAATTCGGGGTGGTCGGTGGCGGCGGCGGAGGTTTCGTCGGTCGTCGAGGTTTGTGAAGCTCGCGTCCTGCTGTCAGCCGTGACGCCGGTGATTTCTCAGTCGCAGGCTCAGACGGACGTCACCAACGCTCAGGCTGGTTACAACAGCGCGGTCGCGACTTACCAGACGTCATCTCAGGGCGCGGTTGATGGGTACAGCCTGGCGATGCAGGGGCACTACTCCACCTTTTCGAGCAACGTCACCACGCTTGGCGGAAGCTATGACACCGCAGTGCAGGGAATTCTGGCGACGCATTCCGGGAATGTTCAGAGTTTGCAGACCAGCTTTGATCTCACTGTCGCGGGTCTGGTTTCCGGCCTGGAAGGCAACTATGCCTCGTCCGAAGCCACGTACAGCACGGCGACGACCGGTCATTACAACACGTACAGTTCCGCGATGTCGTCGATCGAGTCCGGGCTGAACTCGCAGATCGCCACGGCTGACGGAATTCTGAACTCGGCGACGACGGCGGCGTACAGCCAGTTCTCCGGAACCGAGAGCACGGCATCCGGTCAGTACGACACGGACATCGCGACTGCCGACGGCAATTACAACACGGCGGTGGCCGGTCACGATGCGTGGTTGCAGAGTCAGGAAGCCGCAGCGTTTGCCACGTACGACGGTCTTGCTGGCGACAATCCGACCGGAGCGATGGGGGTTTACAACTCGATCGAAAGCACCGAATCGGCGACTCGCGACGGCGTGCTGACTTCTTATCCGAACTCGACGTACGACCCGATGAGTGTCAGCTCGATCGATTTCAATGCGTTGTGGAATACGGCTCTCAGCGGCGTGCAGACTTCGCTGACCACGGCGGAAACGAATTACCAGGCCGCGATCAGCGCCGCAGAATCTGCCTACCAGACGGGTCTGAGCAACGCTTCGTCGACGTACAGCTCGATGATGGCGACCGCTGATTCCGATCGTGACTCCGACTACGCCACCGCCGACGGAACCTACAACACCAACACGTCGTCGGACTGGAACGACTACAACACCGCCGTCTACGGGGCAGGCGGCATTGAAGAAACGTGGCAGAACTCGATCAATACGGCAGACTCGACATACAGCAACAGTGTCAGCATCGCGATGGCCGCGTACGACTCGACCATGCAGAGTGCGCAGGCGACTCTGGACGGCGACATCGCCGCCGCTTATCAGAAGTTCGATGACTGGCAGAGTGGAAACCTTGTCGTTGCCGGCGCACCTCTGGGCCAGTCGATCACGATGTCGTTCGAGCGGACTCAGACAATCGACACCTCAACCTCACCGGTAACCGTCTATTGGACTACTTCCAGCAGTCTGCTATGGGGTCTGGCTGAGGGGACGTCGACACTGTCCAGGTTCGAGGAAAAACCACCGGTCCCGGATGGCTACACATTTACCAATTCATCCATTTCTGTTTCCGGCTCGGTGACAACCATCACTGAGACATACGCCCCGCCGGTGGGTGGGCTTGGCACCGGGCTGAGGCCGGGGCTTCAGCAGGCGAATGCTGCCGTCCTGACGCCGGCTCATCACAATCCGTGGGAGCTGGCGAAAGTCGCTCGCACCGAGTTCTACCTCGCAGAACTCGACGGCTACTACGACCAGTACACCGTCGCGATGAACACCGCTCAGACGATTTATAACGGAGCCGTGCAGGCCGCCAACGCCGGCTACAACACAACTCTGTACGGCGATCCGACCGGCATAACCATTGCTCCGGGAACTCCGGCCGAAACGTTCAACAGCGCGCTCACTGCCGCCTACAGCGCGTTCGACAGCGGCGAGCAATCGGCGAAGTCGAACTACGACACGAACATCAACGGCTACTACATGGCCGAGTCGCAATACTGGATGGACATGATGATGGGCATCCCGGCGACCCCGCCCAACCCGGACGATCCCGCTCAGTTTGCGAAGGACTACTACATTGACACGACCGCTCTGGACATCGACTTTGCCGTCGCGGTGGGGGCGGCGTGGACCGGTTGGGTGTCGGCTCAGGTTGGTGCGGACACGACTCGGGACAACGCGCTGATCAGCGCGGAGCATCAACTGGGACTCGACTCGGCCAACGCGGCGAACGCTCTGACGACGGCTCAGATCGCTGCGGAAAGTTCCTACGCCAAAGACATGATCGACATCAACGCTGACTACGCGATCGCCATCGCCGAGAAATTAGCCGAGGTTCAGGGCGACATCGCCGATGCGGAAAAGAACTTCGAACTGACCGAGCACGGCGCCGCTCAGACCGCGGGCAAAGCCATCAACGCGGCGGAGAAAGTTCGAGAAGACGACTACGCCACTGCCGACGAGACTCGCGCTGAAGCGCTGTCGCTCGAAGACGAAGATCTCGCCAACGACCTGGCTGCCGAGGAAGAAACTCGCCAGAACGCCTACGCCACCGCCGATGCCGACTGGCTGTCCGACGAAGCCGCGGCGAACATTGCCTCAACGGCTCTGGCGGCGACGGCGACCAGCGGCTTTCTGACCGGGCTGGTCGCTGCCGATGTCGGATTCGTCACCGCCGCCGCTCCGCTGATCACCACCGCGACGCAGGCGTTCAACAATCTCGTCGATGCTGCCTACGTCGCCGCGTTCCCTGGCGACGCGGATCAGGCTGCCGTCTCGGGAGCGTGGACGACCTACTACAACGCGATGGTCACCGCCGCTCAAAACGCGTTGACTTCAGAAGCGACCGCTTACCAGTCCTACATCGGCAGCATGGCGACGGACATTCAGACGACAATGAACAACGTCGCGGGCGAATCCACTCAACTGGCCACCGACTATGGCAATGCCCTTTCCGCCTACGTCAGCAGCGTCGCCGCCGCCGCGACTCTGCACACCAGCCAGGTTGCCGCTGCCGGAGTCGTCTGGGTCGACTCGGTCGCCACCGATACCAGAAACGCAATCCACTCCGCCACCGCCGCCTGGAAGCAAATGGCCGACGACGATGTCGACGCCGCGAAAACTCTGGCCGACGACTACTCGAACTTCTGGAACGGCTTCGCCCACAGCTACCTGGCCGCCGCCGTCCCTCACGAAACCGCCGTCATCAACGAAGACCGCCAGGCTTCCAAAGACGCCGACGACGAACTCACCACCCTCGCCCAGGGAATCGCCGCCGAACAGCACGACCTCAACCTCGACGACCTGGCCGAATGGCTGTCTACGGCGTTGTCCCTGTCCTCCCTCGACGACGCCCTGATCAACGCCTGGGCCACGCTGGAATCTGCCTGGAGCATCATCTCCGCCTGGGACTACCACACCTACACCCAATCCGCCCCCCTGTCCGACTTCGCCTACTACTGGGGAGTCAGCGCCGGACCCATGACCGGATTAAACCACAACCTCGACCTCGCCGGCGGAAACGACGACGTCGTTCAACAGGCAGCCCTCGCGGCGACATCACAAGGCAGCTCATGGAGTTCCTGGTTGCCGTGGAACTGGTCTGTTTTCTCCTGGAGAGAGACGCCTCGCCCTCTGAACGGTGCGACACGCATGGGCGAGCAGCAAGGTCTTGCGAATAATTGGAAAGTACGCCGGGATTTGATGCTCGAAACCGGCAAAGATGTCAGTGGTTTGCAGGCGGCTACCGCAACCGCTGGCGGCCTTGGCGGTGCAGCGCTTGATCACGCGGAATCGGCGGCAGTTGATCTTACGCTTCATTTAGCTGGTGCAGGATCGCTTAAATACGGCGACGATTTGATTGACCTTGCGCGTAGCACACGACGACTCCCAAATGTGTTGGATGGAGGCGAAGCGTACCGATCTTTTTCGGCTCTCAAACGAGCCTTGGGGGCAGCAGGAGAAAATAAACACTGGCATCACATCGTTGAGCAGTCTCAGATTGGACAGTTCGGCACCGCACTGATTAACAATACGAAGAACGTTGTCGCACTGGATGCGGGGATTCACGCAAAAATCAGTGGTTATTTCAGTTCGATACAAGACTTCTCTAATGGATTGACTGTGCGACAGTGGTTGTCTGGAAAGTCATTCGAGGAGCAATATCAGTTTGGACTAAATGTTATACAACGATTTACTACCGGTCTTTGAAGGATGTAATTACAAAGCCATGAATAATCAATTCGAATGCGATTTGCTGTCAAAATATGTTTCAAAAGTGATCGCCCAGAGCGTGGCACTTGAAGAAGGAGACTCTACCAGAGCCAATAGACTGTACCGTGATGTGTCGAAGTTGTTTGAACAGATTGTCAGTGAAGGGTGCCGCCATAAGCTCTTAGAGCTATTGGACCATGAAGAGCCGGTCGTTCGTTCCAAGGCAGCCTTTCACTCGCTATCGATCGATCCATCAAAGGCAGAATCGACCTTGGAAGCTGTTTCGCAAGAGCCGGGAATCGTCGGTTTTAATGCTGGGATGACTCTGTCTGAATGGAGAAAAGGCAATCTCCAGGTTCCGTAGGGGTGGGCTGGGTGCCAGAGGCACAAGAGGTTTTCCAACGACGGCAGAAATCTCTCGCCCGTGGCCGAGACAATCACGGAGCGTCGACAGGTTGCGTCAGCACTGGAACTTCCGTCGTGATGGCGCTGTCGTCCAAGTCACGCAGGTGGCGCCGGTTGATTCTGAAAATGGCGGGTGGCCGCGGTTGCCTGCAACCGGAGCGGCGGAGACGCACAGGGTTGGGTGGGATGCGTCCAGCGATATCTTGTCGCTGCGCGACGCTGACGCTGATTGCGAGTAATCAGGGCCACCCGTGTCACGAGTAATCGATCTTTCTGTCGACGGACGATGTTTGTCTGGATCGACGGCCAGAACGAAAACAGCCGGAGCAGTCTTGAATGACCACTCCGGCTGATTGACTACTTCGGCTTCTGAAACTCGTTCAGAACCGGCTGCTGACCGTCACCTGCTCGTTACCAGTTCTTGGGATCGATGAACCAGAACCAGCGATCCGTCCGAGGGCGGAAGTTCAGGTTCCAGGCTCCGTCGTCCCATTCAAGTTGTACCTGACGCCATCCCAGTGGCACCTGAGGGTACGGGTAGAACGGGCCAATGTAAGGCCAGGCACTGGCACTGTACTCTTTCGGGTACGACACCTGAGCATAGTTCGGGTAGGCCGCGTAGGTTGGCCATGAGTGGTTCGGCAGGTTTGGAAGATCGTACGCCAGGTGTGATGGATTTCCGCCGCCGTGAGCGTGAGGGCCAGCTCCTGGTCCCATTCCGCCCGGTCCCATTCCCATCGCCCCGGCAGCCATGCCGCCCATCGCTCCAGCAGCCATCATGGCCGGGTGAGGCTGACCGGGCATCTGATGGCTAACCGGCATCACATTCGGATTCGGCCCCTGAGGACCGGCTCCTGGAAATGCTCCGGGCTGACCAGGCATTCCGACGACCTGCAGACGATTGTCGACTTCCAGAACTCCGGGAACGCTTGCGGCGACCTGGTGAGCGATCATCGCAACCTGTGGATGAGGCACAGGACCACTCAAAGTCGCCAGTCCACCGTTGTAGCGAACTTCGATGTCCAGACCGCTGAGACGGTTGGCGGCCAGAGCCTGAGCAATCTGCTCAGCAACCCGCTGGTTCGTGCTGCCCGACGTTGTGCCTGAAACCTGCTGAATGGGCGAGCCCATACCGGGAGCCTGAAGCTGGTTGTTGACCTGTCGAACGCCCGGAACTCGCGAGATGACCTGAGTCAACCGGGCGACGTCCTGCGGCGACTGAGCTTTGCCCAGCAGTGTTGCCACTCCGCCTTTGTAGCGAAGGTCGATGTCATGACCTCGCACGCCAGACTGCTGAACCGCCTGAGCAATGCCCTGCGTAATCTGCTGGACCTGCTGTGGCGATTCGCCGGTTGCAGGCTGCGGAGTCGTCGCACGCTGTTCAGTCACCGTTGGTCGAGTCTGCGTCGGCCGTGAGAAGAATCCGGCCTGTTGAATCGGATTCGACTGGACGTCCTGAGCGACTGCCTGCTGGACAGGACGCTCAGCGCTGTCGCCGAGCACGGTCAGCCGATTGTCCACGGTGCGAATTCCCGGCACGCGGGAAATCACCTGCGTGGCCTGATCTTTCTGAGCCTGGCTGGCGATCTTGCCTTTCAACAGGCAGACGCCGTTCTGAACTTCGAGTTCGATGTCGAAGCCCGAGAACTTTGCAGCTCGGAGGTTGGAAGCCGCCTCTTCGGCGAGCTTCTGGTTGTCTGAAGCGGCTGACTGCGGAACTGACTGGTCGGACTTCGAGAATGGAAATGGTCCAGCCAGTGCAATCCCTGGAGTCACCGCTGCGATCCCGAGTGACAGGACCCACTTGCGATACGCCAGCATGGATTGAATCTCCTTGTACGACCTTGATTCAGGTTTCACACAGCTTGTTTCAACCAGAGAGACAGCCACACAAGTCGCTGTCCGGAATTCTCCGGATGAAGCCGAGTCTTTGCATTTTGCAGTGCCGGAGACCTCTCAGCCGCCGACTTCCCCCGCGTTTTCAGCCGTGAAACGACCGATAGGCAGGCGGACGAGCATTCGCACACAGAATGCTCTGCCTTTTCATCGGCCGAAGACGTCCGGTTAGATAAGCTTTTCTGGTTATCTCGGTCGAATCGGATGATCTGATCGCAATCGTTCCGTAGATCACGGATGCTCGCAGCGTGCGGTCACCTCAGGACGATACGATGACTGGCCAGTTTCACGAGCCGGTTCGCGCCTGTCGAAAACCGCGCCGTTTGCCCGAAATATCGTCTGCAAGGTGGCCATGAGCGTTTCGCCGGCTGAGTCCGGTCATCGAGGTTTCAGAATGAGAAATTCAGCCCCCAGTTTTCGGCGTCATGCGATTTCCCGATCAGAAATGGTCGCGGGAGCGTTGTCAATATTCGCCGTTTTTGCGATCCAGACTCCGCAACCGGTACACGGACAAGCCGGCTACCACACGCAGAACGGCGGAGTAGTCTGGTACGGTGTCCAGCAGCAGCGAGGTCATTATCCAGCCCCTGGGTATTACCCGGCTCCCGGTTACGTTCAGCACCCCGCCCACAGCCAGCCGGCCGTTCAGGGAACGTATCCCCCTGGCAGTTACCCGGCAGCGGCGAACGCTGCGGCCGCAAACCGATACGGTGGCACAACAGCCTGGGCACAACCCGGCTACGCCGCTCAGCCGTATCAGCAATACCCAGCTTACGGCGTGCCTCAGCAGCCCTATGGCTACTATCAACAAACAGCTCCGACATCCGGCTACGGCCAGACATTCGTCGATCGACAGCGTCAGCAGTATGCCCGGCAACAGGCTTATCCCGGCTACGGATACAGCAATCCGGTAACCGGCTACCCGAGCTACAGCACGCTTCCTCCTGGGCATCCCGCGCACGGCCAACCGGGGCAGTATCCACAACAGGGGCAATCCCAACTGCAGCAGCCAAACCAGCAGCACCCGTCCCACCAACTGACGCCGGTTCAACGAGCCGCTCAGCAGGCTGCGCAGAACGTTTCACCCAATGGCGTTCCGGTACTCAGTCCTGCGGCCTCACAATTCTTCCAGAACCTGCAGGGACCCAACCGTTCGACCTACAACCAGAACCGACAGAACTATTCGTTTTCAGGACAAACGCAGCCAGGCCATCAGATTCCCAACACCACCTGGCAGTCGGGTTCCCATTATGGCCAGACCAGGTCGAACCGCAACAACTACAACCAGACCACGATCAATCAAAACCGCTTCAACTACAGCCTGCACAACCTCACGCGTCCCGGACTTCGAGGTTATTGATCAGCGTTCACCGGAGAGCCGAGTATCTTCCGTAAAACAAATTACGACGTTCAGGTGCCACTGCCGCCTGAGCCGCCGTCCATCCGATCTCGTATTGTGGCGTTTTGAAAGGCCGGGCTAGAGTACGGGGCTTCGCTGGTGAGCCGTTTAAAGATCAGTCCGCAGGCTAACTCCGAACGCCAGGATTGCCTCACCAGCGGCCCGAACTGCTCGCAGGCTGAGCCTGAGAATTCAAAGCACCGACACCCACATTCGTCGCACGATGGGAAAACCGAATCACCATGGATGGTGAGCTTTCCAACTCTGAGATCGATTTCTCCGAAACTCGCGACAGCAAGCGCGATGCCAGCAGCGCGTTATCGCTGCATCGCCAGCTGGCTGCGCATCGCGACCGTTTACACATTACGGAAAATTCGACTGTGACAGGCCGCTGCTGGTGCATCAGCAAGGGCATGGCCGGCATGAACAGTCAGACCGCCGGCCTGGCCAGCGCCGTGGGTTTCGCACCGCTGGACAAATCCAACGCCGAATCTGCAACGTACGAATTCATCAATACCCGCATGGCGTTTCCCTGGAGCTGTCTGCCGTTCAGCCTGATTCCTGAGGCCGGGCGAGTGCTGAAACAGCCCGAGCTGCTCGAAGCTTCGCCGCAGCCGAGACTGGTCGTTTCGTGTGGACGACACGGCGTCATCCCCGCTCTGTACTTGAAAAAGAAACTCGGCAGAAAAGTCTTCACCGTCCATATACAGGATCCAAAGTGCGACACTTCGGGATTCGACATGGTTCTGATCCCGAAGCACGATCCAGGCCGCGGCCCCAACGTCTACCTCACGATGGGCGCGCTGCATAAGGTCACCCCCGAGAAACTCGAAGCCGCCCGCCACACACCGGAAGCCGCCTTGCTTGTCGACCCAGATCGACCGCTGGTCTCCGTTCTGCTCGGCGGAAAAAACGGCTACTACTCATTCTCACAGGCGGACATCGATCGTCTGTTCGTAAAGCTCAATCGACTCGTCGACGAGCACGACGTTCGCCTGGCAGTGCTCACGTCGAACCGAACGCCTGAAGAGGTCTGCACAAGACTCGTTCGCGACTTTGGCCATAGACACTTCATCTGGAACGGTCAGGGCGCAAACCCGTATTTCGAAGCGCTCGCGCTGGCTGACTACATTGTCGTTACTGGCGATTCAGTGTCGATGGTTACCGAAGCAACGGCTACTGGTCGACCAGTTTTCGTCGAGCACCTGACCGAACGACGCACCGCTCGCCGCTTCCGCAAGTTTCACACAATGTTCGAAGAAGCCGGCCTGACCCGGCGATTCGAAGGAAAACTGGACGAGTGGGATTACGAGCCTCCCAACGACACACCCAACGTCGCTCGCATCATCAGAGAAAGAATGGCTGAACAATGAATCTATTGCATGCGCTGAAACATTCGACGACAGAATTCGACTTTCCCTACACGCACTGGGTCGTCGATCAGCCAGTCACTTCGGAAGTTCTGACCGAAGTTGTCACAACTCCAATGAATAAAGGTCAGCGAGCATTCGACGGAACTCGAGCTGCCGACAACGGTGGCAACGGACTTGACGCCAAACTTCGGCTGTACATCACGGACGAAAACGTTGACGAGTTTCCGGCACTGGGCAAACTGATCGACGAACTGCTTGCTCCGGAAACTGTGATGCAGTTTGAAAAAATGCTGCAACGGGATCTCAGCGACGCCTACCTTCGAGTCGAGGCGATCGCCGACGTCGATGGTTTCTGGCTGAAGCCGCACAAAGACATCAAAGAGAAACTGATGTCGATGCTGGTCTACGTGAACGTCTGGGGCGAATCCGAAGAACTCGGCACAGACATCTACGACGACGACCTGAAGGTCGTGAAGACGATCCCGTACCGCAACAATATTGGCTACCTTTTCGCCCCTGGTGACAACACCTGGCACGGTCTCGAAAAGAAAAAGATCAAAACGGTGAGGCGTTCGATTCTGATCAACTACGTGACCTTCGAAACCTGCTGGAAGGTGCCGGACACTCGCAGGCAACGAGCTGCGGCGTAGACCACGCCCGATTGGCCTGCTGCCCTTCTCGACGGACAGCAGGCTTTGTGCGCACTACACTTTCGCGATCTGGAAACCTGAGAATTCTGTTCGTCGTGAAAGCCTGCTGTGACCGTTGACGCCGACTCCATTCAATACATCCTCGCCCTCGAATCTTCGTGCGATGAAACTGCCGCCGCAATCATCGGTCGGGATCTGAAGCCGCTGTCGAGCGTCGTCGCTTCGCAGTACGAACTGCACCGCGACTTCGGAGGCGTCGTCCCTGAGATCGCTTCACGAGCACACGTGCGACGAATCCTGCCAGTCATTGACGAAGCGTTGAAGGAAGCCGGGCTGAAACTTTCCGATATCGGGGCGGTGGCTGTCGCGACTCAGCCGGGACTTGTCGGATCGCTGCTTGTTGGACTGACCGCCGCCAAGACACTGGCCATGGTGCTGAATGTTCCACTCGTCGACGTGAACCATATCGAAGCGCACATTTATGCCTGCCGCATGGCGGCTGAGGTTGACACGTTTCCGTGCATTGGTTTCGTCGTGAGCGGCGGACACTCCAACATTTACGACTGCACCAGCCCTGTCGACTTCGAACTGATCGGTTCGACAATCGACGACGCTGCCGGAGAAGCGTTCGACAAAGTGGCTCAGATTCTGAACGTCGGCTTTCCGGGAGGACCGGCCATTCAGAAGGTCGCCGAAGGCGGCAATCCCAAAGCCATTCGGTTTCCGAGAACGTTTCTCAAAGAAGACCGACTTGAATTCAGCTTCAGCGGACTGAAGACAGCCGTCCTTTACGCGGCGAACGGCGTTCCCGGATCTCGCGTGAAACCGGAACCGTTGACTCCACAACGAGTCGCTGACATCGCGGCCAGTTTTCAGGCGGCTGTCGTCGAAATTCTGGTCGGCAAATGTCGCCAGGCATTGCAGCAGCGAAACCGGAGCTCGCTTTGTGTCGGCGGCGGCGTGGCAGCCAACTCGCTGCTGCGGCACAAGCTGGAACAAATGACAAAGCGCGAAGGAGTTCAGCTTTTCATCGCCCCCATGTCGTTATGCACAGACAACGCCGCGATGGCCGCAATTGCCTGGGAATCGTTGAAGCGAGGCCACGTTGCGTCACTCGATCTTGACGTAACACCCGGACTGGTTCGCCACCGAAAACAAAAAACGAAAACGTGACGTAGAGCGAAGTCCTGACTCCTGCGAAGCCGCAAACCGAACCTCAAATCGCTCGTCCTGCCTGCCTGAAAGGTCTTCGAATGTCCGAATCACCTCTTCGAATTCTGGTCATCGGCGCTCACCCTGACGACTGCGAAATTACCTGCGGCGGCACGGCCACTCTTTATCGTCAGCTCGGTCACGTCGTGAAATTTGTCAGCGTGACAAATGGCGAGTCCGGGCATCACGAAATTTTCGGCGACGAACTGATTGCCATCCGCCGAGCCGAAGCGAAAGCTGCTGCCGACACGGTTGGCATTGAGTCGGAAGTTCTCGACTTTCGTGACGGGCAACTACAGCCGACTGTCGAAGCCCGCGACGTGCTCATTCGATTGATTCGCGAATTCAGGCCCGACCTCGTCCTGACTCACCGCCCGAACGATTACCACCCCGACCACAGATACACGTCTCAGTTGGTCTGCGATGCTGCCTATATGGTGACCGTGCCGCCCGTTGTACCGGAAGTCTCCGCTCTGCGGGACAACCCGGCGATTGCCTACGTTGCTGACAATTTCCAGAAGCCCTGCCCGTTTGAACCGACCGTCGTTGTCGACATTGGCGCGACGATCGAATCCGCAGTCAACATGCTGCACTGTCACGCGTCGCAGTTTTACGGCTGGCTGGCGTACAACCATCGTTACGATCACGAATTACCTGAGTCCGACGACGGTCGACGTGAATTTCTCGGACGACTTTTCCGCAAGCGAATCGGCGGCCTCGCTGACAGGTTTCGAGACAAACTGATTTCGACATACGGCGAAGAAACGGGCAACCGCATTCAATGGATCGAAGCATTCGAACGTTGTGAATACGGTCGATTGTGGGATCAGGAATTGATCCGAAAGCTGTTCCCTTTCGTACCGGTGCGGGCTTAACACCGATCGGTCGGCTGCTACGATCATCCATTGAAAAGTGACGCGTTTCAAACTTCATTACGAGCACGCAATTCCTGTCAAATCAGCGCATCTTGCCCTGGTATCGACCTTTCACTACCATCGCCTGGCTTTCGACCGCCCTTCGGGCAGCCAGCTGTCACCCACTTTAGAGTTAACAGCAAAGCACTCTTCAAACGTAAAAGTTGAGCTGCATTTACAGGGCAATTGCCCGCCAACAATCGTCACTCAGTCACCGCCTGTACTGCGGGCTGAGGTGCATCGAGCAGACAGGTGAACCATGAAATTGAAGTGCCCCTCGAAAGCTGCCTGTACCACCGTAACAGTCGCCGTCCTTCTGGTGGCGACGACGATCTTCGCTCAGCAGCTCGGGCGGCCAACTGCCGAAGACGCCACCACGGCTCGTCTCGTATGCAGCATGATCAGCCGATACCACATCAATCATGGTGAGATTGACGATTCGGTGTCTCCGAGACTGCTTGACCAATACATCGAAATGCTCGACCCGCAAAAGGTTTATTTCCTGAAGCAGGACATCGACGAGTTTTCGCGGCTGAAGACACAACTCGACGATCTGATCAAGCAGGGCGACGTCAACTTCGCCTACAACGTCTTCGATATTTACCGTCGTCGATTCGACTCACGCATGGACCACGTCCATAAGCTCATCGACATGGAGCACGACTTCACCCTGGACGAAGAGCTCAGCACTGACGCGGATGCAGTTCCGTGGGCAGCCAGCGACGCCGAACTCAACGAGCGGTGGCGCAAACGCGTGAAGTTTGACATTCTGAACCGCACGCTCGATAAGGACGAGAAGATCGAAGAAGTTCGCGATCGACTTCACAAGAGATACAACACGCTGCTCCGCTCGATTCACGACACCGAGAGTTCCGAAGTTCTGGAGATGTTTCTTTCCGCGCTGACCCACTGCTTCGATCCTCACTCAAGCTACATGTCGCCGCAGACGCTGGAAGAATTCCGCATCTCCATGCAGCTCAGTCTGGACGGGATCGGAGCGGCACTTCGCAGCGAAGACGGCAATACCTTCATCGCATCTGTCGTCAAGGGTGGTGCGGCCCACAAAGATGGGCGACTGGAAGTTGGTGACCAGATTACAGCAGTCGCTCAGGAAACCGGCGACTTCGTCGATATCGTCGAGATGAAGCTCAGCAAAGTCGTTCGGCTGATCCGTGGTGAACGTGGTTCAAAGGTTCGCCTGCAGGTCGTCAAAGCAGACACAAACGAGTCGGTTGTCTATGAGATGATCCGCCGGAAGATCGAACTTTCTGAATCCGCAGTCAAAGGCGAGATCATTGAAACAACGGACCGACTTGGTCGTAAAGCTCGAATCGGCGTGATCAACATCCCGTCGTTCTATCGTGACTTTAACGGAGCCGAAAAAGGTCTCGACGACTTCAAAAGTACCGCTCGAGATCTTCAGGATGTACTCGTCGACTTCCGTCGGCAGGGCGGCGTCGAAGGAATTGTGATTGACTTGCGCTACAACGGCGGAGGCGCCCTTAGCGAAGCGATCGAAGTGACCGGTCTGTTCATTGATCAGGGGCCTGTCGTTCAGGTGAAAGAGCCGGGCAGCAAAGTCAAAACCTACAGCGACGATATCGAGGGAGCCTTTAATGAACCGCTGATCGTTGTCTGTAATCGCATGTCGGCTTCCGCCTCTGAAATCTTTGCCGGAGCGATTAAAGACTATCGTCGCGGGATCGTCATCGGTGACATGACGACGCATGGCAAGGGAACCGTCCAGAACGTGATGCCGGTTAGCTCGCAACTGTTCTCGTCATTCTTCAAGGCCCAGGACCGCGGAGCTTTGAAACTGACGATCAACCAGTTTTACCGGGTCAACGGCGACAGCACGCAGAATCTGGGAGTGAAGTCTGACATTGTCCTGCCTTCGTTGCTCGACCATATGGACATTGGAGAGTCCTCACTGGACAACGCGCTGGCCTTCGACCAGATCGCGGAAGCCGAGCACACGTCACTGGCCTATGTGAATGCGGATGTCGTTTCTCGTTTGAAGAAGCAAAGTGCTAATCGAATTGCGAAGAACGAAGAATTCAGGAAAATTCAGGAAGATGTCGCTGATTACGTCGAGCGAAAGAATCGAAAGGCGATTCCACTGAACGCTGAGAAGCTTCGAGCGGAACGAGCGTTGGACGAAAAGAAGGACGAAAAGAAGGACGATGGCACCGAAGCAGAAGAAGAGGACGGTCCTGTTCTACCCGTGACCGCGTACAACGATGAAGTGCTGAATATCGCCGTCGACTATGTTGAGCTGCTTCGCGGAGCGGTGACCGCTCAGATTCAGTCAAGGCAGTAGTAGTGAGTCGAGGGCTGACCGTTTCGAATTCTTACGAATTCCAGTAAACCGGATGATGCCCGAAACGAAACTCGACCAGCAAGCTCTGAATACGAAAAACGCCCGCTTCCGAATCCCGGAAGCGGGCGTTTTATATTTGCAGTCGCTGTTTCAGCGACGTTTTTGGCAATCAACCTGCTTGGGAATCAGGCAGCCGCCGAGTCGGGAAACATGCTGACCTCGCGGCGAATAATCTCAGGAGTAATGACATACTTCCGCCCGTGCTCCTGATCCGGCAGTTCGAAAAGAATGTCGAACATCGACTCTTCGATAACAGATCGCAGCCCACGGGCACCTGTCTGTTTTCGGATGGCAATCCGAGCCACTTCGCGAAGAGCTTCTTCAGTAAATTCGATAGTGGACTCTTCCATTTCGAAGAACTTTTCATACTGACGAACCAGCGAGTTCTTTGGCTCTGTCAGGATTCTGACGAGATCGTCTTCCTTCAGTGGGCTGAGTCCAGCGAGCACTGGCAATCGACCGACGAATTCAGGGATCAGACCAAATTTCATGATGTCTTCAACACTGACTTCACTCATCAGTTCTTCGTGCTGAGCGACCATCTCTTTCTCGGAAACACCGAATCCGATCATCTTTCGACCGAGTCGTTTCTGAATAATCTGCTCCAGCCCGACGAACGTGCCGCCGCAAATAAACAGAACGTTGGTCGTGTCAAGCTGGATGTAGTGCTGCTCAGGATGCTTCCGTCCGCCTTGCGGTGGCACGTTTGCAACCGTCCCTTCGATCATCTTCAGAAGCGCCTGCTGAACACCTTCCCCGGAGACATCACGCGTGATCGACACGTTACCGGACGTCTTGCCGATCTTGTCGATCTCGTCGAGGAAGATGATCCCTCGCTGAGCGGCTTCCACGTCGAAATCGGCTGCGTGCAATAACTTCAGAAGCAGGTTCTCGACATCTTCGCCGACATATCCCGCTTCAGTCAGGGTTGTTGCGTCGCCAATCGCAAATGGCACCTGAAGAAACTTGGCCAGAGTCTTAGCCATGAGAGTCTTGCCACATCCGGTCGGGCCGATCATCAGAATGTTGGATTTTTCAATCTCAACATCGGTATCTGCCTCAGCCATCATCATCAGGCGCTTGTAGTGGTTGTGGACGGCGACAGAGAGGCTCCTTTTTACCGGTACCTGCCCAATGACGTATTCGTCGAGATGCCCGACAATTTCTCGGGGAGTTGGCACTTTGGTGAAGAGTTTCTTTGGTTCGCCTCGTCGTCGTTTTTCCTGTTCGAGGATCGACTGGCAAAGTTCAATGCAGTCGCCGCAGACATAGACGTCATCTGGCCCTTCGACCAGAGGACCGACTTCGCGGTAACTCTTGCGGCAGAAAGAGCAGTTGGCGTTTTTCTTGCCACCCGCAGTGCGTTTCCCGGTGGTAAAGTCTTTTCCTGAGGGCATTCGATTTCCTTCAGTGGTGTCAATCTCGACGAGTTCTAGTCTGCAAGGCCAGTGAGCAGGCCGTGAAGAGTCAGCTCGCGATCGGTGATCTCAATGGTGCCGGACGGTCTAGCCACACTGGCCATTCGCACGTCTCAAATTACTCAGCCGGACCCAACCATGAGTCCGACGACTCCGCAACGCCTGGGGTGGTGTCAGTTTCCCTGACAGATACCACCGGTCGCGCGTCCGTGCGACGGTCAGTTTCCACTCTGCAACCCGCAGTCGGTATCGGTATCGACTACGAATGAATCCCTGGATTCGTCGATAAGTTGTCCCTGAATGAATCGGAATTCCTGGTCAGTCAGCTCACCCCGACGTTCCAGATCCTTGAACTGAAGCAGCAATTCAGCGCGGTCAGCCGCAGGATCGGAATCACCCTGATACCAGGATCGAAACTTCAATGCGGCCCAGATCAGTACGATCAGACATAAGACTGTTAAGCAGTAAGAGACGGCACTCTCTCTGATTATTTCAGAAACTCTATCGGGTGTGCTGAACAAACCGGTCATCCGTCTGAGTGGAGGTACAGCCGCAATGAGTGTGTCCCTCTGGCAGCAATCATGATTTGCCGGATCACTTTGATCCACGTCAGCTGCCCATTTTACGCGGAATTCAGAGGAATCAATGCTTCATCTGTCTCACCGGGAAACTTCACTTCATCGCCAGTCAAGGTGTTCGCGCCGCCCTTCGGATCAGTCTGGTTATTCTTTTGATGCTGCTACGTTGTCCGCTTCATAGAACTGGTTCGCCGAGAGCAACTCCAGACAGAAGAGGATGAGCACAATTCCCAGGATGAGCGGAAATACTTCAACTCCAAGTCGCCCAGCCGTTACAGACCGAGTCAGGCTTTCGACATCGCGAGCCAGGCTGTATCGATCTTTCCCAAGCAGATTATCCAGGTCGGCCGACGTGGCTCGTGAAAAGTTGCTTTCACCGGAATCGTGGTTCACCGAGAACGAAATTACCCGACCGTCACCGAGTGGTTTTATCAGGTAGTGCCCCAACTCGTTTGCCTCTTCAATCCAGATCGAATCTGAATCTGCACTCGCACGACCGGGAACCTGCGCTCCTGCCGGCTTCCTTAATAAGTAGTCGTCAATTGGACGCTCACCATCGTTCTCTAACGCGATCGTATTGTTGGCGGAAAAGTTGAATTTCGCATCGGTTCTTCCGGTGACCAGCTGCGTTAATCGATTAACGAGCACAAAAAACGGCCACTCGCCTGGTAGACGATTCCACTGCCTGCGATCGTCTAACTCCAGATTTCCAGCCGTTGTAAAAAGTGCAGAGTGACCTTTACCGACAGGACGCTCAATAACGGCCGGCGTGGAACGGTCGTCGGTAAATCGAACCAGCACTCTCGCGTCCTCAACTTGTTCGACGTTCCAGCATTTCCAGACAGGAATCTGAGCGACGTCCGCCGCCACGCCTTGAACATTAAACTCGGCCAGCAGCGGGCTACCAATGTCCTTTACATCCAGCCCGCATGGATCCCGAAACAGCCGCACGACGTCAAGTTTGCCGGGCAGAACGGCCAGCGCTTCCGGCGTCGTCCACGATCCGACCTGAATTCCTCGCCCTCCGTCAAAAGCCGCGGACCCCAAAAATCCGATCAGGCCGCCACCAGTCAAAACAAACTGATGAAGCTGCTTCCAGGTACGTTCCGACGGTGCCGGTACATTCACAAGAATCACAATGTCCTTAGCAGTCAGCTCGGCAGAATCCAGCTTGTGAGCGGGGAGAAATTCGACCTCGACTCCGGACACCGTCAGAAGATTAAACAGCTCAAACGCAGGACTGTTCCCGACACCCTGGGCGTTCGCATTCGGAGTTGGAGCAATCAGCAGCACACGCAGGGCCGGCCTGATTCCGATTGTCAGTCGGAGCTGGTTATCAATCGCCAGCGGGTCGCTGGTGACCAGTCGCAATTCACCGCGGAGGATTTCTTCAGCCGTCACTTCGGCAGCGAACTGCAACGACTGTCCAGCTCCGTTCTTCAGTGCAACCGTTCGCTGGCCTCGCTCGACTGGCTCGTCCGTCAAACCGTGCGTGTAGAATTCGACGGCCACTTCCTGGCCCTCGAATCCCTGTGAAACCACCGTCGCTTCGACAACAAACTCGCCATCGCTCGAAACTTCTTCGTCCGACAATTTCAAGTCGGTCAGAGCAATGTTGCGTGGTTCGTCGACGCCAACGTCGATCAGATAAACACTCACCCAGGTCAGCCGTTCAAGCTCTTCACGCAGCAGTTTCGCAGAGGTATCGCTCCAGGCGGACCGAGCCAGATCCGTGAAGATATAGACTTCCCGGATGAGCCTGTCAGTTGTCAGCCCCGCCGCGTTCTGTCCTCCGGCGGCGAGCGTCCGATTGCGGTCGTCCTCCTGGAGCCTCAATGCCGCACGCAGTCGATCGTTCAAGGGGACAAACTTCGGCGACGTCTCCAGTGATTCGATCCGCTTTTTGGCGCCGGCAACATCTGCCTGAAACAGCACGGGCAGCGTTCCTGACGAATCCGCCACAGCGATCCGGCTCTGTCGGGGAAGTGTCGACAAGTGTTCGCTGGCAAGCACCTTTACTTCATCCAGACGTGTTCGGCCTTCCTGCCGATACTCCATGCTCTGCGACGTGTCGAACAGGAAGACGGCGGCGACGGGCAAGTCAGGGGAGACTTCCGGCAACGGAGCCGTGATGGCCGCCGCGACTCGCTGCTGGTAAGGCCAGCCGATCAGCAGCAGACACAGCAGCAAACCGACTGCGCCGAGGATGCCACGCAGCGACGTTCGGCGGGAAGCGATCACATGATTGGCGACTCCCTGCCTGCGCCAACGAGCCATGATATAAAGGTACGCAGCCACAGCCGCAGCCAGAATGACTCCAAGCGTCAACGACTCTCTGAAATTCAGCCCGTACTGGGCGGCAGGCAACGACGGTCTCAACAAAGCGACGACCAGAATCGCCAGCACAAGCACCCGCAGTAGCAACAGCCAGAAATGTCGCAGCCGAATGCGTCGAACGTTCTGTCGGCGACGTTTCTGAATCAACCGTAGCGCCGGAAAGAGCAGTTTCTTCGGCCTGGTCCGCATCATCAGGTGCAACACGATCGGAATCGCGGCGCAGGCGAACCCAAAAATCAATGCGGGATTAAGGAGTGACATCGATCGACTGATTCGAGCAGAACATGTTCAGGAAGCGGTTGCCAGGACGGAGCGAAGCGTAGTCGATCGCTCATACAAACGCCAAAACGTGTCCCATCAGAGGTCGAACATCCGAAACTACCGGGCTTCGTTGCTCGGCGAAGCGTCCGCTGCGATCCCTGCCGAAATTCTCAGAGTTGTTGCATCAACATTCGCCGTCATCCACGCTCGGTCGAGCAACGCCAGAAACTGATCGAGCTGCTCCAGCCGCTTCAAGGCGTCTGCTTCTGGAACCTTGTCTCGCTGGGCCTGACGGATGAACCATTCTTTCTGGCTGGCCAGCATTTTCCGAATCGCAATCGAACTAGCCACTACATTCTGCAGGTTTCCGAACGCAGACAACGATTCGTTGCCGGTTTCCGCAGCTGTCTTCAGAAACGACTCGCACAGCTCGGGAGTTGTCGCCAGCACGAGATACCCGTCTGCGATCATGAAGGCTGGCTGGAAGAAGGCAACCGGGTCTGCGAAATGGATCGTCGCCCCATTCACTCTTCGTTGCTTGACGATCGAAACTCTCTGACCAGTGGCGTGGACATTATGAACGACAGCCAGCACTCCCAGTCCCGATTGCAACGAATTTTCCAGTGCAGCTTCTGGCGAGACAGGCTCTTCATCATTACCGGTTGGATGCTGGCGTTCGGCGGACTTCATTTCGATCGCGAATACAGCGTCGACGGGGAACGACGTCGAAACTTTAGAATCGCGTGGTTGAATGCTGAAAATCCACGACGGTCCAACAGCCGGCAAAATGTCTGCCACGGGATCAAGTCCAAGCAGCAATCCCTGAGCGACCCGTCGAGCCTGAACAAGGTCTTTCGGAAGATTTGTCTGGTCCTGCAACGCGTTCAGAATCATGGCCGAGATGCTCGGCGAAGCCACCCGCCCACTCATCGCAACTAACGAATCGGGAGGAAGCGGCTGACCAGATGATCGAGCCGTTTCAGCGATCTGAAGCCATTGCTTCCACCAATCGGGAGTCCCCTGACTATCGTAGTCGGCGATCACGTCCAGTTTGACGGAATCGTCATAGGCAAGACTCAACGTCAGCCACTGACAACGGGCGAGTGTCGCTTCGATGGCTGAGAAATCTTTGTTTGCTCGACCAAGTTCGCTGACAAGAACTCGCGGATTCACGTAGGCCCCCGCGATTTCCATCTTAGGCCGACGGGCGAAAGCCTTTGCAAAGGGTGCGTAAGTCGCAAGGCAATCGGGATGCCCTGAGGCTTGAGAACTCGTACGAACTTCCGCGGCGGAGGACGCAGCCGCGGCGCCGGCCAGTTCGATCGTGCGTTGAATCCGGTCTTCACGCGTTGAAAGAACCAGCACGTCGTCGAAGATCGCGTAGAAAAAACCTCTCGCGTTCTCATCTGCATTGGCTTTGACCGAATGAGTGTAAGTCGTGTCCTGAAACTTCTTCGTTTCGGTTCGTTGTCGCTCAAGGACGTTCCAGGTCGCCAGCGCCGACTTTGCTACAGCAGGGCTTTCGACTTCGATCAGCAGAACACTGTTTCGGGCGAGGTCGGCCTTCGTCCCCGGAGTGTGGTACCAGGCAAGCACCACATCCTGACTGAACAGCTCCCGTCTCGACTGCGCCAGCGGTTTTCCGGACGCCGCCTCAACCGCCACCCGAACGAGTTCAAGCTGCTTGTAGTCCGGACTCTGGATCCAGTCTCGAAAGAACGATGCGTGCTGGAGGCGATCACCAAACTCCGATTCCCGCAACCGCTGCCACTGAGCATCCAACTGCCGAGCATGCAGACACGCCACCGCATCCTGATCAACCAGTTGAAACAGATCGCGAGCTTCGCAGATGGTCTGCCAGCTGGCGAACACCAGGCTCGTGGCAATAACGACGACGGGTAGCCGGGATTTGAATTGTTCGAACATTTCGAAGTGCTCTCTATTCATCACTTAATTCGATCCTGCTGAAGTTTCGTCGAACATCTTTTGCAGGGTCGCAGGGTGCGACTTGACGCACCATCGGGAATTCTGTCGTATTTTGTGGTGCATCGAGACGCACCCTGCATCACTAAATTGTAAGCGTGCCTGCTGGCTCGGCTTTATCAAACAGAAACTCAAACGCCTTATCAACAGCCGATGGCTGCACTGTTTCCTGTCGCTGATCATCGTCGCCGGGTGAAGCTGAACCGGAGTTGTCGTCTGCTGAGCCGATCACATCCGCAATGCCAAGTTCGTTGCTCAGATTCGGAACGAACACGCTGAACCCGCTGGCCTGACGCGAAACGCGGCTCGTGATACCACGCCACGCCGATTGAGCATCCGCTACCAGGTGCCCGATATCGGCCACCTGATCCTGTGGAGTGTCGAGCAGCCCCGGTGGACTGTCCCGTACAGAAGGTTGCGGCGTTTTTTCATGGTGAGCGATGCTGCCCGGCTTTTCCCGAAACACAATCGCGATGGCGGCAAGAACCAGGGCAACCGTCACAACGGTCGGCCAGACGCTGCGTCCTGCTGCTGGTGTCTCTTCAGTGGCCGCTCGGACTACCGGTTCGTTCCCGGACGTCAGCCTGTCAGCTCGCGGAACCGCACCATCGACTTTCACACCGGCAGCGTTCACACGGACTGCGGAAACGGTCGACGAGACCAGACCTTCCCGGCGAGCTGCGTCGATCACTCGGTCCGTAAGATCAACGGATGGTCGACGAGGCGCCCAGACGGTCAACGCGGATTCGATCAGCAGATACTCGTCGTAAAGAACCCGGCAATCGGGACACGAATCGGCGTGTGCCACAACGGCGGCATTCCGAGCAACATCGGTCTGTCCCGAAACGACTGCCCGACCATCCAGCGCCGCATCCAGTTGTTCTCGAACTTTCTGGCAGTTCATATCCGCTCCTCGCAGTCTCTTACCGAAACACCTTGCAGTTTTGCCATCTCGAAATTGCCGTTCATGTTGCTTCCAACGCTGACGGGTCAGCCACAACGCCTCGCTCCTGCAGTCGCTTCGCCAGTTGAGCACGTGCCCGGTGCAGCCACGTTTTGATCGTGCCCTGCGGACACCCCAGGACTTCTCCGATTTCCTGATAACTGAGTTCTTCCTGGTGGTACATCACGAAACACGTCCGATAGTCTTCTCGCAGCTCACCCAGCGCCAGTTCCAGTTCCTCACCGATGTCGAGCTGATCCTGCTCATGCCTTGAATGTTCGCGTCGTTCGGAAGCCAGATCGACGGCCAGATCGTTCTGTGACGGCAGCTTCGATCTCTTCTCCAGCGCCGTTCGGCAACGATTGGCCGTGATCGTCAACAGCCACGGTTTGATCGGTCGTTGCTGATCCCACTTTTCGAGGTTCCGAAAAACTCTGACGAGCGCGTCCTGCGCGACATCTTCGGCGTCTTCGCGATGCCCGAGCATCCGCAGGCAGATCGAAAACACCAGCCCCTGATACTTGCTGAGAAACGCGCGCATCGACAGCTCATCCCCGGACAGGCATTGCTGAACAAGCTGCACGTCTTCCGTCACTTGGCATCCTGTTTGACAGGTGATGCCCATTTCAGGGGCATCAAGTGGCTGAAACTCGCTCCTGCCGTCGAGCAGTTGCTGGACTGTTACCCTTGCTGGCCTACAGAGGTTTCACACAGAACCGCGAGGTCGGGGCAACCAGTGAGCTGATCTTGCCTCGAACAGCCGGAACCGTTCGAATCCGCCCTCAATTGTGTCGCCGAGGTGATTTTCGAAACGATTCTGGCTGCTTACGCAGAAAAACTAATCATACCGCTTTCTCAATGCGAAACAGCGCACGCTGCCGAAGCGTTCTCCGGCAACGGCCGTCCTGAGACGAATACTAATGGAAACTGCCATGCGAATCTGGCCGGGCCGGCCTTACCCGATGGGTGCAACCTGGGACGGAACGGGAGTCAACTTCGCCCTTTATTCGCGACACGCCACGGCCGTCGAGTTGTGTCTCTTTGAAGACTCAAAGTCGACGCAGGAATCAGTCGCCGTTCGGCTCAGACAGAGAACCGGCTTCGTCTGGCATGTGTACCTGCCCGACGTGCGACCAGGACAGCTTTACGGATACCGCGTTGATGGTCCGTACGACCCTGTTGCCGGCCACCGATTCAATCGAAACAAAATCCTGCTTGATCCTTACGCCAAGGCACTTGGTCGCGACATCACCTGGGACGACGCTTTGTTTGGCTACACCGTGGGTGAGTCCGACGTCTCGTTCAACCCGAAAGACAGTGCACCCGTGGCGCCGCTGGGCGCGGTTATTAATGACGCCTTCGTCTGGGGCGACGACAAGCCACCACAGGTTCCGTGGAACAGGACTCTGATCTACGAGGCCAACGTGCGCGGGCTGACAAAACTCAACTCGAAAGTCGCCACGTCAAGACGCGGTACCTATGCCGGCCTCTGCACGCCCGCAGTCATCCGGTATCTGCGCAGTCTTGGAGTGACGACGATCGAACTGATGCCGGTTCATCATTTCGCCAAAGATCAGTTTCTGGTCGAGCGGGGACAGACAAACTACTGGGGTTACAGCTCGCTGGGATTTTTCGCGCCGGAGATGACGTACTCGTCAGCCGATTCGCCTCAGGAGACCGTTCGCGAATTCAAGCGAATGGTTAAAACGCTGCACAAAAATGGAATCGAGGTCATTCTCGACGTCGTCTATAACCACACCGGCGAAGGCAGCGAGATGGGGCCGACGCTGAGTTTTCGCGGTATTGACAATTCCAGCTATTACCGACTCGCTGGCAACCATCGTTACTACGACAACTTCTCAGGCTGCGGAAACTCATGGAATGTCAACGATCCGTTCGCTCTGCAACTGATCATGGACAGCCTGCGCTACTGGGTGCAGGAGATGCATGTTGATGGTTTCCGCTTTGACCTGTGTTCGGTCCTTGGCCGCGAGCCGCGAGACTTCGACCCCGGAGCCGCCTTCTTCGATGCTGTGCAGCAGGATCCGGTGCTCTCGCAGGTCAAAATGATCGCCGAGCCCTGGGACGCCGTCGGCAGTTACGACCTCGGAAAGTTCCCGGGCCTGTGGAAAGAATGGAACGGCCAGTATCGCGACACCGTTCGAGAATTCTGGCGGGGCGACCACGGAAAGCTTCGCGATGTCGCTACCAGAATCTGTGGCAGCAGCGACATCTTTCAGCACAACGGCCGCAGCCCGCTGGCAAGTGTCAACTTTGTCACGTCGCACGATGGTTTCACGCTGAGAGACCTGGTCAGCTACAACCAGAAACACAACGAAGCGAATCTCGAAAACAGCGGCGACGACCACAATCGCAGTTGGAACAGCGGCTTTGAAGGAGAAACATCCAGCAAGGACATCAACCAGCTTCGAGAACGGCAGCGGCGCAACTTTCTGACAACTCTGTTCTGCTCTCAAGGCGTGCCGATGCTTCTGGCCGGCGACGAGTTTGGTCGAACTCAGGGCGGCAACAACAACGCTTACTGCCAGGACAACGAAATCAGTTGGGTCGACTGGGATCTGGACCCCGAACAGAAAGCTTTCCAGAAGTTTGTTCGAAGAGTGATTCAACTGTGGAATGAAAATCCCGTCTTTCATCGGCAGACTTTTTTCAAACCGTCGATGCATGGTGAATCAGAAGACCGGGACATTCACTGGCTGACGCCCGCCGCCGAACCGATGACTATCGCCGACTGGGAAGCAGGGTATGCCCGATGCGTTGGGATGCTTCTTGACGGGCGGATGATCGAAGAGTTCGACGCCGATGGCGAGCCCTGTGAAGGCAACACCGTACTGCTCCTTATGAACGCAAGCGAGGATGACATCCCGTTTACTTTGCCGCCACTCGACGACGGCATGTTCTGGCAATGCGAACTCGACACGTTCTATCCGGCAAGGCGGCCGAAAGGGCTGGAGCCTGGATTCAGTTATCGCCTGAAAACGCGATCCATGGCATTCTTCGTCCGCCGCCGGGAACGCCGCCGCCTGCTTCGACGATAGTGTCGACCGTGTCCGTAAGGTCAACGCCGTTGAGAACAGACATGGGCATGGCAGCTCACTCAGACTTCCCGTCAACCTCACCAGCAGGTTCAGGTTTGACTTCGTAGATGCGAATTTTTCTGTCATCGGTCTCGAACTGGATTGATAACCGCTGCTGACCGGACAGCTTCTCAACGCTCTCAGGCGACAGAGTGACCATGTCGACGACACACCAGCGAACACCTGCCTTCTGAAAGGCGAGCAGCGACCTGTCGTCGGGAAAGCCCTGCACGTTGGCTTTCAACTGAAAGAACTCGTTCGGAAAGAAGCCCGAATACCCATTCGCCAGCCGCCGCTTGTGATACGTTGACCAGAGCATCGCGACCGTCGTGTCCTCGTAATCAAAAACTGATCGTCCACTCGGAAACGGCAGGTGAGCAACAATGTCGTCTGTCTGAGTCTCGGTCCGCAACCACTCACTCCAGGATCGCTGCTGCTCGAATTCAGGCATCGCATACAGACCAGGCTTTGCGGGCCATGATTCAATCAGCACTCCGAACAGCAAAGCAACGCGCCCCCATTGCAGCATTCGTCGCCATTCTGCACGTCGGGAAACGGGCTCCGCCAAAGAACGTTGTTCGTCAGCAGCTTCATCGTTGGTCGTCCCTTGAGAATTCGCTTGAGCGAAGCTCATCCCGGCCAGAACGACGCAACTGACCTGGACAAGCACCGCAAATCGATGCGGACTGCGCATCGCGCTGAGTCCGGGCAGCCAGTCCGCGAGAAGCTCGAACGGTCGCAGCCCCAGCCCCAGCAACAACCAGCCCGGTCCTAATGAAAGTTGAGCGGCCACCGCCAGAAACAGCAGCAGAAACGCCGTGACACGGCGCGAGTTGCGTCGCCGCAATCCAACAGCCGCACCGACAATGGCAAGTGCCGAGCAGGCAAGCCCAGGGCTCAACGGGAACCTGGCCTGACTGCCCGCTGAGCCGGAGAGCGGACCTCGCCACAGTGTGCGGAAATAGTCGTCCTGGACAGCCCTCAGGCGGTAGACCGTTTCCACCCGACGATCCCAGTTCTGCCGACTGGAAACGGACAACTGCATCACGGCAACTGGCAGAACCATGACGCTGGCCACCGCGCTCATGAGCACAAGACCAACAATCAATCGGCGAAAACAGCAGCGTTTCACAAGAAGCAACGGCAGCGCAAACAACAGAGTCAGACAAAGCTGATAACCGTAATAGTTGCACGCGAGGTAGCAGAAACCGATTGCCGCGCCGGTCAGAGCCGCGTCTTTCATTCTGTACTCGGTCAGAAACCGAATCAGAAAATGCAGCGTCAGCAGAATTCCTGAGACCTGAGAAAGCTGCAGTACTCCCAATTGCCAATGAACGAAGGGAAGAAGCAGAATTGCCGCACCGCTGCACGTTCCGGCGAACCGACTTCTGGTCAAACTTCTGACCAGAAGACTTCCGGCCCAGCCATTCGCCACAAGCATCGTCAGCAGGTAAATGTTGTAAGCGAGTGCTCGCGAATCGGATATCCACACGACCGGTGCGACGACGACCGTCGTCGATTGCGTTTCCGATAACGCGAAAGCATTGTCGGCGGGAGCGAAGATCGGGGCGCTCCAGTAATTCGCAAATCCTTCCGCCGCCCGATCCGCGTTCCACCAGATCGTCCAAAGATTGAACAATGGCACGGTCGCGACGCGTTCCTGCCCTGTCGGAATCGCCTTGTCGAGCTGTGTTGCCAGCGGCCAGGTTGAGGCGAGTGCCAGCAGCAGAAAGAAAACAGCCTCAAACAACGCGTATCCTGGACTTATTGAGCAATTCCCAGCTTCCCTGGAGCGGCAAGAAAATCCTGAACGGCCAGCAAAGAAACCGGCCAGCACTTTGAGAAGCCTTTCCAGCATTCAGCTCCAATGCCTTCTATCGGCCTGGTTGTCCAGAGAGTTACAAGCTCATGGATTGTTGTAGCCCTGTCGTCAGGCTTCAACTCTGGTCCGGGGGCGAGCAGATCGGACGACAGAGCTGATGAATCAATGACACCAGCAGAGCCCCCATTCGTAAGTCACCTTTATATCGGCCACAAGTCGCTCGTCTGATGCCAGCCCGTCCCAATCCATCCTCGCTCTCTCGTGTCAAAAGTCAGAGACACTGCCAGAATATCCATCCTCACCTGAATCGCGCAATCGTTATTAAGCGCCCTCGTGGTACAGGATCAGGTCAGCGAATCCAGCGACTTTGCCGATTGAGTAAAGTTTTCCAGGCACGCCATAAATTCCGGTTGCAACGTTGCTGCCTGCCAGTCAAGGGCTGACAGACGTGACGGCACGGGTTTGCTGATCAGGTTGCCTGACGCTGTATCCAACTCAGGGGGATTGTGTCGAGTTTCCGATATCTCACTTCGAGTCGGCCTGCGCTGCCTGAGTGGTTCGCAAGGTCTTCTCAAGGAATCCCCCTCACCGGTCGGCGACACACTCTTTCTGAAGACGATGTCGCAAGGATCTTTCGACCGTGTACCGGCAGCCCGCAAAAACAATCGGAGTGGATTATGCGAATGATTTCCTGGAAGCGCTGCCTGATGCAGTCGCTGGCCGTGATGACTGCTCTCAGCGTGTTTACGTACAACACGGCTGAAGCGCAAGTCGTCCCTGGCTCTGGCTACAAGATCAACGAAGTCGGTGACGACTTTGAAGACGAGGACTGGTCATACATCCCGAACTGGCCCAAGGCCAGTCAGAACCTGGACAGCCAGACTCGCCATAACCTCGGTGAGTCCGCCAATGGACGCTGGTACGAAAGTGCCTATCGAGGCCAGCCTGACATCATTCGCCGAGTCCCAACTCCCGCAGGTGGACTCCCGGGAAGTAAGGGCTCGTTGTTGCTTCGTTCGAAGTTCACCGGCATTCCGGAAATGGTGACGCACAAGCAGCAGCAGGACGACTTCCTGGCAAACGTGAACGGTATCACCGGTGCGATTTCAGTTGCCAACTCGCCGAGCTTCGTCGTCCGCGTCTTCCTTCCACCGTGGAACGAATGGGAACAGCGGACCGGGGCGACGTTTGGCATCCGGGCTGACTGCGAAGGCATGGTGGTGAAGAGCGAAGAGAAAAGAGGTCTTTTCGGCATCACCATTCGCGAAAAGCGAAAACAGGACGCCTACTGGCCGGGCTTCTTCATTCAGTACAACTGCAAAAAGGATCCGAAGTACGACGAGGATTCCGCCATCGTTCTGATTCGTTCCGACGATAAAGGGCGAGACCTGTTCGGACCATACATCACACAGACCGGCTGGTGGACGTTTGGCATGTCGTTTACGCCGGACTCCAGAGTTCACTATTACGCCAGTCCTGGCGTCGACGCATTGACCCAGGCCGACTACATCACCTCGACGAAACCTTACAATGCTGAGACCCAGCGTCTGGTGACATTCTTCTTCAACGTCGTAAATATGGACGATGGTCGCACCTGGTCGACAAACTGGATCGTTGACGATCCGGAAGTGTTCGTCCTGCGTCGATGGTGGTAGGCCACGTCGAAGGGTCGAATTCGCTTTCGTCCTGATTGAATTAAGCAAGGCCGTCTGGAATTTCGATTCCAGACGGCCTTGTTCGTTTTCGGAAGTTGACGATCAATCCGTTGCTTCAGCACTTCGCCGACTTGCGTTTCTTTCCGACGCGGCCCATTGATTCGACCTTTGCGATCATTTCAGTCGCCAGCGGCGTCTGACACGCCGTGTCACCCATGTCGACTTCAACAATGCCAATCTTCTTTGCCGTCGCCTTCGCCGCCTCGAGTAGCGGCTTCACGTAAGTGCCGACTGAGATCACAAAACCGTTCATGCAGTACTTGACGCGGTTCGGAGCCGTGGCAATCTCCGCTTCGACTTTCTTCAGCAGCGTCCTGATTTCGTCGAGATCGAGCTGGTCGTCCGCACGAATTGAAAGCACTGCCGAGTAGGTGCTCCACCCGGCGCAAGCTCGTTTGGAGTCTTTCATCTTAAGCCACTTCATCGCGAGCGCGCACGCGGCCTCGTTCTCCGCCGCGACACCTGGCAACGAGTATCCGCTTAACATGTGCCACCACGCTGTCCTCGACCAGCCATCAAGCTGCTGGCGAGTCATCAGCCGACCGTCTGCCGCCAGCCCGGCAAGGTACATGGCATCGCCGTTTCCGGTATCCCACAATGCCAGCGCCAATTCCTGATCGCCCTTAATCTTCTTCAAGACTTTTTTCAGATCACCGATCTGCACCCCGAACATGTCGCCGTCTGCTCCATGCCGACGGTACGTCGCCAACGTGGCTGGCTTTGCGAGCAACTTCAATTCTTCCATCACTTCGGCGAGCGTCATGCTTGATCCCTTCCAGTTACCAACAGACTGCGGCTCGCGTTGGCAAGCATCCGCGACTGGCGCAGGCAGAATAAATCGAAGCCGAAATGATTCACAACGACGCACGCAGCGTCCTGACGCATCCTCATTCTGCATGGCGATCGTGGAGTGGTACGTCGAGACGTTCTTTGCGGGAAACTGACGAAGCGGCCTCGATGTCAGATACACCGCGACCGCTCAATTGTGACTATGCCAGCTTATAAAACTCTTCCCAGCCTTTTCGGGGCGGGTTGCCTTTAAGAAGTTCGTTGGCGCGAGGGTTGTTTGTGATCTGTTTCGTGTTGGTGTCGAACTTGAGGTTCTCCCCCAGACGCTGAGCGATGCAGCCCAGCATGAAGACCTGAGTGAGCGGGCCAGCGATGGCAAAGGACGAATTGCAGTGGGGGTCGAGACCGGCGGATGCTCTCAGGAAATTGTCCATGTGACTGGTGGACGTTCTGCTGACGGACGGCCCCGGCAGATTTGCAGCAACTTCCTTCTGCCTGGTTCCGCCGACGACCTTGAGCGAAGCACTGTGAGTGCCGCCGACAAAGGTGAGGTCGTCGCTGTAGATCGCTTTGCCACAACTCGGGATGCTGACTCCTTCTTCGCTGGCCGGGCGATTCTTCACACCGTCGTACCAGTTAATGGTCATCTCAGGCATGTCGGAACCACGTTCGGGGAAGTCGAAGGCGATCGTTGTGCCGTGCGGAAAGATGAACTCATTCGGACTTTCGATCTTTTCAGCACGAATCGTGTGCGGCAGATCCAGCTTCAGGAAACGGTGGATCGTGTCGAGCGTATGCGGTCCCCAGTCCCCGAAAGCACCGTTCCCGTAGTCGTACCAGCCACGCCAGTTGCCGGGGTCGTATTTACCATTGTACGGACGCTTCGGCGCGGTGCCGGCCCAGACGTCCCAGTTCATTCCGGTCGGCATTTTCGCTTCTGCCGGAAAGGCTTTAATGTCTCCCCAGGGATGCCAGCGGCGTCCCTTGTTCATGCAGGCGTCAACCCGGCGAACGTTTTTGATGATGCCTTTATCCACCCACGACTCGAACTGCAGCCGCTGGCCACTGGAGTGTCCCTGGTTCCCCATCTGACACATCACGCCGTACTTCTTTTCGGCAGCCATCAACAGTTCGCATTCTTCGAACGTGTGAGCCAGCGGCTTTTCGACGTAGACATGAATTCCCAGCGACATCGCCAGCATCGCGATCGGGAAGTGAGCATGGTCGGGAACTCCAATCGTGCAGACATCGATTTTGTCGCCCATCTTCTCGAACATCTCGCGGAAATCATCGAAGAAAACGGCGTCGTCACACTGGCCCTTCATTCTGTTTCTGAAACCTTCAGCCCGTGACGGAACAACATCGCAGAGTGCTACGCACTGAGTCAGCCGGTGATTGACAGCCCCCGAGCCGATCGAACCGCCCTGATTCGCACAACCAATGACAGCCAGATTCAGCTTGTCATCCTTCGCGACCTCGCCGCTGACAAAAGTGGGAAGGATCGTTGATGCCGCTGATGCAAGGGCAGACTGTTTCAGTAACTCTCGACGATTCATTCGGCTCATGGCTTTACCCTTTCGTTCGATCTGTGTGGGGCCAGTGTCGGTCAGTATTTGAAGGTGAGATGGTATTGCTGGCGAGGACAAAGACGCCAACTCGACGTCGAAAAACCTGTCGACCTGGCGATCCTCAGGACGCGATTCGGAATGGTCAACAATTCGGCCACAGCTAACGCTGCAAGGTGTCAGGCGCTGGCGCTGCCAATCGGTTGCCGCCAGCGTCGAACGGTTTCCCGTCGAGCGTTCCAATCTGAGCCTTCCGGTCCGACGACTCCGCAACGTTTCCAGTGATGACTGGCGACTTCGTCGGAGCGAGGATAACGAATGCTGACTGGATCGACTTGAAGTCGTCGGGAACTCCAGGTTCAGCGGCGACAACCGGATAGACGCTTGATCCGGCAACAGCAACGACGAGCACAACAAAGGTTAGAAACTTCATGGCATGCTGCCCGAAAGGTGATTCGAAAATCGCAGCACGGCTCCAAACATCGAGCCAGGACAACCGCAACAAGTATCACCAGGCACCCAGCAAGAAAGAAGACTGCCACAAAGACATCCTGTATCGCCGCCGCTCAGTTCGCAAGCAACCGCTTACCACCCGCGAACTCATTGGTGCAGGCTGGGGCTCGCTCCAGCTTGACGCCTGTTGTCAGGATACGTCTCCGCCGTCGTCACTGTTCAAGGGGCGAAAAAACAACACTCAGTTGTCGTAGACCGGGACCATTTTCCGCATGTTGGCGACTCGGACGACCAGGAGACGCTGGAGGCCTCCGGATTCGTGAATGCTGCGGAAGAAGGAGTGGCCGGCGGATTCGTTGTCTTCACCCTCAGCCGTGATGATGGCCATCTCTCCGACGTTGAGACTCAACGAAAACTTCTGGTCGAACAGTGGTTCGACCAGCTGGCCGCGGCGGCGGGTCCAGTCGAGCTGCGTGGCAACGGGGCGCAGCCAGTTCTGCCCGTGGTGGACTTCCGGCGTGAAGTTCAGCCGGACCCAGCCATCCTGTTCCCGGTCGATCTGAACGTTGAGAATGCATTTTGCATTGGAATAGGTCTTCGTCTTTCCGTCGGCGACCGGCTTGAGACGCAGCTCCGGTTGCAATTCGGTCAGATCGATCGGGAGGTTACCACCAGCGGCCAGAGCAACTCGTCGACCGACCAGGCGACGTTCGCTGTCAATCACCTCGGGGCGTTCAGAAGACATTTCCAGCAGTTGTTCAAGCGCTTTCGGCGGGTGTGAACTGGCGTGTCCGACTCGCCAGCCGTTTTCTCGAAGCGTGCCTCGAATGTCGGCGGACATGCCGGCGATCTGGTCGACCTGCTTCCACAGTGAGTCGCCCAGTAAGGCGTCGTTGGCAGGCCGGTCGACAAACAGGATTTCGAGTTGAACAGCGTCTCGGGAGGCGACAATCGGTGGAAGTTTAAGTTCAGACTTTCCACTTGACTCAGTTGATGAAAACAGCGTCGAGATGTTTAAAAGATTGCAGCCTGTTGCGCACAGGCAGGCTCCAGCGCAGAGCACGCTCAGCAGCCGGGTAGTACGGCGTCGAAGATCAGGTGCCTGGCGACCCGATATCATGTGAGGTTTCCACGGGATGAGCTGGGAATGCGACTGATGATCGTTAGTCGCCGAATCCGATGAGTCAGAGTGACTCGGAAGTGAGATCTGGAAGGGACCGGAGTCTAGGTGGCAATTGCCAGGCAGGTCAATTTCAGTCCTGACAAGAGAAATTGCGGCGTTCGAAGTGGGAAGTGTGTGCCACTGGCTCTGCCAGTGTTTTGGTGAATCGGAGTCTACCGGCGATCCCGCACTACCAGAGCCAGTGGCACACGATTGACTGAATCTGTTCGGTCGGTTTCAGCAGGGAACGTTCCAGCGACAGCTCTGGAAATCAACGCAGCTTGCTGGTGTTTCCGGCTTCGCCTACACTCGATTTCGGCTGTTCCGCTCTGTCGAGACCGCCGAATGCAACTAAAAATTACCGGCTGCCAGAAACCAGCGGTTGAGTGAATCATCCGATATCAGGAGCGGCGATTATGGCGTTTGACATGCGTTGGAGAGTTCGAACTCTGTGGGCTCTCGTCCTTGTGTTGATGGTGAGCCCGGTCGACGCTCAGGATGAAACCAAGGCCGCTCCGAAACAGGACGACTACTTTGAGCTGATGCAGACCTTTGTCGATACGTTCGAGCAGGTCGATCGAAACTACGTCAAGGATGTCGATCGCCGCAAGCTGCTCGAAGCAGCGTTGCGTGGCATGATCAAAGAGCTGGATCCGTACTCCAGCTACATCCCGCCGGAGGAACTGGCTCGCTTCAATCAGCAGGTTGATCAACAGTTTGGTGGTATCGGAATTCAGGTTCAGCCGGACCCGAGAACAAGTCGCATCCTGGTCATTTCTCCGCTGCCCGACACCCCGGCCTACAAAGCGGGTGTCCGCGCTGGAGACATCGTGACCGAGGTCGAAGGGTACGACACCGAAAACATGCCACTGTCCCGGGCTGTTGAACTAATGAAAGGTCCGCCGGGAGAAACCGTCTCGATCAAGGTTCGTCATCTGTCTGCCACAGAAGACGAAGAGATCGTCATGGAGCGAGCGATTATCAGCGTCAAATCAGTGCTGGGGGACAAGTGGGGCAAGGACGGGGCGTGGGATTTCCTGATCGATGACGAACAGAAAATCGGATACGTGCGGCTCACTCAGTTTGGACGAAAAAGTGCAGAGGAGCTGGCTGCGGCCATCGACACCCTCCAGAAGCAGGGGATGAAAGGTCTGATTCTGGACCTGCGATTTAATCCCGGTGGGCTGCTTTCACAGGCCGTCGAAATTTCTGACATGTTCATTGATTCGGGAACGATTGTCAGCACCGAAGGAAAGAACACAGAGAAGCGAACGTTCTCCGCCACTAAAGCCGGAACTCTTCCTGATTTCCCAATGGCCATTCTGATCAACCGGTTCAGCGCGTCGGCGAGCGAGATTCTCAGCGCGTGCCTGCAGGACCACAAAAGGGCCGTCGTCGTGGGAGAGCGAAGCTGGGGTAAAGGCAGTGTCCAGAACGTGATTGAACTTGAGTCGGGCGCCAGTGCCCTCAAGCTGACCACTGCCGGCTATCTACGACCAAGTGGGAAGAACATTCACCGCTTCCCTGACTCAAAGATCACGGACGAGTGGGGCGTACATCCAGACGAGGAAGTCAAATTCACTCGCAAAGAACTGGAAGACTACGATGAGTATCGCCGAGCCCGCGACGTGTTAACCGAGGCCGCCCCTCCGGAATCGGAATTCAAAGATCGTCAGTTTGAAACGGCTCTGGAACGCGTTCGAGCGATGCTCAACGGGGAAGGAGCGAAAGAAGAAACTGAAAAAAACGACGACGCTGAAACGACAGAGAAAGACAAAGCGGCTGCCTGATTCGAGTCTGGAAAAGAGAAGTTAGAAGTTGATTAAAAGCTGGGAAATTCAGGCAGATTCGAGTCTTGACACTCTGATTTTGCAGAACTACGATCCCGCGCAGCTTCTGGTTTGCCTGCAAATTCCAACGAATTCGACCAGGCAGGCAGGATGGGCTCAGCAGTGGTTGCGAGCCAGCCGATAAGTGTCGCGTCACAGGTTTCACACTTCTGAGTTTCGCCTCTGGATGCCGATTTATCGGCGGGCAAAAGAAAAGGATTCACAATGGCTCACATCGTCGCGGAACCCTGTTTCAACTGTAAGTACACAGACTGCGTCGTCGTTTGCCCCGTAGAGTGCTTCTACGAGGGGGAAGCGATGCTCTTTATCCATCCGGATGAGTGCATTGACTGCGAAGCCTGTGTTCCAGAATGCCCGGTTGAAGCTATTTTCCATGAAGACAATCTGCCGGAAGAATGGGCCGGATACAAAGAACTGAACGCCGAAATGGCTGCTCAGTGCCCGGTTCTGACCGAGAAAAAAGAGCCAATGGGCGAGTAACCGCTCTCGCTCGAAGCGACTTTCCGTTGAGTCGAGCAATGGCTTGAAGACGACAATTGAACAGGCGGCTGATCTTCGTGGTCAGCCGCCTGTTTCGTTGATCGATCGTTTTTCTTGGCGCCCGGCGATGAACAGGTCACTACCGACGCCACGTCGAACGACTCTGAGGCTCAGTCGGATGCACTACCAGGCTGCGTAATCGTTAAAGTCGCCTTCCCGCACAAGTCGATGATAGAGGTGCCGCTGGTTTCTTCGGAGCAGGGTGCGTCCGCGCTCCGTCCGATCCCCGAAATCTCCACGAATGCAGATTTCACCAGTACCAGCCGACCGATGACCCGCACCATGACTCACTCGCATCGACTCAGGACCCCCCCTCTATGTCTTCAGGTTCGAAAGAACGTAAGGAACAGATTCGTCTGGGCTTTATGACGGCAGTCGAAATCGGAGACCGCAATTTCGTCGGCGGCCTGCTTGTCACTGACCGCTTCGGACGACCTCTGGAATTTCAATGCACAACTCCGGTCAAACCAAATCGTACTCAGGAACTGCTTTACGGTCCGACACTAGTGCCCTTTATCCTGGGCGATCTTCTCGGGAAGGCATTGCTGGATCGAGTGTCCGTTAAGCCGTCGCTGATCCTGACCAGTCGCATCGAAATGCTGCAACTTCGCACGAAAGTTTCCATTCCCATTATTTACGACGAAGCATCAACCGAGTCCGATTCGCAACCGACGACCGACAACAAAGCAAAGTCGGTCAGTCAGGAGATTCGAATCGGTCGACAAACATTCCGAATGCACGACGAGTTCACAGATGATCGTTCGGGCATTGAAAAAATCAGCCTGCAACTCTCCGATGACGCCAATATGCACGAACCGCTGGAACGGGTTGGCGAAGCTTTGCGGGAAACGCTGTCAACGATTACGGCGCGACCACGCGTCGCCTGACTGAATCGCAGGAAAAATTCACGCTACACGAAACGCTGCCGGAGTCCCTGCATGCTGCCCGACCAGGACAATCCAGGAAGCTCGACGGCCTCTGTCACCTACGATGTGCCGTGCCCGCGAGCGGCAGACTTTCCGTTCGACACGTCGCCGATCGACTTGTTGCCGACAGTCGACATTTATTCGTCCGGAGCAAACGTTGCGCTGAATCGCTGGCCGACCATCGAGTGCCGGCAGGTAGATCAAAAACTGACGGTCGGAACTGTTCCGTCGTGGAAGCCCGGTTGGCCGAAGGTTCACACCGTTGGCCTCGCCTTTCCCGAGGCGATCGAGTTTCTTCCACCCGATGTCCCGAAAGACGAAGAGAAGCAGGAAGCATCGCGTCCGAAAACAAAGAAGACTTCGGACTCTGCGGATGAAAACTCACCTCGCAAGCCAACTCGACTGAAGCCGCCGAGCGATGCTTTGTCGCTTGAAGACCGGCTTTTCTACATCCTGCAGCCACCACTCGAAACGATGCTGGCCGGCCAGGAACTGATCATGCCGTTCGAGCCGTTCCCCCATCAGTACGAAGGCATCGGCTGGTTGTTTTCGCAGGAAGCCGCGTTGCTTGCTGACGAAATGGGCCTCGGAAAAACCATGCAGATGATCACAGCAGTCAGGCTGCTACTACGTGGTGGCCAGGTTCGCCGGGTTCTTCTGGTGTGTCCGAAACCGCTGATTCCAAACTGGCAACGCGAGTTTCGTGCGTGGGCCGAAGAGTTGCCGATCGTCACTGTCGAAGGCGACACAGCTCGCAGAAACCTGATCTGGAAGATGCCCGGCGTTCCCATCCTCATGACGAATTACGAAGTCATGGTCCGAGACATGGAGGCCATGCCGGAAGAAGAGCGTCCGAAATTTGATCTGGTCGTCCTTGATGAAGCGCAGCGGATCAAGAACCGTGATTCAAAAACGGCGGTCATCACTCGCGACCTGAAGCGAAAGCGCAGCTGGTGCCTGACCGGAACGCCGATCGAAAATCGGCCTGAAGAACTGGTATCGCTTTTCGAATTCATGGAAGTCGTCAATGCTCGTGCGACGCCGGATTTGCGGCAACTTTCAAAACTGGCAGACAAGTACATTCTGCGACGCACAAAAGACGTCGCCATGAAGGACATGCCGCCTCGGCTTGACCGGGATGCGTATCTCGAACTAAGCCCCGCTCAGAAGTACGCCTACACGGTGGCTGAGAAAGAGGGCGTCGTTCAGCTCAACGAAATGGGCGACCAGGTGACCGTCCAGCACGTTTTTGAACTGGTCCTTCGCCTGAAGCAGATTACGAATTTCGACCCGCTGACCAACGAAAGTTCGAAACTCGATCGATTAGTCGCGGACATGGAAGAAATTGCACAGAGTGGCGGCAAGGCAATCCTCTTCAGCCAATGGACAAAGGTTTTAGACTGGCTTGGCGAACGCCTGCAACAGTTCAACCCGCTGATCTATCACGGTGGCGTTCCGACTAAGAAGCGAGAACCAATCCTGGCGGAGTTCAAAGAGGATCCGACCAAACACATTCTGCTGATGAGCTATGGAACAGGGGCCGTCGGCTTGAACCTTCAGTTTGCCGGTTACGTCTTTCTGTTCGATCGCTGGTGGAATCCGGCCGTCGAGGATCAGGCCATTAACCGAGCACACCGAATCGGGCAAACCAGCACTGTGATCGTGACTCGGTTTATCTGTAACGATACGATCGAGGAACGCATTGATGCCGTTTTGCGGCACAAACGAGCGATCTTCGAGAGTGTACTGGGTGACGGAGATGTCGAGGACGCAGCCCGCAGCCTGACCGCCGCCGAGATTTTTGGCCTGTTCGATCTGAAAGCCAAACACGGCAAGGGGACCAGAAAAATCGCTCCGAAGATTGTGAAGGACGCGTCGTCAGACGCCGCATAGCCTCAGCCCGTGACACCACTGTTTGTAAATATCGCCCATGCCCGATCGAATCCGAGTCCTGTTCGCGATCGGGTCGTTAGCTGGCGGCGGCAGCGAGCGTCAGGTCGTCAATATTCTGCGACACCTGGATCGCTCGCAGTTTGAACCGCATCTGTACCTCATCAGTCGAACGGGCGAGTTCCTCTGCGAGGTTCCCGACGACGTCCCGGTGACGGCTTTCGACGACCAACCGGATCCCAGTGGCATGTACCTGCCCGGACGGATTCGGCGGGCTCAGATTGCTCACTTCGCATCCGTTCTGATCAACCAGAACATCGAGGTCGTTTACGACCGCACTCCGCACATGACACTCATTGCCGGACCGGCATGTGAAACGCTCAACGTGCCACATCTCTCAACTGTCGTCTCTAATCCAGTCGACGACCTGAATGAAAACATTGGCCGCTTCCGTTGGCTGAAGTATCGAATCCTGAAACGTGTCTATCGGAATTCCAGTTTCGTTATTGCCAACTCCCGACCGCTCGCCAGAGCGTGTCGCGACTTTTACGAACTACCGGTCGACCTGGTAACAGCGTTGTCGAACGGTTTTGATTTCGCTGAGATAAACAGTCTCGCCACCGAAAACGCTGCCTCTTCAGACACACTTGCCGGCACCTTTCACATCGTGGCTGTCGGGCGGCTTGAGGAATGCAAAGGGCTCGACCTTCTGCTCAACGCAGTCAACGAACTCGTCAACGTTCGCGGGAAAACCAACCTTGCCGTGTCGATTGCCGGGCGAGGCTCCTGCAAAGCTCAATTGGAGCATCTGACCGCTCAAAATTGCCTGGAACAGGTGGTGCGGTTCGCTGGCTTTCAACCGAATCCATATCCGCTGATCAGGTCAGCAGATTTGTATTGCCTGACGTCGCGTTACGAAGGCATGCCCAACGTGCTGGTCGAAGCAATGTCGCTGGGCGTGCCCGTCCTCTCCACCGACTGCCCGCACGGACCGCGTGAAATTCTGGAAGACGGAAAGCTTGGAATGCTGGTTCCGAATCTGGACGTGCAATCGATCGCCGACGGTATTGAGCAGGCAATGAAGTCCGACTCCACCCGCGAAGATCGAACAGTTCGGGCGAAAGAATCCGTGCTGACTCGTTTTGGTATTGGTCCAACGACGCAGGCTCTGGAAACGCTCCTGCTCAAGGCGGCAGGACGAACGTCACACGCAAGCAATAACTCGTCAGCTGACGTTCGCTCCACGCCTTGAATCATGCGGCGACGGTTTTCGAGTCAGTTTTCTTCGTCACGAGCGAAACTCCGACCAGCGTGATGAAGCCAAGTGGAATAGTCACGATACCTGGCTGGCCAAAGGGCACCAGAGCGTCGCCAGCGGTCAAGCCAAAGACCTGTTCCATCGAATCGGCGCTGCACAGAATCCAGCCGAGGCTGCTGAGCATTCCAACAACGACTGCGGCGATGACTCCTTCTTTGGTGACGCCTTTCCAGAACAGGATCATGATCAATGATGGCAGATTAGCCGACGCGGCCACGCTGAATGCCCAACCAACGAGATAGCTGACGTTCATTCCTTCGAACTTGATTCCGAGCACGATGGCGATGGCACCGACAATTACTGAGGCAATCTTGGCGACTCGAACCTTCTGATGATCGTCCATTTCGATTTTGAAATAGCTCGACAGCAGGTCGTGAGTCACCGCGCCGGCGGACGCAAGAATCAAACCACTGACTGTTCCCAGAACGGTCGTGAAGGCGATGGCCGAAATCGCCGCGAAGAGCAGTTCGTTCATACTTCGAGCAAGCAGCGGAGCCGCCATGTTGCTGTTCGTAACGTCCATGCCTCCGCTGGTCATGGCTCCAAGCCCCATGTAAAGCGTCAGAACATAGAAGAAACCGATACTGCCGATACCGACGATTGTGCTCTTCCGAGCCGCCGCCGCGTCCTTGACGGTGTAGTAGCGAATCAGAATGTGCGGCAACGAAGCCGTCCCGCAGAAAAGAGCGAGCATCAGCGAAAGAAAGTTTAACTTACCGATGAAACTGTCGCTGCGGATGCCTTTGAACTTCGGATGCTCACCAGGACGAAGCACGTGACTTCCTGGAGTCGGCTTCTGGTAATAGACAGTCGTTTCAGAACCGTCGTCATCCACGATTTTCTTACTCAACCACAGAACCACTTCGCTCTTCTGAAGCGTGCTGAAGAACTCCAAAGGGCCAACAGCCGAGCCGGCCTCGTAGTCGTCAGGCAGTTTGCTGATATGCCCAACTGAGTGCAGTTCCGGTTCGCCCCTCTTCGTACCTTTCTCTTCTCCGTTGACCAGGATTTTGCCGTCTTTGGTTTTGGTTAGCGTCTGAGCTTCCCGCAACAAGGACGCCGTGCCATCCTGCGATTCAACGTCCTGCTTCGTCCAGACGGAAATTCTGCCGGTAGACGAGTCCTTCAACCGCAGGAAATCAGTTTCAGCCCAGGCTCCGGTTGGATTCACCACTTCCCATTCCGAACCTGCCACGTCGTGAGCATTCAGTGTGCGAAGTCCCGTTGATGCTTCATCGGAGTTTTCGGTAAACCCCTGATTCAGAATCATCACAGTCAGGATCGCACTGAAGACAACCAGCAGCGTTCCCTTAATAAACTGCACCCACGTCGTTGAGACCATTCCCGCCGTGACGACGATCAGAATGACCGTCACGCCGACGATGACAACCCCCACCCAGTGGTCAAAACCGAGCAGCGGCTGAACCAGCACCCCTGCTCCAACCATTTGCGGAATCAGGTAAAAAACACTGACGGCCAGCGTGCTGATGCCTGCGGCGAGCTTGATTCCCGGTGAGTTGAACTTCGCGTCCAGCGCGTCGGCGAAAGTGAATTTGCCGAGCCGTTTCATTGGCTCTGCAATGACAAACAGCGCGACGATCCAACCGGCGAGATAGCCGATCGAGTAGAGAAACCCATCGTAGCCGTAGAAAGCGATCATCCCGCAGATGCCAAGGAACGACGCGGCTGACAGGTAATCTCCGGCAAAGGCAACGCCGTTAACAAACCACGGAATCTGACCGTGAGCTGCGAAATAGCCTTTGGAGTCGGTCGCTTTTCGGCCCAGCCAGAAACTGATGCCCAACGTGATTCCAACGAAGACAAAAAAGATCACCGCCGCAGACACTGAGGGTTCGTAAATCACTGGTCGTCCTCCGTGGACGAACCAGGTTCGTCATTCGAATCGCAAAGAACTCCGTACAACAGAGCCATGATGAATGCCGCAATAATCAACCCGAAGCCGTACAGAATGGCGACGTTGATCCCGGCAATCGGAGTGGCCTCCATCGACTCGGGTGAAAACGTGTTGATCAGCACGAATCCGCCGTACAGAACCAGATAAACGGCGAACAGGATGAGCCCCATTCGAGAATTGCGGGTTTGCATAAGAACCTCAGGTTTGCAGCCTGGTTGCGGAGTAACTTGGTCAAAAACCATAGGGTGCGTCTTGACGCACCGGAGCAACAATCGGTCGGCGGTGCGTCTTGACGCCCCCTCGAAGTCAGCCGATTTCCGCTCGCAGTTTTTCGAGCAGGCGGACGGCCGTGCCGATGTCCGCTTTCTGACGAACAGGGTCGTGAGCGATTTCACGCTCGATCGTGAGCGGACCTTCGTAGCCGAGTTCCTTCAGCGTTCGAAGGTAAGTCTCCATGCCGACGTCGCCTTCGCCCAATGGAACTTCCGCTCCCCATTCCGTGCCTCGAACATCTTCCGCTGCCCACGTGGCGTCTTTGCAATGAATGCTGCGAACCAGATGGCCGACTTTCTTCAGAGCATCGATCGGGTCGCCGGTGCCGTACAGAATCATGTTGGCCGGGTCGAAGTTGATGAACAGGTTGTCGCGATCGACGTCGCCGATGAAGTCCAGCAGGTGCTCGGCAGATTCCTGTCCGGTTTCCAGGTGCAGGTTCTGGCCGTTGCCTTTGACATAGTCGAGCAGCGACTGAGTAACTTCGATCAGATTCCTGTAGCTGTCAGTGGATCGGTCCGGGACAAATCCAACGTGCATGCCGACGACGTTGCAGCCGATGAACTTTGCGAAGTCTGACACCGTGCGGTACTCGGCAGCGCGCGCGTCTCGTAAAGCTTCCGGGACAAGTCCGACCGTTTCTGCCGTTCGCTGAATGCTTTCGTAGGTCTCGCCGGCGAAACCGCTGAAAACAACTGTCGCTTCGAAACCGCCTTGAGCAGCTTTGTCGAGATACGCCTTCGCGTGATCTTCCGTTCGATTCTCAGGGCCAGGACAGTGCAGATGAACGGTAGGGATTTTCAGTTCCTTCATGACGTCGATACTGACGCCAAGTCCTTCGTCAATAGATGTAAAAACGCCGATCGGCCACTTACTCATCGAGGTCGCTCCTGAGCAGAATTTAAGCAGAAATCAAAGTCGAAACCGGCCTCCGAAATGGCCAATGAAATACGCTCCGCATCTTAGTGCTGCCGATTCGGTTTCTCCAGCAGCCATCGAACATCGTTGATGTTCCGGGTATGGCCAGCATCGCGATCAGTTTCACTCGTCTTAGTGTCAACGCGATTTAAAGCCTCACAGCCAGCAGTGCCGACTCAACTAACGTACCTGCCGGACGAGCACCAGTGACACCGCGAAGTTGACAGCGAACCAAGCCGTTTTTGTACGATGCAGTTTCAGGAATGACAGCCGCCTCCGCCGCAGCCTTCCTTGCCGCAGCCACCGCCCTCGGGTTCCGGTGGATCGATGAATGGGTAAAGTTCGATGCGGTCCAGACCGTGGCGTTTGGCGATGTCGGTGACGAGAGGCCCGGCGTCGGGATTGGAGTCGCCCAGGAAGTAGATCACGGCAGACTCGCCGTCGAACAGGACTTCACCGTCGACGATGGCCAGGTCGATGTCCGACTCTGTAAGCACGGCGCTGCATTCTTCGATCAACTGAGACGTCAGCTCGCGCGACCGAGGTTCGTGAGTTTTTACTTCATCGGGCGTGGCCACGCGGACGACTTCTCCCCCCGGTTTGTCGCTGTTGTTCTGCGCGGCAAGGTCTTCCGGCGTGGAGAGCACTTCGCCGATTTCCTGGCCTCGGTGCGTTTGCAGGACGACTCGGTCACGATGCTGGCATTCGACGCGGTCGACGTTGCCGAAAACTCCGACCCAGCCGAGCGATCCGTAGCGGACGAGGTATCGATGAATGCCGTCGTCGACATTTGCCGCCAGCGACGTTTTCTGAGGGAGAGTTTCACGGTCGATTTCGATCGAGCCGTCATTAACCCGTACGGCGAGTGATGCCACGGGCGAGGATGGATTGGTCAGACCTTCGCCGGTCTTCAGGTCGAACTTCCAGTCATGCCAGGGACACGTCACCGCACCATCTTCCAGCACACCGTTTCCGAGCGACGCTCCTTTGTGAGGACAGCGGCCTTCAATGGCGTACAGATCCCCCTCGGAACGAAAGACGGCGACCTCGACGTCGTCCACAAAGAACTTCGCGCCGGAGCCGGTGGCAATGGCTGATTCTTCGACAATGGAAACCCAGTCTGGCATTTGTTTCGTTCGTTGAGGCAGGAGGCGATTGAGATGTTCGATGCGTACTGTAGTCAGACTGAGATTTTATCGCAGAGGCCGCCGAGGAGAAAAACGCCAAGGGGTGGAATCGCAGGCCAGGCTTTGCCTGACCTGCAAATGCCCGAGGGATGTTAAAATATTCCGATTAAAGAGACTTTGCCGGATCTGCCGATAAACAGAGGAACCGAGATCCCGCCTGCGCGGACTCGGGGCGGCGTTTTTGCGGCAGCCAGAGCGGCTGCCAACGCCGCTCCACGGACGCTTTCCTCTGCGGCAGTCAGCATGTTTCGAGTTTTCGCCCTGACAATCAGTCTTTTGCTGCCTCTGGCAGGCTCCGGCTGCGCCGTTGTCGAAATCGGCATGCGGAACCCGGTCGTCGGGCTGGAGACCGTAGCTGTGGCTCCGTTTTTTAATCTCAGCCAGGAACGAACAGTCGACGGGCGCGAGTTTGCTCTCGATTATTACGCCGAGCTGCAAAAGATACCCGGCTTCGAAGTTGTACCCGTCGGAGTGACTGAACGGGCGATGATCGAAAGCGGCATCACGCTGTCCGGCCCCAATGACGCCGTTCGGCTGGCTCAAATTCTGAATGTTGACGCCGTCGTCGTCGGAGCGGTCACCGATTACGACCCGTACAACCCTCGGATCGGTTTAAAGGTTGCCTGGTACTCACCGCGGCAATGGCTGTTCGTGCCGACTGAAGATTCAGCTGTTTCGTCGTCCCTCTATCGCTCAAGTGATGAACCAGCGAAGCGGCCTGGACGCCCCAAATACGGCACTGCGCGAGCACAATCGCCGGACGATTCCGATCAATGGGTCTCCGCCGAGTTTGAAACTTCCGGGTTTCGCACGACGCGTTCGACGGCTGGACGCGCCCAGGTTTTCGTTGAAGAGGGAGACTGGGAAGCGATCGAGGCCCGGAAAAACGCGTCTCAGGTTCTGCTGGCTGAAGCCGGGAGTTTCCGAAATCAGAATTTCGCCACTGGCCAGTCACTGTTGCCCGAGGGGACGTCACTGCTGGTTCCGGCCGGCGACGATCATTTTCCTTCGTTGCCCGAGCCTGAACCCGCGAGAGAGCCTCAACCAGCCCCGCCAGCAGAAGAAGATTGGTCATCGCAGACTCTTAGAGTGCGTTATCAGGACAACGTTGATCTCTCAGATGCCTCACCTGAGGCTGCGGAGTTCGTGCCGCCGCTCACAAAGTCTGTCCCCGCCCAGGCTGTCTCCACTCAGGCTGGTAATCTCGATCCGCCGGTCGCGTTTCAGCCACCGCCTTCGGCCCAGCCGATCGCTCCCGTCAGGCCAGCGGTTGAGGCCCCCCAGTCGCCAGTCGCTACAAATGAACCGACGCCGCTGCCCGGCAGCGATGCCCCGAGCAGGCAGCCAGTAATCGCTTCGCCGTCTGACAACAATCCATTCACTCGGCATCTGCAAGACGCCTCGCCGCCTGACGAATCTCGAAGCAGAGCCATGACGTCGCGAACAGGATTGTCGGATTTGCCTCGGAACGAGACTCCGAGAATCGCAGCCGCAGAACCAGAATTTCCGGGGCCGGAGCTCGCAACGCCGGGCAGAGAGCCCGCGCCAACGGTAACGATGCCGCCGACTGCGGACACCAGTCCCGCTGAACCTCAGCCCGGCCTGCCAGGTTCTGTCATGCGGACGCCGCTGTTTCCCGTGCCGAATTCAGAAGCAAATCAATGGCCAACCCCACCGGCTCAGAGTATGCAACCGGAGCTGAGCTACGACGATCCGGTTAACGTCCATCTGAACGAGGTCGCTTCAGCGGAGCCCTTGATGGCGTACGTCCGTTTGTTCGACGCGACCGATCGGCGACTGATTGCTCGGCTGTCAGACTATCTCGAACTGACAGGCCAGCTCCGCAGCGGCGATCTTGAGGCCTACATGAAGCGGAGCGAGTTTTTTCGAAAATTCACCGCACATGTAATGATTTCGGAAATGTTGCAGCTTCACGGAGGCGAAGCCCAGCGACAGCTCGTTCTGAAACCACGAAAATACCGGTAACCCGAGAAACGATCCGCCCAACCACGGCAGGTCGCGGAACCAGGCTCAAGCATCATGATCGGAATCGTCGAAGGAAGAGTTCACGAGGGCAGTGTTTCAGGCTGTTTGAGTCATGCTCGAAAAGCCAGGACTGATAACACCGCGATCGTGACAAAACACAGCTACGGAGCAGTCATTCCAGTGCCGTCGCCGACGGCCATGACGGACGCAGCAGGGAAGCCAGCGACGACGCACCGAGGAGAAATCATGCAGCGAAGCATGAATGTACTTGCACTGGTGAAGGATTCTGAGCGCTACGTGTTTCTGTACGATGAGGACAGCGCGGCATCGCTTCTGCAGACGCTGGGAAAGTACGCGGCCGATAAGGATCTCAGCTTTACCTGGTACGACGCAGCGGTTCTGAGCCAGAAGGTTCGTAAACTGCGTCAGGAAGCAGAGTCAGAACAACGAAGTAACCGGCTCCCCGAAACGGCCTGGTAAAACAGGCTGGCGAGTTCGCCCGCGCGGGATTTGCCCCACAACATCGAAAAACTCAAACGCCAGCCGGTCGTTCCCGATAAGAACTCCTGCTGGCGTTTTTTCGTCGGCTCAGTGGGAAGGAAGTTTCAACCGCGGATGAGCACGGATTTCACACAGATCTTGAGGATGCTTCAGGGCACCATCCGTGGCTATTCATCTTTTTCGGTTTTGCGCTGCAAGCATTGTCTGAAACTGAACTGAACGAACTAACGGATCACTCATGGAACAGGCGATCGACGGATTTCTGCGGCACCTGAAGATCGAGAGAAACTCGTCGCCGCTGACGGTGAAATCGTACGCGGAAGACGTGGCCAGTCTGCTGGCCTACTTTCAGGATCGAGTCGGTTACGTTCCGGAAGCTCGGCAGGTCAGCGTCGGGATGCTGCGAGGCTACGTCGCCTACCTCCACGAATGCGACTACGCGAAAACGACCGTCGCTCGCCGACTTGCGTGCCTGAGAAGTCTGTTCCGTTTCTGCCTGCGCGAAGGAATGACGACGTCCAATCCTGCGCAGGCACTACGGACACCAAGAACCGGTCGCAAGCTGCCGAACCTGCTGACGATCGAGCAGCTCGCGACCCTGCTGGAAGCTCCCCCAGCGAACGAGCCAATGGGGCTTCGCGATCGTGCGATTCTGGAGACGACCTACTCAGCCGGGCTTCGAGTCGCGGAAGTCGTCAGTCTGGATGTTGGAAGCTGGGACCGGGACGCGGACGTTCTGCGAGTCATCGGAAAGGGCCGCAAAGAACGCATCAGTCCGCTGGGCAGGTACGCGGTCAAGGCACTCGACGACTGGATGGAAGTCAGGCAGCCGAACCCGCAGAACAAAGACGGCAATCCGCTGTTTCTGAATAAGTTCGGCAAGCGACTGACGACACGCAGCATTGGACGGATGCTCGACAAGTATCTCATGCTGACCGGCCTCGACCGACAATCGACACCGCACTCCCTGCGGCACAGCTTCGCCACGCACTTGCTCGACGGTGGCGCGGACCTTCGCAGCGTCCAGGAACTGCTCGGCCACAAAAGTCTGACGACGACCCAAATCTACACCCACGTCAGCACCCGCCGCATGCAGGAAACCTACGAGCAGGCACATCCGCACTCCGCAAAAAACCGCAGCGGGAAGTAGGACAGGTACCGGCCATCGCGCGGCCGGATGCGTCATTCCCGCTCAGGTGGAAAACCAGTTCTTTCGACTTTCGCAGGAATGATATACCTGGGAATCGGTCAGTTATTCTGCACACTTCCTCAACGGACAGCTAACATCGTACTTGGCGTACTGTTTCGTGATCGAAGTCTGGAGTTCTCTGTGTCGGCATCGACTGGTCCAAGCCTCAAACAAGGCAAGACGTCTCGCAGGCGACGTCTCGTGTTTCGGCTGATTGCCGTTTCAGTTGCGTCAGCGTGTTCGTTAGCGATCGGCGAACTCGTTGTGTTGCTCAGCGGCGTGAACAACGACTTTCGAATGACCAGTTCGTCCGAGATCATTCCTCGATCGGGCGGACCTTACGATTTGCTGCCGCACGGTTTCGTTCCTCACGCATCCATCCGATACACGTATGCAACGAATCCGCGAGGCTACTTCGACCAGCATGATAGCATCACTCACACATTCAATTCCGAAGGCTGGCGGGACTCTGAACGTGATATCGAGAAGCCCGTCAACGTCATCCGCATTCTCGGCCTGGGCGACAGCTACACGTTCGGCCAGGGAGTCAAACACGAGCACCTCTTTCTGTCACTGTTGGGACCGCTGCTTGAAAGTCAGATAGCCGGAAAGCAGATCGAGACGATCAACACCGGGCAACCCGGATACAACACTTCGATGCAGAAGCAACTGCTGGAAAGACGCGGATTAGATTATCGCCCAGACGTTGTACTGCTGTCTTTTGTGCCGAACGACGTTGAACCGGACATTTACACCGACCGACCAAAGGTCGAATTCTTCACGGAGTTCACGACGTCGTACGCTCAGGGTGACTGGCTATCTCAGTATTCCGAATTGTGGATGCTGGCTCGGCGAAAATATCTGCAGCACAGAACTGCAGATTCCTACCTGAGGAAATCGATCAACAGCTACTTGAATGAACCTGAGAAATGGGATCGGTGCCGCGATGCTCTGGCGGGAATTCAAGACCTCTGCAAACAGAAAGACTGCAAACTTGCCATTACCATTTTCCCGTTCTTCGTGAACCTGAATGGCGAATACCCATTCGAGCCGATCCACGATCACGTCCGCAGTTTCTGTAAGGAAACGCAGATTCCCGTGCTGGACCTGCGTGAAATTTTTCGCGATTTCGAAGGCCCCGAGTTGTGGGTTCACCCCACAGATCAGCACCCCAACGAGCTGGCTCACCGTATCGCCGCTGGGGCGATCGCAAAGTTTCTCGTCGAGAAGCAACTCGTGCACTGAAACAATTTCACGCGTCGAAGTTGATCATGTTGCCGCGGTGGTCGTCGAGGGGCTGGCCGATGACTGCCGGGCCGGATGTCGAATCAGCTGAGGTCTGTCCTTCGCCGGAATCAGGCTGAGGCTCTGATTCGTTCTGCTGGTGGTTGCCGCCGCTGGCTGTGAAGAAAGCATCGGCGTCGCGGTCATCGGAGCGCTCTGTTTCGCCGGCGCCGTTCAGGTTTTGTGTAAACGACGACCGATCAGCGGCTGTGGATCGGTCCGAGGAATCAGCACGTGCGGCATCGGTTCCTTTGGTGCTGTTCACATTGCCCGCGTACGGGTTGACGCCGGGTCCGAAACCGGCAGAGCCAATTCCACTCATCGCGACCTCACTTTCGACCAGTCCAGCCGCCACGCAGCAAGTTCAGGCTGGACGGCAATGAATCCGTGTCTGCGGACGACTGTCGTCCGCAACTATGCTCGGCGGCTTGCGACTGCCGCAGCTCGGAGGTCGATCGAAGAGGCTGTTCTGAGAGCAAATCAACTCGACGTTCTAACAGTCTGTTGAACGCGTGCCACTGGCTTTACCAGTGCCAGCTACTATCGGAGGCTTCAACAGGTTTCACACTCCCAGAGCCAGTGGCACACGGCGGGATGATGAATCCTTCGTTTTCAACGGTTTGCTAACGTCGTCGAGTGGTGCGTCATCTTGAGCGATCTTTTTATTCTTCGGCACCCGAGTTCTCCCCTGATCGCAAGAATCGTCCCCGGATTTCTCAGATTTCCGCGATTCGTCGGCTTCACTTTCGGTGTCGAACCGGCGTTTCCTGCGAGGTCTGATGGCTTGCGCAAGGAATCTGAACACCTTGGCGAACTCCACCATCCTGTCAAGCCGAAACCACCTGGAACAAATCCTGTTCACCCGGCTGAGTGCCCTGCCAATCGTTGTGATTCGCCGTTGGCAGGGGTAGACTGGCCGACTTGTTTTCCGCCGCTGAAATCGTGCGACCAATATGGACGATTTCGGCAGATTTTAACCGAGCATTGTAATGAAACACGTTCTCTCAGCAGTTGTTGTCAATCAGCCGGGTGTCCTGGCTCATGTTTCGGGAATGATGGCCTCGCGTGCTTTCAATATTGAAAGCCTTGCGGTCGGCGAAACCGAAAACCCGGAGTTCTCGCGGATCACGTTTGTCGTCAGTGGCGACGAAAAAGTACTTGATCAGGTCCGCAAGCAGCTCGAAAAGATTGTCACAATCGTCCGTGTGATCGATTTCTCCGGTAAGGAATTCGTCGAGCGTGACCTTATGCTGATGAAAGTTGCCGCGTCGGGCAAGAATCGCAGCGAAGTCAAAGAGCTGGTCGACGTGTTCCGCGGAAGCATTGTTGATGTCAGCCCTGGCCACGTGATGATTGAAATTTCCGGCCAGGAAAAGAAGCTGGAAGCGTTCATCGATCTGATGCGACCGTTCGACATCCTCGAGATGGTCCGGACTGGCAGAATCGCTCTGCTGCGTTCAAATGAGGAAAACGTCGACGTCGACGAGCGGGCTGCTTGTGAGGATCCAAGCGCCGCCTGCTGAGCACTTGCTGTCGAGTGCAACTCCCGTTGAGTTTTAAGTGGAGCGGATTCTTCTCCGCTGACAACCACACAACCGTTAGCACGACGGTTACCGATTTCAGCAGGCAAGAAGCCTGCTCCGCGTTCCGGAATTCGGAGCGAGGTCTACTTAAACAACGTCCGAAAGACCCAAGCCATGCCAGTTACGATTTACTACGACGACGATGCCGACCTGTCACTCCTCAAAGACAAGACTGTTGCGATTCTTGGATACGGCAGCCAGGGACACGCTCAGGCTCAGAACCTCAAAGACAGCGGTTGCAACGTCGTCGTCGGTCAGCGTAAAGGCAGTCCGAACTACGACCTGGCAGTCAGCCACGGCTTCGATCCAATGCCTGCTGCTGACGCTGCAAAAGCTGGCGATCTGATCAATATTCTGCTTCCGGACGAAGTTCAGGGCGACGTGTACAAAGCCGACGTTCTGCCGAACCTTGAGCCCGGCAACCTGCTGATGTGCTCTCACGGTTTCAATATTCACTTCGGACAGATCACGCCTCCGGAAGGCGTCGACGCAGCACTCGTCGCTCCGAAGGGACCGGGTCACCTCGTCCGTTCTGAATACGAAAAGGGCGGCGGAGTTCCTTCGCTGATCGCCATGTACCCCGGCTCGTCGGACAGCTCGAAGCAGCTCGCTCTGGCTTACGCCAAGGGCATCGGCGGAACGCGCGGCGGCGTCATCGAAACCACGTTTGCCGAAGAAACGGAAACCGACCTCTTCGGAGAACAGGTCGTGCTCTGTGGCGGCGTCAGCGCTCTCGTGAAGGCCGGATTCGAAACACTCGTCGAAGCTGGCTACCAGCCAGAAATGGCCTACTTCGAGTGTATGCACGAACTGAAGCTGATCGTCGACCTGTTCTATCAGGGCGGTCTGAACTACATGCGGTACAGCGTTTCGAACACGGCTGAGTACGGCGACTACACCCGCGGCCCTCGCATCGTCGGCCCGGAAATCAAAGCCGAAATGAAGAAGATCCTGGAAGAAATTCAGAGCGGTCAGTTCGCTCGAGACTGGTTGCTCGAAAACAAGGTCAATCAGGCATCATTCAAAGCGACTCGTCGACGCGAACGCGGTCACCAGATCGAAGAAGTCGGCAAACAGCTCCGCAGCATGATGACCTGGATCGACTCGAAAGAGGTGTAGAGCATTTTCAGTGTTCTGCGGAAGAGCCGCTACGGAAACAACACTTATTCCGGACGCCAACTCCTATACAGAAATCATGAAAATAGCCGAAGCCAGGTCTGAAAGCTGAAAGCGTAAATAAGAGAAGCTCGCCCCTGACCGGGGCGAGCTTTTTTCGTAGAGTCAGCGACAGCATTACGGAACAGTCCTGTGACACCAGATGGCGAGAGCAGGCATCGACACCCGGCGAATCCCCACCACATCCGAAGGTTCGATTCGTCGCTTGAGCAGAACGGGGATTAGCGCAAGCAATCAGCCCTGAAAGGCCGGACGCAACGTTCGCCTGTTGATTCTCACAGGCTGCCCTTGTTTGCCACAGTGCGTCGTTTCGGCATGAAGCCCGCTCAAGCGGCCGCTGCACACCGAATTCTCTGTAGAGCAAAAGCAAAACCCCGACGGTCGTAAAACCGTCGGGGCTTGTTTCAGCTTTAGCTTGTCGACGTCGCGAATTAACGCTTCGAGAACTGGAAGCTTCGGCGAGCCTTGCGGCGACCGTACTTCTTCCGCTCGACCATTCGGTCGTCTCGTGTCAGGAATCCACCCGTAGCCAGCACGTGATGCAGTGAAGGATCTTTAACCTGCAGAGCACGCGCGACTCCCAGAACAACAGCTCCAGTCTGGCCGGTCGTCCCACCACCGTTGACACGAACCCAGACGTTGACAGTATCTCTTGTCCCCGTCAGATCAAGAGCTTCCTGCACCATCTTGCGATCACGCTCAACACAGAAGAACTCATCAAACGGCTTGCCGTTCACGGTGAATTCGCCATTGCCATCTTTAATGCGAACCCGGGCGACAGACGTCTTCCGACGACCAGTCCCCATCGCTACCCCAAATCGGTCAATCTTCCCTCGAACAACTGCCGGAGCTACCAGCTCTTCAGCTTCAGCAGGAGCACCATCACCCAGTGTCAACTCGGGCAGATCACTGCCACCTTCCTCAGCATCAGCTTCCGCCACTGGCTCGTCTGCTGGAGCTTCCGGTGCAGATGCCTGCAACTCTTCTTCCGGTGTCGGTGTTACTTCCTCAGCTTTAACTTCGGGAGTGACGTCTTCTGAAGATGGGTTATCCGTGCTCATCAATGATTCCTGCTCATCAGATTCTCGCCGTTTAAGTTTCCGGCTTGATGTGGGCTGTTGATTCTGAACGTTGACCGTTCCTGGATTTCGGCGGCCGGACATCAGCCGCTGCGATATTACTTTTCAAAGCCAACCTCAACGAATCGAGCCGGCTGACTTTATCTGGAAAACTTACGACTACGGTAGCAGATGCTCCGGAAACGGCTGCGGGTTCTGTGCCTGATGCTCATGCTCAGAGCCGCAGACCAGCCGAAGCTTTTCGATCATCCGGCGTGCCAGCTTGTTCTTCGGCAACATCCTTCGAACAGCTTCGTACAGAATCTTTTCCGGTTTCGTATCGAGCAACTTGGCTGCCGTTGTCACCTTACGACCACTTGGGTAGCCCGAGTAGGTTTCGTAGGTTCGCATTTCCATCTTCGAGGTATAGTAAGGGTGCGTAGGGTGACGGCCTTCTGCCCCGGAAAACCGGACTTTGTCAGCATTAAGCACAATGACGACATCACCACAATCGACGTGCGGCGTGTAGCTGGCCTTGTGCTTCCCCATCAGAACTGTCGCAATTTGCGTCGCAATTCGACCAACAATCATCCCGTCGGCATCGAGCACCAGCCAGTCTGGCGTAGTTTCCTGCTTCTTTGCCATCGAAGTTTTCTGAGTAATAGCCGGCACGTTTCTCTACCTTAATCAGACGCAAATGTATCGTTCAGAAATGCTGCAACGAATCGTCGTAGCCTGTTTGACTGTAATCAGTTACGCAGAATCTTCGCAAAAGTTGCTGCGAAGGAACGCGGAAGGTTAGCGAGATCCCACTGGCGATTCAACCTGGCCAGTCAAAATAGCAGACAAGATGGTCTGTGATCGGAATCCCAGCCCTGCCGACTGCAACTTTCCGTGGACGGGAAGTTCGAATCGGCCTGCTGAATTCTTAAAAGAGCCGTTCAGAACTGCGTCAGATCGCCTTCAATCGTCGCTGAGAATTTTCTGCCAGAGTTCCCGAATCTGCTTAAGCCGGCGTTCCACTGTTCGAGTCGTGATGTCGAGCTTGCCAGCGATCTCCTGGTGAGTGAACCCTTCAATTTTGAGAGCGGCGACTCGCTGAGCTGTTTCGTCAGGAAGCTCAGCCAGTAGTTTCCGAGTCTGGTCAGCCATGACGGCAGCGATGTCCGGAGACGGACTTCCTGAGGTCAGCCTGTCAAACCCGCCGGAAACAATGCCCTCGTTTTTTCGAGCCATGACTGCTGAATCGCCGCGTACGTCACCTCCACCGCGTTTCTGGCGATGATCCTTCTCGATGGCGGCAGCGGCTTTTCGAGTTGTAATGACCATGAGCAGCCGCCACAGCTTTTCACGTTGATCCAGCTCAGGAAACCGTCCGGCAGAGATGCCAGCCAGCAGGCTTTTAAAAGCGATAACGGCGACGTCTTCCTCGTCCTGAACGCGGCGCGAAGCGTCTTTCAGGCTACGGCGAGCGACCTCGACAATTCTTTCTGAATATTTATCCCATAATGCCTGAGCGGCAGCTTCATCGCCCAAACGGACCTGTCTAATCAGGCCCGTCACATCGCTGGCATCACTCGATCCATCCGGGTCTTCACCCAGAATATGTGGGTCGCCGGTCGGTCGCCCCCCCGGATCGCGAAGCATGAACTGCAGAATCGGCCCTCGCTTGCCCAGTCGCACGACCGTGCCGGGTTCGACGAACAGGGTGTCGATCTTGTCGCCATTCGCGTACGTGCCATTAACGCCGAGGTTGTAGTACTCCCAGCACTGTCCGTCATGCAGCAGAACGGCGTGGCAGCGGGAAATCTTTCCCCCCTGATCCTTGATGGTCACGTCGGACTCTGAAGACCGCCCAATCGAGACCGTGTCGGGCGGACGGAATTCCTGCTGAAAAACTACATCCCCTTCGCTGGAGACGACTGTAATTTTCAGACGCTGCATTGACGAAGCCTTACCGGGCATTCGGGCCGTCCCATTGATTAACTCGGAGGATGTGAAGGCGATGAGGTCTGAACGGGTGTTTTCCGTGGAGCATAGAACTGAGGTCAGAGGTTGCTACCGTCGCAACGTGTCTCGAAACCGTATCCATAACACTGAGAACAGCCCGGAAGAATCCACAGAAAGCGACAGTGGCCCGAATGTCGCGAGGCGAAACAGCTTTGTCTGGTGATGTCTGAAAATTCGGCCTGATGCGTAATTGACTGAAGGAAAATCAGGCTGGCAGCAGTATGTTCATCAGTTTCTGGTGTTTGCCAGTCGCTGATTAACACGCATGTCGTGAAGCGACCGGCAAGGGACGTCCTGAAACACACACCGCGGCGTTGTTATGAATACCCCAGCGACTGCGCGAGTAAATCGTGCGGGCGCGGGACACTTTAGCTGGAGATTCGGTTATGCAGCTTCGTACGACAATGCTGATTACGATTCTGATCGCCAGCTCCCTTTTAAATCAGCGTTTGACGCTGGCCGCCGAATCAGCACCAATACCCGCCTCGTGGAAGCAAGCTGCCGTTGCCGCCGACCATCCACTGGCCAGCGAAGCGGGCGTCGAAATGCTTCGCCAGGGAGGCAACGTCGTCGATGCTGCCGTGGCGGTTGGATTTGCGCTGTCCGTACTTCGTCCGGGAAGTTCCGGCATGGGCGGTGGCGGATTCATGGTCATCTGGGATGCGAAGAACCAGCGGGCGATCGCACTGGATTATCGCGAGCGCGCACCTCTGGCGGCAACGCGGAACATGTACGCCCAGGGCGGAAGCGAAGCCAGCCAGCGAGGCGCTTTGGCTGTCGCGGTGCCAGGGCATGTTCGAGGTTTGTGCCACGCGTTGAAGAAGTACGGAACACTTCCGCTGAGCACCGTCCTGCAACCGGCCATTCGTCTGGCGAAGGATGGCGTCACGCTGGATGCTCACGAACTGGCCGTCCGTCAAAGCAAAGTTCAGTCGGCGCGCAAGCTCAGCAAAGAGTTCTCTGACCTTTGGAAGGAGTACCTGAGCAGCGGAGAACTGTCGACAACCAGCGACGACGAAACAACTCGCCCCTGGAAGTCGCCGCAGTTACCGGCTCTGGAATTGCTCGCCAGCGACGGTGTCGATGCCTTTTACCAGGGCCCGATCGCCGAAAGCATCGTCAGGCACATCCAGAGCCGCGGCGGGATTCTTACGCTCGAGGATTTCCGGCAGATGGATGTCGTCGAACGTCGCCCGCTTTCCAGTGATTTTGACGACATGCAGATTGTAGCCATGCCGCCTCCATCGAGCGGCGGAGTGGCCATCATCGAATGCCTCAACATCCTCACCTGGCTGGAGAAGAACAAACTGAATGGTCGTCTGGAATCTCTCGGCCACAACTCGTCGAAATATCTGCACATCCTGACCGAAGCGCTCAAACATTCGTTCGCCGACCGAGCGACGTGGCTGGGCGATCCCGATTTCGTCGACATTCCAGTGTCGCGTCTGACAAGTCCCGAGTACGCCGCGAGGCTCGGGCAAAGGATCAGTCTGAGCGGGACGCGACCACTCAGAGATTACGGCCGCTACTTACCCGTCGACGACGGAGGCACGTCCCACTTTTCGATTATCGACGCCGCCGGAAATGCCGTCGCCTGCACGGAAACTATCAACACAGTCTTTGGCAGCTGGGAAGTGGATCCGAAATTCGGCATCGTCCTGAACAACGAAATGGACGACTTCGCCGCGCGGCCCGGCGAGCCCAACGCCTTCGGGCTCGTCCAGTCAGAAGCCAGCGCCGTCGGCCCGCGCCGAAAGCCACTGTCGAGCATGTCCCCGACGATTCTGATTCGAGATGGCAAAGCGGTCTTCGTTGCCGGGGCGTCCGGCGGGCCGAGAATTATCAGCTCAACGTTGCAGGTTCTGCTGAACATGACCCGGTTCAAGATGTCGCCGACCGAGGCACTCAGCAAGCCTCGCATTCACCATCAGTGGCTGCCCGAGACGCTGCTGCTTGAGTCGCCACTCGACACAACTGTGGCCGAGAAGCTGCAGAGCTTCGGCCACGAAACAGCCAGGCGGGACAACCTGGCCGTGTCCCAGGCGGCTCGTCTCACAAGCAAAGGTATTGAAGCCGCCAGCGACTCCCGCAAGCACGGCCGCGCCGCTGGCTTTTGACCGATTTCCTTGCGTCCCCTACTGATGAACAAGAGCAGTCCCGACAAAGAATTAGCCACAGAAATCACAAAGGACACCGGAAAATTATCAGGAACAACTCCGTACCTTCGGTGATCTCTGTGGCTGAATTCAGCCCTTCACAACGCCGATCGGGCGCATTCTGGCCACTTTCTTTGAGATGCCAGCTCGATCCACAACGTCGACAACCAGGTTGACGTTTTTGTAAGCGTCGGGTTGTTCTTCCGCGAGACCTCGCCAGCTTTGGGCCTTCGCAATGACGCCTCGTGCTGCGAGTTCCCGATCGATGCGTCGCCCTTTGGCTTCTTTGACCGCTCGGGTTCGGCTCATCAGTCGCCCGGCCCCGTGACAGGTTGTTCCGAAAGTCTGTTCCATACTCCCCGACTGGCCAGCGAGTACCCAGCTCGCGCGCCCCATATCTCCGGGGATAAGAACCGGCTGACCGATCGCCTGGTACCGCTCGGGAATTTCCGAGTGCCCCGGCGGAAACGCCCGCGTCGCCCCTTTTCGATGAACCCAGACTTTCTTATCAACACTGTCGATGCGGTGCTCCTCGAACTTCGCAATGTTGTGTGCGACGTCGTAGACCAGGCTCATGTTCAGACTCTGCCACGAATCTGAGAACACCTTTTCGAAGACTTCGCGAGCCTGCCACATCAGCAGCTGGCGGTTGCACCACGCGTAGTTCGCGGCGGCTCGCATCGCTCCGACGTAGTGGCTGCCTTCGAGACTGTCGACCGGCGCGCAGGCGAGTTGTCGGTCTGGGAGTTCGATTCCATACCTCTCCGGGACTCCTCGCAACAGTCGCAGAGCATCGTCGCAGACCTGGTAGCCCAGCCCGCGCGAGCCCGAGTGGATCATCACGCAGACCATGTCTTTGGCCAGGCCCATCGCTTCGGCAGCTTCTTCGTCGACGACAGCTTCGACTACCTGGACTTCCAGAAAATGGTTTCCCGACCCCAACGTTCCGCACTGACTGCGACCTCGTTCGATGGCTCGGTCGCTGACGTTGTCCGGTTCGGCTCCGGCCAGACAACCGCCAGCCTCGGTGAATTCGATATCGTCGTCAGTCGCCAGCTCTCGACCTTTGAGAAAAGGTACGCCTTCGGCCATCAGTTGCCGAAGTTCCGGCTCAGAGAAATGGTATTTGCCTTTTCGACCGGTACCTGCCGGGACGTTGCGGAACAGGCTGTCGACCAGCCGTTCCATGTGAGGCTTGACGTCCTGGTAAAACAGGTTCGATCGAAGCAGTCGGACTCCACAGTTGATGTCGTATCCGACGCCGCCGGGTGAAATGACTCCGCCTTCGTTGGGATCGGTCGCGCAGACGCCGCCAATCGTGAATCCGTATCCCCAGTGAATGTCAGGCATGGCGAGACTCGCGACCTGAATGCCCGGCAGTGCTGCCACGTTCGCCACCTGGTCCGGAGCCTGATCGCTGCGGACCTGCTGGATCAGATCGTCGCTTGCGTAGATCAGCCCATCGACTCGCATGTCCGATCGGTAGCTGCGAGGAATTCTCCAGCAGTAGTCGTTCACCCTTTCAAGGGGGCCGCTGAATCCTTTTTTGTCCATGTTGTGTGCCTTGCCTCACAGTTAGCGGAAAGCCGTCCGACGATCGTCCGGCCCGACGACGTAAAAGTCGCTCGTGGCGTGTTTAAACAGCGCGTCTGGCAGCTTTGGCAGAGTGGGCAACCGGGGCCAGTGTGCGATTCTGACCGGTCGGAAGCCCGCCTCGTCAGTTCGGGAATGATGGTCGCTTCTGACAGTCCGAACTGTTGATGAGGTTCGGACCAGCCGCCAGGATGCGACACCTTTCAGGACTCAGAAATATGCGGAGGCAGGGAGCTATGCGTAACTTTTGCGGGTTAACTACGATTCTATTGATGGCTGCGGGCATGCTCTCAGCCGCCGAAGACTCAACATCTAAGAGTGAAGAACCAGTTCCAACGAAGTCGGTATCGACCGTTGGCGATCAGGCGTTGAACCTGAAACTCGCTGTCAGAATTGGCGATTCGAAGGGTGGTACCGAGAGCGTAAAGGCCGACGAAGATTTTTCGGGCAAGGTCGAACAGACCTCGGCAAAATCCAGATCGTCCAGCGGAACGGCGTCAAAGCCTTCAACGTTGAAGCCGCTCAAACGCAAAATACTGGTGTTTAAGGCGACCTGGTGCGGCGCCTGCCAGTCGCTGAATTACGAATGGCCAAGCATGAAGAAGGTCGGATGGCGAATCGGTGGTAAGCTGACCGACCACATCCAGCTGGTCGACTCAGATGAGCGGCCTGACCTGGTTTCGAAATACGGAATCACAGCATTGCCAACGCTGGTGCTTGTTGACGATGACAAAGAGCTGGCTCGCCAAGGCTCCCTCGGCGCTAGAAATATTGCCGAGTTTTACTACGGGCGGCTTGAGTAGTCTCAGCGCTTTGACAGGCCCTGTGAATAAAGAAGCCGCTTCCGGACCACTTCCGGGCGGCTTTTTTGCTGCGCAAGCCATTGCAGGCAAACAGGTTCAGTCCGACAGCCGCGTCTCTTGTCTCGGTTGAATCTGAAGTTGAGCACAGGTAGTATCGGCGGAACTTCTGACGCTGCGTCCGGTTGTGCGTCAGCCTGTCTGACTTGAACCAGTTGTCGTGCGGTCGTTGAATTTCTGAGCGGGCCTTCCGACGTTCTACGAATGGGCGCGTACCCGTTTGGCAACTTCAGAACAGTAAGTCCATCACCTGAAATCGCGGTAGGTTTTAAATATGGCCGACGAAGATAAGTCTTCAAATGAGTCCTTCAATCTGGAAAAGCTGAAGGAACTGATCGAGCTGATGGAAAAGCACGATCTGACCGACGTTCATCTGCGGCATGGTGCAGAGCAGTGGCGTTTGCGTCGCGGCCCGCAGGTTGTTGCGGCGGCGCCCGCAGCTCCTGTCTCATATGCACAACCCGCAACAGCACCAGCGCCTGCTCCTGCAGCATCGGGCGCGGCGCCGACAGCCGCCGCAGCCGCGCCGGCAAGCAACCTGCTTGAGATCAAGAGTCCGATCGTCGGGACGTATTACTCGTCGCCAACTCCTGAGGATCCAGCGTTTGTGACCGCAGGGTCAAAAGTGACGCAGGACACGGTGGTCTGCATCGTGGAAGCCATGAAAGTCTTCAACCAGATCACCGCCGACATCAGCGGCACCATTGAAGAAATTCTCGTTAGCAACGGCGACCCTGTTGAGTCCGGGCAGGTTCTTTTCCGGGTGAAGCCAAACTGAGCTGATCGCGTTCCTGGTAAGTCGGTTATCAGTGGCTCACCTTGACGATTGTCCGATACGAGCTGACGACAATACCACAGTCGATGCCTGCCGATGCTGTTCCACAGTTTTCCGTTTCGTTCCCGCTAATCCGTTGTTCGAGTCTCGCATGTTTCAGCGCATTCTGGTTGCCAACCGCGGGGAAATCGCCCTGCGAATTATCCGAGCCTGTCGCGAACTCGGCGTCGAATCCATTGCTGTCTTCAGCGAAGCAGATCGGGGAGCCCATTACCTCGATCTGGCCGACGAGAAGTATTGCATCGGGCCGGCGTTGTCGTCGAAGAGCTACCTCTTCTTCAACAATATCATCGCAGCGGCCGAAATCGGAAACGCGCAGGCGATCCATCCTGGATACGGATTTCTTGCCGAGAACGCCGAGTTCGCCCGCATCTGCCGGGAGTGCAATATCGAGTTCATTGGCCCTCCACACGAAGCGATGGAAAAACTGGGCGACAAAGTCGCGGCCCGTCAGATGGCGATGAACGCCAACGTGAATGTTGTCCCCGGTAGCGAAGGTCTGATTCAAAACGAAGCCGAAGCAATTCGGCTGGCAAACGAAATCGGTTACCCGGTTCTCATCAAAGCGACAGCTGGCGGTGGCGGAAAAGGGATGCGCGTCGCCCGCGACGAAACGGATCTGAAATCCGGCCTGAAAGGTGCGGCGACCGAAGCAGAAAAGGCATTCGGCAACGCGGGCGTTTACCTTGAAAAGTTCGTCGAGAACCCTCGCCACATCGAAGTCCAGGTACTGGCTGATCAGCACGGCAACGCCGTGCATATCTGGGAACGCGAATGTTCGACGCAGCGGAAACATCAGAAGCTGATCGAAGAATCGCCAGCGCCGCGTTTGCCGGAAGATGTTCGGCAGGATCTCTGTCAGTCAGCTGTACGGCTTATTCAGTCGGCTGGGTATTACAACGCCGGAACCGTCGAGTTCATCGTCGACAAGGACAACAACTTCTACTTCATCGAAGTGAACGCACGAATTCAGGTTGAACATCCTGTTTCGGAAGAGATCTCCGGGATTGATCTGATCGAACAGCAGATTCTTGTCGCGGCTGGTGAAAAGCTGAGCTTCACTCAGGACGACGTCGCGCGAAACGGTTGTGCGATTGAAGTTCGCATCAACGCGGAAGATCCGAAGCACGACTTCCGAGGAAGTCCAGGAACGATCACCAGGTTGCGAGTCCCCGGCGGTCGTGGAGTTCGTTTCGACTCGCACGTCCACGAAGGCTACCGTATCAGTCCGCACTATGACTCAATGATCGGCAAGCTGATCGTGAATCAGCCGACTCGTCAAAAGGCAATTGCCTGCATGCTGCGAGCACTCGACGAATTCGTCATCGAAGGCGTCAGCACGACAATTCCGCTCATCATGCAGATCCTCAAAGAGCCAGTCTTCCAGGCCGGCGAAGTCGATACTCGCTGGCTTGAACGGGAAATGGACAGAATTCTCCCGAAAGTCGTCTGAGCCAATTCGATAAATCTTCAGGCGGGCACCGTCAGGTAGCTTGCCCCCTTCTTCTGCATGAAGTCTGCGGAGGCACAACGCTGAGCCTGGTGTTCGGCTTCAGCGAGCCAGTAAAGACTGAATCTAACCCAAACATGAATTCGGAGTTTTCGATGGCAGAATCTGCCCCACTCTCTCACCCCACTCGATCAGAACACAACTTCAGGAAAGTCGCCATTCTGTTTTCCGGTGGACCGGCTCCGGCAGCCAATGCAGTCATCTCGACCTGCGCTGCGAGCTTCAGGAAAAGCGGCATCGAAGTCGTCGGCGTAATGCACGGTTACCGACACCTGATGGAATACAACGCGGACAATCCGATGCAGGAAGGCCGCGACTTCATCATGCTCAACGACACAACGTTGAAGCGAACCCGCAACCAGCGCGGCATCATCATCGGCACTGCCCGGGCAAACCCAGGCAAGCTGATTCAGTCTCCGGTCGATCTTCAGGATGCTGAAAAGACGGCTCCAATGAAGACGACCTATGAAGCACTCTGCTCGCTGGGTGCGGACGCACTGATTTCGATCGGCGGTGACGACACGCTCAAAACAGCGAACAAGTTCAAGCTTTATCAAGACACACTTCCGGATGGCAGCAAGAAGCTTCCGGTTGTTCATATCCCGAAGACAATCGACAACGACTACCACGGAATCGATTTCACCTTCGGATTCTTCACCGCCGTCGACGTGCTCAGCGGAGAACTCCGCAACCTGCTGGCTGACGCCGAAGCCAGCGAGAGTTACTTCATCGCTGAATGCATGGGCCGCAGCGCTGGCTGGCTCGCTTATGGAGCTGCCATTTCCAGCGAAGCCAGCCTGGTCGTCAGTGTCGAAGATATTCAGGGAGGCCTGGCCGGCACGGAAGAATGGACCAGCCCAAAAACCGGCCAGACAGAAACCCGCAAGATCATGAACATCGACGCTCTTGTCGGTCGAATGGTGAAGACTATGCGTGCTCGCGATGCTGCGGGGAAACGATTCGGAACAATTGTCATGGCCGAAGGTCTTGCCGAGATGATGCCGGCCAGCCAGCTCGAAGGCATCCCTCGCGACGATCACGGCCACATTTCGGTGGCTCATGTCGACCTTGGAAAACAATTCGCCAAGCTGATCGCTGCTGAGTACAAAGCTCAGACTGGCCAGTCTCGAAAAATCACCGGCCTGCAACTTGGATACGAATCCCGCTGTGCACCTCCGACAGCATTTGACGTCATGCTGGGCAGCCAGCTTGGTGTCGGCGGATTTCGAGCCATCGTTGAGAAAGGTCTGAACGGCGTGATGGTTTCGATCGAAGGCCAGCTAGACCTTCGTTACGTGCCGTTTGAGGAACTCGTCAACCCAGCCGACCTGGTCACCAAGGTTCGATTTATCGAAGCCGGTTGCGATTTTCATCGACTCGCCAGATTCCTTGAAACTTACGTTGATTAGTCATCTGACAGCAGACCGGTGTCGCGAATCGTCCTTCTCGCAACCGGCATGACGGCTATACTTCCCGCAGCGGCTGGAGGGGTTGGTGGAGCGAGGTCGCGATTGCGGCGTCAATTCACTGACCCGGTCAGCCGTTGAGCGATTAACGACGTATGTAGAGATACGTTCGTAGTCCATAGTTGCCTGCCTCAGAAGCGGCGGAACGGAGCCGATTCCGGACCAGCGGTTCGCGCAGATTTACTCAGGGAAAGAACCTCACTCGATGTCCGATTCCGACCAGCGACCAGCGCAGACTCCAAAGCCCGGCAAAGATTCCAAAGGCAGCCAGTCGCGCAAGCCCGAGTCGCCCAATTCCAATCGCACGGTCCTCTACCTGTTGATCGTGGCGACGATTTTTCTGGTCTTCTCACCGCTGTTGTTTACGAATTCTGAAATCAAGACTCTAACACTCAGTGAGTTTGAAACAGGTCTTGCCGACGGCACCTTCAACAAGACCAACGTCCACAATCTGATGATTGGACGGACGGCAATCACGTTTCAGGATCAACCGCTGCCAGAACCTGAGGGGGCCGTTCCGGAAGTTGAACCGAAAGGATTCCGGATCCCAATCGCCACCATCGGCGATACCTGGCAGGCCCAGATCAAGGAAGAGATCAAAAGTCACGGTATCAGTGTTTCGCCTGCCGAGGCTCCGTCTGACTGGCAGTCGTGGGCGTTGCTGATGATCATCGCAGCGCCGCTGATCCTGCTTCTGGTTCTGATGATTCGGCGAGTTGGTGGCGCGGGATCCGCGCTTTCCTTCGGCCGAAGTCGCGGCAAGGTTTACGCACAGGACGATCTCGACACGACGTTCGACGACGTCAAGGGAATCGACGAAGCCGTTGAAGAACTCAAAGAGGTCGTTGAGTTTCTCAAATCTCCTGGCAAGTACCAGGCCCTGGGTGGTCGTATCCCGAAAGGCGTCCTGCTCGTTGGCCCTCCAGGAACAGGCAAGACGATGCTTGCCAAAGCGGTTGCTGGCGAAGCGGGCGTCCCTTTCGTCAGCCTGTCAGGTTCTGACTTTGTCGAGATGTTTGTCGGTGTGGGAGCTGCTCGCGTTCGAGACATGTTTCAGCAAGCCGCCCAACGTTCACCCTGCATCATTTTTATCGATGAACTCGACGCGCTCGGAAAGGCTCGCAACGCAGGCATGCCCGGCGGCAACGACGAACGTGAGCAGACACTGAATGCATTGCTCGTCGAGATGGACGGTTTCGGTTCAGACCAAAGCGTCATCGTCATGGGAGCGACGAACCGGATCGACGTGCTGGATCAGGCGCTGCTTCGTCCCGGCCGCTTCGATCGGCATGTGCTGGTCGATCGACCGGACATTAAAGGTCGCGAAGCGATCCTCAAAGTCCACATGACAAAGATCAAGATGGATGAGTCGGTCAATCTTCCCCGCATCGCCAAACTGACCGCGGGTTTCGTCGGCGCAGACCTCGCGAACCTCGTTAACGAGGCAGCCCTGCTGGCAGCTCGAAATGACAAGAAGTGCGTGACGCAGATCGAATTTGAAGAGGGCGTCGACCGTGTCGTCGCCGGGCTGGCAAAACAGACACGCATTATCGATGACGAAGAACGAGAGCGTACGGCGTATCACGAATGTGGCCACGCGCTGACTGCGTGCAGCCTTCCGAATGCCGACCCTGTCCACAAGATTTCGATCATTCCGCGAGGCAGAACCCTGGGATTCATGATGCAGAGTCCCGACTCGGAACGTCACAACATGACGAAGTCAGCACTGCTGGCCGAGATCTGCGTGATGCTCGGCGGAACGGCGGCCGAACACGTGATCTACGATGAGCCATCTGTCGGCGCTCAGAACGATCTTCAGCGAGCAACTGACACTGCTCGCCGGATGGTCACTGAATGGGGCATGAGCGAAAAGATCGGCAAAGTCCATTACAGCGAGTCCCGTTCGTCGCCATTCCTGGGTGGACGCACCGCCGAAGAGCCTGCTCATAGTGAAGAGACAATTCGCGAAATCGATCTCGAAGTGAAACGGATCATCGACGCCAGCTACGAACAGACGCTCGAGATCATCCAGAGCCGCCGACAGGTTCTTGAGCAAATGACTCGAGAACTGATCGAAGTCGAAACAATGGACGCCGACCATCTCAAGAGGATTCTCGACGAGCATCATCCAGGCGCGCAGATCGTGCCTGGTACGCATCCCAAAACCGGTTCGGCTGATTCGACGACCGATTCCGCTCCAGCGATCGACGACACCGATGTTGAGAACTCAGGGACAGACGACTGACACCAGACGTCTTCCGACGCTGTCAGGCTCGTCGTGCCGCATAACGGCGCCGCGAGAATTAACGGCTCGCAGGACACACGCAGCTTCAGCGCTCGCTGGCAACCGTTTACGTACCGAAGACAATATCGATACCGGCATACAGGCAGCCGACTCCAAGTACGGTCACCGCAAGCGGGCCCGCCCAGACACCCATGAAGGAGTTGACCACCGCTTTTTCGGGAGCGGCAAGGGCGTAGATAACAGGCATGTTCTGCCCGATTTCGCCCGGCTGAATCGCGGAACCATAGCCGTAGGTAAACAGGACTGGTTCGCCGCTGATTGTGTGAAACTCGATTCTTGCGTGGTAGTAGAGCCGCTTTTTATCGCCGACTGAACGCAGCTTCTGGTCAAAGCCAACGATCCTGCCCTGGGTGCGTTCTCCGGTCATCAGAAGCCACACAAGCTTGAGGGTGCTCCAGACGGCAAAGAGAGAAATCATCGCTCCTATGAAGAGGAAGTAGTATCCCATGACTGGGTGCCCAGCGTTGTTTGCCCGGGAAGGACTAACTAAATCAGGATGTCAGCAACTTCCTGATGCGTCAGCATGTTCATGACGAGCGGCTGTGAAAGGTCTGCCTGAGACTGCTGCCAGGTGGCTAGTAAGCCGGTCTTCGTTGAAACGACATCCACATATCGACTGCAGCCCGTACCGAAAGGGCTGACAAACTGCGGGAGATATTTCGACAACCGCTCGATGTGATCGAAACTGCCGTTCTGAATGTACGCCACGCCGCCGAGTTCTTCGCACGAGTAGCCTCGCGGTCGTTTAACGGCTGTCGAGTGTTCATCCAGATCCCGCAACGATTCGCCGCCGTCGTAGAAGAACAGGCTCGCGTCGACATTGGCGAACGCTCCAACTTTCGGAACGTCCAGTACGCAGGTGCCGCGCGTCATGGCGACGTCCCATGTCGTTCCCCGAGGAAAGAAGTCGTACTCCGTTTTTCCGAACAGCGGCGTCTGATTGACATTGCTGGCAGAGTCGGCGCTGGCTGATCGGTAGCCCGTGTTGGAACTGGACCAGCTGAACGGGTGGCTGCAGAACAGCAGGTTCAGGTTTCCGCCCGCCCGTTCATAGAGAAACGGATCTTTGATATGCAGCCATCTTAGATCGGAACACTCGGCGACGGTTACGAGTGACGCCTGCCTCAAGCCGTCAAGAGTTGAGGCCGCGAGACGTTCGATCGTCCAGACGCCGGTGCCGGGCTTGAGGAAACCTTCATAACCTTCCGGGTATCCGATGCCGTCTTTTTCAGTGGAGACGTAAAGCTCGTAACCATTCGTTGTTCGTCGCAACGCGCTGCCTTCAATGGACAGAACGGTTCGGTCACCGACGTTGAGATCCGGTTTTGAAAAGCTGACCGTCTTCTCCCAGTTCTCTCCACCATCGGTCGACGTGAAGATCGCCAGTTCCAGGCCACGTTCGCCGGCAGCGACTCCCGTCCGCGAGTCTCCATGATTGCGGTAACGCCCCACGACATGCAGCTCACCGCTGACGTCTTCAATCGTATTGCCGCCTCCGAACCAGAATCCGGTCGATGCTTGCTGAGCCGGAACGATCGTGCGAGCTCGTTCCTGATCAATCAGAGCGTTCGCGAGATTTGAGAGTCGTTCTTCCAGTGTGGAGTCCAGCGTAGACATGCGAAGTTATTCCCTGAGCAGGTGTCAGAATTCATTCAGAATAATTCAGTCGCCAGCGGTGAGTCCCGGCAGCCGAATTCAAGGCGCAAGTATCAGATGTATCCTGTTCCGATTATGACGGACATCGTTGCCGCAACTGTGTTTTGTGGGGCTGACGCTTCTTTACGGAGCGACAAGGCACTCGTATCATGCTGGCTTGAAACAACCCGTCAATTCGACACAACCGGCGGGTTACGCCGAGCGGCGACATTCGGCGGCAAGGTAACTGCCAGGGCTCTGGAGAAACAGATATCGAGTAGTTGCGATTTAAGCGGGCACAAAAACATGCGGGCAAAACATGTCAAAAACACGAACGAGGGCTGCGAAAGACGCGAGTAAGCGATCCCGTAATCCCCTCAGCAGGAAAGTTTCCAACCGGGAAGCGGTCTGGCTGAACGGTCCGGTTCCAACTGGCTACTGGACAATTCCTGAGAACCAGCGTCTGTATCTGATCTGGCTGGGGCAACGGCTTGGTTATCGAAAGATTGATGACTACTACCGGATCAGAACAAGTGATTTCAAAGAGAATCGAGGCAGCGGCGCACTTCTGCACTGCTGGGGAAGTTCAGCTGTCGCTGCGGTGATGGGAACTTTTCCCGACTATGACTGGCACGAATGGTTGTTTGTATCATGTCCCCGTTCGTTCTGGGCGGATCGAGCAAACCATCGCCGCTACATGAAGTGGCTCGCCGAACAGTGCAACATCAACGAGCCGGACGACTGGTACGGGATTACCAACCGAGACTTTCGTAGGCACAAAGGAGGAGCGTTTCTTCTCCACTACGACAGCACAATTTCCGAAGCTGTGAAGTCTTACCAGCCAAAACGAAACTGGAACGAATGGCAGTTCGGCAAGACTCCAAAAGGTTTCTGGGAAGACCGCAAAAACCGCATTCGATACATGAAGTGGCTTGGGAAGCGACTGGGGTGTAAGAAGCTGGATGATTGGTACGGAGTCACTCGCAAAGATTTTGAGCACCACTTCGGCAACCAGTTGATGAAACACTATAATGGCTCCCCGCTCGCCGCCGCGATGGACTGCTTTTCGAATCACAACTGGCTCGAATGGAAGTTTGCTCGTGTTCCGGCTGGCTTCTGGAAGAAGAAGACAAACCGAGAACGGTATCTCGACTGGCTGGAAAAAAAGCTGAAGATTCGCAAGCCTGAAGATTGGGGCCGGGTCCGCAGGGCAGACCTGAAAGACAACTACGGCGGCGGACTTCTGGCGATGTTCCGATCGATCGAAACGCTACTCCGGCAGTCAGGCCGTACGAAAGCAGTCACGAGTGGTTCCCGCCGTTGAAGAGTTGCAAACTGTCCCGTCACCAGCCGACGCGTTACAGGCGTTTGCTGGTTCGGAAGGTTTGATTCTCTTTGACAGCGCGCTGCAACGTGGACGCCTTGGGCGCTACTCGTTTCTGGCGGCGGACCCGATCGCTTCGTTCAACGTCGAGCGAGCTGTATTTTCGAGCGATCCATTTAATGCCGTGCGGTCGACAGTCGCTCACCTGAATGACCAGTTTCGGTTGAACCGTCTGCCTGATCTGCCTCCATTTCAAGGCGGAGTCGCTGGCATGCTTTCGTACGAGCTTGGCGCCTGCTGGGAACGGACCCCGCGCACCGGCAAGGACGAATTCGAATTGCCGGATGCCTGGTTCGGAATTTACGACTGGGTCGTTGCATGGGACCATGAGGAAGGTCGAGCATGGGTGATTTCACACGGCTTACCAAAGATCGCGGATCGGATTGCCGACGATTCTGAACGTCTGACTGGCAACGTCGATCAGAAACTCTGCCAGGACCGGGCTGCGGCACGAATTCGAGACGTCGTCGCCAGACTGAATGCGGCTGGGGATGAACGGGCGGTTGATGACCAGCGGCAGCTCTGCGAGCCGTTGCCGGAATCTGAACTTGCAAAGCAGCATCCGCTGCCTGGCTGGGACGGCGTCACTTCCGACTTCACTCGTGAAGAATATCTGTCAGCCGTCGAGCAGGTCATTGAGTACATCCGCGCGGGCGACATCTTTCAGGCCAACCTGTCACAACGCCTGATGGCTCGCTGTGACGTACCACCGACCGAACTTTACTCAACGCTGCGAGACTGTAACTCGGCGCCATTTGCAGGCTTCCTTGCTCACAACGACTGGGCAATCGTTTCCGCGTCTCCGGAACGGTTCCTGCGAGTTGAGAACGGCATTGTCGAAACGCGACCGATCAAAGGCACCCGGCAGCGGAGAACTGGGCCGGAAGCAGACCTCTTCACCCGTGACGAGTTGCGACAGAGTGAGAAAGACGTCGCCGAGAATGTGATGATCGTCGACCTGCTCCGTAACGACCTTTCACGAGTATGTGAGCCGGGTTCAATTTCCGTGCCGGAACTCTGCGTCGTCGAGACTTACGAAACGGTGCAGCACCTGGTCTCTGAAGTTCGAGGAACGTTAAAAGGGATGAAGGAGTTCCAGGTTCCGGGTTCCAGGTTCCAGGTTGACGGTGCAAACGATTCGCAACCGCAATCCGAATCTTTGAACAGGGAACATCGGCCGGAACAGTGCGACATCTGGTCGTTGCTGGCCGCCTCGTTTCCTGGAGGGTCGATCACCGGCGCACCGAAAGTGCGGGCAATGGAGATCATCTCAGAACTCGAGCCGACGGTTCGCGGCCCCTACTGCGGAAGCCTGTTTTATTCAGCATTTGACGGCACAACCGACAGCAGTATTCTCATTCGCTCGTTCGTATGGCGGCGAGGCTGGGTCCAGTGCCGAGTTGGCGGCGGGATCGTCGCTCAGTCAAACCCGACGGCTGAGTACGAAGAAACATTGCACAAAGCGGAAGGGATGCTGCGAGCACTCCAACGCTCCGGCATGTGCCAGCAAACCAGTAAATAGCCACTCCAAAATCGGCGGCTGCATGATCCTGCTGATCGACAATTATGACAGCTTTGTTTTTAACCTCGCCCGCTACGTCACCGAACTGGGCGTTGAGGCTGAGGTCGTTCGCAACGATGCGGTCTCGATGTGTGACGTGATCGAGTCGAAGCCCGAGGCGATTATCCTTTCACCTGGACCGTGCACGCCTTCGGAAGCGGGCATCTGCGTCGAACTTGTCCGCGAAGTCTCCGGCAGGATTCCGCTGCTTGGAGTTTGCCTTGGTCACCAGGCAATTGCGGCGGCTTTCGGAGCCGGCATCGTAAGAGCACCTGAACCGGTTCATGGACGAACGTCGCAGATTACTCACGATGCGACACGGTTATTCGAAGGGCTTCCGAATCCGCTTCGTGTCACGCGGTACCACTCGCTGATTGCCGATGAAAAGTCGTTGCCAGATGAGTTGAAAGTGACTTCTCGAACTGACGACGGGCTGGTCATGGCGATTGAACATCGCCAGCACCCGACGTTCGGAGTCCAGTTTCACCCTGAGTCCATTCTTACTCAGATGGGTCATGCTCTGATGAGAAACTTTCTGATGCTGGCGGGCATCGAAGCATCAGAATCACCGGTTGGCGATTCGCTGGGTGAGATCGGGATCCGGGCTGAAGCAGCCACGAGACTGGAATCCGGCGTTGAGCAGCCGTGGGACCATAATCCCGACAAACCGCTTCACTGGTAATTCAGGACGGCCTCGCTATCGACCATCGAGAGCAATTTCTTCGCCGATTGTTGGGACGAACCAGCGACCGTACAATGTTGCCCCTCGCTGGCGAAGTGCGAAACAGCCGTCGTCAATTCGCTGCCAGGGCAAGGCGACAACACGGAGATTGTCAATCAATGGGCAGTGTCAGAACAGAAATCCACAGAACACTCAATGTCAGAATTCACTGAAACCTCAGTCTGGACTTCGCAAGGCCGGGCATCGGCATCGCTGGAGGTCTACCTGTTGGGAGTCGTGGATTTCGACGCAGCGATGGCTCTTCAGGAACGCCTCGTCAATGAAGTTACTGGACGTTCAGATCGACAGGGAATGTTGATTATCTGCGAGCATCCGCCGGTTGTAACGATTGGTCGCGAAGGCCGAATCACCGACCTGCCGCTGGACACGCGAGACTTCACGTCGCGCATGATGGAAATTCGCCGAGTAGACCGTAGCGGCGGAACGCTGGTCCATGCGCCGGGGCAAATCGCTGCTTATCCAATTCTTCCATTGGACAGAATCGGCTGCAGTCTTGTCGACTTCCAAAACCGACTTCAAAAGGCGACGGTGGCAACCGCCGCCGAACTTCGAGTTCCCTCACAGTTAACGCAGACCCCTTACGGAACGGCGTGTCGCTGCGGTCAGTTTTCCTGGGTCGGTGCGTCCGTGCGGGACGGAGTCGCTCATCATGGCCTGTTCATGAATGTGTCGCCGGTTCTGGATACAGTTCGTCTCGTTCGATCGACCGCAGACCGCGTTAAGATCTCGTCGTTATCGATGCAACGGATGGAACCCGTGCCAATGCACAAGGTTCGAGAGGCGTTGATGAGGCACATCGCCGACCAGTTCAGCTACGAAGAAACAAACCCCTACACCGGCCACTCCATGCTTAAGCGAACGTGGCGAAAGGTGATGCAGCATGCTTGACAGTCCTGAATTCAATCTTTCACTGCCCGTCGTATCGGACACTTTTTCGAGCGATCCGTCAGTTTCAGATTCGGTAACCGCTGCTCCACGTGAAAAGCGTCGATTACCGAGATGGCTGAAGCGACCACTCCCGCAACCTGGCATGTACTACACCGACAGTGTCATCCAGGACTTGAAACTGGAGACCGTCTGCGAAAGCGCTAAATGCCCTAACCGAACCGAGTGCTGGTCCCAGCAAACGGCGACGTTCATGATCCTCGGCAATGTCTGCACTCGGCCTTGCGGATTCTGCTCGGTTCCGAAAGGGAAGACTGAGATCGTCCAACTCGACGAACCGGAGCGAGTCGCCGAAGCTGCGGAACGACTTGGACTGAAGTACGTCGTCATCACGTCCGTCACCCGTGACGACATGGCCGATGGCGGTGCCGACCACTTCTACAACTGCGTACTGGCTGTCCGCGAGCGAACCGGGGCGAAAGTCGAAGTCCTCACGCCGGACTTCATGGGCAACCGCGACGCAATCAGCCGCGTGATCGAATCTCGACCGGACGTCTTCAACCATAATACGGAAACGGTCCCGCGACTGTACCACCGGGTCAGGCGAAACGCCGAGTATCAGAGGACGCTCAACCTGCTGGCTCAGATCAAAGAAGAAGCGCCCGACATGCCCACCAAGAGTGGCATCATGCTTGGGCTCGGTGAAACGATCGAAGAAGTCATGGATGTCTGCGCAGACCTGCGGTCCGTCGGCTGCGACATGATCACCATCGGCCAGTACCTTCAACCGTCAGGTGTGCATCTTCCTGTCGAGCGTTACCTTCCGCCGGAAGAGTTCGATGAAATCGGCGAACGAGTCCGAGCACTCGGCTTCACGATGGTCGCCAGCGGCCCGTTCGTCCGATCCAGCTACCACGCCGGCGAAATGGCATCCGAACACGAACACACGTCGATTTCGTAGGTCAGGCTCCGCCTGACGAATTCAACGTAAAACCGACGCCAATGTGAATCTCCACCGCGGCGGCAGCCCGATTTCGATCACAAACTTCAATCACAATCATGGTGTCGCCGCTTCCGTGGCACGGTCTTGAGATCCACTCCAGTTATTCCATCCGGAGCAACCGAACTTCCGTGTCGAACAAGCCTTCAAAAAAGCTGCCTCACGACTTGTTCGGACATTCGCCAGTCTTTATTCTGCCGCCTCGCAACAGCGAGCCCAAGTGGCGGAATTGGCAGACGCGCTAGGTTCAGGTCCTAGTGGGATTCAACTCCCGTGGAGGTTCAAGTCCTCTCTTGGGTACTCGGCTGATAGAACAAGTTGGAACCCTTCGGAATTCAAAGGAATTTCGAGGGGTTCTTTCTTTTGACGGTCGCCTGTTTCCGGCCATTCCGACGTATGGTGCGCCGGATTCTGCGCCGCTTTTTTCGGGGCCGATGGAACAGCCACGTCGAGTGATGCCGCCTGCTCGAAATGGTCGTTGGTCGTCATCAGGTAATGCTTCAGAGCCACGGTCGGAGTATTTCCACACCAGGCGGTCACGACGTGCAATGGCAGTCTGCTGGCCAGTTCGGTTTCCCGAGTCGCTCGCAGTGCCTGAAACATCTTCGGCCACGGTTCCACGCCAGCCCTTCTGACGATTTTCGTGAACATCCGCCGCCAGTTCACGGAATCCCCCTGTTCGGCGAAAAGGATCGGTGCGGAGAACGGACAATCGAGCCCCGGCTGGACAATGTCCCGTAGTTCGATCAGCAGACTCAGGACAGGCTCGAAAATTCTCATCGTGCGCGTCGGCTTGCCTCGGGTTTCCATCTTCGGCTGGTGAATCACCATCGTCTGCTTTTCGAAATCGAGGTCACACCATCGCAGCCGCAAAGGTTCTGACGGTGTCCGCAATGCCTGCCAGCGAGCCAGAGCGAAGATGAGCTTCCATTGGAGCGTCGGGCACGCTTCCAGAATTTTCAGAGACAGTTCTTCATTCAGGAAGAATTGCCGCGACGGGTCGCTGGGAGCCGCTCCGCAGTTCCGCATGTCCGCGAATGGGTTCTCGACCAGCAGCCTGCGACGAATCGCCGCTCGAAAGAATTGTTTTGCCCGTGAGCAATGCCGCCGTGCGGTGTTTTCTGCCAACCGTTCCAGCATCCACACCCGCCACTGGTCACACTCACCCGGCGTAATGCTGGCCAGAGTCCGGTCACGTCCGAAGTGCTTTATCAGATTGTTCGCCGCCTGCTGATAATTGATCGTGGTGCGTTCGCGAACGTCGGTACGGCCTGCAATGTACGAATCGAGAAATTCGCCCAGCGTTGTTTGCCCTGTCTGCCGTGGCTCGATGAGACCGACGTTGACGAGCCTGCGAAGCATCGCGCTGTCAATTGTGCTCAGCCATCGGCTGGTTTCATCATCGCAGGCGTGACCGGAGAATCGTTCTCCAACCAGTTGCTCAACTCGCCTGGCCACGTATTCGGCCTGCCGCTTCGTGACCTTGCCAAGCCGCAACGCCCGGCGTTTGCCTGAGCCATCGAAAAACAGAACCCGCTTCGAGCCGCCTTTATCGTTGCTGACGCTGGCCATTGAGAGGTTTCCTTCCTGAGAACGCGGCCACGGGATGTCTGGGTTCTCAGGACCAAACAGAGCCCGCAGCCGCAAAGGTGTTGAATCAAGGTATCGAGTCCGGGCCGAAGGGACCAGGCGCGTTTTGCTATCGAGTCGCAGCGTACGAATTAAGCGAATTAACTCCGGCGCGTGTCACCCACGTGAGTTAATTCGTTTGTTTCGTACTTCACGATGCAAAGTAGGTTACCGCTGGCCTGCCAGCAGACTTTCCTTTTGACGAGTCACGACGAATCAGCCCGGAGCGATCCAGAACGCCGAGTGCTTCTCGTATTTCGCTGGCACTTTTGTTGCGGTTAAACAACCCGGAGAGTTCCGTTGATGAAAGCCCCCGAGGCGCGACTTCTCGAAGTGCCAGCAGTATTTCATCCGCCGTACGGTTTCCGAGGCTACCGCCGAACGCCCATCTGGCTGACGCCTCGCTGTACGCCCAGACGGCCAACGCCGCTTCAATGTGTGGCTCATCGATTTCGTTCGATTCGTCGAGGATTGCGTAGAGCATTGAAAGGCGCAGGACCTGAGCTTCCGCCCGCGTCGTGACCTGCCCGAAGATCCCCGGTCGGGGGGCAGTCAGTTTGCCGTAAACATCATGCCAGAGATTTCTGGCCTTGTCTGTGCGTACCATTCGCCCTGGAGTCTGGCCGAACGCGACCGCCCGCAGGATTCCGGCCGTGAGGTTGCTCAGGTTCCGAAGATGCAGTTCGCCTCCATCTGGTAACAACTTCGACCGCTTCGCGGCGTACCACAGAATGCGGTTTGCGAATCCGTTCGACACGTCAACCTTACTGAGAGTTGCTCGCAGTTCCTCCCGAGTCACATGGCCAATCAGATTGATGTGCGGGTGAGTCGCCCGGGCAGGTTCTCGTTTTGCCAGCGATCGGAGACTCTTCCCGTCCCAGGCATCCCGGATAACCGCGGACAGGTCGTTTTCCTTCCGCTGGCAAACCTTCAGGACTCCACCGAACTCCGACTCGATCACCAGCAGTCGTTTGTCGTCAACCTCATCGAAATCTTCACCGTCCTGGCGATCACGAACATGCCAGACAAGCCCGGCACCTGATGTCAGACCGCTGACGACGTTCTCGGCAGCGAACTCCCCGCCGAGATCCACCGCCGCGAAGACATGGCTGACCGCGTCGAGGGCCGTGCCTTTTCGGCCGGATGATGTTCCGCCAACGGCCACGCTAAACAGCCGAGCGTGGTGATTGGTCCCACTGACCGGGAAGTAACGTTCCCGGCCAATCATTGCAGCCGAATAGCCGAGGAGGTGAAACAGCAACGCCGCTGCATCGGCTTCCGTTTCTGGCAGAACCACGTCGATAAATTCACCAGCAAGTCCATGAAACGCCGCATCCTCCAGTGCATCCGGCCAATCGTCATCCGGGTCTTCGCGAAGATCCACAATTGATAACTGAGACTTCTGCCCCATGTCGTTACGAGTTTGATCACCATGTGTCGCCGCTCGCTGGCTGGCTGATTTCCGCCGTGCGTCGTCGTCTGACAGTGCCGCAAGTCGTGAAATGTGGCTCATACCGCGTCCTCCATTCGAAGCACCAATCTGAGTGCTTTCGCGAAGTCGGGGTTTTCGATGGCGGTCAACACGACACGTTCGCGCCACATCTCACTGTGCGACTTCAGGCGACCGTAGAATGCGGGCAGCCCGAGGTGCCTCATCTCTTTCCGAGGGGGAAGGCATTGATGGCCTGGGTAGTTTTCCACCAGCCACCGGAATTGATCTTTATCATTCGGAAATACCGGTAAGTTCTTTCTGATTCGTTCTTCGGCATCCTGTTGCCATTGTGAAAACGTCATCTAAGATCTGAATCCTTAAATGTGCCTGAAGTGACGTGGGGCGTCGCAGGCGAAGAAATGATTGATTGCCGGCCCGGCCTTGTGCCGGGTCGGCATCGATTTCCGAGCGTCAGGAGTCCTGTGCTTCGGAATCGAGCCAGCGTTGCAGCTCGCTGACCGGGATCAGTCGCCGTGTTCCGACCTGGACGCATTTCAGCCGGCCCTCGGTTATGAGCCTGCTGACGGTCTTGGAGCACAGCCCAACCGCCTGACTGGATTCTTCGAGACTCAGGGCAAGCCTCGGGATCGGTGACACTCGGATTGAGGCGTCAGGCATGTGACACCCCGCTTCCAGTTTTGGCGAGGGTCGGCTTTACCTGTTCCCACTTTGAGCGGACAGGACACCCGTTATCGCACCAACTGGCCAACTCATGAGAGTCCCATCGCTTTAATCGCCCAAAAATAACAGGGGCTGGGATTCGTTGGTTCGCGTCGTCGTCACGAACTTTGCGGAGTGAGTAGCCAAGAAATTCCGCAACCTGCTGAGCATTCCAGAACCGTTTCATTTCATTCCCTCGCATCGACTAGGTGACTTGTAAGCAAGTCTTCGCGACTCACTTCATTCACCTGTGAGCCTATGCACTTCAATGACTCCTGCAAGGATTTCTTACACCGCCGTTTCACCACATTTCATCGCGTATCAGCACAAAAAAATTGGCAATATGTTCAAAACAGATTGGACCAATCGGCTCAAGATGATTTACATGGTGGATGATGGTGGTTGCACGGGACTAAAAATTCACAAAAAACATTGAAGCGCGATCGTCAGACTTCGGGCAGCGCCACAATCAAACTACACCGCGTCTGACTCGCCCACGGATGCTCGCCTGCCACGATGGCCACGGATTTCCAACGGCTTGCGGTTTGCGATTCCAGTGCCGCCGAAAACTCACTTCGAAAGTCGAGTCTTCAGACGGTGACCATCGCAACGCTGGTATTGCTCAAAGCGCTGCGGCGAGCGTTCCGGGAGTATCTCGTGTACTCCCGGAATTCTGCGTCTGCAATGTGGCGCGTGGATAACGAGTCAGGCAACGCTGAGGCCGATTCCTGAGTCTGTGGTCTGCATGAAGTATCCCTACTGCGAGCGACCGACAGCGTGGTGAAACGGAGTCGATGACTCGTAAATCCTAAGCACGACACGGGCGGAAAATTCCCGTGCGGTGACGGTGCCCCGAGGCTCTTTGACGGCGGCCTGGGGGGGCCGGTGGGGGCCACCTGGACGCGGTTTCCTGGCAGGGTCCTCCGGCATCGATACGTCGGCCCGCGGTTATGTAATCGCAAAAAACGTGTCGACAGGGGTGAAAAAATGCGCCTCACTCCTCACTCCCGCCCGCCGCCACGGAGACGAAAGAGCGAGTTGAATAACGAATTCCCTGTGCGTCGAGTGGTTCAACGTGTTCTCACTCGAAACCGCGCGTCTCACCAGCCTCGGCACCGGTAACCGCAACTCCCGCAACGAGGTGAACTGCTGTACGATGGATTTCCACCGAGTTCAGGCCACACGGCAAATGCCGACGACGCACAAAGGCCACTCCGGAATTCAGAACGGAGGGAGCAAACGCACCATGATTGAATTCACCTGCCCACACTGTGGTCGAAGCGGAAAAGCCCCGGTCGAGTCAGCAGGCAAGCTGGCCAAATGTAAGTGCGAGGGGCAGTTTCATTTGCCACCCATCCCGACAACGGACGCCTCCGCCGAAAACGCTACAGAACAGCCCATCGACGATTCTGTACCTCTTGAGCCCGCCGCGGAGCCTGTTGAACATACCACCCACCCCACTGACCCATGGATGATGCGATCGACCATTATTGCCAACTGGGTGATTGTGACGACTGGTGGTGCGCTCCTGGTACTGCTCCTTGTGTTGGCGCAATCTCATTTCGCATTGAATGATCAGGACCGGAAGTCAGAAGTGGCCGGTAAAGCAATCGCCGATGTCCTGATCGAAGAGGTCATTGCTGATAATGACTCAGAACCAGAAAAGCCTCCTATCGTTCAATTTGAAACACTCGGTGTAAGTGAAGGCGTCTTAATTGATGCACTTAGAACGATGGCTTCCAGTCAAGTGTCTCCGCTTCATTTCTTTTACTTCGGACGAAACGCCGCTTCCGAAGATCTTGGATTACCCTACGTCATCTTTGCGGATTCAGGTTCCGGAATCATTGTGACATGGCAGGGAAAACCAACTGATCTGACTCAGATCAGAGTCGGGATTAGCGCCAAATTGTTGGACAACGAAGAAACAGATAGTGCTCGGAAATTTGACAGGACGTTACCTCTGGTTGTGAATGCAATTAATCCGTCAGCGAAATACGACGTGACGAACTGGCTGAATGAGAATTTTGCACGAGCGATTCTTACACCGGGCGGATTATCGACTTCAATTCGCGGCGTTGAATACTCGGTTTACACAACCAGATCAGAAGATGACATGACCATGTGGATGAGGATGAGATCGGCCAGCGGTGATTTTCCAATTGATCCGTGACTCTGATCGCAATCGGCTTGCAGTTGAGTTTCTGTAGCATGGCCCGCTACGGCTTTCCGGCCTGACCAGTCTGCCGGCAAACCGCGGGATCGCTCTGAGCCAACCGCAGAATCTCACTGACGGTCGAGTCCGACAGCCCCGGCCAAACATCATTCAACAGCCGCAACGCGGCCTCCCGTGCATGAGGTGCGCCGGATTCTGCGCCACCGGGTGACACCGGCAAGCCGCAACCTGTTGAGTCTTCAGGCGTTTCCGTCGATCGGTTCAAGTCAACCTCTCTTGGGTACTGAAAAATAAAGGACTTACGTCGAATTCGGCGTAAGTCCTTTTTTCGTTGGCACGTCGTTCAGTGAGCGTATTGTGGGCGCTGTTGGATTCGAGCACGGTTTGCGTCGACAGTCGACGCTTACTTCTGACTCCTATGTTTGACTCGTTTCAAGCGATCGCAGGAGTCGAAAAATGGCGTGAGACAAAACGTGTTGCCGATACTTCGTACAACCACAATGTGATACTTGCAGTCCCACTTCACGTGGGACTGACTTTGCCAACCCTCGTCGCGTACCACGGGCTGCCTGCAACCACCTCTTACCGGATTTTATTTTCTGGCGTTGAGGTGGTGCTGCCGGTCAATAATCATGGCCTGCCTCAGGCGAAGACTTCACTCACGACCTCACCACCGAGGTTCGTCGCGATTTCGTCACGACCGTGGTGTGACCACGTCAATTCGTGCTGATCGATACCAATCGAATCAAGCAATGTCGCGTAGAAGTCGCTGATGCTGACGGGACGCTCGACCGCTGCGTAACCCAGCTCGTCGGTAGCTCCGACCGCCTGACCACCTTTGACGCCGCCACCAGCCAGCCAGACGCTGTAGCCGAGTGGATTATGATTTCGTCCTTTGCCCAGCCCCTCCATGGTTGGAGTCCGACCGAATTCGCCGGCCCAGACGACGAGCGTGTCGTCAAGTAGACCTCGCCGTTTCAAGTCAGTCAGCAGACCAGCCACCGGGCGATCTGTGCGTTGAGCCATGCCGTTGTGGTTGCCGGTCAGATTTCCGTGAGCGTCCCAGCCTCCGACCCGGACCTGGACAAACCGCACGCCACGTTCAACCATGCGACGCGCCAGCAGGCAGGCCGTTCCGACGGGCTTCGACGGTGCGATGTCGGCACCATAGAGCTGCTGGGTTTCCGCCGTTTCGCTCGCAAGATCAAACAGCTCGGGCGCCGTTGACTGCATGCGATCAGCCGTGTCGTACGATTGGATTCTCGCTGTGAGTTCCGAATGCTTCGTCAGCTTTTTCAAATGCCGCTGGTTGAACCAGTCGATCAGTTCGAGTTGCTTGCTGCGAGCCGCTTTTGAAATGTGAGTCGGCATGTCGACATCGCGAATGCCTTTAGCCGGATCCACGACAACGCCCTGATAACGCGCGGGCAGAAATCCAGTGCTCCACCCGGGAGCCTGTGGGTACTGCATTCCGCTGGTGAGAAGATTCATCACGAGGAATGCGGGCAGACCGGCATTCGTTGTGCCGGCTCCAAAGTTAACCCACGAACCAAAACTTGGGCGGTCGCCCTGGGACGTGCCGGTCAGCGCGACGCATTCTCCTGGGCCGTGAACCGGAGTGAGATGGTGCATTGACCTGATGATGCACAGATCGTCCGCATGTTGAGCGGTTCGAGGGAACAGGTCCGAAACGGGCAGGCCGCTCTCACCGTAATTTCGAAACCGGTACGGCGAGGCCATCAGGTTAACCAGGCTGGCTTCTTTCAGACGCGGCAGGGTGGCAGCAAGACTTTCCGGAACATTCTGGCCAGCAAGTCGGGTCAGCTCAGGTTTTGGATCGAACGTGTCAACCTGGCTTGGCCCACCAGCCATAAAGAGCCAGATGATGCTTTTCGCTTTGCGTTTCTGATGGGGGACGACTGACAGTCCTGCCGCTGTTTGATCGCTCGCGTTGACACACTTCAGCTCCGCCAGAAGTGATGCCAGCGCAACCGAGCCCAGGCCAGTCACAGACTGATTCAACCAGTCGCGTCGTCCAATCGGTCGATCGAATTGTTCGTTCAGGGTCATGAGCTCTGGTCGTTACGGGATGTAGGCAAACTCGTTGAGGTTCAGCAGGGCGTGGCAGTACTGAGTCAGGGATTCGACAGGACCGATGCTGGCAGTCGGCGTTGCGAGAAAATCGATCGATCGACTCAGTTCTTCATCATCAGGTGATCGACCAAGGATGAGCAGGAAGGCCCGTTCAATCTGGTCGGCAGCGATTTTTGCCGGGGCGTTGCCTGGCTTCTCGTCAGCAGAACCGCTCAACAGTCTCGCAGCAATCTTCCGAGCACGAGCGTGCACGAAGCCGCTATTCAGCAGAAACAGCGGCTGCAGTGGAACCGTTGAAACTCGCCGAGTGCTGCAACTCGTCAGGGCAGAGGGGCCATCGAATAAGTCCTGCATGTGAGGCATGACGTTGCGTTTCTGAAACTGATAAACACTCCGACGGAATGACGCAGCTCTGACTGAATCCCGGACGCCTGGCCCGCCGAATTCCAGGGAGAGTTCGCCGGACGAAGCGAGCATGCGATCTCGCAGCGTCTCCGCTTCCAGTCGACGAGGCACCCACCGCCAGAACAATCGATTGTCGGGATCAACGACTGCATTGTTCTCGTCGAAAGTTGACGACAGCCGGTACGTGCTTGAGTTCAGAATCAACCGGTGAATGTGTTTTGTGCTCCAGCCACTCTCCATAAGTTCAACCGCCAGCCAGTCAAGCAGTTCGTGAAGTTCAGGCTGTGGAGTTGTCAGACCGAAGTTGCCAGCCTCTTCAACAAGCCCCTGTCCGAAATGCCCCTGCCAGATTCGATTGACCCAGACTCGAGCTGTCAGTGGGTTGTCCCGAGAAATCATCCAGCGAGCCAGTTCAGTTCGAGGCTTCGCAGAATCGGCTACGCTGGCCGGAACGTTTCCAAACACGGCGGGCCAGCCGGGAGACACGACGGGCCCCGGACTTCCGGCGTCTCCGCGAACAAAAAGTCTCTGCTGATGTGCTGCCAGACCTGCTGGCTCGTACGGAAGTGGCCAGCGCAAAGCCAACGGCGGGACAGCAAGCTCCGCCGAAGCATTAACCGGCGAGTAAAACGCCCACGCCTGTGGCATCTCTGCCAGCTGTTGTCCGATCTCGTCATAACGTTGTCGCTCCGGTGGCCGCATTCCTTTCACGACGGTTGTCGGAAGAATGAAGATGTCACCTTCAGGACGATTTCGCCGCATCGCAGCGAACAATCGATCATGGGTTAAATTGAAAATCGTCTGACGCTCTTTGCACAACGCGATCTGTCGCGCGGCGTCTGGCCGGATCTCGAAAACTGCGTTTGAATCGGTCGCCTCCTGATCCGACTCGTCGATGCGGGATTCTACTCCACCAGGAAGCACGACGTTGACCGGCTGCCCTTTCGCAAAGAAGGCCTGAAACCGGTAGTAGTCTCTGGCCGAAATCGGATCGAACTTATGGTTGTGACACTGGCAACATTCGAACGTCAGCCCCAGCATCGCGTTTCCCGTCGCGTTGACCACGTCGACGAGAATGTCATAACGCTGCAGCGTCTTATTTTTTTCGTTGCCGCTGTACTGAGCTGCCGCAAGGAACCCCGTCGCGATGATGTGTTCATCGGTCAGCGGCTCCAGCTCATCGCCGGCAAGCTGCTCGGTGACAAACTGATCGAAAGGCTTGTCGGCATTGAAGCTGTCGATAACGTAGTCTCGATATCGCCAGGCGTGGTCACGTTCCCGGTTATGCTGATACCCGTTACTCTCGGCCCAGCGGGCAACGTCCAGCCAATGGCGTCCCCAACGCTCGCCATACTGCGGCAGGTCAAGAAGTCGATCGACGTGTCTGGCCCATTCGTCGTTTGATTTTTCCGTATGAACAGCAGAAGCCGCTGGTTCCTGGTTCTGTTGAATTGCCGAGTCTGTCAGCTCGACAAATCCCGCAGGGAGTCCGAGCAGGTCGAGTGCTACTCGTCGATTCAACGTCGACCGATCAGCAACTGCCACCGCGCAAATGCCTCGCTCGACATGGGCTGCCGCGATGAATGAATCAACCGGCGTCTGGATTGGAAAACCGTCGCGTTTGATCGCCGGCACGCTCGGCCTTTCGACGCGTTGAAAGGCCCAGTGGTCAGAGGTTGTCGACGCCGGAGGCAGCAGATCGTCGTCCCATGCGAGACCTTCCTGGATCCACGTTTGGATAAGCGCAACCTCTTTGTCGCTCAGTCGTTCGCCCTTTCCTTCTGGCGGCATCAGGTAAGCAGAATCTGATTCTGCGGAAACAGCTTTCACGAGTCGGCCGCCTGCTGAATCGCCTGGCTGGGCAAGCGGTTCTCCGTTGGTTTCGCCCAGAATTTCCTCGAGTAAGTCCAGTCGGTAACCAGCTGTCGGGTTCAGACCTCGATGACACTGGAAACAGCTCCGTTCAAGAATCGGGAAGATGTCGCGTCGAAAACTGACGGTCGGCTGTTTGAGCATCTCGCGTCTGGGACGCAGTTCGACTGGAATTTCAGCCGCTTCATTCAGCAGTTTTTCAGCGACTCGTTCGGGCTTTGGAAAAGTGACACTGTTCCGTGGCAAAGAGAACAAGCCTTCCCAGCTATCCGCGACGACTAAGTCGTCAACGATGATTCGATCGGCTGTCTCCGTCTTTCGACCGGTTGAAAAACCGAGCCAGTTGACGACCTTTACTCGACCTGGGCTGAACGTCGCGGCATGAGGCAGTGTCGGTTCGGCAGGGCTGGGGTTCACCCAGAGTTCGATCTGGTCAAAAGCTCCCTGCTTCTTGCCGGATGATTTGGCGACTCTGGCGGCAACCAGAAACGTTCGGTCGCCAGTCAGCTCGACCGGAGCAAAGGAACTGCTGTCCGAACCGAATCTCACCATAAAGGCGTTGCGATTCTGGCTATCGACATGCAGTCCGATATTTGGCACGCCGGAGCTGTGAGTCGCCGAGTCCCCGCCGTCGACTGAATCAAGCCAGAGCACGAAGAATTCGCCGTCCGACTGCGGCACTTTGTCGATCGACAGTTCGTCGTAGCTGATCAGGAATCGAACAAACAGCTCTGCTCCATCGAATGGTTTGCTGAGTTGCCGCCGCAGCGGATTATTCCGGTCCTTCGTTCCACAGATCTCTGCGCCGAAGTCCGTCAGTTCAGCAGGACTCGTTCGTTTCCGAATGGCTGGAGCGGTTCTGGACAAAACCCAGTCTCCACTCCAGCCTGTCTCGTTCGACCCGGTTTCCGACAAGTCTTCAACAAACGATTCCACCGCGATTGGAAGTGCAACCTGTGATTCGGGTCTGGCCGATTGTCCGCGAGCGTCGTGCCGACAAAATGCGATCGCGATCAGAAGAACGAACATTGCAACTGGAAACCGACCCTGGCAAGGAGCCTGCGCGACCGACGCAGACGCCAACCTTAACTGCCGCGATGGCAGAATTCGAAATTCTGATCGCTTTGTCATCACTGAGTCCGTTACCGCGTGAGCCATTCAAACAATAGAAGCCTTCCAACAATTGTCGGTCGGCTTCGGTAAAAGTCAAAGACCACACACCACTATTATTGATGCCTGCCTCTGGTTGTGCTTCACCGAGTGGAATTATTGGAAGCGGAGCGAGTACACATCGGCGTTCCGAACGTTGAATCGCAGCCGAATCCTGCCCTTGCTCAGGTCAGGCTCCTGTTTCCAGCTAACAGGAGCGTCGACAGCATCACCTTCCAGTGGAAGCGATTGACCAACCACCTTGCCCGAGTCATCCAACGCATCAATCGTCAATCGACCATTCAGATTGACGACATAGTTCAGCAGCAGATGCTGACCGGTAAAACGAAGCGATTTCGTTGTTGCCTGTCCGCCATCTGCACCGCCTCTCAATGCGACAAAGCCATCCGTTCGGTACACGAATCGGCGAACGCGACCAGGCGTTTTTTCGTAATAGTTCTCGGTCCCGTAGACCGAGATCTCATTTGGCTGACCGGGCAACTGAAACATTCCCCAGACCATGTAGTTGCTGCGGTTGTGGTTCCGATCTTTGGGAGCCGTGCGTGGAATAACCGCGTCAGGGTATCGATGAAACAATTCACCATCGCGGCTGGTCATCAGGATCGGCTCGACCTGCTGACTCTTTGGTTCGTAACGCGTGGGAAATCCGATGAAGAGATGCGGTGCGCGGAAATACTTTTGAATCGCGTTCGTATAGAGATGCTCTGTCGGCGTTCCCTTGGGGTATGTAAGGTCGGCTTCGTTTTCCCAGTGAATGAAGTCTTTGGATGTCGCCGTGCGGATGGCTCGAACTCGGTTGCCGAAGTACCGCCAGTAGGCTCGATACTCGTTTCGGTCGGTGTCCCAGAAGGCGAGGTTCTGCGAGTCGAAAGCCCCGTTGGTGATCACCGGTTTGTCCTGAGTCAGCTTCCAGTGCGTGCAGTCGGGAGACTCGAACGGTACCAGCCCGCCTCCGAAACTGCCGACGCCACCAAATGCCTTGTAACGCGACTCCGGTGAAGCCTTCGGATTCTGATCGCGGAACGCGGTGAAGTTGTGCGTGCCGGGCCCCAGCCAGACAATGTTGTTGTCTCTCGAACCGTTCCACTCAAACAACCCGAGCTTTGGCTTCGTCCAATGAATGCCGTCTTTGCTCTCAGCGTAGCACGTGACTTCCTTGTGAGCGGCCTTCATCGCCGCGTCGTGCTGCCACCCTCGATAGATCATGCGATACAGGTCGCCGTCCCGAAACACCGTGTAGTAGCCGCTGGTGTTTCCTTCCCACGGTTCACCCGTTTCGAGGACCACTTCTTTCGGCTCGGGAAGCATCATTTGCCTGCGGACGTCGCCTGTAGTTTCGCTGATGAGATGGTCGTCTACAAACAGCTCCAGTCGACTGCCAATGTCAATGGGTTCTGCACTGAATGCAAACCGGCCGGTTGACAGCAGAACCAGCAAGACAGAGAGGCGTTTCGTCGTCCGGTAACGGCATCGGTACATGAGGAACTCCTTTGTAACTTTCAGAGGCCGGTCGCTTTTAACGATCGTGTGACGTTGTCATGGTCAATGTGTCGACTCGACCAATGATCAAACAGGGACACTGACCATTCTGGCTGTACCGATCACAAAGCGAAAGAAAGTCACCACTGCATCGAGAAACCGTCTCTCAGTCGGACAAGCGATTTCGGCCAGAGATTCCGACAAGCGCTTTCCGTCAGATCGGACCTGGATTGACACAATCCGAAATGGGACACCGGCCTTGCCTGGCCCGAACTTCGTCGGGTGGAGCCTGACCTGTCCAAAATTGCTGAGCGCACATCCGACATGGCGTTGTGCAGCTTCTCGGTTCCAGGCAGGCAGAAGCGGGGAGTACCATATTGATGACTCGAATTTCCAGTCGACTTCTTTAAGTCTTTCCTTTTCAACCGTTCGGAGAACTGCACGTGCCAGCCGAATCAAGAGGTTCTGGTGCGAATCGGCAAGCTGGTTGGCTGAGACGCAGCCAACGGTTCGAGGCGTGCGAGACCGCTTATCGCGTCACCCTGAGTATTGCGATCGTTGTGGCGGGGCTGTTGACGGTCTCGCGTTGCGAGGCCGCGTCTTCATCCTCAGGACATCGCCACGTGTCGCAGGTTTCGCCAGCTTTTGTGCCGGTGGCTGCCGGGCTTCTCGACCATTTCCTACGACTTCCCTGGATGATCAGCGAGAAAGTCAGCCAGCTTGACGATGATTGCGATTTCTACGATCAGCGGTTGCAGTTTTTTCCACCGTACTCGACACAGTCTAAAATCCACGCCGGTTACCACAGCCCATTTGTCGTGACCAATAAGGTCCAATGGGTTCAGGTCGACCTGGGACGCGAGTTTCAGGTTTCCAACATCGTACTTGTCCCGGCGGCGGTACAACTGGAGAACGAGATTGTCGAAGGGTACGGATTTCCGATCCGGTTTCGCGTTCAGATTTCCAACGACCCGGATTTCAAAGATTCGGATCTGGTTGCCGACCACTCCAGTAGCGACTACGTCAACCCTGGTCGCTACCCCGTTCAGTTTCCGGCCTTGAACCTTTCCGGGCGGTACGTTCGAGTCACTGTCACCCGTCATTCCAGATCCAGTGGTCGAGCGTTCTTTGCGCTGGGAGAACTGATCGTCCTGTCTGGGAACCGAAATGTGGCCGCGTGGCGTCCCGTTCAGTCGACCGGTTCAGTCGAGGTCGAAACTCGGTGGTCCCGCGAATATCTCGTGGACGAAGTCTCGATTCTGCCGTTGCCGATGGGGAATTCCGGAAGAAATTATTCGAACAAACGCTACGGATATCTGTCCAAACCTTCGACGAAACAGAAGACGTCACAGTGGGTCCAGCTTGATCTCGGAAAGGAAGTCCTGATCGACGAAATCCGCTTGGTCCCGGCTCGACCTCCTGACCAGGCAGACATTCCGGGATGGGGTTTCCCCTTGAGTTTTCGAGTCGAAGTTTCTCTCGACCCGGACATGAAGGATGCCGTGCCTTACTGCGACTTTTCGAATTTCGAAATTCAGCATTGGACCGACAGGCCACTGGTTCTACCCGCGGAAACTCGCGAAATGTTCTCCAACCCGGCTGCCGGTCAACGATGGAATCCAAGCCCGAAGAATTTTCCTTCTGAACCGGTTACTGCCCGGTATGTTCGATTAACCGCCACCGCGCTTGACTCGCGCATCACCCCTTACCGCTTTGCGCTGGCAGAAATCCTGGTCTATTCCGGTGACGTGAACGTCGCTCTTGATACGGTGGTCACAGCTTCCGATCCTGCCGAACAAACCCTTCCGAAAAATCACGATCAGCGCGAGGAACAAAGCTGGGCTCCCGAGTGGCTGGTTGACGAATTCACAAGCCGAAGTCCGTTGCAGGAATACCCCGTATGGCTCGAAAAAGTGGAAGATCGACGTGACATTGAGATAGCCTTGCTCGAACTGACAGCGGCACTTGACGCAGAAGTCGCTCGCGTCTGGTTTCAAATTGGAAGCGTCACCGCGGCAATCGTTTTTGCCAGCATCGGAATGCTCGCCTGGGTGAACTGGAGGCAGGGTTCGCAACTAACAATCCAGACAGAACAATTGCGAAGTCAGATCGCCAGCGACCTGCACGACGACATTGGCAGCAACCTCGGGATGATCGCTTTGCTCTGCCAGACGATGAATCATCGAGAAGGCATTCCTGGGGAGCTGAAGCCCGATCTGGAAGAAATGCGTGAGGTCGCGTTGGAAACCAGCGATGCCATGCGCGACATTCTCTGGCTGCTCCGCACACCAACGTCGAAACTCGAAGACTTCATTGGGCGATTGCGAATAACTGCAAACCGACTGCTGTCGCACAATGAAATCGTCTTTGTTTGCCCGGAACAGTTGCCCGACACTTCGATCGTGCTCAGTTGGCGGCGCAATGTTTTTCTCTCGTTCAAAGAATCGTTACACAACGCCGCTCGTCACAGCAACGCGACGTCCGTCACAGTGACGATCGACATTGACAGCGATCGTCTCAGAATCACGATTACCGACAACGGAGTTGGATTTGATTTTGAGAATCGCCGGGACGGCTTCGGCGTGGGGAACATCATTCGCAGAATGGACCAACTGGGAGGTTCTGCTGAGTTCAAGTCTGCTCCCGGCGAGGGAACACGTGTCACGCTGGATGCTCCGTTCCACCAGTTGCATTATATTCGGCGGCAGTGGCGGCGAATTCTTGCTGCCCGTCAGAAGCTTCGCTTCCTGAGTTCATCCAATCACTGAAATCAATCAGAAACCGGAGCCGATCGGAAATGCCTGATTCCCCCGCCGACTCAGAAGACAGAATAACGAACGTCTGGCTTTGTGAAGACAACGAGCGGTTTCGCCGTACGCTTTGCTCGGCAATCAATCAAATCGAAAATCTAAACTGCGAACAGTCGCTTGGTTCCGTCGAAGATACATTGAACCGAATCGCCGAGTCCGGTCCGCCGGATGTGCTGCTGCTGGATATTGGCCTGCCAGGCATGGACGGTATTTCGGCTCTGCCTTCGCTGCGATCCGCCGCGCCGGGCACACGGATTGTGATCCTCACCGTCTTCGACGATCACGACAAAGTCTTCCGCGCTGTCTGCGCCGGTGCAGACGGTTATCTGCTCAAGACGTCAACGGTTGAGCGAATCGGAGAAGCGATCCGCGAAGTGGCCAGCGGTGGCGCATCGATGAATCCCGAGATCGCTCGAAAAGTTCTGGATGTTTTCGCCGGCAAGCGGGAAACACACAATGGCCCGGCACTGACCGACCGCGAAACGGAAGTTCTGCGACTTGTCGTTAAAGGTATGACCAAAAAAGAAGTCGCGACGGAACTGGACCTGAGCCGTCACACCGTCGACTCTCACCTTCGCAATATCTACCAGAAACTGCATGTCAACAACCGGGCCGGAGCCGTCGCTGCGGCGCTTCGAGAAGGTCTCGTGTAACGGCGAAGCAAGTCCCTCGTGACGATGACGTGGGGCGTCGAGAGCCGAATCGTTTGCGAGTTTTCCGCCGAGTGCGACAAGCGACTTTTAACCGTTGGCTGCAATCGTCGAAGCAGCGTCCGCGGTAGAGTCAGGAGTTTCGCAGTCGCCGGTCCCATCATAATTTTCAATGCACGCCAGGAACGCTTCGCCGTAATCGGCCAGCTTCTTGTCGCCGACTCCGTGGACAGCCCGCATCTCGGCAAGCGTCGTCGGTTTTCGGGCCGCGAGCTGTCTCAGAGTTTCATCCGCGAAGACGATGTAGGCAGGAACTCCGGCCTGGGCCGCCAGATCGTGCCGCAGATTCCGCAATTCGTCGAACAGTTCGCGATCGACACCTTCCCAGCTCGTTTTCTGCCGAGTGACCTGTTTGCTGAGTCGCGTTTGCGAGTCGCCGCTTTTGAGCAACGTCGGTGTCACTTCGCCTCGAAGCAGCTCCCCTCCTCGCTCTCCGATTGCCAGAACGCTGTACTCGCCTTCTCGAATGAGAAAATCCTGCGACACCAGCTGCTCAATCCAGTCACGAATTGACGGCACGGGCTGGTCTTCCAGAAGCCCGTAAGTGGTCAGGCGATCGTGACCGTTGCTGCGAATTCGCTTGTCTCGCGAACCTTTCAGAACCATCGCCGTGTATTCACCACCGTATCGCTGCCCTTGTCGGACGACGCTGGACAGGATCTTCTGGCCGATGACCAGTGCATCATCGACAACGTTCAATTCTCCGGTGCAGACGTCACACGCGCCGCACGAATCCTGCTCGAACTTCTGTCCGAAATATTCAACAAGACTCTTGTGCCGACACCGAACTCCGGTGCAGTAATTCACCATCGCGCGCAGCGTGGCGAGTGAATTTCCGCGGTTCTTTGCGGCACCTTCCTCGATGTTCGCTTTCCATCGAGCGTAGTCGCCCATCGAGTAAAACAGGACGCAGTCTGCATCCAGACTGTCTCGACCAGCTCGACCGCTTTCCTGTTGATAGTTTTCCAGGGATTTCGGCATGCCACAGTGAATAACGTACCGCACGTTCGATTTGTCGATACCCATTCCAAACGCCACCGTTGCCACAATCGTGTCACACGACTCCCGAATGAACGCTTCCTGATTTCGGCTTCTTTCTTCGGCGTCCATCCCGGCGTGGTAAGGCAACGTGCGAAAACCCTGGCCGTTGAGAAGTTCTGATAATTCATCAACAGCCTTCCGGCTTGTGCAGTAGATAATGCCTGATTCTCTTTTGTGCCGGCGCAGGACTTCGCGAACCTGGGCCATCCGGTCGTCCATCCGCTCGGCCCGGTAAAACAGGTTCGGGCGATCGAACGAACCAACAATCATTTTCGACTTCTTAAGGCCAAGCTGTTTGATAATGTCCGCTCGAACCTGCTCGGTCGCCGTCGCCGTGTAGGCATGCAAAGCGACTCCCGGAAAATGCTTTCGCAACATCTTCAGCGACCGATACTCGGGGCGGAAATCGTGACCCCACTCGCTGATACAGTGCGCCTCGTCGATGGCGAAAAACGAGACGTTGGCCGTCTTTAGAAATTCGATCGTGCGAGCCTGGACGAGCCTCTCCGGCGCGATGTACAGGAGCCGGAGCGTTCCTTCGCGGACCGCTTCGGCCACTCGACGATGTTCATCATTCGTCTGAGAACTGTTGATAAACGCCGCAGAAATCCCAGACGTGCGGAGACTGTCAACCTGGTCCTTCATCAACGAAATCAGTGGCGAAATTACAATGGCCAGCCCGGCCCGGCAGACTGCGGGAGCCTGATAACAAAGCGATTTCCCACCGCCGGTCGGGAGAACGACCACCGAATCCTGGTCGTTCTGAACACAGGTCATGGCGTCCTGCTGATTCGGACGAAACTGCTTGTAGCCCCAGTGCTTGTTGAGTGCATCCAGCAGCTCCATGACACAATTCCTGTGGATTTTCAGGGACGCCACGTTGCAGCAACATCCAGGCTTCTGATTGGCTTTGATCGGTCCGCGACCGGTCACGACCGACGCAGGCCGGGATTGTCGCAACGCCGCTGCGACTTCGCTATCGTGTCGTCAATCCCGGTCAGGCTGGCGACCTGCCTTCACCCGGGACCGCCTGCTTCAATGAATCATTCGATGAAAAGACTGCGGGCCACTTTTCTGAACGAACACTCGCGATTCTTCGCGGGTTCGTCAGCAGAGTCTTTTATAAGATCAGATACTCATGCAACTACCGATTCTTCAGGAAACAGCATGCGAATTCTTGCGATCTGGGACAACGAAGCCGAATGCGACCTCGTCGCCATGTACCTCGGCATCGACGACAATGAAGTGATATCTGCTCCTGGTGTGGAAGAAGTCGAGCAGCGACTCAAAGAAGGTGGCGAATTCGACATTATCCTGATGCCGATCGATCTGCCAGACCCTGACGCTGGCTACGAGATCTTCGGACGAATCAGGAAAGTATTTCCGGGCACGCCCATCGTGGGCGCCTGCCAGCCGGCTGATGTCTTCCGCATTGTTCGTTTCATGGCCAACGGCATGAGCGCCTACGTGATTCGCGACGCCAGCGGCGACTACATGTTCATGCTGCAGGCAATTCTCGACAGCACCGTCGATGCCGTCCGAGCCGCTCGCGAGGAACAGATTTCAGCCAAACTGCGCGAAGAAGTCGAGTCCGTTCGCAAGCTCCAGGAATCCGTCATTCCGAAACACCTGGAAGCTCCGCACGGCTACAAGATTGTTGGCCGCTACGAACCGTCACAGATTCGGGTGCTCGGTGGCAGCCCCGTGACCATGGCCGGGGGAGACTATTATGACGTCTTCACGCTGCCGGACGGAAAGATTGCACTGATCGTTGGTGACGCGTCCGGACATGGCATGAAAGCCGCCATGTCGATCATGACGATGCACACGCTGATGCGGATGATCAGAACTCAGGAGCACAATGACACATCCCACTTCGTGGAAGTCATCAACCAGCAGTTGTACGAGCAGGCGATTGTCAACGAAGAGGGCGGTTTCATCACATTGCTGTACGCCATCCTCGATACCGAAAAGCAGGAACTGCAATGGACGTCCGCTGGCCATCCACCGCCAATTCTGCAGAACTATGAGACCGGAGAAGTCGCGTTTCTCGGTGACGACGATGCCGGTGGTCTTCCGCTGGCTGTTATCGAAGAAGCCGAGTACGAGACGTACCACTCGCACATTCCCAACAACATCCGACTGCTGATGTTTACGGACGGCCTGGAAGAAGCATTTCCGGCGGGCATGACGACCAAGCATGATCAATTCGGCAATGATGGGATCATGGAGACGCTTCGAAAGTCAAAGGATAAGACCCTCGAAGAAGCTCTCCAGCAGTTGTTCGACGATTCCAATGCCTTCACCAAAGGTACTGGCCGGCACGACGATACGTCGGTCGTTCTGCTGGAACGATTCGAATAGACAGGCAAAAAGCCCCCACGTGAGAACGTCTGATGTCCCGCACCATCCTGTCGCGATACCTGGATCCGGCGACGCTGAGCCGAGTGGCGAAGCGGCACGTCGAGCCGCGTGGACTGGTTATGGGAAATCTGGCCGGCGCCCACAAATCGCCGCTGGCTGGTTTTGCCGTCGAGTTTGCCGGGCATCGTGAATACGTCCCCGGCGATGAACCTCGTCACATCGACTGGCGGCTGTACTTCACGCGCGATCGATACTTCATCAAGCAGTACGAGATGGAGACGAATTTCGTCGCTCACCTCGTTCTCGATATCAGCGCATCAATGCGGTACGGTGACGCCAATCAGCAGAAACTGAGTTACGCAGCCAGCATGGCCGCAACGCTGGCGTTTTCGATTGCCCAGCAGAATGACAAAGTCTCGCTGGCCACATTTGACGACCGGGTGCGGGGCTTCATCCCTCCGAGCAACTCGATGGCCCAGATGATTCGTATGTCGAGCCTGCTCGACGAAGCGGATCCGGTCGACAAGACCAACATGGCTGCCTGCCTGAACGAATTGGCCGGTCGCATGGCACGTCGCGAAATCGTGATGATCTTCAGCGACTTTTTTACGGACCTCGACGCACTGGAGCCAGCGTTGCAGTTGCTCCGTTTCAACCAGCATGAAGTCGTCCTGTTTCAGGTGATGCACCACGACGAGGTCGCCTTCGAGTTCGACGGAATGGTTCGATTCGATGGTCTGGAAGCTCCGGAGCAGTACCTCACCCAGACCGACGATATCCGTCAGGGATACCTGGCCGCAGTCGCCGAGTTCCGGTCAAATCTGGGAGACATCTGCCAGCGAAACCGCGTCGAGCGAGTGGAAGTTGACACCAGCCGTGACATCGCCGAAGTCCTGATCGACTACCTGAATCATCGCAGTTTGCTGAACCGCGGCCGGTAGCGCAGCAGGGGCAAGCACAAAACTGATTTGGAAGCTGACTACAGAAACTGGATCAGGCTCAGCTGAAATCCCTGGCCAGCAACCTGGTAGGTCGCTTGAAGTACCTGCTGCTGGGCAACAAGATTTGAAAGCACCTCGGCGAGGTCGGCGTCAAACTGCTGCGAAAGATCCTCGTTGATCAGAACCTCATCGTCGAGCAGGCGATTTTCAACGGCTTCCAGTGTCTGAGCCCGGACACCTAATTCTCCCAGTGTTTGAAAGAAGCGATCAGCTTCAGCGTCGACCTGAGTACTGATTCTGGTCAGCGCGGCGTCGTCACCGGTTCTTAATGCCTGTTCGAGTGACGTCAGGAGACTGATCAACCCGTCCGACTTCTTTTTGTGGACGTCGTCGCCGACCAGATCGACCGCCGGATTGGCCTGAGTTCCTGCCACTCCCAAAGCAATAGCAACATCATTTCCGGCAACTGTCAGCGGCCCCGTGCCGGAAGTATCGGAAATCGAAATTCCATTTCCGACCGAGTTGAGACTCGCCGTCAACGTGCCTCCACCAGCAGCCCCGATGGTGTCGATCACGTCCTGAACCGTTTGCGCGGCCGAGAGATCCACTGTTGTCAGTGAACCATCACGTCGCGTGATTTCAAGTGTGCCTCCTGACTGAAGCTGCGCACCGGCACCGCTATTCAGGTCGCTCAGCAGCGTGTCAGCAGTCAGTGTGCGAAGGCCGAGTGCTGTTGCCACCCCGCCGCCGTTTTCACCGATGGAAAATTCTGCACCAGACAACCGGCTGACGATCGAAATACCGGTTCCGTCAGCACTGATTCCTGCGTCCAGGTCGAGACCGGCCAGGCGGATTTCGTTAAAAAGATCCTGAACGGTGACTGCCGACGAAACATCCACAACCGCAGACTTCCCACCAACGTTGATCAGCAGCCCCGTCCCGACGGTTGGACCAATTCCGGCGCCGTTGTTGAGATCAGACAGTCGAGTATGAATCGAAACGGCCGGGTTGAGATCGCCTCCGGAAATCTGCGTCGTTGCGGTGCTGGAGATCCCAAGATCCGATGCGACTCGTGAACCGGCAACGTTTGAGACAGCAACTGTTCCGCTGGAAGACGCCACCCGTAAACCCGACGGAGACGACGGATCGACGTCGACAGTCACAGTTAGAGCCTGACCAGCAAACGCGTCTTCGATAAACGTCTTCACGTCGCCGATTGTTTCAGCCAATGACAGGTCGACATTCCTTGAAACCACGGTGCCGCCATCCTGAAGAACGACGTCGATACTGCCGGATCTGAGCCCCGCGCCGCCATGCAGATTTGCAAGCCGGGTTTCCGTCGTCACGGCGACATTCAGATCGTCGCTCTCGACCGTCGTCAGAACGTTAAACGCTGACTGGCCATCAAGATTGTTGACAATCTGCTGCCCGGAATCGATGTACGAGCGGATCTGCTGAGTGTTCCCCGAGTAAAGAACATTGCCCGCCGCCTTCAATTCAAACGGAGCAGAATCTGATTCGGTACCTGCAAAGAGAAACCGCCCCCGGAATTTCGTATTTGCGCTGTTGAGCACCTGATCGATCAGACCGCTGACCTCGGTGGCCAGCCCGAGTCGTTCAGTTTCTGTCACCGTCGATCCGATGCCTTGCAGAATCAGGCTCTTCGCACTGTTGACTACATTGGAGACCGACCCCAACGCGTTTTCGGTCGCTGCCAGCAATGAACGATCAGTCGCGACGTTCGCTTTGAACTGCTGCTGCCGCTCAAGCCGAGTCTGCAGGACAATCGTGCTTAACGCCGACGAGGGATCTTCACTGGGAACCAGATACTGCTGCCCGGTCGTCAGTTGATCCTGAATTCGCTGTAACTCGATCTGCCCATTCTGAATCTGCTGATTCAACCGGCGGAACGAGAACGAGTTCGGCAGTCTGCCGGGCAAAATCGGGCTAATGCTCATGACAACGCGTCGTCTACTTTCGACCTGAAGTTTGAAACGTATGCCACGTCAGAGCGTGACAAGGATGTCGAACAGTTCGTCGACAGAGCGAATGACTCTTGCCGACGCTGCATACGCCTGCTGAAACTCGATCAGCCGAACTGCTTCTTCGTCGAGGCTCACTCCGGAAAACTGCTCACGCTGACTCAGGAGCGACTGACGAAACTGCTCAAGTCCGGTTGCTTTGGCATTTTCGGCAGACACTCCCTGAGCAATTCCCGAGACCACGTTCTGGTAAAAGTCTTCAATACCTCTGCCGCCAAGCTGGTCAAGCGGCTGCTCAAGAACCGTCGCCAGTTGCAGAACATTTCGGTTATCAGAAGGCCCAGCTCCCTGGCCGGTTGCCAGTAGATTCTGGTTCCCTTTAACAAGCGCATTGATGCCAATAGTGGCTGAGTCAGAGCCGGTAAAGAACGTGTTGATGCCGAGTGCCGCCAGAACGCCGCTGGTGTCGTCGGCGAATCGTAGCTCGAACTCAGGGTCGGCATCGAGTTTCAGTTCGCCGGTCGTCGTGATTGTTGCCGACACGTTTGCCGCCAGATCGATCGACGCCCGCAAATCTTCCAGTGACGTGTCGTTCCCACCAATTCCGTCGAGGTCGATCCGAATCGTTTCCACCCGAGTGATGCCGGTTTGTCTGTTCGTTACTTTCAAGTCGAAGCTGCCGTGATTGATGGAACCAGGCAGATCAACATCGCTGAGCACGGCGTTCGCATCGTCAACTCGATTTGTTGAAGTAATCGTGGAATAACCTTCCAGGCCTTCGCCGGATGAGTGAATCCGGTTGAACGCGGAGATCAAACTGCCGGCAATCTGGTCAAGATCATCGACGAAAGCTCCCAGAATCTCGTCTCGCCCGTCGATGACTCCACGAATCTCACCGCCAGGCTGTGAAATCTGGAAGTGCGTCTGAGTGAACCGCACAACATCAACGGTAACACCACGATCCTCAATCGTCGCCGTCTCGATGTGCTGACGATGACCGGAGAACAGTACGTATTCGCTTCCACTGTAGACGTCGACGTTGCCATTCGGCTGCTCGGTGAACTTCACAGGGATGATCTCTGACAACCGATTCAACGCGTCGTATCTTTGAGTTCGCAGCCCGCCAGCCTCGCTCGCCAGAAGCCCGTTTGATTCCTGTTTAGTAATCTTCAGATTGAGATCTGCAATCTCGTCAATAAGGTTGTTGGCTTCTTCAACCAGGTTTTCAATTCGAACGGTCTGACCGGTTCGCAGCTGATCAACGCGAGTTCGCAGGTTCGTAATATCGGCAACCAGCAGCTCGCCTTCAGAAATGATGCTGTTCCGCAGCGGGCCCTGTTCCGGTTGATTTACCACTTCGTTGATGGCGGCAAGAAACGAACTGAACCGACTCGACAAATCCTGATCACCGAGTTCGCGAAGCTGTCCTTCGAGCTGAGTGTAGATTGACTCTCGAGCACTCGATGCATGCGCTTCAGAATTCGTCAAGTGAATTCTTGATTCGAGAAACTGATCGATCGCCTGCCGGACAGCCGTTGCTTTGACACCCGCTCCAACGATGAGTCCGCCCCGATTGAAGGGAGCCTCCGCTGACAACGTCAGCTCTTCGCGGATGTAACCGGGCGTGTTGGCGTTCGCGATGTTGCTCGACGAAACCTGCACCGCGGTGCTGAACACTTCAAGCGCGCGGCTCGCTGTTGCCAGTGCTGCGGTGAGTGACATGGTTCGATCCGTCGAAAGAGTCGGCTGCCTGCCGTGATTTTAGAACAGTGTTAATTCGTTAATTCGTTAATTCAGGAATTGAATTCTGACGACCGCTCGAGGCAGTCAGAAAATCTGCGTCGAAGAAAATTGGCTTACACCGCCGTGTCGATCAGCGCTCCGCCTGAAACTGTGCATCCTGGTCCGCCTTTCTGATCCGCTGGTCGCTCTCCGCAATTCGCAATCAGGTTTCGAATTTCTGTGAACTCGCGGCAGCCTCGTCGTACCGCATGCCAGTTAACCCAGCTCGTTTGCCTGAGTGACCAGCTTCGCTGTTCGATTCTCTTCATCCAATCGACAGTCTGCTGATATTGCCCGGCGTCGATCTCCCCATGAGGAGCGACAAATCGCGACAGGTCATGCAACAGCTTTCGAAGGTTTGTTGAAACCAGACGCTCGCGCCGAGCCTTTCCCAAAATCACCGCTCGTTGTTGAAGCTGTTTGCGCAGCCGTGTCTGAATCGTCTGTTCCTGCTGGACGAGCTTCAGCAGAAGCGCCGGCTCGATGGATGCCAGCGCTGCCAGACGACGTTCGTAAAGTTGCTCCAGCTCAAGCTGAATCGGCTCCAACCCGGAGAGAAATTTTACGAGGTCACGAAACAATTCAGATGACATTGGACACACAGCCTCGTGACTTTCAGGTCAATAAAATCGCCGCTTCCTCTCCCCCTTGAACGAAGGACATTCGGCGAGAGTGATAGAAGCCACTGTTCAAGTTCGACACCGGGCAGTCGTTCAATTCCGGATTTCCCCGTCGACGACTCTCCTTGACCGAGCTTACGCAGACTGACAGTCAAAAACGGCACTGTGTCAGGTAGATACCTCCCGCATTCGCAAACTGGGCCGGAGCACTTCTTCCCAAACGGAAGCGACAACGTAATACTCGACTGATGCCGCTCGCAGTGAGAAATGAGATATTTTCCAGCGCTAAGCGCAAGCGGTTTATTCGAATTCTCCACGAAGTAACTTTGTCGTCGCAGGTGCCCGGTGAGTAGCAACAAACTGATCGACATGGCGAAACGCGGGCGCGCCGCGATCGCAAGATGGCGACGGGCGAATCCTGATGTACTGCTTCTGCTGACCGATGCCGATCTCCAGGACGCGGATCTTCGCGGCGCAAATCTGAAACGGGCCGATCTGACCGGAGCCGACCTTCGAGGTGCCAACCTTATCGGCGCTCAGCTGTCCGAAGCCGATCTGACGCGGGCCGACCTTCGAGGAGCACGGCTCACCAAGGCTGACTTCTACGCAGCCCGTTTGTTCAAAGCGACGCTGGATAATGCCGAAGCCGGCGGCGCCTATTTCCGCCGGGCCGATCTGACAGAAGTCGACTGTTCGGGGGCGGATTTGACGAAAGCCGACCTGCGCGAAGCGAACTTCCGTAATGGATCGCTGGCGGGCGCCAGCCTGGTGGGAGCGAACCTTGGCTTTGCCAGACTGGCTGGCGTCGACATGCGGGACGCGATTTTTGGATGGACAACACTCGGACACGTTGATCTGTCACAGGTCATCGGGCTGGACCAGGTCAATCATGTTGGGCCAAGTTCAATTGGTCTCGACACGGCGAGGCTTTCTCATGCAAAAATGTCAGATACATTTCTGCAGGGATGCGGTATTTCTGAAGGAGTGATTCAACACTGGAAGTCACTCTTCGGACATCCAACGGAAGAGTTTTCGTGTTTTATCCGGTTTGCGCCGGACGACGAATCCTTCGCCCGACACCTGGCCGAACGAGCACAGGCACGCGGCCTTCGTTGCTGGCTCGACGAAATGCCGAATTCTTCGAAGGAGCGGCGAGCAAGGTCCGCTCCGACGAGTTACGAAACAACTGAGCGAGTGCTGATCTGCTCGTCAAAGGCGTCGTTGACAAGCTGGTGGATCAACGACGAAGTCGCCAGGCTGGCCGCTCGCGAAAAACAGCACAAAGAAGATACTGGCAAGTCTGTTCGTTTTTTCTTCCCGCTCAATCTGGACGGCTTCATGTTCAGCGGCGACTGGAAACATCCACAGGAAAAGCAGATCGCCAGGCAGGCCATCGACTTTGTGGGCTGGCGACGCAACAAAGACAAGTTCGATCAGGAACTCACGAAACTTGTCCAGTTTATGGTCGCCGAGAATCGTTAATTGGTTCCGTGAAGTATTTTCCCAGGGAATGGTGACTCGACCGGACTGAATACTTATTGCCGGCAGTGTGTGATAAACCACCGATGGCTTGTTGCCTTTTGAGGAGAATTGCGACTACTGAATGTTCGCCCTGGCATGTTTTCAACGTTCCAGAGTGACTCTCCAGCTTTTAAAGAATGAAGGACCAAGAGATGAAGAAGACTGATCTGAGCCGACGTGATTTCAACCGACTTTCAATGGCAGCATTTGGTGGAGTCGTTGCAGGAACCTTTGCTGGCTGTGCCAATGACGGCGGTGATGCCTCTGTTCCCGATGGAGCACCAGCAGGCGGAACCAGTCCCGAGGGCAGCGGTACCACTGAAACAGAAAGTGGCGAGCCTGCTGCGGGTGAAGAAACCGCCAGCCTGCTGATGGGCGACAAGAATGTTTGCCGCGGCCTCAACATCTGCAAAGGTCACGGAGCCGGTGGCGAAAATGCATGTGCTGGAACCGGCGCCTGTGCAACGATCGCTGCTCACGAATGCGCCGGAAACAACGAGTGCAAAGGTCAGGGCGGCTGCGGAGCGAAGCCTGGCGAGAATGCCTGCAAAGGCATGGGCAGTTGCGCTGTTCCTCTGAAAGATCACGCCTGGGGCAAAGCCAGGGCCAACTTTGAAGCAGCCATGAAAGCGGCAAGCAAGGAAGTTGGAGCCGCTCCAGCTGCTGGCTAGGCTGAGAGGCACATAAACCAAAGCACAAACAGAAACGGGATGAGCTGATTGAATCAGCTCACCCCGTTGTTCGTTTCAGGAAGGATGTCGCCGCATGAGAGCCTGAGTTTACCTTCGCCTGGCAGAGCCCGACTTACGCAGGATCGTAGCCCAGGTTCGGAGCGAGCCAGCGTTCGACATCTTCCACCGTCGTCCCTTTGCGTGCGGCGTAATCTTCCACCTGATCTTTGCTGATTCGATCGACCGAAAAATACCGCGACTCTGGATGGGCAAAGTAGAGCCCGCTCACTGACGCCGCCGGGAACATCGCGAATGACTCGGTCAGAGAAATCCCCGTTTGCGACTCCGCATCCAGCAACTTGAAAAGGGTACTCTTCTGAGTGTGGTCAGGGCAGGCTGGATAGCCAAACGCCGGACGAATACCACGATACTTTTCGCGGATGAGATCGTCGGTCGAAAGTCCCTCAGCCTTCCCGTAGCCCCACTCGTCGCGAGCAATTTTGTGAAGGCGTTCTGCAAATGCCTCGGCCAGACGATCAGCCAGTGCCTTCGTCATGATCGACAGATAATCATCGTGCTCGGCCTCAAACTTCGCCACGAGTTCATCGCAGCCGATTCCCGTCGTGACTGCGAATGCGCCGAGATAGTCGGTTCGTCCAGAATCAATCGGGGCGATAAAATCGGCCAGCGATCGAAAATCTTTCTGCCCTTTCCGCTCCCATTGCTGTCGCAGAGCGGGGAATCGGCAACGCTCTTCCCGGTCCACATCCTGCCAAACGACGATGTCATCGCCTTCTGAATTTGCCGGCCAGAAGCCGAACACTGCTTTGGCAGTGAGCAGCTTCTTCTCGACAATTTCGCCGAGCAGTTTCCTCGCGTCACCAAAGAGGCGTGTCGCTTCTTCTCCAACTACTTCGTCTTCGAGAATAGCAGGATATTTCCCGCGAAGTTCCCAGGTTTGAAAAAACGGCGACCAGTCAATGTAGTCGACGAGGTCTTTCAGCGGGTAATCGTCGACCGTGCGAAGGCCGGTGAACGACGGCGTCGGGATGTCGACGCTGCCCCAATCGGTCGCGAATCGCCGGGCCTTCGTCTCAGCATACGGAGTGAGCACCTTCTGTTGTCGGTTCTCGAACGATGCTCGATCGCGCCCCTGCTCCGCCAGATTTTTCGCAACGAAGGCTTCCTTACTATCAGGGTCAAGCAGTTTCTCGACAACCGGCACTGACAGCGACGCATCAATCACGTGCACGACAGGATGATCGTAGTTCTGAGCAATCTTGACGGCCGTATGTTTCGCACTGGTCGTTGCGCCACCGATCAGCAGAGGCAATGTGAAGCCTTGCCGTTTGAGTTCCCTTGCGCAGTGGACCATCTCATCCAGCGACGGTGTGATGAGACCGCTGAGCCCGATCAGGTCTGCCTTCTGTTCGATGGCCGTCTGCAGAATTTTATCGGCAGGGACCATGACTCCCAGATCGATCACGTCAAAGTTGTTGCATCGCAGAACGACTCCGACGATGTTTTTGCCGATATCGTGGACGTCGCCTTTAACAGTTGCCAGGACGATCGTTCCTCGCGACGTCGAGTCACCTGCTTCAGCTTTCTCTGCCTCCATGAAAGGAGTCAGCCACGCGACGGACTTCTTCATCACGCGAGCACTCTTGACGACCTGCGGCAGGAACATCTTGCCCGCACCGAACAGCTCTCCAACAACAGCCATTCCGGCCATCAGCGGCCCCTGAATCACATTCAGCGGTCGACCGTATTTCAGGCGAGCTTCTTCTGTGTCCTCGTCGACATAGTCGGTGATGCCTTTCAGAATGGCATGTGCCAGCCGTTCTTCGACCGTCCCGTTTCGCCACTCGGCAATCTTCGCTTCGCTTTGCCCGCTCGACCGATTCTTGATTTTCTCTGAGTAGTCAACAAGTCGTTCGGTCGCGTCGAGGCGACGGTTCAGCAGCACATCCTCGACGTATTCGAGCAGCTCTTTGTCGATCTCGTCATAAACTTCCAGTTGCCCGGCGTTGACAATTCCCATGTCCAGGCCGGCATTGATCGCGTGGTACAGAAACGCCGCATTCACCGCTTCCCGCACGACATCATTGCCGCGGAACGAGAACGAAACGTTACTCACGCCGCCCGACGTCTTTGCACCGGGACACTCCTTTTTGATCTGTCGCACCGCTTCGATGAACTCAACCGCGTAGTTCGCGTGTTCTTCCAGGCCCGTTCCGACGGTAAGAATGTTCGGGTCAAAGATGATGTCTTCAGGAGGAAACCCAGCCTGCTCAATCAGCAGCTTGTAAGCTCGTTTGCAGATCCGAACTTTGTTTTCGCAATCGACCGCCTGCCCTTCCTCATCGAAGGCCATCACGACAACAGCCGCGCCATATTTGCGGATGGTCTTTGCCTGACGAAGAAACTGTTCCTCGCCTTCTTTCAGGCTGATCGAGTTGACGATTCCTTTGCCTTGCAGACACTTCAAACCAGCTTCGATAACGCTCCACTTCGAACTGTCAACCATGATCGGGACGGATACGTCGGGCTCATCGTTATCGCTGAGCAGGTACAGAAACTTCTGCATGCAGGCTTCGCTGTCGAGCAGACCTTCGTCCATGTTGACGTCGACAATGTTTGCTCCACCTTCGACCTGACCTCGAGCGATGCTGAGGGCTTCGTCGTAATTCTCTTCCTTGATGAGTCGTGCGAATTTTCGAGAACCAGTGACGTTGGTCCGTTCGCCGACCATGATGAACGTCGTTTCCGGACGAAGTTCCAGACGATTGAGCCCGCTGTACGTTGAGAATCCGGGTGTCTGCGGAATCTTCCGCGGCTTCAAGCCTTTGACTGCCTCGCCGATCTGATGAATGTACTCAGGCGTGGTTCCACAACAGCCACCGACGATACTGACCCAGCCCTGCTCGGCGAAGTCGCGAATGTTTGCGGCGACTTCTGAAGGCGAGGAATCGAACCCGCCCATTCCATCCGGCATGCCGGCGTTCGGGTAACAACTGATGTGGCAACCCGCGAGCTGAGACAAACTTTCGACGTACGGTCTCATTTGAGCCGGGCCAAGTGCGCAGTTCAGGCCGATGCTCAACATCGGAAAGTGAGACAGCGACGTGTAAAACGCTTCGATACTCTGGGCAGTCAGCGAGCGTCCGCCGTCGAAAATCGTGCCGGAAACCATGACGGGAACTTCAACGTTGTGCTGCTCGAAGTACGTCGCGATGGCAAACAGGCACGCTTTCATGTTGAGCGTGTCGAAAGAAGTTTCAGGCAACAGCAGGTCAACGCCACCATCAATCAAGCCGCGAACCTGCTCGGAATAAGAAGCGACCATGTCATCAAAATTGACGGGCCTCACACCAGGCTCGTCCGGGTTCAACGAAAGCTGAACCTTCGTCGGTCCGATGCTGCCGGCCACGAATCTCGGCTTGTCCGATGTTGAGAACGTGTCAGCCGCTCGCCTGGCAATCTCGGCAGCGGCTTTGTTGATGGCGTAGGTGTGCTCAGCGAGTTCGAACTCTTCCATCGAAATTACGTTCGCATTGAACGTGTCGGTCTCGATGATGTCTGAGCCGGCCTCCAGATACTGTCGATGAATCTTCTCGATAATCTGTGGCTGAGTCAGGCACAGAACATCGTTGGCATTTTTCAAATCGATGGCGTGATTCTTGAACAGCTCGCCGCGGTAGTCAGCCTCGGTCGGCCCCTGCCCCATAATCAGCGAACCCATCGCTCCGTCGAGAATGAGGATTCGGTCTTCGAGCAGATTACGCAGCGTGTCCTGAGTTGAGCTTGTCATGGGAACTCGAAAAGAGAAAGCGTTCAGAAACGGGTCGAAACCAGACAGGCTTAGCGGGACCGAGGTTCGATCCGATCACCCGTCAATCACACACTTTAAGTGTCTTGAGTCACGACGAAAACGCACATAACGAAAGAATCCCGGCCTGATGCTCAGACCGGGATTCCTGTTGTCGTCATTCTCGCAGCTCTGCTGGCTACTTCGTAGCTTCGGCGGAAGGCTCAGCTTTTTTCGCCGGTGGTTTATTCTCTGCCGGAGTCTCGTTGGCTGGAGCGAGTTTCCGGAGCCGGACATTTCGGTACTGGACAGCATCGCCGTGGCCAGCAAATCCGAAGTAACCATCGAACCGGTCTATTCCGATATGACGTTTGCCGCCCATGTGCTCTTCCGGCTTCGTAACATCGGCGTCGACGATGACTGTTCCGTTCAGCTCGACCTTCACCCACGATCCTTTGACGGTAACTTCCTGATAGTTCCACTCGCCGACCGGTCGCTGATAACCGCGATGAGCAGCGACCACTCCGTAAACTGACCCGTGATACTGTCTCGGATCGAGTTTACCGGCATATTTCTCGGCCGAGTCATCAAGAACCTGCAACTCGCAAAGCCCGACGTAAGCCGTGTCCCCCTTTCCGGGGTAACGAATGGCGAGACCGTTGTTTCCTCCGGGTGGCACTTTGAATTCGAGTCGAGCAACAAAGTCCGTCAAATTCTCGTTGTAGTAAATCGTGCCGCCCTTGCCTTGCTTGCAGCGAACGGTGCCATCGACAACTTCGTAGTTGTCGACCGGGCCGGCCCAGCCTTCGAGCGATTTACCGTCAAAAATCGTTTTGAACTCCTCGTCCGCGCCGGCCAAAGACTCAGCAGCTTCTTCCAGACCAACTTCTCGAATGAAAATATTCCGCCAGCGAACTTCGTTGCCGTGAGTCTGCAACTGGACCGGACCTTTTACTCGCAACGGCAACGCTCGATTCCAGTAGTTGTGCAGAGCCGCACCGTCGATAACGAGCTTGCTGTTCAGCCAGACCCACGTGCGAGCACCAATCTGCTTGATCCGGAAACTGTTCCATTCACCGATCGGCTTGTCCGCGTGAGCGATCGGATCTTTACCCGGCGAACCAGCGGCGTTGTTCCACAGTCCTCCCGACCCTTTATCCGCACCGAGACGCCAGTAGCCAGCTTCCTCCGTTGTATCCCAGATCTGAACCTGCGGGGTTGCCTTAAGATAGATCCCCGAATCACCTTTCGGCAGTAGTTTGAAGTCGACCATCAATTCGAAATCGCGATACTCGTTGGGCGTCGTCATGTAGACACCCTTGCCATCGTTGACCAGTTCGCCGTTATCAACCGACCAGTGCACGACCGCGTTCTTCCACTGCTCTTCGAGAAACGTTTTGCGCTCCTCTTCAGACATTGCCTCCAGTTTGTACGGGTTCTGGTTATGAGCAATCCAGCCGTCGAGATTCTTCCCGTTGAACAAAGCGGTGAAGCCCTCGGGCGCATCGTTATGAACTAAATCGTCGGCACCGGACATCGTCGACGTCTGCGAGCAGGCGAGAATCGTGGCAAGAATCAACTGTGGACATCTCATGAGGTAAAACTCCGGCAGTGCGGAAAACAGGACGCCCATAGTGAGTCGGGACCGTTCCCGAAAGGCGTCGTGGTGGAAGCGATGAGGCTAGACACTGGGAGCCAATGTGTCGAGCCATCGACGACTGTCGATATGTTCTACTGAAAGGCAAACAGTAGCAGGCAACAAAAGACTGACTCGCGACACAGCCCTTCGTCAACCAGCGAGCAGTTGCTGCTCGATCGACTCCATGACGTCGCTAAGCTGCCAGTTGCGACCGGCGAAGGTCAGCTCTTTCTCAGCTCGCAGCCACGTGTCGACCTTCTTTTCGGCAGCGACCACGGTGCTGTGATTTCGCCCGCCGAAGAAGTCTCCAATTTCCTTATAGGCTGCCTGTGTGTGACGTCGAGCCAGAAACATGGCGAGCATTCGAGGCTGGCTGACACTGCGCGTTCGTTTGTCAGATTTCAGATCGCAAGCGTCAATGCCAAACAACTGGCAGACCGCCGCTTCGATATCCGGCAGACGGACAACTCGAATACAGTCTCGCTCCAGCTCGGATAGTGCCTGTCGAGCGGTCTGCAACGACACTTTGCTCTTCGTCATTGCGTACCAGGTTCGCAGCGTGTTGAGCGCTCCTTCAAGTTCTCTGACGCTGTGAGTGAACCGCCGGGCGACAAAGTCCAGTGCGTCCTCAGAAATCTGCCCGGCAAACGGCTGCATCTTCACTCGAACAATCTGACGACGGGTCTGCAAGTCCGGAGTTTCCAGTCGACTGACAAGTCCGCAGAGAAAACGAGTCGTCAACTCGCCGCTCATCTTTGACATCAACCGCGGGTGACAATCAGCGGTGACAACGACCTGCTTGCCGTGGCTGGAAAGTTGTTCGAACGTGTGCAGAAACTCTTCCTGCATACCGGGCTTGCCATTCAGAAATCCGATGTCGTCGACAATCAAAACATCGACATTGCGGAACCGGGCGCGGAAGCTCGGCAGCGACTGGTTTCGTAGTGCGTGTGTGAACTGATTCCCGAAGCTCTCGGCCGTCATAAAGACAACCTGCATCTCCGGATTCAGCTTACGAACTTCGCAGTAAATCGCTTCGGCGAGATGTGTCTTTCCAACTCCGACGCTTCCATGAACGTAGAGCGGGCTGAATCGTTCGCCAGGGTGGCTGGCCACCTGCCTTGCTGCCGTGACAGCCAGTTCGTTACACGCCCCCTGAACAAAACCATCCAGTTTTGCGAATCGACGACCATCGCGTCTGGTTTCCCCTCGCTGCGTTCTTCCGCGTTGGGATGAGGACTTTGCGGCGCTGGACGCCACGATCTGCTGAGAAAGTTTTGCAGCGATTGCTGAGCCGGCTTCTGCCGAGCCGGACGTCGACGACTTATCCGATTCCGTATCTGATTCAAGGTTTTCGTTGATGATCCAGTCGACGTTGCAGCCGGGCACGATCCCCCGAGCAACCGCCAGAGTGTCACTGCTGAACCGACGCTGCATCCACGTCGACAAAAACGTGCTGCCCACCGCAACGATGAACGTCGAACCTTCCAGACTGACCTGTGAACGGTTCACAAACCAGTGCTGAAAATTATGTTCGCCGATCTTCGCTCGGAGCGCATCCAGAAAGCAGCTTGTGCTTTGCTCATGCGACACTGGCTGCACGTTTGCCAGAATATCGGGCTGCATCTTGCGACCCTCGATGCGCACCCCATCAACAAAGAATGCCACCGTCAAAAGACGAACAGCATCCTTGATTCTTCTCGTGGGACAGACGATCGATCGCGAAAAAATAAACCGTCGCGAAGAGTCTCTGTCGGGAGCAGGGTTCACCACGAACACACATGAAACGACCAGACGTCGATCCACAGGCTCGCCCGAACGGGCACTCCGTTGCCAGCGATTAAATCTCGAATCAGGAGATACGATATGACCAGGAAAAAAGGAAACGCCGACCTGCCTGTCTGTCGATCTGGTCCGTCAGGCACCACCCTCGAACGGATCAACTCGTCAATCAGACACCACCTGGCCGGCGGTTCCCGTCACTCACTCAGAGGCCGATACTACTCCCGTGAAACTGGAAGTCAAACCTGAACTGTCGGCATTCTGATCGACTTTCCTGAGGTCTGCCGAAGGCAGCCAGAATCCTCACGAATTCGTACTGTCCGACTTTTCTGCTACGAGAATCACGACACAAGACATGTTAAGAAATTGTGGATCAAACACGGTGGCAGGTGGCTTGACAGACGACGCAAAATCGAGTCTCTCAAGGCTAGATCGCAAACACTCGGCAAACATCAGCGGTCGAGCAGAACAGAGAAGCCGCCAGTAACACTCCGAGGACGTTCGTTTCAAGATTCAATCCGGAAAGCACGACGAGCAAAACCAGCGAGAAAATGCCGCCTCGAGGAAAACAGAAGCTTCATCACGTGAATGCGTCCTGAGAGACGATCCAGCAGATCAGAGCCTCTGGGTGTGCATTCTGTCCGGCTACAAAAAAACGGGCGTCTGAAAGATCCATTCAGACGCCCGAAGAATCCGCGGATTGCATGAGGCAAAGCGTTTTCCGGCAACAGAGCAACAACTGCTACCTGGTCCGCGCAAAGACAACGTACCTGTCCAGAGAATCTTTGAGGATTAAGAAATGCCAGTCACCGCAAAGATTTTTACGAAAGCCGTCTGCGATCAGGATTCCCGTAAACAACACCGCCCCTGAAGCTCCAGCAGTTGCCGCAGAGCTGCCAATAGCGGCTTTCATGGTTGCATCTCGGATCCGGTCGTACTTCGCCTGATCTGACTTGTAGATGGGAAGTTCTGTCATCAGTGACAGAATTGTTATTCTTGCTGCATTTTTTAATTCCTGATTGTCGCCTTCGTACCACTCTCTGAACATTTTGGGGACTTTCTCTGCCTCAACAGCCATGAGCGTCCCATGGCACCATTCGCCACGGAAGTCGTAATTCAACTGTTCGCCTGGCTTAATCAAGACGGGCCCCTCTACTGCCCAGTCGGTGTCGGCACCCTTGTCACCCCGTAAGAATCTTCCTTCGTAATCAAGCTTACCCCAGGCACGCGGCGAAATGTACAGCGCCTTTATAGGAGTGGCTGTCAAACCAGGAGCTGCGGGCTCAACGGGCCCCTCGTCTTCTGCAAGCTCGTAATTATACTCTTTCGCATTCAGACTGAATGCCCACAACAAAACACCGACTGCGGCGATGTAAGATATTTTCATTTCGGTCCTGCTTTCACTACGAATCCGAGACAACATGACTGAGTGATCAAAAACTGCCTTTAACGTCTTGTTCACTGTAGCAATACAACTGCTGACGGCGAGCCCTCTACTTTGACTTTGCTGCTTTGACGGCTCTTAGCAGATTCTTTAGACCTCCCTCGGCAACGCTTTTGCCAACTCGATCCCACCAGTCTTCGTCTTTCCATTTTTCAGGATCTGCTGCGCTCTTGAGAATTTCCTGATGATCTTCGTTACTCACTTCGTTTCCATATTTTGCCACAGCCAAATACTTGCTGATAAAACCAGCTGTCATTTGTGATGGGGCCACTCGACCTTTGACACGAAACGGATTTGGCGCAATACAAAACGTATAGTTTGCGCAAAGGGCGTCCTTGAAAATACTACCGAGCGGTGTAACAGTATCACTGAATGCTGTTAATATCAGGCCAGCAGCTGTACCAACTACTGGTGCTTTTCCTACAACCTTTGACGCATTGGATGAGACAACTGCCAGAGTTGAAAAAACGGCATCGTATGACTCTCTGTCGTCCTTAGCTTTTGTCAGATATACCGGAGCCATCTTATCCACAGACTCACCAACCAGGATTGTGTGCAGACAGAAAACTCCAACAAACTTGAAGTCAGCGGTATCGTGAGCAGCAACCTTCTGTGGCCCTTTCAGCTTCCACGAATCACTGGCTCCCGTGTCCCCAATGAAACCTGTACCTTTCGCTGCGAAAATAATATCGACGTATATGTCGCGGGAACCCAGATTCACAATGTGATAGTCATAGGCCCTAAGTGACTGTGTGGTAAGCATCAGGCATGTGAATACTGCGAAAGCAACCTTCGTATTTCTATTTTTCATGTCGTACTCCAGTCTTGAATGATTGTCTGCAGAACCCAACGGCTCCAACTACATTTTATCGAGTCTCCTGACATTGATTTGACAACCCTGCCGGAGTTTAACGAACCAGAGTTCGGCCCCTATCTTCTGGTGCCAAGATTTATTCCAGCAGGAATGTTTTAACTACAAGCAGAGTCAGGGTGGCCCACGGTAAGCATTCATCTTCACGGCAATATCTTCATTAAATGGCCTCTGTAGCCGGAATACCCAGACAGGATGTGCTGCATATCTATGTGATCAAAACTTCGAGCAGGAACTCGAAGTTCGCAAACATTCTGCTGCACAATCAAGAACTGCCGAATGCTGAAGGTGACAGAGTAGCCTTTGTCTACTTAGCGCCCAGGTAATCATCCTCTACCTGTGTTACGCTGATGCCTGCAAAACCTTCCCGCTTTTTTGGCTATTTTCTTTCATCTGATCAGGATGAGACCCTGGCATGGAGGAACGCGGCGGCGACACGCCGTTTGCGAAATTAGTCGCGACCATGCGAATGTACGCACAAAAACACCACTGGACGATCTTCATCGACGTTGAATAGTTCTCCCTATCTTGCCAGCTTCGATATTCCAGCGTTTGACCTGTTCATGGCCATCGTCCACCTGGGCAAATCGAAAACACTCTGGAACGTAGGCAAAGTTCGGTTCGTAGCCCCGATCGCGATCGACTAGAGATAACTCTCCACCTTCTGCTCAGAGATATTTATCTACCTGCTGACTCACCAGCCGGGAATTTGACGACACTCTGATTTCACAGCTGTTCTACCTTCCCGGCCGCTGATTGGCAGATCAGTTCTGAATTCTCCGCTGCGGCAGCACATATCGCCTGTTGAGAGTTCCAGATGAACCAGTGCCCGCCATGAGGGATGAGCATCCATTCGTGTTCTGGAGAAGGCGTCGGACACTGCCCGTGATCTAACCTGTCGACGTGATTTCTCTCTGCCAGACGCTTCCAACTCCGAGACCGTCAACGAGACGAGCAAGGCCCAGGTCAAGGATCCGCACCTCTCCCTGACGAGTGAGTATGATGTTCGCCGGCTTGAGATCACGGTGAACCAATCCGCTCTCGTGCACATGCTGCATGCCCATCGCAACGTGGCGAATGAGCTCGCACGCAGCTTCGAATGGCAATGGCCCGCTGACGCTGAACAGCGCCGAAAAGTATTTCCCCAGCGACATAATCCATCGGCAGGTAATGGAGACCCGTGCTGTTCATTTCCGTCGTATGCCATGACAATATTCGGGTGATGCAGTTTGCGGACGAATGCGACCTCACTCTGAAATCTGGCAACGAGGCCGGGACGTATCGAGGCCGAACAGGTAAGAATTTTGTAGGCCACCTGACGCGGCTGCCAGACGCGATAAACCACGCCCATGCCGCGTGCGAGCGAGCAGCCCCTGAATTTCACAGTCGGGTATTTGCGGAAGAGCCGTCCTGATTTTCAGCGAGGTCAAAAAGTCCGGTGTCTGAACTTCGACAGCCACGCGTCGAGCCAGACGGTCCAACACGGCGTCACAATGTTGGAGCGCGATGTCAAATTCCTGATCGGAGTTTTATTGGTGCAGAATCTCTGAATCTTTTTTCGAACGCTGCCTGGACGTGTTCATGGCCCGCTCTGTTCCTGTTTCAACACGCGAAGACTTCCACAGAGTCATTTTCGAGCAATTCGATTTCATTACGAATCATCTGCTGCACCTTTGATCGCGTCGAATAAACGGCGGCGAGATTGATATTCAGTTGTTCCAAAACCTATCCGCCAGCGATCTGCTCAACCGCTGTCATCTCCCAGACCTTCCAAAGATTCAAGTCGATGCGTGCTTTGACTCAAGCTTTTGCATGCTCGATCAACTCATAATCGAAAGCTTCGGTCAGTCTGCGATTGAGGTCTTCGCGGGCTTCTGCCGTATCAACCGGATTGAGTTTCCGGCTACGACACCACGAGCAAACTCGCGTCCCATACCGCTCGACGAATTCACGCCATGCCTCTTTTTCACTGTCACGAATTCTGGCAAGAAGTGTGTCGCTGGTATTCGACGACGAGCTGCCCAAAACCTCTTACTTCCATCGAAACGAAAACCTTCCGGTATTTTCTGAGAATTCCCTGGCTGACCGGAACTGCGATCACAGCCACGATCGAATCGTCAGTACGAGCCGATCACCAGGTGCCAACCGTCAACGACGTCGACTTCCGTGCCAAATTCAATGGCAGGTGTGTCCTTGAGCAACGCATAGTAAGTGTCTGGTGGCAGTGGGATGCTGCGTTCGACGTTTCGTCGCAGTTCAGCAATCGTTCGTTCCGTCTGCCCCTGCGAAACTCGAAAGGCTTCGGAGTATCCGTATCGGCGATAACCGAAGATCGCCGATGAACTCAGCGAACGGATATCGTGTTCATCCTGAAGTTCTTCCGGTCTGGCTGGAGCTGATCGGTCCATCAGTTTGCAGAACTCCAGCCGGTTGGCATCGGTGATTTGCTTCAGTGGCCGACCGCTTCCGGCGGCCAGGTCAGTGCCGAACCACGCCTGACCGTCCTGATCGATGAGGATCAACGATTCGATCGCCCATTCCAGACCGTTCGTGACGGGCAACTCGTCGGCTGTTCCGGCGGCGACAGTCAGGCGACCTCGTTCCGAGCGGACATTCTTCGTCAGAAACTGAGTGCGGGTTCGAGATCGAAGCCAGCCGGATCGTAGCCACTGTGTCTCGGTCCAGTCAGTGCGAGCGGATTCAAATTCTTCACCGCTGGGGCGAATCGGCATGACCAGTGTCGACGGAGAAAAACTCAAACCCGTCGACGGCGCCATCCCCGCATAAAGCGACACCCTGGCCGTCGACACCGCTTTGTTATTTCCCTGATCAATGATCGTCAGACTTCGAACACGAGACTTGACCGAGAAACCGTGCGACAACGCCGAATAACCAAACAGAAACAGACTGGTCACAATGGCGATCGCAGGAATCGTGACGACCAGAAAATTCAGCTTCTTCTTCCGGGCCAGCATGAAATAATTCAACGGGCCAATGATCATTGTGAAGAGCGAGATGAAAATCAGAAACGCCATGACCGGCACGCTGCGGATTCCGGGAATCAGAAATTCCAGGAATTCCGCGTTGTCTATCCGTCCCGCAACTCCCGTCCGACTGGTCTGCCGCAGTTCGTTGATCGGAAACGACTTCAGCAACCAGCCCCAATCCTGAATCGTCCCCGTTGAAAACGGATTGTCGACAAACCCAATCAGCCGCCCCTGTCCGAACTCACGAATTTCAAAGGGTGCCTGGTCTGTCGGCCAGCTGAATTTGTTTTGTGAACTCTGGTCAGGATTCTTCTGTCCGACCTCAACTGCCTCAGGTTCTGAGTCGACTGGAATCTCAATGAGAGCGTCCGCTGGCGATGAGATAAGATTGCCGTACTGATCCAGGTGTACCACCGGAATTGCCTGCTGCCTTTGGGGATCTGCCGCGACCCACTTAACGATCGCCGACTGAGTTCTCGCTTCAGTCAGTTCGGCAAGCTTCCGCGAACCGCTGACGAGCTCGCCTGCGGAGAAAACAAGCAGAGTTCCGCCGGCTCGGGTCCAGTCGAGAATCGCGGCCCGCTCCGTTTCGGCGAGCCCACCGAAGTCTGCGAGCGAAGTGATGACCAGATCAACGCTTGAGTATGCCAGCCAGGTTTCCGGAAGCCGGTAAGGTTCGATGGTCTGATTGTCTTCGGTCTTTCCGTAGCCATACCCGTAACTGTGACTTCGGTGGCTGGAAGACGTGAGGGATGTAATCGCGTCTTCCAGTGGCTGCATCGCCAGTGGGGCTTTCGAAATGGCCAGGAGCGAAGGACGGGAATTCTGATAGTCCGTATCCGGCAGTGAGATCGTGTTTTGCAGTTTTTCGAGTTCGCGACCATCGTGAGAAACGGTGAGCCTTCCATAGTTCCCCTGACCGGCCAAAGGAATGAGCAGCGTGAAACTTGCGGAAGCATTCTGGTCGACAACGATCCGTCGCGAGACGGACGGCAGTCTGGTGCTGTGCAAAGGCTCGAATTCGATATCGAGTTCCCGCGTAAGTCCTCGATTCTGCAAGGCAATACGAATCGGATAGTAGCCACCGACCGAACCACCAGCCCAGCGATAGTCGACGGACATTTGAATGTCGGCTTCGCTGGCGCCGTACTGTTCCCCGACCGCCATCGCGATTCGCTGCGGAAACGTTGCTGCGGAGCAGATCGCCAGAATGGCCATTACAACAAATCGCCTGGTCAGTCGACTGCCCATGTCGTCTCAACTTTCTAACGAAGACAACTTTTCAGATTCTCACCTGTTATCACAACAGCCTTGCCTGAAATCTTTATCAATCTCTCACAAAGGTACGAAGCGGTCATGCTTGAATGTCTGCGGGGATCGATCTGCCGATTTCCGGAACAGAATTCAGCAGCGTGTCGACCATGCGGGCAGTCGTCCAGCCTTCCATCCGTGCTGAATAGTCCAGGATCAGGCGATGCCCCAGCACGTGTGGAGCGACTCGCCGCACTTCGTCAAATCCAGCGTTCGGCTTGCCGGCCAGCAAGGCCGCCGCGCGGCATGTTCCGGCCAGAGCGATGGCCGCTCGCGGAGAAGCACCGTACCGCACAAACCGTCGCACTTCTTCCGGAGATTCGTCGCGGTCCGGATGCGTGGCCGTGACCAGGCGAGCGATGTAATTCCCGACGGCTTCCGGCAAATGGACCCGGTCGACCAGCGCGAACAATCGAGCCAGATCGTCGCCCGTCATGATTTCGTTCAGCGTCGGCGCGATGCCGTGCTGGCGAGTTCTGATGATCTGCTCCAGCGTGTCGCTCGTCACGCTGCTGACGTTGACCTTAAAAGTGAATCGGTCAATCTGCGCTTCAGGCAGCGGATACGTACCTTCCAGTTCGATCGGGTTCTGAGTCGCCAGCACAAAGAACGGCTGCGGCAGCGTGTGAGTTTCTCCCATGACCGTGACGCGGCGTTCCTGCATCGCTTCCAGCAGAGCGGCCTGAGTCTTCGGCGTAGCTCGGTTGATCTCGTCAGCCAGAAGCAGGTTGGCAAACACCGGTCCCTGGTGAAAAACAAGTTTCCGGCTGCCGCCCTGATCTTCCAGAATCGGCGAGCCAAGAATGTCACTCGGCAGCAGGTCCGGCGTGAACTGGATGCGACGAAACTGAAGACTCAGCAGCGACGCCAGCGACTTAACGAGTTCGGTCTTTCCCAGCCCCGGCAAACCTTCCAGCAGCAAATGACCGCGAGCGAGCAGGCAGGTGACAACGCGGTCAAGCAGTTCGTCCTGTCCAAGAATTGCCTTGCCAAGTCCAGCAAGCAACGACTGAATTGTCGTCTGAGCGCGGCTGACGTCGTCCGGCGACAGAAGTTGAGAACCTGCAGAATCTGACATGCAGCACCTTTGCTAACTTTTCGGCGTTCGACCGTGATCTCAACCCTGCAGAACCTGAATCATGCCTCGACAGAAATCCGGAAGGTCGTCCGGTTTGCGACTCGACACAAAATGCCGATCCACCACCACCGCCGCATCCTCAAACTCCGCACCAGCGTTCACAAGATCGTCCTTGATCCCCGGCGAACCGGTCACTTTGACGCCTGAGTAAACTTTCGCTGAAATCGGAATCCAGCCACCGTGGCAGATCGCGGCGACAAGTTTGCCGGCGTCTGCAAATTCACGAACCAGCTCCAGAACTTTCGGATCCCGGCGAAGTTTATCCGGCATAAAACCGCCGGGACACAGCACCCCGTCGAAGTCAGCAGAGTTCATGTCTGAGATGGCCGCATCGGAAACGCAGGGGTAACCATTCTTGCCGGCATAAGTTCGCCCGGCTTCCGGCCCGGCAATGACGACGTCGGCTCCGGCCTCGATCAGTCGAAGCTTCGGGTACCAAAGTTCGAGGTCTTCGTAGATGTCGCCCACGAAGGCGAGAACTCGTTTGCCCTGCAAAGGCAGATTGGACATGGAAAGCTTCCTGAGAACTATTGAAAGGACGTTTCTGCAAACCAGTCGGAAGTAATCGCCATCGCAATCATTTGATCATGCCGGTTCTTCCGAATCTGCAAGGATCGCTGGTCGGCGATGACAGAGCAACCGTCAACGTCTGAGCGTCGCCAGACATGCAGGCCAGACGCCCTGTCCGTCGCGGGCGTATTTTCGGCACAAACGGACGACTCGCCGGCCGTTGCTCAGGCTTCGCTGACCGATCGACTTTGCTGAAAGTTTCAAACCGTCCGAACCCGATCAACATTCTCAGCAGAAACTGTCTCCGCCACCTGTCGAAACGCGTCGGTTCAGACGCTCGGCCAGTGAGCGATTGATTGCTGGCCCGGAATTACTGTTGAGCCAACCTGACTATGAGCGACTTCAAAAACAATCTGGTTCAATCTGCCGACGCAGCCGCACGAGTGGGCGTGCTGTTTGTTGCCGTCGCCCTGTTCGCGGCGATGTGGGAGTCAGACTCGCCCCCAGCCGAAGCGAGTGACAACCACTGGCTGGCTCGTCGCGCCGGAGCTTTGACGATTGACGCGGCAGGAAACGAGCCTGCCGAGTCCGTCAACCAGACTCGAGACCAGATCAAAGCTCAGCCGGTCTTCGAGCCGGTATCGCACCCGGCAGTCATCACCCAGCCGTACCCGATGCCGGTTGGCATCGCTCCTGGCGAATATCGCGTCGTCGACTCGCGAGGCATGACCGAAACATTGAACGTGAGCGCCGAAATGGTTTCGATGCAGAAGTTTGACGAAAATCGAGACCAGTACATCATCGAAAATGGCGATCGGAAAATTTTCTTCATCCGAATCCGGAATGAAAACGCAACAGCCAGCAGGCACTCCGGACCGATTCGAAGATAAGCACTGTCACGCTCAGAGCTTCAAACGGGAAAGCAACGTGGGGAATGGGCATCGCCCACCGTCCCTGTCCATCTACTGCTGAGCTTCCCAGAGCCGCACGATGACGCGCCAGCGTTCTGACGAAGAAGGCAACCCGGCAGCTCGCAGCAAACGTTCGACGTGCGGCCACTTGATTGGTTGCTTCGCTTCCACACGATAAAGATCGCGGAGCAGGACTGAGTAATTAAACGGGAGCCGTTTGGCGAACGCTCGTAGAGTTGGGGCAACCTCGGCGATCAGCAACCGCAACTCGACCGCCAGCAACGAATCGCTCTTCCTCTTAAGCTGTTCGCGGTAGCGGTGGATCCAGTTAATGTGGACGTCGCCGAGTCTCGTGACGCCGCACGATTCCGCAATACCGTGCAGCAACGACCAGCTGGGAGTCTCTTCCTCCTGAAGATACGAACGCAATCTTGGCGGCGAAATTCCGGCGAGATTCGCGTCTCGAAGCTTTCGGCTGAGCGGCACCAGACCGCCTTCGCGGACAGCCAGCAGCTGAATCATTTCGGAAACAGAACCGGGAGATTTCCAGGCAACACGTTTTGAGTCCCGCCTGCTGCGACGCTTGAAAATCTCGGCAACCTTCCTGTGTCCGGCTTCGGCGAGTGCCTGCAGAATCCGGCTTCGAGCTGAATCTGAAAGCTGCTCGATCCCTCGTTCGATTTTCTGATATTCCAGACTCGTATAGCCGAGCACTTGTGCCGCATCGTTCACATCGAAACCGAAGAACTCTCGCTGCAACCGGAGATCAAGCTGCATCTCCGGACGATGTCTCAGGTGAAATCGGATGCGGCGTTGCTCCCAAAGCGTTCGCAGTTCGAGACATTCTTCAATCGCCAACCGGCTGGCGACATCCGTGATTACTGCGTTCTCACAATCGTCACCGGACTCGTCGTCCGCTGAGACAGCAGCATTGATAGAGTATGCCGTTCCGTTATTCGGAGTTTTTGCATGTCCATTCCTTGGAGTCGCCCGATCGGCTTCGAGTTGAAAATTCTCCTCGGGGGCAATCAGCGAGTCTGCCAGCAGCGCGATCAGCCCTGCCGGAAACGCCTGCTGAGAATAGTGACCATCCTCTTCGATATGCTTGATGATCCGAGCTGGCTTTTTTCCACCGACCAGAAACAGGTCTGACATTTCCCGCCGAGTGACGCTCTGCTGTTCACGCAACTTCTTAAGCCGCAAGCCAAACGCGTGCAGCCCTTCGTCCTTTTGACGGCGATAATCTTCCTGCCACAGCTCACGCAGATGCCGCAGCTCAGCGTCGTTGCGGCACATTGTTCTGGCAACGCTGGCAATGCGTGCCCACGGAAGCAGTTCGAGGTAGCACAAACGTCGGAGCTGCGCCGTCCCGAGTCCCAGTTCCAGCAGATCCGATTCTGCATGCCCGGCCCGCAGCCTCAACATGCAGAATTCAGCCATCGATTCCGGATAACCTCGTTGCCGAAAGCGGTCGCGTTCGGAATCCTGCCAGACAGGCTCAACATCCTCGAATTCGACTTTCAGCGTCTCGCACATTTTCTTCAGGATTTCGTGCGGGACGGGAAAATTGCCGCGACGGTACTCCCAGAGAGTAGCAGCGCTGATGCCGACCTTTCTGGCAAGTCGAGGCGATGACCCGGCTTTCAGTTCCAGCCGCGCGATCACGTTTTCCATCGAGTCAGCCGGCCCTGCATACAGATCCCGCAGCTCGTCCAGCCGCTCTTCGGGAACGCCGGCCTTGTTGCTGAACTTGATGAATCGTTCAAGCGTGTTTCGAGTCGGCGTGTGAATTCCCAGCTCCAGATCCCGCAACGCTCCACGGCTGATCCCTGACTTCCGAGCCAGCTCGATCCGCGTCATGCCGAGGTCCGAAACACGGACTTCCACGGCTTTTCGCGCTAGCGGCGGAGCGCTCACTGACCGCTTCAGCGATCGCTGACGCAGATTCGCGTTTCGCAGCGCGTGTCCGGTTAATGGCTCAGATTTCTGAACACGCCCCCGCGGCATGGCTCCCTCCACACTGGTATATCACTGACGAAAATCGACGGCACGATCGTATCGGCACACTCCGATATGATCAACGCAACTCGATATGTTGATCCGTGTGACCACGAAGGATTGCAGCAGACCGCAGGCAGCTGTCGCGACGGAGTGCTGACACGTATCCTGTTCCCGGAAGTCGACACGCGTTGCTTCGCCCTGGCTGAGTCCAACGTGTAGGCTGAAACAGGCTTCGCACCATTCCAGCATAAAAAACTCAATCTGAATAACGGAACGGCGCGGAGCCTGTTCCAGCCTGTTGCCTCATACTTCGACGCAAACCATGACCGATTCGCCGCCCTCTCAAACCGAAATCCCGCCAGCACCGAAGCCGAACCGACTTCCAATTGTGCTGCTGCTCGGGGTGCTCATTATTGGAGCGGGCGAAGCAGCCCGGCGTTGGATCACGCAGGAAATCGACCCGGCAGTCACCACGCAGACCGACAACCGGCTGATGGAAAGCGAAGGACTGATTCTTGACCTGACGCCGCGTCTGAAAGAGCTGCTCAACACCAGCGTTATGAATCTGTCGTTGCCCGACGCGCTCGGCGTTGAATTGTTTGCCGAGGATGCGAGCATCGTCGATCTGGCCGACGAGCCACCGCACGGGAAAAAGAATCTCCCCGCCTTGCAGCTCCGCAAGTTTTCCTGGGCCATTGACGGCACCGGGTCAAAGACGCCCCGAAGCGAGCTTTCACTGTGGCGTGCGTTGTTCAAGTCTGTCGACTACTTCGAACGAGCTGGCTTCAAGTTTGTACGAAGCCATTTCGACGATGTCGACTCCGACCTGCTGCATTCGGACGTTGCCTTCGAGGGGCTTGCTCGCGACAGAACCGGGCACCTTGTTCTGGTAAAAGCCGAGCAAAGCTTGAGCTGGCGTACAAAACTCGAAACGCCTGAATCGTCAGTCAACGCGCGGGCAGACACAGGCAAGGAAAACGCGACGGCGGGTGGGAAGCCTTCGGCTGCCGACCAGTGGCAAATTGTCGCCTGGACGCAAACGAACCTCGAAACGATTCTCGCGGAGCAGACATTCTTTTCAGAAACTCTCGACGCGGCAGTTCCTGATGCCGAACTTCGAAACCGCCTGCGGGACAGCCTGCACGAGCGGTACATCCTCAGCCGCTACGAGGCTCTGTCAAAGCACGAAGAATGGAAAGGGCCGCACCCGTATTTTTCAGTCGTTTCGCAGGACCGGCATCCGTCGCTCTCGGTCGTCGACATCGATCAGGATGGCCTCGACGACATCTACGTCATGGCACGCTGGGGAAAGAACATCCTTCTGCATAACAAAGGCGGATACTTCGAGGACGTCGCCGCGCAGTACGGTCTGGACATCGACGGTCATTGCTCCAGCGCTTTGTTTGCCGATTTTGATAACGACGGCGACGACGATCTCATGCTCGGTCGCACGCTCGTTCCCAGCCAGTATTTGGAAAACGACAACGGCCACTTTGTCGACCGAACTGAATCGCTGGTCGACGGTGGACTTCCCTCGCTCGTGACATCGGTTTCAGCCGCTGATTACAACGGCGACGGACTGCTCGACGTCTACCTTTCCACTTACGCGGCCAACATGCTGGAAGACGAAAACCGAGATCGTGGGCCGCCACTGAAAAATCCCGACGCACCGGGAGTACTGACTGACTTTCTGCCCGAATCCGACGCCGTCGCACTTCAGGAACGCTTGTCGAAGCGTGACAACCACCGCTACCTCAATAACTTTGGCCCGCCGAATCTGTTGCTGGTCAATCGTGGCGGACGATTTGAAACCGCTCCTGAAAACAAACAGGTCGCTGCCTGGCGGCACACTTATCAGGGATCGTGGAGCGACTACGACCAGGATGGCGACCCCGACCTTTACATCGCCAACGACTTCGCCGTGAACTCGCTGATGAGAAACGACGGCGACGCTGGCTTCGTCGACGTCGCCAGAGAATCCGGCACGACGGACATCGGCTTCGGCATGGGTGCATCCTGGGGCGACTACGACAACGATGGCCGAGCCGACCTGTACGTCTCCAACATGTTCAGCAAAGCCGGTCGACGCATCACCGGATCGCTCAAAGGGATCGACGATCGCTTCGCCCTGATGGCGAGGGGCAACTCGCTGTTTCACAATTCGGAAACGAGCTTCGAAAAGGTCTCCGGACTTGAAGAACCGACACTGCAAGTAGAAAAGGCCGGCTGGTCATGGTCAGGCCAGTTCGTCGATTTCGACAACGACGGCTGGCTCGATGTGCACGCGCTGAGTGGCTATTACTCGGCGCCACCGGAAGTCGCCGTGCAGGTCGATTTGTGAAGCCTCTGGTGGCGCACGGTCGTGCGAAATGACTTTAACGGAAGCATGCAGCTCGGTGGCAAATTTGCCACTGAGGAAGAAGAACAAAGCTGGAAAGAGGATGAGAAAGACCTTTCCAATATCACTCACCCATTCAGCGGCAACGAACGGAATCATCTCTTTCTGAGCAGTCACGGCGAGAGCTTTCTGGACGTGTCGGGCATCTCCGGAGTCGACTCACCGTCAGATGGCCGCGTCTCTGTCTGGCTGGACATGGACCGCGACGGACGACAGGACCTGGCCGTCGTGAACAGCAACCGTCCGCTGTTCCAGCTTTACCGAAACCAGACCGGCGACGCTGCATCCAGGAATGGCAACTTCATCGCGTTGAGGTTTGTCGGCGGCAATGATTCGGCAGAAGTTTCGTCTGAGTTTTCCAACCGCAATGGTTTTGGAACGCGTGTCGTCGTGCAGGTCGGCGAACGTCAGATTACCCGCGAGCATTACTGCAGTCAGGGGTTCGCCGGCCAGAATTCGTCGACCATGCTGATCGGTCTGGGAGACGCCACCACGATCGATCAACTTTCCATCACCTGGCCGTCGAAATTGAAACAACAATTCTCGAACCTGACAGCTGGCAAGCTGATGATCCTTTTCGAACGCCCCGCAGCGAACGCTCAATCACCACCTCAAACAGACAGCGCCGCGGCGGGAATCACCATCACGGAATACCCAGGGGTTACCCCGGCAGATTCTCGAACCGAACAACCAGCGAACGCCGTTCAAAATCCTGATTCACTCCCGACTCTGATGCCCGCACAACTGGCTGCGGGAGTTGAGACATCCGCCAACAATCTTCGAGCGGACGATTCAAAACTCGTCGTACTGACCACAATGGCAAGCTGGTGTGTTTCGTGCGCGAAGCATCAGCCATTGCTCAAAGCGATGAACAAAGAGTTTGAAACGTCGCAGGTATCGTTTGTCGGCTTCGCGGGGGATCCCGACGACCCTGCCGCCGATCTGCGAGGATTCATCGATCGACTCGGCATCGATTATCCCGTCGCCGCTGAGCCTGATGCTTCACTGCGTTCGACCGTGGAAGCGATCCTGAACTCCGGCGATGGAGCCGACGTTCTGCCGTCAACAATCATCCTCGACGGCCAGGGAAAAGTTCTGGCGACTCACCGGGGAATTCCGACCGCGTCAGAAATTCGCAAGCTACTTGCAGCGATCAAATTCGAGTCACCCCAATGAGCAACCACTCGGCAACCAGACACTCGCTCTGGCGCAAACTCTGGAACCTGGCTGACGACGTCGCGTATCTGAATCACGGTTCCTTCGGTCCATCGCCGATCGTCGTTCAGGAATCGTACGAACGCTGGACAAGGCAACTTGAACAGCAGCCGATGAATTTTTTCCTGCGGGAAATGGAGCCGGCCTTCGAAGAATCGCTGTCGGTACTGGCTGACTTCGTCGGCGCTTCGCGCGGCAATCTGATTTTTGTCGACAACGCAACGTTCGGCATGAACATCGTCGCCGCGTCAGCGAGTCTCGAAAAGGACGACGAAGTCCTGATCAACGATCACGAGTACGGCGCGGTGACTCGTCTCTGGCGACGAACCTGCCAACAGGCCAGAGCGAGACTCGTCACGAGCGAACTCGCGGCGCCGATCACGGACCCGGCAGCAATCGTGGAGCAACTTTTCGCTCGCGTGACCTCGAAAACAAAACTCATCGTCGTCAGCCATGTCACCTCGCCGACGGCCCTGGTGATGCCTGTCGAAGAAATCTGTCGCCGAGCGAAAGAACTCGAAATTCCAGTCTGCATCGACGGACCGCACGCCGTCGGAATGATCCCGCTGAATCTGAGAAAGATCGACTGCGATTTCTACACAGCCAGTTGTCACAAATGGCTGAGCGCACCGTTCGGCAGCGGTTTTCTTTACGTTGCCCCGCGTCAACAGAAAAGAGTCAAGCCGGCAGTCGTCAGTTGGGGAGGCAGCATCGGCGGCCGGCAACCGAGCTGGAAGGACGAGTTCAACTGGCTGGGAACCCGCAACCCGGCCGCATTCCTGGCAACGGCGGACGCCGTTCGGTTTCTGAAATCAAGCGTTGCTTCGATGAATCAGGCAATCGGCGCCACGGCAGTCTCCGACGACCCACGAACGATGCTCGACGAGTTTCGCCAGTCCGCCAGCACGATGATCAATCATGCCGTCGCCGAACTTGGTCGCACCGTCGGAACGAAACCGCTGATCGACAACCTCGAGTTACGAAGCGAAACGATGATCAGCCTGATGCTGCCCGACCGGTTTTCAGACAACGACGATTCCGTCGGCAAAGCCGGACAGCGCCACCCGCTCCAGGACTGGTTATGGAAAAAGCATCGAACCGAAGTCCCAATCATCAGCTGGAACAACCGTCTGATGATCCGCCTCTCCGCCCACCTCTACAACTCGCCATCTGAGTATTCCAACCTGGCAGCCGCCGTTCAGTCATTCGCCCAGTCAAACACTCGCATGGACTGAAGCGAGGCTTTACTGAACCGTGCTGCCGCTGAGTCGGCGAGACAGTTCATTGCGGTGTTGCTCGCGGATTTCGCTGTAGGCTTCAACCAGTGCCCAGGAATCTGTTTCGCGGCTGGCTTCGACCAGTAGTGCCGGCCCACTTGCCGGAGACCCCAGAGGGAACTGAGCCATTCTGGCCGGCTCGACCTGAGCCACCGCTTCGGCCTGAGTCGCGTCGTTGCTCGGCCCAAAGACAACCAGCATTGCCGCCAGCATGAACGAAGCCATCACCGTCAGGCGGCTGGCCAGTTCTCGACCACGGTCAACCCGGTCGAGCTGAATCAGGATTTCGGTTCGCAATCCGGCTCGCGGATCCGGAGCGTCGTTGCAGAAGTAGATTAATTCTTCTTCGGCGGCGAATTCCCAGTCGGTGGGTTCAAACTCAGGGACTTCAGCCCCCAGTGCCGCGAACAATCGTTCGGTTTCAGACACGACGCACCTCCTGTCGAATGCTTCGGTCCGTTGTCGACTTCGCAGCCGTCAGCGCGTCGGAACTGACATCTCTACTGGCATGATCGATCGGCGGCGTTTGAGCCGGCTGGTCGATATCCGCCCTGGCCGAATCGACCAGCGGTTGCAGATGCCGCGAGAGCTTTTCCAGAGCGTAGCGGTAACGACTGGCGGCGGTGTTAGGCGACTCGCCGATCAGCTCGGCGATTTCAGCAAACGTGAACTGTTCCCAGATCTTCAGGACGACGACTTCCGCCTGCTCTGCCGGAAGTCTGGCAACCGCCTGCTGGACCTTTTCGCGAGACTCCTGCTGCTCAAGCGGGCACTCGACCGGTCGCCACGCCTGAAGCAGACTCGCCAGCGACGCAATCGGCTTCCGCCGACCAATCACCTTCAGAGCCTCATTCCGCACCACTCGGACCAGATAAGCCCACGGTTTGTCCGCATTGGCCAGCTGCTTCGGCTTCCGAGCCACCTTGACCAGAGCCGATTGCACGGCATCCTCAGCGTCCGCCCGATTTCGAGTCAGCGTCTCGGCGTACCTCAACAATCGAGACGCCGCGACATCGTAAAGCCGACTCAGCGCAGACCGATCGCCCCGCCCGAGGTCAGCCGCAACTGCAGCCACCTCTGTCCAGATCGAAGTTTTCGTCGCCAGATCGCTCAAATGATGTCTCCAGCTTCGAGGCCGTCGTTGCTGAATTCACAGCCTGCCGCGGGTGGGAATGCTTCATTGACGCATCCGGCCCCCCCGTTTGTCTACCGAAACCGCGATTTTATTTGAAAAGATTGAACTGCGTTGGCGCGACACGAGCCAATTCCACTGTCGCACGACAACCCGCCTCGGCGAGCACCCGGATTTCCGTTGCCCATTTTTGATTTTTTAGTGATCGCACTGACAGGAATTTGTTCAGGACAAAAAGTACACTCACCAAAAAGAGTAAACTCGTCCACAGATCATTAACAAACCAGTGAGGGCACTATGACTGATTCTTCAACACTTGTTCGCCACCTGAAACGGTTGCGACAAAGGCCAGCCCCACACCCCGGCAGTTGCGTCAGTGACGACAAACTGCCGGCTCCGCATCACGGCATGGTTGGAGTAGCGACCGTACTGCACCTCGGTTGCCGTCTTCTGAAGTCTCAGTGCGCGACGGCGCTGTGGAAACCGGCTCAATCGGCGTTTGTCAAATTGTCGCGGCAATCCAGCCCGCCGGCTCCCAAATACCCAGACCCCCTTGCGACGCCATTTCCTGCACCGACTGGTAAGTTGCCGCGCAGAAAACCTCGAACCAGCCGCACAAAAGCCCCACCGCGAGTCTCCACTCACGACGGGGCTTTTTTCGTGCGAGACGGTGAAACCGCCTGGCATCAATGGGGCCGCGGTTTTGAGGCCGCGGAAAACTCGCCACAAGCGACATCCTCATCTCATCGCCAAGGCTTCAATGGGGCCAGGCCGTGAACCTGGAATTGCTGGCAGCCGAGAGCCGTTACATCCCTGAACCCGATTTTCGAACTGGTCGTCCGACATAGCACAGAAAACAAAACAACTCACAAAAACTTGCGTCGACAGCTACAGAACAATAACCTGCTTGTATATATTTTTCAATCCTCATTTCATCTCCAAGAAACATGAATAATTCATTCTCCTTGAAACGTCCTGTATCACAGGGGGCCGTTAAATTCTTCAGACGCGGAGACAAGCGATGACTCAGGACGATTACGTAAAACTGCTGAAAAAGTTTGTGGATGAGGATGCATTGCAGCAGGCATGGCTTGAGCTTCAGGCCAGAGATCCCGGTCTTGACCTGCAAAGCATCGATCGTCGGCTCCTCATTGGCCGGGCAAAATTTCGAATTGCCGATCAACACCGTCGGCGGCGGCGTGCAGGTTACGGCACGCTGGCGTCCCTGCTTAATTTCTCCTCGGACGAGAAGGATCCCGTAGTCTCTTCAGCAATCGACAAGGAGACAAAGGAAGAAGTACGGCGAGCAGTGGAAACGTTGAGCCCCACGTTTCGGGAAATCGCCATTCTGCTGTGGTTTGACGGACTGACTCCGGAAGAAGTCGCACTTCGAACTGGATTGAAACGGAAGACTGTTTACACGCGAAGACGACGAGCCGTGCAGCGTCTCCGAACACGCCTGACCACCCGTGGCCTGTGAATACAAAGGAGTCCCCAAATGAATTTGATGGCCCTTCGAGATACGTGGCTGATGTTCCAGCGCGAGCAAGGATGCTCCGTCGATCGGATGCTGTGCCGCCCCGAGTTACGGGAAGAGTACATCGCAGCCGCCCGCACGGTCTGCGGCTGCAATGACGAGGAAACGATCCTCTGGAACACCGTCAACCTGCGGAAAAAGAAGACGCTGCCAAGCGTCCTGAAGTAGCTCTCGGGACGCCAATTACTCGAATGAGAATGCACCATGACGTACGACGAATTCTTTCAAACAGCGCTGGCTGGCCAGAAGTACGCGCCGCGTGACTGGCAGCGGAAACTGGCAGAGGCCGGTGAACCTCGCAATCGTCTGATTCGCATTCCGACCGGAATGGGTAAGACGGCTGGCGTGCTGGCCGCCTGGCTCTGGAACGCTGTCAGTGATCAAAGCGGTGGTTCTCGCGAGGTCTGGCCGCGACGACTGGTGTGGTGCCTGCCAATGCGGGTGCTTGTTGAGCAGACTGCTGATGTTGCGCGGGACCTCGTCCTGCAGGCCGGATTGGAATCGCGGGTCGGCGTGCATTGCCTCATGGGCGGCGTCGAGTCGGACGAGTGGCATCTTCATCCAGAGAAGCCCGCGATTCTCGTCGGGACTCAGGACATGCTGCTGTCGCGAGCGCTCAATCGCGGTTACGCGTCCGGTCGGGCGCGGTGGCCGCATGAGTTCGGGTTGCTCAATCACGACTGCCTGTGGGTGATGGATGAAGTGCAGTTGATGGATGTCGGACTGGCGACGTCCGCGCAGTTGCAGGCGTATCGCGATGAAGAGTCGTCAAAAGGATTACGACCGTGCTTGACCTGGTGGATGAGCGCGACGCTGCAGCCCGAGTGGCTTCGCAGTGTGGATACGCAGAGCCGCTTCGAGGACTGGTGTCGCGATCCGTGCGTCATCGCGTCTGCTGAGCGAGTCGGCGGTTTATGGGACATTCCCAAACCGCTGGCGACGACGTCGATTGAGGCAAAGAACGCCGCAGCCTTTGCGGCGAGGATTCTCGACGAACACGCGGCCATCGAGGCAGGCGAATTCGGACGCGTGACACTCGTCGTCTGCAACACCGTTGAGCGAGCCTGCCAGACCCATGCGGCACTGCAGAAAGCCGGTCGAACTGAGAATCTGGAGCTGGTTCACAGCCGGTTTCGACCACACGAACGCTCGGGCTGGAGCCGCTACCTGAACCGCGACGCCTGCGGTCGCGACGCCGATCGCATCATCGTGGCGACGCAGGTAATCGAAGCCGGAGTTGATCTGTCCGCCGGATGCCTGGTCACTGAACTCGCTCCCTGGCCGAGCCTTGTGCAGCGTTTCGGACGCTGTGCCCGTTACGGAGGACAGGGGCGAATGCTCGTCGTGGATCGTGGTCAGAACGAGCAGTCAGCGCGCCCCTACGAGGTGACCACGCTCACCGCCGCCTGGGACGCGCTGCAGCGGCTGGATGATGCGGGGATCCGGTCGCTCGAAGAGTTTGAAGCGGGGCTCGATGACGAGCAGCGCGGGCTGCTTTATCCCTACTCGCCGAACCATCTGCTGATGCGGGACGAGTTCGTCGAACTGTTTGACACAACACCGGACCTGACCGGCGCGGACCTCGATATCAGCCGCTTCATCCGGTCGGGTACGGAGCGGGATCTGCAGGTCTTCTGGATCGCCGTTCCCAAAGGCGACGCTCCCGACGATCGACTTCAGCCTCGCCGAGATGAACTGTGCAGCGTCCCGTTTCTCGCGGCTCAGGACTGGCTGTGCGGGAAAAAGTCCGTCGCCGAGCGGGCGTGGATCCGGGACTGGCTGGACGGTCAGTGGGTACCCGTCCGGCGCGAGATGCTGTTGCCTGGACGCGTGATCTGCGTCGCGGCCGAACGCGGTGGCTATGTTGCGGAAGCGGGATTCGCTCCGCACTCGAAAGTGCCCGTGCCGCCTGTTCCGACCGATCCAGAAATCACGTCGGACTCGGTGGAGACGGCTTCCGGCAGGTCGGACAGTCAGCAGGATGACGAGTCGCTCAGCCGCAACGACTGGAAGTCGATCGCCTTTCACAGTCAGGAAGTCGCCGAAGAGGCCGCGTCCATCTGCTCAGAGCTGCAACTTCCGGACGACGTGTCGGAGCTACTGCAGCTTGCCGCCCGGTGGCACGATCTGGGCAAGTCGCATCCAGCGTTTCAGGGCATGCTGCGAGACAGAGAAAACGAGCAGCGTCCCGACCGAAGCGACCTCGCCAAAGGACCGGATGCCGCGTGGGAGACCGACCGCCAGAAGTTCTACACGTACCCCAACGGCTCTGATCAGCGGCGAGGCTTCCGGCACGAACTGGCCAGTGCACTGGCGATGTTCTCCGTGCTGAAGACGTTTGCGCCGCGACATCCCGCGTTGCTGGGACCGTGGGTCGAGCTGCTCGAATCGCTGTCCCACCCGGTGCCTGACGCTGCTGCGGAAGTCTCGCATCCGGAAATTCAACGACTCATCGATTGCTCGGCGGATGACTTCGATCTGCTCGCGTATCTCGTGGCGAGTCATCACGGCAAGGTCCGGGTTGCTCTGCATGCGGCTCCGGCTGATCAGGACTACCAGCCGACCGATGGCGATCCGCACGGCCTGCCGATCCGCGGTGTTCGCACTGGTGACGTGCTGCCGTCGATCGCGCTGACTCCCGACGGTCTGCCACTGCCCGAGTTACCGCTCACGCTGGAACCCGCGGCGCTGGGCCTGTCGTTTGAAACCGGAGCAAGCTGGCGAGAGCGGACGCTGAAGCTCATCGAGCGGCTTGGTCCATCGCGACTGGGATTCCTCGAAGCCGTACTGCGCTCCGCCGACGTCCGGGCCTCCCAAAGGACAACAAGTGACCAGGCATTCGAAACGGCGACATGAATCCACGATGGCGCACGACGCGAACCACCAACCGCAATCCAGAACCACCGACCACGATCCAAAAACATCGGTCGCGTAGCGACCAAATGCCGGTAGCCGGGGGTTTCAACCCTCGGTCAGGGAACATCAATGCCACACATCGATGTTCATCCGGAACGCGTCGCGTAGCGACGCCTGATGCTCACGACCTCAACGGCGAACGCAACAACATCAGAGAATCACAATGGCCAACACCTACACGAGCCTGCGTTACCACATCGTCTTCAGCACGAAGGAACGCCGTCCGCTGATCGCCGCGGACATTGAACAGCGAGTGTGGGAATACCTTGGTGGCATCGCCCGACAGAACGGGATGCAGCCACTTCAGGTGGGAGGCATCGAGGATCACATCCACATCGTGGTTAGCATTCCACCGACAATGGCGGTGAGCAAAGCCGTGCAACAGATCAAAGGCGGGTCGTCGAAATGGATCCATGAGACGTTTCTGGACCTCAACGACTTCGCATGGCAGGACGGATACGGAGCGTTTTCCGTCAGCCGGTCTCAGTTATCGACAGTCATCAACTACGCCGCCACGCAACGGGAGCATCACCGCGAGCGGAATTTTCAGGACGAATATCGATCGATCCTGGAGCGCCACGAAATCGAATACGACGAGCGATACGTCTGGGGCTGACCGGAGACCGCGATCAATGACAAATGAGTGCGGTCGCGTAGCGACCACATGCCGGTAACCGGGGGTTTCAACCCCCGGGCGTGCGGCAACCCCATCAACGCCATCGGGTACCCGGAACATTCACGACGCGTCGCGTAGCGACGCATGACAAACACGGATCGCACATGCATCGGCCATTCATCATGCGTCGCTACGCGACGCGTCCAACAACCGAATCTCAAACGCGCGCGACACATGCAAACCGGGGGTTGAAACCCCCGGCTACCGGCGGGTTGTCGCTACGCGACGTGTGCCGATTCATCCGAACGTCAATGACGGCACCTGCAAGGACTTCAGCATGACACAACATCTGCATCATCTCCGAGGCTGTGCTCCGGCACCGCTGGCGTTGTATCTGAAGGCAATCGGCATCCTTCGCCTGATCGCCGAACAGGCCGACCCCGACGCACGCGGCTGGTGGCAGGACGAACATTTCTGCCTGCTCACGAAGCTCGATCGGGGCGAGATCGAATCGTTCTTTCTGAATGACTACTCGCCCACACCTTTGCTCGCGCCTTGGAATGGTGGTTCAGGATTCTTCAGAACGTGGGACGCAAAGAGCGGGAAACTTCGTAACAGCAAGAATGCCGCAGCGCTTGAATCGCTTCTCGAAACAAACGACCAGCGAGTTATCCAGCTTCGACTAGCAGCAAGTGAGGTCACGACAACTCTGCCTGCGTATTGCGTACGCACGGACGTCTCAAAACTTTCGGCGAAGGAACGAAACAAACTGCTTGTCTTACCGGTTGGTGATGGCCCGACATTTCCGGTCATTCCCAAGGATGACTCTGGAAAACTGCAGGTGCAACGAACACTTCTCCGAATGTCCAGAGAGACTCCTTTCTATAGAAGCGCTCTCGTCGAAGTCGCGGAGAACATGAAAGGTCCGTGGCTTTGGGGAAGCGCAGGCAATGATGGCAACATCGACTACACCGGTCGATTTTTCGAAAATCTCAATTTGATTCTGACGCCAAAGGACGTGGCGAAAAACGAGCGATTGCTGAATTGCTCACTGTTCGAGGAATCCACACACGGACTCCTTACGAACGCGGCGGGAAAAGTCGGACAATTCTTTCCGACTGGTGCGGGTGGCCCTAATGTCACAACCGGTCCCGGGACACAGAAAGATACTTGTCTGAATCCTTGGGATTTCGTTCTCATGCTGGAAGGAGCCGTAGCCTTTAGTTCGAGCACTACGCGTCGTCTGGATCCGACTGCGATTCACCGATCAAGTTCACCATTCGTCGTTCAGTCACACACAGTGCGAAAGTCCACTGCACTGCACGAAAAAGACGAACGTGGCGAACAATGGATGCCATTGTGGAACAGGCCAGCATGCTTTCCTGATCTTTCTGCGTTAATAGCGGAGGCGCGATTACAAGTTGGGCGACGACCGGCCAAACGCCCGATAGATGCGGCCCTTTCGATTGCTCGGCTCGGGACTGCGCGAGGGCTTTCAGGGTTCGTTCGGTACAGTTTCCGAGAACGCAACGGAAGATCGCATCTCGCCGTCCTACTTGGGCGTATCAAGGTCAAACATCGACCCAATGCCACGCTTATTGATAACATTGCGCCGTGGCTGGACCAGTTGCAGCGAATGTCACGTGATAAGAATGCTCCAGCACGCTTTGTTCATGCGGAGCAACGACTCGCTGATGCCGTGTTTGCCGTGCTCACTCACGATGAGACATCGGCACGGTGGCAGGCGGTCCTCGAAGCGGCGGTGGGTATTGAGTCGATTCAGGTTGGTGACACCGCCATCAAAGCCGGTCCGATTCCGTTCTTGTCGCCGGGCTGGATCAAAGCTGCCGGAACAGGAGACGGCTCGGCGGAATTCCGCCTCGCTCTTGCACTGGGCAGCGCGGCTCGGGGTTTTCCCAAAGGCCGGCGACCGATTGATTCTGTCCGGCATCACTGGCTGCCGCTCGAACCCGGAGCGTTCCGATTCTCAGTCTCGGACAAGCGATTGGCGCATGATTCGCGCGTCGTCATCTCCGGTCGCGATCCGGAAGCCGACTGTGCGGCGATCGTGCGACGGCGACTGATCGAAGGCGAACGCGACAGTGCCCGCTCGCTGCCGCTGAAGGCCGCGTTTGGATGCGACGCCCGGTTGAACGACCTCGCGGCATTGATCAACGGCGAAGTCGATCTCGATCGAGTGCTCACGCTGGCTCGCGCCTTCATGGCGATCGACTGGAAGAACTGGTCGGGCAAAGAGGTTCATTCAAACCTTCCAACACTACCGTCACGTGACAATCGACCAGTTCCTGACGATGCCTGGCTCGCGCTGCGACTCGCCTGTCTACCGAGCCTGAAAAAGAGCGGTCAGGCATCCGGCAACGTCGTCTCGAAAGACAACATCACGATCCCGGCGGAACCATCGCTCGTGTCCCGCCTGCTGTCGGGTGACGGCAGCGAAGCCGTCCGCATTGCCACTCGTCGGCTTGGTGCGTCCGGCATTCGGACACCGTTCACGTCGGCGATCACCGATCCCGAAACCGCGCGCCGTTGGGCGGCGGCTCTGGCCTTTCCCATTTCGCTCCACAGTGCTCGTCGCGCTGTGGAGATTCTCGTGCCTGACTTCTTTGGAGAGACTCGATGACCGACCTGTCACCACTCAACGGCGTCAATCGCCTGCTGTTTACCGTCCCGCTGAAGCCCTTGCAGTCTGATCGCTTTCAACCGACCGGGTTCCCAAATCTCGGAGCCGCCACTTATCAGACGAGCGCCGGTCAAAAGCTGCTCGTTGAGAGCGCTCAGAGCATGGCCAACCGACTGGAAACCGTCTGCTGGGACACCGTCAACAATCAGCCCGTCGCCGACCTGAAGGGCATCAGCCACGTCACGGTCACGCGTCAGGGAAAATTCCTGACGGACACGATGCTTGAGGCGCATCGGCTCAACAGTGCGTATCTACTCGAAGGAAAAGACAAAACGTTTCTCACGCGACTCAGTGAAGAACTAGGGGATTTCGAAGTGGGGCCGATCGATCGACATCGCTTCGCCCGAACGTTGCTGCGATTCGATGTCGGGAGCCTGATTCATGGCGTGTTTCTCGCGAAAAAGGATCTTGCTGGTGGACGACTTCGAATGGCTCGTGCCGTTTCCGCGTTCATTGAAGCGACGGGAGTCCGAGTTGCTGCTTCCGGGGGCGTTAAGAACGACCATGTTCATCCTTCAAAGGTAAAAGGCGATTCGAAGAATCACTTCGGCAATATCCCATTCGCCCGGGATGAGTTCACTGCTGATTCGATCGACTGTCACATCAACATCGACCTCGCACAGATCCGTGGCTATGGGCTCGATGAGCGTGTTGAGCGGATGCTGATTCTGCTCGCACTTTTCCGTGTTCGCCGGCTGCTGGATGGCGACCTCCGTCTCCGAACCGCGTGCGATCTAACACCCGTCGATGGTGACTCAATCAGGGCGAGTCGCCCGTCTGGCTTCATGTTGCCATCGTCGAGCGAGCTCGATGCCTCAGTCGCAGAAGCCATCACCCCGTGTTGCGAATTAATGAGCCATGAGACAATCACTTTTGAAGACAAACTTGAGAAAGCGCAAGACGACACGTCCGACGATGACAGTGACGCCAAGACCGACGAGGAATAGCCGATGCCAACCATCGAACTACGGTTCCCTGGCGGTCGCTATCACGCGACGCCCTGGGGCCATCACGTCAATGAGGGACAGATCGAATGGCCGCCCTGTCCCTGGCGACTGCTGCGCGCTCTGATCGCGACAGGTTTCGCCACACAGCACTGGCTGGAACTGCCAGACGTCGCCCGCTCGCTCATCGAGCGGCTGGCGTCAGTGTTGCCCACGTACGAGCTTCCACCGGCCAGTGCGGCACACAGTCGTCACTATATGCCGACGGGCGAACTCTCAAAGGGCAGCGAAAAGACGACGCTTGTCTTCGACACCTGGGCCAACGTCGAAGCCGGCCTCCTGAGAGTCCGCTGGGACTGCGAACTCGACGACGAGCAGCGTGACTTGTTCACACGACTCGTTGAGTCGCTTGGCTATCTCGGTCGCAGCGAAAGCTGGGTCGAAGGCAGCGTCATCGCAGACGATGTCGAACTGGCTACGGGTCGGTTCGCTGTTCCTCATCAGGAAGGCGAACTACGTGGCCCCGAGTGGGAACAGGTCTCGCTGATGGCTGCGGTTCCGGCTGAACCGTACGCCGCGTGGTCGGAACAACGCGGATCCGACGCACTCAAGGAACACCCTCTGCCGGACGGGAAGAAGAAGCCGAGCAAGGCGCTGCTGAAGAAACGCGAACAGGCTGTCGCTCCGTATCCGCGCGACCTGATCGAGTGCCTGACGAAAGACACCGTCTGGTGGAAGAAGCAGCACAACTGGAGCCAGCCGCCCGGTTCACGCCGCGTACTTTATTGGCGCAGAACGAACGCTCTGGTCGTCGCTCCGCCGCGCGATCGCGCCCGACGCAACGGACGCCAGGTCGAACATCGTGTCGAGGCGATGCTGCTGTCGCTGTCGACTCCCAGTCGCAACTCGTCGGCACTCCCGCACGTGACGCGGACTCTTCCGCAGGCTGAGTTGATGCATCGGGCTTTGGTCGGTCGCGCTGGACACGGCGGCAGAGTCCACTGCCCGGAACTCACCGGCAAAGACGAACACGGCCAGCCGCTGCGGGAGGGGCATCAGCACGCACATGTGCTGCCGCTCGACCTCGACGGCGATCAGCACCTCGATCACGTCCTCGTCTTCACCCGGAGAGCCGACGACGGTGGGATGCTGCTGGGTGAAGTCGCACAACAGGCCATTGCCGGTCTGAGAAAAACGTGGACCAAAGGCCGTGACGCCGATCTGCAGGTCTCGCTGATCGGACGCGGCACTGTGGATTCACTCCGTCGCCTGCCCGAGCCGCTCACGTCTGGAATCAACAGTCTGCTGGGCGAGGCCGCTGGCTCGCGTTTCTGGATCAGTGCGACCCCGTTTGTTCCGCCGCGTTATCTCAAACGCAACGGGAAGAACACGCTGGAGGGGCAGATTGCCGCCGAACTGGCCTCGCGGGGACTCCCGGAGCTGGTCCGTTTCGAACTGCTCACCCAGTCAGCCAGTGAGCCCGATCATGAACGAGCAAGGATACTCCGACACCATGTCCGCGTTCGTGGGCATGGCGGCCAGGCTCCCCCGATGGATGCCGGGTTTGCATTGAAAATCGAACTGGCACGCCCCTGTTCCGGGCCTCTTTTACTGGGCTACGCATCCCACTTCGGCCTGGGGCTGTTTCAAGCGACCGATGAGCAGATCTGAGGAAGCTCGCAAACGACTTCGATCAATCTCGTGGTTTCTACCAGCCCAAGTTCTTTGACAATCTGGAAAAAGTTCTTGAGGTTTTCTGTTGATCGTGGCAGAGTGGATGTCTGTTTCGTTCTGCCGCTGCCTGGTGGGTATCAGGCAGCGGCGGGATGGTGAAGTCCTGGTCGGAAGCAGTACGCACTCGGAGGCGGCTGTCGGGCTTTGCGGGATGGAGAAACGTCGCTTCCGAATGAGCCGATTCAACACGCGGCGGCCTGTCAGGAATGCGTCTGGAATAAGTTTCCGAATCTGATGGTGAAGCTTTTCTGGACTCGTTCTTCGGCAGCCGACCGCTGCCTGTTCGGTTCATTTCGCGGCGGCACATTTCCCGCTCGCTGCTCCGGAACCTGACCATGATTTCGCCTCGCGATGTGGCGTCCCTCGACGCTTCACCCTCGTCTCCCTACCGTCCCGACGAGACTCACTTCGATGTGCCGGACCTTATCCCGGCGCGAATGCTCAACGAGTTCGCCTACTGCCCGCGACTCAGTTATCTCGAATGGGTGCAGAGCGAGTGGGCCGATAATCTGGAAACCGACCAGGGAACCTTCGGGCATCGCGTAGTCGACAAGCCGTCGCGTGGAGCCGTTCCCGAAGGAGCCGAGGCAAAGGAGTCCAACAACGAGGAACAGGAGTCGGCGAACGCAGCATCGAAGCAGGAGCAACCCGCCGCAGAAAGTCCTGGTCCCTCGTCTCCTGACTCTCCAACTACTACCGACCCTCCGCCGTCGATTCACGCTCGGTCGATGACGCTGTCCGCGCCGGAAGAAGGACTGATCGCCAGACTTGATCTGCTGGAACTCGACGGCAACTTCGCGACTCCGGTGGACTATAAACGCGGCAAGGCTCCCGACATTCCCGAAGGAGCTTACGAACCCGAGCGAGTTCAGGTCTGTGCTCAGGCTCTGATCCTGCGAGAAAATGGCTTCGAGGTCACCGAGGGAATTCTGTACTTCATCGCGTCCCGTCAGCGAGTCGTCATTCCGATCGATGATGAGCTTGTCGAGCGGACTCGCGAACTGATCAAGCAGTTGCGTTTCACGGCGGACGAAGGTGTGATTCCTCCGCCGCTTGAAGACAGCCCGAAGTGCCCACGCTGTTCGCTGGTCGGTATCTGTATGCCGGACGAACTGAACTGGCTGAGGAGGGACGAGGGGCAAGGGCGGAAGGACGAGAGTCAGAAAACGGCGACAAAACCAAACGACTCGAGCGGGCAACTCTCGTTCAACTTTGAGGCAGCATCCGAAACGAAGACTCCCCGACAACTGCTCGTCACACGCGACAACGCTTTGCCGCTGTATCTGCAGGAGCATGGCCTGTCTCTGGGAAAAACCGGTGAGCAACTGGCGGTCAAAAAGAAAGGCAGCCTGATTCAGAAGGTGCGGCTGCTGGACGTCTCGCAGGTCTGTCTGTTCGGCAGCATTCACATCACCGAACCGGCCTTGCGCGAGCTGATCACTCGCGGCGTTCCGGTCTGCCACTTTTCCTACGGCGGCTGGTTCTACGGAATCACCACCGGGCTGGTTCATCGCAACATCGATTTGAGAATTCGTCAGTACGCGGTGGCGGCTTCGGAGGGCGAGTCGCTGGAATTCGCTCGGCGATTCGTTAGTGGAAAAATCCGAAACTGTCGGACGCTGCTGCGACGTCACCTGCAGAGCGATGATCGCGACCGGCTGCTGTTTCAGTTAAATGATCTCATTGGCAAGGCGGAACGCGCCGATTGTGTGGCGAGCCTGCTCGGCTTCGAAGGGATGGCCGCGAAATCCTACTTCGGCGGATTTTCCAAACTGCTCAAAGGCGGCTCGGCGTTCGACATCAACGGTCGAAACCGTCGCCCGCCTCGCGATCCAACCAACGCTTTACTGTCATTCGTCTATGCGCTGCTGACGAAAGAACTCACCGTTGCCGCGCAGTCGGTCGGCTTCGATCCGATGCTTGGCTTCTACCACCGACCTCGCTACGGACGACCGTCACTGGCTCTGGATGTCTGCGAAGAATTTCGTCCGCTGCTGGCCGACTCGACCGTGCTGACACTCATCAACAACGGAGAAGTTACCGAGTCCAGCTTCATCAGTCGTGCCGGAGCAGTCGCACTGACAGCAGCCGGCCGGCGAGCCGTCATGGCTGCCTTCGAACGACGCATGCAGTCAGAAGTGACTCACCCGCTGTTCGGATACCGGATCAGCTATCGGCGCATTCTTGAAGTGCAGTTGCGACTGCTCGCTCGCACTGTTCTGAAGGAACTCGACGAGTACCCGTCGTTCTGCACGCGGTAACCCTCGATTCCGGACTTAAGTCACTCAACACGGGACCGTTATCATGAGAACCGTTTACCTGATCGCTTACGACATTCGTGACCCCAAACGCTGGCGACAGATTTACCGCATCATGTGCGGCGCCGGTGACCCGGTTCAGTACTCTGTCTTCCGCTGCGAGCTGACGGCTCTGGAACTTCAGCGAATTCAATCGGCGCTCTGGAGTGAGCTGAACCTGAATGAAGATCGCATCATGGTGGTGGACCTTGGCCCGATCGATGGGCGAGGCGACGGCTGCATCGAGTACTGGGGAAACCCGAAGGTTGAACCTTCCGACCGATCCGCGACAATCATTTGACGGACTTACCCGTCAGGAGAAATGCAGCAAGGCGATCGACGGTGAGTGCCGTCAGAATTGATGGTGTTTCTGCAGTTCGCCTGTCACTGACCATCGTTGTCTGGCGGGCTGCTCGCTCAAATTAGACATCGAGCGGTCCAGTGGCGTAAAAACCCCCGTGACCTCTCGCCGCAACAACCTCTGACAGGAAAGGAATTTACGAATTGCCCCTCACTGAACGGCCCCCGTCTGAGGCGTCAACATCGCACCCCTCGAAACACCGCACGCAAGTCTGTACCAGCCAACAGGATCGGACGCGAGCGGTTTCCGCGGCCTCAAAACCGCGGCCCCATTGAAGCCGCAACCTGCCACCAAGTCAATTCAAGTCAATTCAAGTCGTTTCCGCGGCCTCAAAACCGCGGCCCCATTGAAGCGAGATTAGAAAGAAGAAGGAGCAAATAGAAGGCGAAAGCGAGTTTCCGCGGCCTCAAAACCGCGGCCCCATTGAAGCACATCGGAAAAAGGATTTTCCAATGGCAGACGAACTGTTTCCGCGGCCTCAAAACCGCGGCCCCATTGAAGCCCGCTCCCTACGGCTCGTTTCGGTTCATCGGCCTGGTTTCCGCGGCCTCAAAACCGCGGCCCCATTGAAGCTTCCAATGCTTCGCAGTACATCTGCAAAGCGTGAGGTTTCCGCGGCCTCAAAACCGCGGCCCCATTGAAGCGGCGATTATCAAAACCGGGCGGCTGTCCGCGAGTGGTAGTTTCCGCGGCCTCAAAACCGCGGCCCCATTGAAGCGCCTCCCGCATTCTGACGGTGTTCCTGACCATCACCACGTTTCCGCGGCCTCAAAACCGCGGCCCCATTGAAGCTGTCAGCTTTTCGTCTGGCGGGATCATGTAGCGTTTTGTTTCCGCGGCCTCAAAACCGCGGCCCCATTGAAGCTTGGTGACTCGGAGCTGATCGTCGTCGTCGTCTCCGGTTTCCGCGGCCTCAAAACCGCGGCCCCATTGAAGCGTTGCTGAGGAGCATCAGGGCGAGATTGCCCACAACGTTTCCGCGGCCTCAAAACCGCGGCCCCATTGAAGCAACTTCCAGCTTGGCGTGTTCTCGACCAATCGCACCGTTTCCGCGGCCTCAAAACCGCGGCCCCATTGAAGCGAGCGACGTTCTGGTTGAGGTCGGGAACCGGCTCGACGGTTTCCGCGGCCTCAAAACCGCGGCCCCATTGAAGCGTGCTTTATCAGGCTTGTCCACTGAGTGGCAATCGCTGTTTCCGCGGCCTCAAAACCGCGGCCCCATTGAAGCAGGTTGTCGCGCTGTTGTCGCGCTGCGTCGGCGGCGGCGTTTCCGCGGCCTCAAAACCGCGGCCCCATTGAAGCGTGGCCACTCTGCTGAGGATGGCTCGCCCGCTCCGTTGTTTCCGCGGCCTCAAAACCGCGGCCCCATTGAAGCTTTGGACCAAATCTTGTGTCTGCCGACACCTGCTCAGTTTCCGCGGCCTCAAAACCGCGGCCCCATTGAAGCACGTCGATCGGCGTTTCGCCAGATGCCGGCGGCGGAAGTTTCCGCGGCCTCAAAACCGCGGCCCCATTGAAGCTCGAAAGCACGCCCACTGACGAGAACAGTTTCATCGCGTTTCCGCGGCCTCAAAACCGCGGCCCCATTGAAGCTCACGGGCGACGAAATAACTGTGCCGGCCAACACCGGTTTCCGCGGCCTCAAAACCGCGGCCCCATTGAAGCGACTACCCGGAATTCTACGACTGGATCGCTACGACGTTTCCGCGGCCTCAAAACCGCGGCCCCATTGAAGCCGCACAGCGATGGGACTGAGCTGGCCAACTACTCGTGTTTCCGCGGCCTCAAAACCGCGGCCCCATTGAAGCGCTGATTCATGACTTCGCGTTCCGTCACGATTTTCTCGTTTCCGCGGCCTCAAAACCGCGGCCCCATTGAAGCCCCTGAATTCTCGGCAGCCCTTCACCGTGCCAGACATTGTTTCCGCGGCCTCAAAACCGCGGCCCCATTGAAGCACCGACATCAACCGGCTGATTGCTGCCAGCCAGCTTGTTTCCGCGGCCTCAAAACCGCGGCCCCATTGAAGCTACCGGGCACAGTCCGAGCAGCATTTCGGTTCGCCGTTTCCGCGGCCTCAAAACCGCGGCCCCATTGAAGCCTGAGAGACGCCGACACAGGATTGATGATCGGCAAGTTTCCGCGGCCTCAAAACCGCGGCCCCATTGAAGCTGTGAGCGTCCGAGCTCTTTCGCCGCTCCGGACAGGTTTCCGCGGCCTCAAAACCGCGGCCCCATTGAAGCGTCTTGTGCCGATCTGCACCACGGTGCAAACTGGCTCGTTTCCGCGGCCTCAAAACCGCGGCCCCATTGAAGCGTGTTCGGTTAAGTCATTGCCAGATTCGAGACCTGGTTTCCGCGGCCTCAAAACCGCGGCCCCATTGAAGCCACGCTGAAGCCTTCTGGAACTCCATTGCCCGGCTCGTTTCCGCGGCCTCAAAACCGCGGCCCCATTGAAGCCTCAGTTGAGCCAGAATGCGGCTACACCTAACCAAAGTTTCCGCGGCCTCAAAACCGCGGCCCCATTGAAGCCTGTTGCTTCGTCAGCGTGGTCATACCTGGCTTCAGGTTTCCGCGGCCTCAAAACCGCGGCCCCATTGAAGCACCATTATCACGGACGAAACATGGACGACATTATCACGTTTCCGCGGCCTCAAAACCGCGGCCCCATTGAAGCATCGTGTACGCGGCTTCGTCTTCATGGACTACGGTTAGTTTCCGCGGCCTCAAAACCGCGGCCCCATTGAAGCGGCCAGCGTGCTTCGCACGCAGGCCCAACACGATCGGGTTTCCGCGGCCTCAAAACCGCGGCCCCATTGAAGCACGGACGAAACATGGAAGACATTATCACGGCGGGTAGTTTCCGCGGCCTCAAAACCGCGGCCCCATTGAAGCGATTATTGGGTCAGAATGGACGAGGAAGGTCCGAGTGTTTCCGCGGCCTCAAAACCGCGGCCCCATTGAAGCCCGCTCTTCGGCTGTCCTCCCGTTGATCGTGTACGGTTTCCGCGGCCTCAAAACCGCGGCCCCATTGAAGCCCAGTGTCGCTGATCCGGCTGCTGGCTGGGCAAATCGTTTCCGCGGCCTCAAAACCGCGGCCCCATTGAAGCTTCATGAACAGGTTTGACGGTTTGTTTGCCATTGTGGTTTCCGCGGCCTCAAAACCGCGGCCCCATTGAAGCCCTTAAACATGGGTTGATAGGAGGAAGGAACGGCGTTGTTTCCGCGGCCTCAAAACCGCGGCCCCATTGAAGCAGCAACTGTCCGCTCTTCGCGGAGCACTCGAAGCGGGATGTTTCCGCGGCCTCAAAACCGCGGCCCCATTGAAGCGGACCAGACGGTATCACGTCGTTGCTTGTGCTGGACGTTTCCGCGGCCTCAAAACCGCGGCCCCATTGAAGCACATTTGATGAGGTACGATAATGGCCCAGGTAGGATCGTTTCCGCGGCCTCAAAACCGCGGCCCCATTGAAGCTTAGTGCTTTACAGTCTTCTGATCATCCTCGGGTGAGTTTCCGCGGCCTCAAAACCGCGGCCCCATTGAAGCTCTTCTCACTCACTCACTCACTCACCAGCTCGACCCGTTTCCGCGGCCTCAAAACCGCGGCCCCATTGAAGCGTCCACCCTGATTTTGCGTCGACTTTGTTATCGGACTGTTTCCGCGGCCTCAAAACCGCGGCCCCATTGAAGCCGATAGGCGGGAAGGATTCCCGCAACAGGCCAGTCCGTTTCCGCGGCCTCAAAACCGCGGCCCCATTGAAGCGGCTCCCTTGCACGGTTTGTGCGGGCATCCATGCCCGGTTTCCGCGGCCTCAAAACCGCGGCCCCATTGAAGCGTGGAACATGACCACGATTGATTTTCGTATCACGGTGTTTCCGCGGCCTCAAAACCGCGGCCCCATTGAAGCCTGCATACGAACCATTTCCCAGAGCGATAGCCGAATAGTTTCCGCGGCCTCAAAACCGCGGCCCCATTGAAGCCTGACGACGGTGTGATTGACGATTCCGATTCGGCGTTTCCGCGGCCTCAAAACCGCGGCCCCATTGAAGCTTCGACTTCGAGACCGTTCCCGACGAAGAGAAGTGGGTTTCCGCGGCCTCAAAACCGCGGCCCCATTGAAGCAGACTTTGCGTATACTGCTGCACTCTTAATTCCCAGTTTCCGCGGCCTCAAAACCGCGGCCCCATTGAAGCTTTACTCTTTTGCGATTTTCTGGATTTTCGTACCCGTGTTTCCGCGGCCTCAAAACCGCGGCCCCATTGAAGCTCTCAAATCGCAAGTCTTAAGGATTGCAGCGACTCGTTTCCGCGGCCTCAAAACCGCGGCCCCATTGAAGCCCGTCAATCTGTTTATCGGACGTTCTTCTGTTTCGCGTTTCCGCGGCCTCAAAACCGCGGCCCCATTGAAGCGTTGCAGCGTATTGCGCCGGATTGCGCCGGATTGAGGGTTTCCGCGGCCTCAAAACCGCGGCCCCATTGAAGCATTAGTTGTGTCCGTCGGAAGCGGTGGTACTCGTCGGGTTTCCGCGGCCTCAAAACCGCGGCCCCATTGAAGCGTAACCATTTCACACAGCGATGGGACAGAGCTCGCCGTTTCCGCGGCCTCAAAACCGCGGCCCCATTGAAGCTAAAGCAGGGAAACCAGAGCATGGCCCCAGCGTCATGCGTTTCCGCGGCCTCAAAACCGCGGCCCCATTGAAGCGACCAACTGGCGACTGAAGGCCAGAACGCCCGTACCGCGTTTCCGCGGCCTCAAAACCGCGGCCCCATTGAAGCTGGCTCACTGAGCGGTCGAGATTGAGGCTCTGGCTGACGTTTCCGCGGCCTCAAAACCGCGGCCCCATTGAAGCCCAGTAGCGGACCAGTGTCCGGTACCCCGACCAGGACGTTTCCGCGGCCTCAAAACCGCGGCCCCATTGAAGCCTGAATCAAAGGCTGGAGTTTCTGAATCAGGACACGGTTTCCGCGGCCTCAAAACCGCGGCCCCATTGAAGCGCGGCGACGGATCGTCGAAGTCTCCCGAGGTGATCGCGTTTCCGCGGCCTCAAAACCGCGGCCCCATTGAAGCCCGCCCGGCGATGATTGTTCCCGGCCCAAAATTGCGGTTTCCGCGGCCTCAAAACCGCGGCCCCATTGAAGCGACCTTGAGCCGATCGGCTGGATCGAGTTCGACTGGGTTTCCGCGGCCTCAAAACCGCGGCCCCATTGAAGCTCGGCGGCGAGACGATCGCTGCCTCCGACGGGTAATGGCGTTTCCGCGGCCTCAAAACCGCGGCCCCATTGAAGCGTATTCGGATCGCTCCCGTTCCGTGAGCGATCTGAGTGTTTCCGCGGCCTCAAAACCGCGGCCCCATTGAAGCAGCGACTTCGTCTCGGTATCGATTCTCGCCTGCTTGTTTCCGCGGCCTCAAAACCGCGGCCCCATTGAAGCAGTTTCAACTTCAGTTTTAACTTCAGTTTCAGAAAAGAGTTTCCGCGGCCTCAAAACCGCGGCCCCATTGAAGCGGGTTTGCTGTCGAAGATGATCAGGGTAGGTTTCAGGTTTCCGCGGCCTCAAAACCGCGGCCCCATTGAAGCCAGGCGACGCTGCCCGTTATTGCTACCAAGACGCTTGTTTCCGCGGCCTCAAAACCGCGGCCCCATTGAAGCAATAATGCCGATCGCATTGAACGGGCCGCCGCCAAGTTTCCGCGGCCTCAAAACCGCGGCCCCATTGAAGCCTGCTCTGTTTCGGTGACTGTTGGTTCGATGGCGGATGTTTCCGCGGCCTCAAAACCGCGGCCCCATTGAAGCTGGAGAGGCTAAAGCCGAAGGTTGCGATTGCTGAGGTTTCCGCGGCCTCAAAACCGCGGCCCCATTGAAGCGATTGTGATTACGATGAGCGGTGGCGGATGCTGGATTGTTTCCGCGGCCTCAAAACCGCGGCCCCATTGAAGCGCCCCAAACATCTCGATAGCTGCCGACTGTGCCATGTTTCCGCGGCCTCAAAACCGCGGCCCCATTGAAGCAGGAACATTTCGTTCTCGGGCAGCATTACGCTCTAGTTTCCGCGGCCTCAAAACCGCGGCCCCATTGAAGCTCATATTGATGACGTTGCCGCGTTCGTCGGTATTCTCGTTTCCGCGGCCTCAAAACCGCGGCCCCATTGAAGCCGAACTTTTGCTGCACCGTCCAATGGTGGGTTGGTGATGTTTCCGCGGCCTCAAAACCGCGGCCCCATTGAAGCTACTCAGAACTATGCGTTGTACGTTCACGAAATTCCGGTTTCCGCGGCCTCAAAACCGCGGCCCCATTGAAGCTTACTATTGTCGGTCCTGGTGACCGCCACTAAGCCGGTTTCCGCGGCCTCAAAACCGCGGCCCCATTGAAGCGTCTCCCCAACTTGGGAAGAGCATTTTATATTTTGGCGTTTCCGCGGCCTCAAAACCGCGGCCCCATTGAAGCACGGTCAGAGCCATTCAGACGATCCAATGGCTGAAACGTTTCCGCGGCCTCAAAACCGCGGCCCCATTGAAGCGCAGTGGTCTGAGATATCGCCTGCTGATCCAGTAACGAGTTTCCGCGGCCTCAAAACCGCGGCCCCATTGAAGCAGCCTGGCGGCGATGGGCAATCCTCACGCGGACGTGTTTCCGCGGCCTCAAAACCGCGGCCCCATTGAAGCGACATCCGACGATTCGACGTCTGACACTTCTGATACGTGTTTCCGCGGCCTCAAAACCGCGGCCCCATTGAAGCACGCCCAACAGCAGTCACAGTGACCGTCCGCCCTGTGGTTTCCGCGGCCTCAAAACCGCGGCCCCATTGAAGCGTCACTTGGAATTGCATTGCTGAGTCCCTTGAGTCGTTGTTTCCGCGGCCTAAAAACCGCGGCCCCATTGAAGCTTGTCCGTCGAGGCGCAACCGACGTTGACTTTTCCGCGTTTCCGCGGCCTCAAAACCGCGGCCCCATTGAAGCACGGTCACAGAAGTCAACGCTCGCCGGCGAGCCATTCGACGTACTTCTTGTCACTGAATACTGCGACGCCCCTTTCCCAGACTCCTTTCTGGAGCCCGACATAAGAGAATCGCCTGTTCACACGACAGTCACCACCTCAGCTGGGGCACAAAATAAAGCGTTGCGGTCACTGCCAGGCATTCCAGAGCGTTGCCCTAACGGGGCAGACTTCCGACACAAGGCAGTGGAACTCAGGACTTGTCGGCAAGCAAATCTGAAAACGAAAACGGCCCGGAAAACCGGGCCGTTTTCGTTACCTGATAAGGAGTTTTCACACTTGTGAAAACTCCTGAAAAAGTGAGAGCGCAGGGATTCGAACCCTGGACCTACGGATTAAAAGTCCGTTGCTCTACCAACTGAGCTACGCTCTCAAAGTATTACACCACTTCATGTTACAGTGAAAATCCACCCGCCACATGAGCCGTGTATCCATAACCGATCGCTGCCAGACAGGCACTCACTGGACAGTTTGAGAATCGATCAGTTCGTCCTTGAGGGGCGAAGATTAGAATGAAGTATTGCTGTCATCAACCCTGCGGACTTCGAAGCGGAAACTGGCTGAATTGCGTTCAGCCGTTTCAACGATCAGTTTACGAGAGCTTTCCAATAGTTGTTCCTGTCGTCTCCGTGCATGACGGCTTGAACATCCCGCCATGCGGTTCGCTCAACGGACTTTCCAGCGTGCCTCAATCCGCCTCAAACAACGGTCGATCGGGTTCCTGCACGCTCCTTCGACCTGACAGCGGTCGATCAGGCGTTCACGCGGCAACTGCGACCTCGATTGGTCGATCATGAGGCTGCTGGTACGATAATCGGCCAGCAATTTCAGGCATTGAGTGACCGGCAACGAGCAGAACTCTGTTTTGGCGCAAAGCAGCGAAGACATAAAGAACTACATGGCGACGCTATCACTTTGCGAAGCTCGTACTCGCCTGCTGGCTTTTCTGACAAGAAGCATCTTCCGACGACGGAGCACTCGGACTGATCACGGAAGAGGTGATTCCTTTCCGTGTCATACCGTTTCTTCCATGGCTTAGTCCCATCACGGCAAAGCAGTGCGAGCTCATCCATGCAATTCTTCAAAGCACTTGTGACTGGATTCGCCCTCTGGCTCTCTGGGGAATGTCAGCTCGCCAGCGCGGCCGAGCCGGTTGACTTTGCGAAGCAGATCAAACCGATCCTTCAGAAGTATTGCGTCAGTTGTCACGGGGGCGAGACGGTTGAGTCTGGTTTTCGCGCAGACTTCGGCAGTCTGATGCTGGAAGGCGGTGATCGAGGAACGGTAATCGTTCCGGGCAATGCGAAAAAAAGTTCGCTTTATCAGGTGCTGGTCGGCGAGGGCGACGTCGCGCAGATGCCGTTCGAATTGCCAAAGTTATCGGACCAGCAGATCTCGCTGGTGAAAGACTGGATCGACCAGGGAGCAAAAGCCGCCGCCGATGACAAACCATCGACCGATGGGCGACCGACCAGCAATCACTGGGCGTTTCAGACAATCCGCCGCCCGACTCTACCCGAGGTGAAGAATGCCAGCTGGCTGCTGAACGAAGTCGACGCGTTTGTGCTGGCGAGGCTCGAATCTGAAGGACTGCGACCTTCACCCGAAGCATCCCGATCGACACTCATCCGCAGGCTGTATCTCGACCTGCTGGGAATCCTGCCGACTCCGGAAGAAAGTCGAAACTTCGTGAACGACGATCAGCCGTTCGCCTACGAACGACTTGTCGATCGACTGCTCGTTTCGCCTCGGTACGGCGAGCGTTGGGGGCGGCACTGGCTGGACATCGCGCGTTACGCCGATTCCAACGGCTTCACGATCGACGGTGCGAGGTCCATCTGGCCGTACCGCGACTGGGTGATCAACGCGACGAATGGAGACATGCCCTTCGACCAGTTTGTTATCGAGCAACTCGCTGGCGACCTCCTGCCGAAACCAACCACCGATCAAATTGTGGCGACCGGTTTTCATCGCAACACACTGATCAACCAGGAAGGCGGTACGGACCAGGAACAGTTTCGAGTCGAAGCTGTCGTCGATCGGGTCAACACAACCGGTGCGGCGTTTCTCGGCCTGACAGTCGGGTGTGCTCAGTGCCACGTCCATAAGTATGACCCGATCACTCAGCGGGACTTCTACAGACTGTTTGCGATTTTCAACAACTGCGACGAGCCCAACATTCCCCTGCCTTCCGAAACTCAAGCCGCCGCCCAGGCTCGGGTGAAAGCTGGCCTGGCGGAAGTTGCAAAGCAACTGAAAGAGCATGACGCGCAACGAGCCAACGGGCAGCCAGACTGGGAGACAAAGCAGGCTGCGATTCCGGTTTCGGCCTGGAAATTCCTGAAACCCATTGAGGCCGTCTCGAAGGCCGGCGCGACGCTGAACAACGTTGACGAGCACACGCTGCTGGTCGGCGGCAACGGCAATATCCCGGCTACGGACGTCTACACTGTCACGACAGAATTGCCTGCCGGGCGAGTCACTGCTTTTCGACTCGAAACTCTGACCGGTCCGTTGCTCCCCAAAACCGGCCCGGGCTGGGCCGACAACGGCAACTTCGTACTGAACGAGTTCCAGGCGACGAGCCAACCGCTCGATTCCCAAACCAATGCGTCGATGACGAAGCTGGTGTTTGCAACGGCGGCGACCGACTGGCAACAGGAAGGATACCCTGCCGAGCACGCCATCGACGGAAACATGACAACCGGATGGGCCATTAACGGCACGAAGAAAAGTTCGGCCAACGTCAACCGCGAAGCCATCTTTGTCCTGAAAGAGCCGCTCAAGACCGATGCTCCGCTGAAGATTACTTTCACACTGCATCAAAAGCACAACGCTCCGAAATATCTGATTGGAACGTTCCGACTTTCGGCGACTGATGCCGCACCGGAACAAATCATCGTGCCACCATCGATCCACAACATTCTGCAAGTCGCCGCCGACAAACGTGACGACGGGCAAAAAGAGTTGCTCGCAGCGGCGTACGGTCGGAGCGATGTCAGCCGGAAACCGCTGGAAGCAGAACAGGCCAGACTCAAGAGTGAGGAAAACGCTCTCAAAGCCGCTATTCCAACGACAATGGTTCTGCGGGAGCGAGCGAAGAATCCTCGCACCACTCACATCCATATTCGCGGAAACTTCCTGGAGAAAGGGGCTGTGGTTCAGCCGGACGTTCCTTCGATTCTTCCACCACTTGAGTCTGCGGAAACACCCGTCAACCGCCTCGAATTTGCCCGGTGGCTGTTCACGCCCGAGCATCCGCTGACGTCACGAGTCACGGTGAACCGAATCTGGCAAAGGCTGTTTGGAATCGGTCTGGTTGCCACTGAAGATGATTTCGGGACACAAGGCGCCCTGCCGTCGCACCCGCAATTACTTGACTGGATCTCCAGTGAGTTTATGCGGATCGGCTGGAGCCAGAAGCGACTGATCCGCCTGATTGTGACTTCGGCGACGTATCGGCAGTCGTCGCGCGTCACACCAGAGTTGCTGGCACGCGACCCGCGTAACCGATTACTGGCTCGGCAAAGCCGAGTTCGTCTGGAAGCCGAAGGAGTTCGCGACGTCGCTCTGTCAGCGAGCGGCCTGCTGTCTCAGAAGATGCTCGGACCGGGCGTTTACCCGCCACAGCCTCAGGGCATTTATGTGGTGACTCAAGTGTCGAAGCAGTGGCCCGAGAGTAAGGGCGATGATCGTTATCGCCGCGGTCTTTACACTTACTTCTGGCGGTCGAGTCCGTATCCGATGTTGCCGACCTTCGACGCTCCCGACGCCAACGGAACATGCACTCGCCGCAACCGATCGAACACTCCATTACAGGCGCTCACGCTGGCCAACGACGGCGCTTTCATGGAATTCGCAAAGGCGCTTTCCGATCGAATTCTGAACGAGTCGTCGGACTACGATGAGGCGAAAATCAGGTTTGCGTTTGACGCCGTCCTCGCGCGGCAGCCCAGCGACTTCGAGAAAGAGCGACTGCTGGCCTTCGTCGCTGCCCAACGAGAACATTTTGAATCAAACGCCGAAGCCGCTAAAGCTGCCGCATCAACAAGCCGTCCAGAATCAGCCGACGAAGCCGCATCCGCTACATGGACGGCGTTTGCGCGAGTCGTGTTGAACCTTGACGAATTCATCACTCGCGAATGAGACCACGATGAAAATAGTAAGTATCGACGTGATTCCTCTGACCGGAGCGACCGTCGACGGTGGCTGGCCCCAGGGTCACGAGCCTCAGGAAAATCTGCACACGCTCATCGAGATTCACACGGAGGATGGAATTTCGGGAGTCGGCAGTTGCTTCACATCGGGCAAGCTAGTTCAAGGTGCCGTTGATCTGCTGTGGCCACTGCTGAAAAACCAGTCGGCTGTCGAACCCGAACGCGTCAGTGAGACCTTGCGACAGGCATCATTCTGGCAGGGCCGCGGCGGATCAGTTGAGCACGCGATTTCGGGAATCGACATTGCCCTGTGGGATATCATGGGCAAGGCCTGCGGACAGCCGGTGTCGAGACTGCTCGGCGGAAATTATCGCAACCGGATCCGGCCGTACGGATCGATGCTGTTTGACGAACCGGACGCGCTGCGGGCGTCGCTCGAAGCAACCGTCAGCCGAGGCTTCAAATCGATCAAACTCGGCTGGCGACCGTTCGGTCGGCGAGATCGAAAGTTCGACGAACTGCTGGTCCGCACGGCGCGAGAAACTGTCGGCGAGAAAGTCGAATTGATGGTCGACGCCGGAGGCAGCGAGCAGTTCTGGCCGCACGGTTTGAACTGGGCGAGGGAAACGGCGCGAATGCTGGCGGATTATGACATCGTCTGGTTCGAAGAACCGCTGCCTCCGGACGATCTTGAAGGACATATCGAGCTGACTCGACAGTCGCCGGTGCCCATCGCAGGAGGCGAAGTCCTGACTCGAAGACAGTCTTTTCAACCGTGGCTGGAGCGGCGGGCTGTCGATATTATCCAGCCGGACGTGACCAAAAACGGCGGGTTAAGCGAGTCTCGAAAGATCGCGTGGCTCGCCTTTGACCACAACGTTCAGATGGTTTCGCACGGATGGAATACGGCGATTGGTCTGGCCGCCGATCTACAACTGGCTGCGGCCATGCCGGTTGCCCGATATGTCGAGTACCTGACGCCGTGTGCGTATCTTGAAGAGCTGACGGTTGAACCGTTTGTGATCGACGACGACGGTTGCCTTGAGATTCCCGATCGTCCGGGTCTGGGTATCGAACTCGACCGCGACCGATTGAAACAATTTATCCGCTGAAGCCCTCCGCAGAATTAACTGACGCCCCGATGGGACATGGAACTCGCTCGAATGGAACTGCTGAGAGGTTTTGATTCACTGGACTCGTTCCGCGGCGGATTTCTGTCGATCGGGAACTTCGACGGCGTACACCGCGGGCATCAGCAGATGTTCGCCTGCCTGGTTCGCCACGCCAAAGAGCACAGTGTTCCGTCGTGCGTGTTCACGTTCGAGCCACACCCGATTCAGCTCCTGCGACCGGAACAGTGCCCACCCGCACTGACATCGCTTGAGCAGAAAGCCGAATTGATCGCGGCCTGCGGCGTCGATTGCATGGTCGTTTACCCGACGGATCTTCGACTGCTGAACCTGTCGGCGGAAGACTTTTTTCAGGCGGTGGTGCTGGGCGAATTCGATGCGACCGGCATGGTCGAAGGTCCGAATTTCTACTTTGGTCGTAACCGATCGGGCACCGTCGAACACCTGGCTGACTTCTGCAAAGCGGCATCGATCGAACTGGATACGGTCCCGCCGGTCTTCGTCGGGACACAAATGGTTTCTTCCAGCGTGATTCGTGGCCTGCTGATCGAGGGCGAAGTTGAAGAAGCCAGCGATCTGCTCGGACATCGTTACCGGGTTGCCGGGCAGGTGATGAAGGGAGCGGAACGGGGCCGAACCATTGGCTTTCCAACCGCCAACCTCGGACAGATTGTCACCGTATTGCCACTTGACGGAGTGTACGCGGGAGTGGCCATTCACAACGGCAGGAGCTGGCCAGCCGCGATCAATCTTGGCCCGAACCCGACGTTCGGCGAGCGACGACGAAAGCTCGAAGTTCACCTGATCGGCTTCGAAGGCGACCTCTACGACCAGCCGCTGGAAGTCGAGTTTGTCTCGCGACTTCGAGACACGTTGGAGTTCCCTGATGTTGCTGCCCTGACGACGCAGCTCGAACAGGACATTCAACAAGCCGTGGCGGTCGTCACCCGAAACTCAAATCGTTAGTCTTTCGCCGCCCGAGAGTGACTCGGAACAAGATTACGGACTGGTCGGGATCGACCGCTCTATTCGCCTGATCGTCTGAAAGATTGCGATGTCCATCGACTGGTCGCCTCTGATTGAGATTGTGAATTCACACGAACGCTTTGTGCTTTCCAGCCATGTTCGACCGGACGCCGACGCCATCGGTTCAGAACTCGGATTGGCCTGCGCGCTGGAATCGCTGGGCAAGAACGTTCGCATCGTCAACCCGTCGGAAGGCTCTGCGAACATCGCCTTCCTGGATCCAGATAGAAAGGCGAGGAAGCTGGGCGACGGCATTTCTGCGGACGAAGCCCGCGACACCGACGTCCACATCGTCGTCGACACAAGCGCCTGGGTTCAGCTTCAGGATGTCGGCTCGGTCCTGAAAACGACTAAAGCCAAACAGACGGTCGTGATCGATCATCACGTCAGCTCGGATAATCTGGGAGGGTTGGAATTCAAAGAGACAACCGCTGCGGCAACAGGCGAGCTGATCTATGAACTCGCTCAGGCTCTGGGGGCGACGCTGGATGAGCGAGCTGCCAATGCGCTCTATTGTGCCATCGCGACGGACACCGGCTGGTTCCGATTTCCGTCAACAACCAGCCGAACAATGAGGATTGCTGGCGAGTTAATTGACCTGGGCGCGAAACCGCATGTACTTTATCAGCTGCTTTACGAGCAGCACTCGGCCGCTCGCATGCAACTTTTCGGAAGAGTCCTCAGTCGGATGACCATCGAAACAGACGGGTGTCTTGCCTATCTGACGGTCACTCAACAGGACTTCAGAGAAACGGGAGCCGCTCCGGCGGACACCGAAGAGCTGGTGAATCAGTGTTTGCGGATTGCTGGAGTCAAGGCAGCGTTCATCGCCATCGAGCAACCCAATCAAACAATCAAAGTGAGTTTTCGAAGTCGATTAGACACGAACGTGGCAGCCGTCGCCGAGCAGTTCGGGGGTGGAGGTCACAAACAAGCCGCTGGAGCCGTCCTGCCCGCACCTCTGGCAGACGCTCTGGCAAAAGTCCTCCCACTCATGCGGCAGGTGGTTACTCCCGATTAACGCCTGAAGCAACCAGCCAGAACAGACGTCCTGAAACGGGCGTCTGTTCAACGATCAACCTTGTAGATATCTGACAGTAAGTTTGAAACATCTTCGTTCGGTGCCGCGCTGACACTTGTCGCGTTGTCACCGTTCCTGTTTGTCTTCCGGTGCCGAATTCCCGTCACCACTCACCGAGGTATCGGCATGAGCGAAAATCAAAACGCCACTCCTGACGCTGATGACACTCCGCCAGCAGAAAGCGCCAGCGAAACCTGTTGCGGCACTTCACCCTCGGATGAATCAGATTGCTCAGGGAAACCTCGCCGGAACTTCGTTGTTGAATTCGCAGCGGCCGCTGTAGGTGCTCTGGTCGGAATTGTCCCGGCGGCGATTGGGGGTCTCTTCTTTCTGGACCCGCTGGTTCGCAAAGGCGACAAGCAGGCCGACCCTGCCGGCAACAGCGAAGACACCGGCGGAGTGGTCAAGGACGCTCAGGGGTTCATCCGACTGACTCTCGGAATCGACGCACTGCCCGAAGACGGAACGCCAGTCCGTTACACGGTTCGCGATGACATCGTCAACGTCTGGAACAAGTTTCCCAACCAGCCAATCGGTTCTGTGTGGCTGCGAAAAATTCAGGACCAGGTACTTGCTTTCAACACAGTCTGCCCGCATCTCGGCTGTGCAGTCGACCACCGCCCCAGCGAAGGCGATTTCTACTGTCCCTGCCATACCAGTGCGTTTGATCTTGATGGCAAGCCGCTCAATGTAATTCCGCCACGAGCGATGGACACTCTCGAAGCAGAAGTCCGCGACGGTGGCCGAATCTGGTTGAAGTATCAGGAATTCCGTGGAGCTACCAGCGAAAAGGTGCCTGTATGATCCGCTCACTCCTCGCGTGGCTCGACAATCGAACTGGGTGTAACGGCCTGATCCACGAAGCGCTTTATGAAAAAGTGCCCGGCGGAGCCCGCTGGCGATACGTCTGGGGCAGCACGCTGGTCTTTACGTTCGTCCTGCAGATGATCACCGGAATCTTTCTCTGGACAGCGTACAGCCCCAGCGCTCAGACCGCCTGGGAAAGTGTGTATTACATTCAGGAAGTGATGTTCCTTGGCAAGATCGTCCGAGGAATGCACCACTTTGCCGCTCAGGCAATGGTCGTTCTGCTGGCCATTCACCTGATCCAGGTGATTATCGACGGAGCCTATAAAGCGCCGCGGGAGATCAATTTCTGGCTCGGTCTGGTCCTGATGAAAATTATTCTGGGACTCAGCCTGACGGGCTATCTGTTGCCGTGGGATCAGAAGGGCTATTACGCGACACAGGTCTCGACAAAAATTATGGGCGCAACACCGGTTGTCGGTGCGCAGCTTCAGGAAGTCGTCCAGGGCGGAGCACAGTACAACCACCACACACTGACTCGATTCTTCGCCATGCACGCGGGAATTCTACCAGGCCTGCTGATCGGCTTCCTTGCTCTGCATCTGTACGTCTTCAGACGTCACGGTCTGACGGTTCATCAACCGAAGAAAAAGCCAGACACCACGTTCTGGCCTGATCAGGTTCTTAAGGACGGTGTCGCATGTCTGGGCGTTCTGGCAGTTGTGCTGCTCTTTGCAATTTTCAAAGGAGCGGAACTCAGCCCACCTGCTGACGCCGCCAAGGCGTACGCAGCCGCACGACCGGAATGGTATTTCCTCTTTCTGTTCAGATTCCTCAAGTTCGAAGCGGTCGAACATCTGGGACTCGCCTTCGGAGCGATCTACGTGCCCGGTGCGCTGATGGGCATTCTTTTCATGATGCCTCTGACGGCGAAAATGAAAGCTGGCCATCGATTCAATGTGGCGTTTACCTGGCTGGTCACGTTCGGCATCGTCGTGCTGACAACGATGGCGTTTTATGAAGACGCCAACAACGAGGATCACCAGGCAGCCATCGCCGAAGCCGAACGCGACGCACACCGCATCAAAGAACTGGCAAGCCGGCCATCAATGATTCCGGTCGAAGGTGCGGTCTCACTGCTCCGCGAGGACCCGTTCACTCAAGGACCGGTTCTCTTCGCCAAGTACTGCGCAAGTTGCCACCGCTACAACGGCCACAATGGTCGAGGTGTGGTTCTGAAACAAACGGACAAGGACACGAAAAAAGTATCCACTGTAATTCCCGAGGCTACAGACCTGGCAAACTTCGGCAGCCGAGACTGGATGAAGGCGATCATCACGGACTACGGCAATCACTTCTCGCCATTGAAAGATGCTCAATGGTATCCCGGAGCGGATGACGCCGAGTTCAATCTTGACGATTCAGAAATGGCGAGTGCTTCTGAAGAATACGCCGAAGCCTTCACCTCTCCTGAAAACGCCAACGACCTGAACGCTCTGGTTGAAGCTCTGGTGGCCATGCGAGGCTGGAAGGGCGACGAGGAAACCATTGATGCAAAACTGGTTGCACGAGGTCAGCAGATTCTTGATGGCGAACCACTCGCTGACGGAACTGAAATCTCATCCTGTACCGATTGTCATGACACGATCGGTTCTGACTTCGAAATCACGGGCGAGGGATACGGGTATCCTGACCTCGCCGAATACGGCTCCGCAAAATGGCTGAAAGCATTCATCAGTGATCCGGGTTCTGACCAGTTCTACGGAGCGAAGAACCACATGCCGGCTTATGCAGACAAGATGAACTCCACGGATCTCGATCTTCTCGTTCGATGGATGACGGGCAACTATCACGAGACTCATGTTGAAGATTACCCATCACGAATTCCCGAAGTCTTCGGCGCAGGTGCACAGCCAGCGGCACCGTCCGCTGACGAGTAGAGGTTAGAATCTGCAGGGTGGTCACCTCCCGCCAGTTTCTCTGGTGAGCAGTGTTCGCCCTGCGTGCTTACCGGTCAAAGAATGCTCGAACCTGCAGAACCCGCGCCGCAACAACTGAAACGTGTCGTCGGATTGCCCGGCGCAGTGACGCTGGGGCTTGGGTCAATTCTGGGCACCGGCGTTTTTGTGAGCCTGTTGTTCGCCGTGAATCTGGCTGGCGAGTGGGCAGTTCTGTCCGTAACGATTGCTGCCGGACTCGCTGTCTGCAACGGACTGAGTAGTGCTCAACTTGCGGCCAGTCACCCGGTCAGCGGCGGAGCGTACGAGTATGGTTACCGATTTCTGACGCCGGTCCTGGGTTTTAACGCCGGGTGGATGTTTCTGATCGCCAAAGGCGCCAGTGCTGCAACGGCGGCATTGGCTTTTGCAGAAGGCATTCAACACCTGACACCAGCGGCAAAGAACATCGACGTTCGATTTCTCGCGGCTGCAATCATTGCTGCTGTGACCGCTCTGGTTCTGTCAGGTGTTCGGCGTTCGGTCCGCGTTAATGGCCTTATCGTCGGTCTCGTCCTGCTGGCTCTTGGCACATTTTCGTTCTGCGCCTTATCCAACCCGGTAACGATTCTGGAACTTAGCTCCGTGTCGTTTTCCTGGCGAAATGTCTTTCACGCGGCAGCACTTTCTTTCGTGGCTTACACCGGCTACGGACGGGTAGCGACGATGGGGGAAGAGATTCGCGAACCGGCTCGCAACATTCCTCGAGCAGTCATTGCCACACTCGCGACCACGTTCGTTGTTTACCTGATCGTAACAGTGGCGATCGTCGCTCTGGTCGCGCCGATTCCGAACATGCAGGTTGACGGTGTTGGGAATTCGCTCGACCAACTGCTGGAGAATGGGCAAGCCGGTCCCGTTGCTGCGTCAATAGTTCGAGGCGGCGCCATGCTTGCCATGCTCGGCGTATTGCTGAACCTGGTTCTGGGGCTTTCCCGAGTGGCCCTCGCGATGGCACGACGCCGTGATCTGCCTTCGAGCTTTGCGTCGCTGAGTGCTGATGGCGACTCGCCTCATCGTGCGGTTCTGCTGGTGGCTGTCATGATCTCGCTGCTCACCTTGAGTGGTGACGTGTTTCGAACGTGGTCGATGAGCGCCTTTGCCGTTTTGATCTACTACGCAACAGCGAACCTGTGCGCACTGCGGCAACCTGCAGAAGAGCGACGGTATCCTCGCCTGGTCTCAGTCGCTGGACTTTGCGGGTGTCTTGGCCTGGCACCGTTTATCGATCTAAAAACGATCTTCGGATGTGTGGTCCTGATGATCGTTGGGCTACTGATCAAGCTTGTCGCCAACTTCAGACAACGAAAACGCCCCGCAGCCTGAAGTCAGGGCGGGGCGAGATGAGTTGGTGTGTCGAGACGCACCCTGCGGGACAGGACCCGCCGAATCAAAATTCGACCGGCAGCGTCCCATCACTACGTTTGCCGAGGCTTTCGAAGAGTTCTTTCTCAATGTTCTCGCTGAGAAATCGAACCGATCCGTCACCGAGTGCAAACTGAGCCCCCCCCGTGTGCCAGCTTCCGAATCCTCCGACAATATTGGGATCCGCCAAGTCCTCAGGAGAGTTTCCGCGAGGTTGCCCATTAAAACCAGGTTTCGACGGCAATTGATTTGGTTTACTTCCCGTGTTCTTCAGCGACGTTCTGGTCCCGGACAACCAGTTCAGATCGCTCTTCGTCCTGAACTTCTCACCGAAAAACAACGTGTTTGTGCTTCCGTCTTTGATGTCGCGGTATCGGATCCGGCTGTTCAGAAAGAAGACGCCTTCGTTGTCTTCTGCAATCTGAGTTTCTGATCCCCCCTGGCAACCCGCAAAACTTACCGAGTCCTCGTTACCCGGATCGCTTGGGCAGAAGTATGCGCTCATCCTGCTGTTGTTGATCTGTTCTTCCTGATCGTAAGCGCCTTTTGAAAAGTCAATAACCTCGAAGAGTGCCGACTGATCCATGTATGGTAGAAGCTGGACCGTCCAGCCCATGTGATAGCCCTCTGCAGTGGACGAAATCGGCCCATCCGGATTGACGCAGCCTGGCGGCAAGACGCCGTGGGCCATTTCGTAATTCAGAGTCGCCAGGGCGATCTGAGCAAGATTATTTTTGCACTGCGATCGGCGAGCGGCTTCGCGAGCCTGTTGGACAGCCGGAAGCAGCAGAGCGATCAGAATCGCGATGATCGCGATGACGACCAGCAGCTCGATCAATGTAAAGCCACGGCGGGTTGCGTCACTTCGTTGAGGTAACGGTTTTGAAATTCGCTTCATGGGAAAACTCCTGTCAATTTAGTCGGCCGCAATGAAAGCTGCCGTGTTTGTTTCTGATGAATTCGGGACATCGTCAGGCAGAGCCCGACCTACAGGGAGATCGTGACAGCTCGCGAGACAGTTGCTCGTTGTGCGTCGTTCGGTGGGTAGTTGATAGTGATCGCAACTCGCCGCTCGTTTGTCTTGCCCTCGACCGGTTCGACAGAAATTTTTGCGAGTGCATCCGAATTCTGACCGAGCGACGAGGCTGTCATCGTCCATTCTTCGCCGGTGTATTCGGCGTTTGATTTCAATTCGGTTGAGGCGCGGGCCACTGCCGACTGAAACAGCCATTCAGACTGAATCCGCAGTTCATTGCTTTTCACCATGCTGCGTTGCAGCAGCGTCACTCGAAGCATCGCAGCCCCAGTCAGAGTGAGCATGGCCAGGCTAACCATGAAGATCACCAGAACTGTGCCCTGGCGGTTGTGATGGTGAATTCTGGCAGTTGGCGAACACTGAATCTTCGTCATGGCTGCTCCTCCGTCGTTGCGGCTGACGCGAGAAAACGATGGTCGAGACCAGCCGTTGCCACCGCGACCTTCGGAGGCAGTCCCCCGCCATTTGCAGTCAGCATCGGAGAAATTTCAATCGACGCCACCGAAGCTGCTCCGGCTGCTCCGGCTGCCCCGACGGTGAGTGAAAGCTGAGCGACGCTTTCTGGAAACACAAACTGCTCTCCGGGCAGGCGGGCGATGGCTGTAGTGTCGGCGGCGTCCGTCAATTCCAGGCTTTGAGTGATTCGCCGGATCTTCTCGCCATCAGCCAGCCAGGTCACCGGCCCCTCGGCGGTGACAAGGTCAAGCCGATTGCTGTTACCCGTCTGTTTAATCGTGAGGGCCGAGTGAACGTCCTCGCGAAAATCCTGAGTCAGCCTCAGCCAGGACGACGTCTGAAACGCTCGCTCGACCATGCGGGATTCCTGGCGAAACATCTGGAACAAGGATGTCGACGCAATCGTCATCAGGACGCTCATCACGGTCATTGTGACGACAACCTGAACCAGCCAGCTGCCTCGTCGCGAATGTCGACGTCGATTCAGGAACAGGCACGAAGAACGTTCAGCGGGGCGGCGACGTTTCATTGAATCCCCCCTTCCGACTCAAGCGGGAACCACGCTGTCAGCCGCTTTGGTTCGACAGACATCCCGGCGTCATTCACCCAGGCAATCGAAAGCGTGACCCGTTGAAGTCGATCCTTGTCGGGTTCAAGTGTTGCTGTCAGTTTTGCCTCAGGAATCATCGTTCGAGTCGACTCGGACAGAGTCAGTAATTGCAGTTTGTCTTTCGTAATCTGCGAAGGGAGCAGGGCCGCCAGCTGTTCCATTTGCGTCGAGAGTTCTTCCATCGCAAACTGATGCCGATCGCTGGTCCGTTTGGATTCGCGAATCCAGCGGAACATAGGACCGACGCTGCTCAGAAAGATCCCCAGCAAAACGGCGCCGACGACGACTTCTACCATGAAGGCACCGGAACGATGATTCGACAGCCGCGAATTCGCAGGCCGATTCACGTTTCGATTGTTTGATGAATGACGCACAACAAGCCTCGTTGATCAGGAAAGGTCGTTCACAAGCTTCACGACAGGCATAAACATGGCGATGCAGACCCAGCCAACGAACAGCCCTACCGCAATAATGGGAACCGGTCGAAAGAGTTGCACCAGCGTGTCGACACGAAAGATGAAACGCTTTTCGCGAACGTCAGCGATTTCTCGAAGAGCCCACGGCAGGTTGCCGACTCGTTGCGCTGCTTCGATCAACGCCAGGTCGCGCCGCGACAGGAAGCCTTGTTTCAACAGTGCTTTCCAGCAGTCGCCGCCGGATTCTGTGTCGACGTAAACCTCTGCAATTGATTCGGCGACGGTCGGTCGATGATACGAATTGGCAATCGCCAGTAGACTGTCGGGGAGTGTTTTTCCCTTCTCGATCATCCGAGCCAGGTGCCGCATGATCGGCGACGAGTCATACCGAGTATAAAACTTTCGGAACAATCGTGTGCGAACATTCCGCCAGCCCGAATGATCAAACCGAAGCAACCCCAACACGCCAATAAATGAGACGCCCATCAGCGGAACATACAGATAGAAATAGCGAACGACATGGTCGCTGAAAGACAGAAAACCTTCAGTGATCCCCGGCATTTCAGCGCCGAAGCCTTCGAAGATATATTTCATTTTCGGCACGATGAAGTATGTCATGAAAGCAATTGGCCCGATGATGACCCACGGGTAGCAGGCCAGGTAAATCAGAAGGCTGCCGACGGCCCCTGTCCGGAACCTTTCTTTCATCCAGTTGAGCTGCGTCGTCGCGCACTCGTTCAGAACCTCGCTGAGTGTGCCTGTCTCGTCACCAATTTTGATCGAGGCGATTACCCAGCAGGGTAGCAGGCCTGGAACGCGTTCCAGGGCCACGCCAAGTGGTCGGCCGGCTTTCAGGTAAACAGCCAGTTGCCGGAGACGTGCAGCGTAAGAGCCGGACCATGTCGCAGCATGGTCGTCGACTTCCTGAGCAAGGTCGTGGTTGTTGCGAACGCTCAGCGCCAGCAGCCAGAGAAACTGCCCCTCGCGCCCTCGGCGTCGCTGCCAGAGCAACAGCGGAATCAGCCCAAAGAAGAAGGCCGATACGAGAAACAGTCCAAAGCTCATCAACATCGCGAAAGCAGAAACGAGAATGGCAACGGTCCACCAGAGTGTGATGCCAAAGCTCTCGGACACCGGCCGTGGCACGTTGGGCACGGAATAGTCGTCATCATCGGTCACGGTGCGGAGACTGGTTCGAATCCTGAAGAGAGGACGCGTAGCAAGGCTGAGAGCAATTCCAAACACGGTATAAAAAGCGAAGATGACGCGATGGTCACCGTCAGTGGCGACAGTCATCACTAGCCCGACCAGCGTGCAGCAGATGGCAATCCCAACATTAATAACGATGAGGGGCGTCACCTTCCGCGCGAGAAAGCGAGTGTTGTGCGGAGTGCGTTGTTCCGGAATTAGCGTGGCGCGCCACCAGCAGAACCCGGATACCAGAACTGGTACCAGAATAATTGCGGCGAGAAAAAGAAGTTCTTCGAATTGCACGGGATTGACCTGGTCCAGGGCTATGACGGGCTGCCAGATTGCAGCTCAGTTTTCCGTAAGGATTAACGATAATTCACGCAGTGACGCAGGCTGGTTCCTGAGCCAGCAATTCCTCAAAGCCAGGTCTCGACCCAGCCTGCTTTTTCTTCAACTCAAATCGTTCAGCAGTTTGATCAGCGGCATAAACAGCGCAAGCACCGTAATGCCGATCATTCCTCCGGCAATGATGACAGTGGCAGGTGTGACCATACCGGCAATGCTTCGGCCCGTGATCTCACTCTGAAGAACAAACACCTCGCTGGAGACTCGCAGCGACTCGACAAGACTCGAATCGTCGTTTCCCCAGCCAGGAACTCTCAGTAACTCGTCAGGAATTCCTCGAACAACGCCTCTCAGATCGGTGAATGAATCTCCGGCTTCGATCAGCTTTGCGGCGAGCCGGGCTCCTTCGGAAAGGTTGGGATCGCGAACGGCGCCGCCAACCAGCTTGAGCGCCGCGGGCAGCGGCATTCGTGCCTCGATCATCAGTGCCAGTAGCTGAGAGAACTCAGCCAGCGCCGACTGCTTGAAAACTCGACCGATCAGCGGAATCTGGTACACGAGTCTGCGAACACCGGCGGCCCCGAAAATCAATTTCGACAGGAACCACAACGCGAGAGCCGAACTCCAGAAAATGAGCAGGGTCATTGGCCAGTAAAGAATCATGGTCTCGACGACAGAACTCAGGGCAAGGATCATCTCGGTAATCTTTGGAAGCTCTGTTCCGAAGCCTTCAAAGACTTCACGAAAATCCGGGATCACCAGATGGCACAGAAATGTGCAGACAGCCAGGCCGGCAACGAGAAGAATCACGGGGTAAATCATGCTGATCAGTAGTTTGATCCGAATGCCCGCTCGCAGACGGCTGAACTCGATGAAATGCTGAATGCACTCGGGCAGGCGTCCGCTTTTTGTGCCCGCCTCAAAAACTGCCGACAGCCATTCCGGAAGATCGCTGGATTCTGACTGAAGCACATGTTCCAGAGTCTGGCCTCGATCGAGTCCTGCACTCAGTCGATCGAAAACTTTCCGCAACCGCCTGGACGGAACTTCTTCACTGAGCGTTCTCAATCCGGCCGCCAGAGGAAGTCCTGCGGAAACAAGATGCCCGATCTGGCCGACGACTTCGACATGCTCGTCCGTCGTCATCCAGACAGAATCGCCTGACCGTTGCGATTGAGCATTGCCTTCAGTCGACACAGTCAGCTCAACCGATTCCGCAACAATGCCCTGTTCGGCAAGCAGATTTCGAGCGGCCTCTTCGCTGCCAGCTTCGATGTAGCCCAGCCGAAGTTCGCCGTTCTCGTCAGAACTTGTGTACTGATATTGAGGCATGCTGCTTTGTCAGAATCAGGCAGAGGAATTGATGTTCGAACGCTGGTCGTAACTCAACGAAAACCAAACTGGAATCTATCTGAGAACCGGATCGCCGAGCCTGTCGTACAGTTCTCGGATCGGTGCGAAAAGGATCACTCCATAAAGCAGAGTCACGCTGCCGGCAACAAACACCGTCAACACAACCGGCAGCACGACTCGCAGCAACTCCGCGCGTCGTGAAGCTCGCTTTTCGTAGACGTCGGCGGCCAGTTTTAATGTTTCACTCAGCTTGCCGTTCTCTTCGCCCGAGCGAAGCATCCAGCAGAGGAACCGAGGCAACCGCTTTGCGGCTTCCAGAGAATCCTTTAGTGAATCGCCTTGCTGGAGCCGCTGGCCAACTTCGGATGAGTCCTGGATGATTCTCCGATTGCCGGTTGAGTAGCCGGCCAGAACCATTGCCTCATGCAACGGAGTTTCATGTTCAACCAGCAACGCCATGATCTTGAGAAAGGTTGCGTTGTCGTAGTTATTGACGACACCCGGAACCCAGGCAAAACGATGCAGCCGACTTTCGACCAGACGTCCGGCTGGCGTTTCACTGTTTCGACTGCCGGCCACTCGCAGCCAGACGAACGCCACAATGGCCAGCACGGGGGCACCGATTCCCCAGTACGGCATTGTCTCACGAATCGTCGCGAGCATTCGTATCGCTGGCCCTGATTCCAGCCGAAGAAATTCCCAGGTGTGAAGCAGTTGCGGAACGATGAAATCCGCAAAACCGAGCAGCATCAACCAGACAAGAGTCAGCACGATCGCCGGGTAGATCAGCGAGGCGATGATCTGACGATGCAGTTTCAGCAGAACGCGAGCAACGACCGACAAAGACTCCAGCGCTTCCGGCAACCGACCTGCCCGGATCCCCGCTTCGACGATAGCTCGGTAAATCCCCGGCAGGTGGTCGCCTTCCTGATCAATCGCGGCCTGCAACGTGTCGCCCGATGAAATGCGATCGGCAAGACGATTCGATAGTTTTCCCAGCGCCGCGGAAATTGCGTGTCGCTCTTTGCGTTCGCCAGGAATACCGGGTTGACTGAGCGTTCCGTACTGCCGCAGGCCAAGGTCCAGCGGCACGCCAGCTCGAATCAACGCACCGATCTCTTCGTTGAGAGCGAGCAACTCTTCGAGTCGGATAGAGGCTGAAGTTCTGGCTGGCTGATCGGACATTGCGAGGTCTGCTGATGCCTTGTCAAACGGAAAATTGCAGCGAGGTCAATATATGGATGCAGTTAAAAAGTCGGCAAGAACATGAAGTGTGCCACGTTGAATTTGTTTATTGATCGATTCTCAACAGACAGTTCATGCGACACTCGAATCGTCGTTACCTAACGCGAAAACCCGAACACACGTCGCACTTCGGCTGGACTGGTCTCACCACTTTTGACGGCTTCAACAGCCCGCTCCCACCGCGTCGTCATGCCTGCCGAAACAGCCAACGCTTCCAGTTCATCCGAGTCGCTTTGTGAGAGGATTGCTCGACCGACTTCCGATGATTCCGTTCGCAGAAACTCTGCCAGTAACAACCGACCGTGATAGCCGGTCCCGCGACACTTTTCACAACCCACCGGAACATGACAACTGGCCAGGTCGAGCCCCAGCAGGCTATCACTGTCTGAAGATTCGTTTGAGCATTCACAAAGCTTTCGAACCAGCCGTTGAGCAACAATTCCCAGCAGGCCCGTCCGCAAAAGGTAAGGTTCGATTCCCATGTCAGACAGACGACAGATGGCTCCCGTCGCGCTGCCCGCATGAAACGTCGTCAGGACCAGATGTCCCGTCAACGCTGCCTGAAAGACCGTTTCCGCCGCCACTCGATCTCGAATCTCGCCGACCAGGATGACTTCCGGATCCTGCCTCATCAGCGACTTCAACCCCGTTTCGTAGTTGAAACCTGCCGTTGGATTAATTTGCGACTGAGCCACTCCGGGAATCACCGCTTCGATCGGGTCTTCCAGACTGACTAGACTCCGCTGCGATCCGAATTTGTCTGCCAATTCTCGAAGACAGGCATAAATAGTTGTCGTCTTGCCGCTGCCGGCCGGTCCGCAATCGAGAATCACGCCACCGGATTCCAGCAGAAGATCGCTCAATCCGGTCTGAACATCTGCCGGCAAACCAAGTGTCGCCAACCTTTGATACTGCCCCGAACCGGCGAACAGCCGAACGACAGCCTTCTCTCCAAACATCGTCGGAAACGTGCTGACGCGCATTTCGACATCGTCGGCTGCGGAGTTTTGAATACGACCTTCCTGCGGAGTCTCGCTGCGGTAAGTCAGCAATCCGGCCAGCACTTTAAGTCGTGAGACCACATTGGTGGCAACATTCGCTCGCAGGTTTTCGATCGGATGCAGGACGCCGTCGATTCTCCACAACACGTCCAGACCCGACTCGACTGGAATCAGGTGAACATCGCTCGCCCCGGATTCGCGAGCGGCTTCCAGAACGCTGTCGACAATCTCGACCGCCGTTGCCGCCTTGCCCGCCGTTTTACCGGCCAGCACTGCGTAGTAACGATCGCTCAACGATACCGGCATGTGATCTTTCGGTCGGGATTCTACAGATCGAGACTTTGCGGGATGGCAGTAGGATCACTCGATGCACTCAATTTGTCTAACAACCTTCGGCTCGACCCTAAATTCGCCATTCAAATCACAAATTCATCAGCTCGACAGGACCGAATTCCTTCGCTGCGTTTTCTGTGACCAACCAGCTCACCTAGAATCGGCAGTTCATTCTCGAACTTTCTGTGAACTGTCGAATTGGCGCACTGCCCCATGAAATCAATCGTCTGGCCGCTGCTGGCCCTGCTCGTGATCCTGCATCACGACTTCTGGTTCTGGAACGATCCAACGCTCGTCGTCGGGTGGATTCCGATCGGACTTCTGTACCACGTCGGCCTGTCGCTTGTGGCAGCTGGCTTCTGGCTGGTGGCCATTAAGTATGCCTGGCCAGGCTATCTCGACGATGACCAGGCTGCTCTTTCAATTAATGGCTCGTCTGCGGGTGACTCTGCGGAGGTACAACAGCCATGACCTCACTTGTCATTATCGGAATTTATCTGAGCATCCTGCTTCTGCTTGGCCTTTGCGCGGGACGTCTCTTCAAAGGCACAAGTCTCGATTACATGCTGGCCAGTCATTCGATCGGCCCGTTCCTGCTGCTGATGTCTCTGTTCGGAACGACGATGACCGGCTTTTCAATGGTCGGTTCGTCGTCCGCGTCGTACCGGGTCGGCATCGGCATATACGGACTGATGGCTTCTTCCAGCGCAATCCTGCATCCGCTCTGTTTTTTTCTGATCGGACTGAGACTCTGGTCGCTGGGACATCGGCACGGATACTCGACGCAGATCGAATTCTTCCAGGACCGACTGCAAAGTCCACGAATAGGCTGGGCCTTGTTTCCGGTTGTGGTCGGACTGGTTATTCCGTACGTGCTGGTCGGAATTATTTCGGCGGGAGCCGTCTTCAACGGAGCCAGTCTCGGCCTGTTTGAAACGGCGTTTGCCGACTACGGCCACGGCATCCCGCCCTGGCTCGGCTCGCTGGTTGTGTGCCTGGTCGTGCTGACCTATGTCTTCTTTGGAGGCATGCGAGGGACCGCCTGGGCCAATGCGTTTCAAACGTGCGTTTTCATGGCTCTGGGAGTCATCTCGTTCTTTGTTCTGGTCAAAGGAATCGGTGGTCAGGAAGGTTTCCTCGAAAGTCTCAAGTCTGCCAGTTCGGCGGTTGACCCGGCAAAGCTGTCCCGCGAGAAAATGCCGCACCGCGAATACTTCGCGTTTCTGTTGATTCCGTTTTCGATCGGCATGTTCCCCCACATCTTTCAGCACTGGCTAACCGCCAGGAACGCGGCTGCTTTCAAACTGCCGATCGTCGCTCACCCGGTATTTGTGACGATCGTCTGGGCTCCGTGTGTGCTGATCGGAACCTGGGCATCGGCTGACGGAGTGTTACCCGCAGGCGTGAATCCAAACGCGTTGCTCAGCTATCTGGTAAGTGCACACTCCGGAGAAGTTCTGGCTGGACTGCTGACTGCCGGAATTCTGGCAGCGATCATGTCGTCACTCGACAGCCAGTTTCTCTGTCTGGGCACGATGTTCACAAAAGACATCCTCAAGCGCAAAACGGGCACCGATGAAGAAGACCGACGCACCGTCCTGCTGGCTCGAACGTTCGTCGTCGCCGTCGTGGCCGTCTGCTACCTGCTGAGCCTTGTCGTGCCCGGCGGAGTCTTCAACCTGGGCGTCTGGTGCTTTACCGGTTTCTCGGCATTGTTCCCGCTGGTTGCCGCCGCCTTGTACTGGCGAGGCCTGACCGCTTCCGGCGTCTACGCAGGCATCCTCGTCACGGCAGCGTTGTGGTGTTACGAGTTCTGGCAGTCGGGATACGGAGTCGACAAACATTACGAATTTCTGGGCATCCACCCCGTCGTCTCGATTGTCGCCGGTTCAACCATCGCCATGATCGCCGTCTCGCTGGTCACAAAACGTCCGGACGAAACGACGCTCGCCAGATTCTTCCCCGAACACCGCTCAAATTGAACTCAGCAATCGACCGATTGCCACTCTTAAGAGGCAAAGGATGCGAACCACGAAAGTCACTGAGCACCATCTCTTCCAAAAATACTCCCGGAGACTTTTCCTCATGCATTTCCAAAGACGAATTGCCGCGACGAGTTTCGCGTTAATCGTATCCTTAACAACTCTGATCCAGGCAGCCGACAAGCCGTGGAAGAAGCACGTTGTCCACCAAGGCGAACGATGCAACACCGCCGTCGCTGCTGATTTCACCGGAGACGGCAAGCCGGACATCATCGCCAACAGCGGCGGTAAGACACGGCTGTTTATCGCTCCGAACTGGACTGAACATATCATCGACGAAACTAAAGGCCACAACTTCATCCACAGCGAACACTTCGACGTTGATGGCGATGGTGACGAAGATTTTATCGGTGCGCGTTATCAGCCTGGACTGGTCGCCTGGCTGGAACGTCCGGACGACCCAACTGCTGGAACATGGAAAGTCCGCATCGCCGATCAGGAGATCAACGGAATTCACGGACTGCTCAAAGGCGACGTGGACGGTGACGGCAAGGTCGACCTGCTTGCCAACAGCGCTCAGCCTGTCGGAGCGTTCCCCAACTCGGGAGCGTGGTTGAAAGTTCCAAAGAACCCGCGTGCAGCAGAATCATGGCAGCGCAACATCTTTGCCCGAAACGACGCGCCAGGACTGAGCCATTATCTCGGCTTTGGAGACGTCAACGGTGACGGTCGCGCGGACATCGCCATGGGAGCCAAAGGCGGCGAACAGGATAAGTCCGGTCTGGGCGAATGGTTCTACTGGTGGGAAGCCTCCAGCGATCCCACGAAACCGTTCACTCGACATGAGCTGCCCGGCAAGCATCCCGGCGCCACCAACATTCAACAGGCCGACGTCAACGGCGATGGCAAAGTGGACTTCATTGCGACTCGCGGCCACGGTCGGGGAGTCATCTGGTTCGAAGCTCCGACCTGGAAGATTCACGACATCAACCCGGACCTCGAATTTCCACACTGCCTCCAGGTCGTTGACATGGACGACGACGGCGACATTGACGCCGCCACCTGCGCCTACGGAAGTCAGATTGCCGCCTGGTTCGAGAATGATGGCAAAGGGAATTTCAAAACGCACATCGTCGCGACGGAGCAAGCCGCCTACGACATCCGGGCGGTCGACATCGATTTGGACAAAGACCTTGATCTACTGATCGCTGGCCAGCAAAGCCAGAACGTCGTCTGGTACGAAAACCCTCGCAAGTAGCGAACCCGGTCGCTGTTCGCCGAGTCTCGACTGGTCAAACTAGTTTTTGAACGCAGACCCCGCAGAGGGAAATACGCAAAGGCCAAAGAGCGTGCTCTCCTTCATCTCTGTGAGTCCTCGGCGATCTCTGCGTTCCCTTTCCGTGCCTCAGTTTCAACGCGCCGCAAAGGTCACGATGCCCAGTCTTCCCGTTGCCTATGAAGATGTGATGGAGGCGTTGCCTCGGGTTCGGTCCGTTTTGAAACCAACTCTGCTCAATGAGTGGTCCGGCCTGAGCGAACTGCTCGACTGTCAGTACTTCGTCAAGCACGAGAATCACCAGCCGGTTGGAGCGTTCAAGATTCGCGGCGGCATCAATCTGGTTTCGACGCTGACTGAAGAAGAACGATCTGCCGGCATTCTGGGATGCTCAACCGGAAATCACGGGCAGTCACTGGCCTACGCTGCTCGAAGATTTGGAGTCGAATGCACGATCGTCGTGCCTGCCGGAAACAATCCGGGCAAGTGTGACGCCATCCGTCGACTTGGCGCCAGGCTGATCGAACACGGCCGAGACTTTGACGAAGCGCGAGCGTACGTCGAAAACGAACTCGCTCAATCGGGACTTCGCTACGTCCACTCGGCCAACGAACCAAAGCTGATTGCCGGAGTCGGCTCCATGGCCGTCGAAATATTCGACGACCTGCCCGATCCTGATGTGATCCTAGTCCCGATCGGTCTGGGTAGCGGAGTGGCCAGTACCTGCATCGTCGCGAAACACCTTCGTCCCGAAACAACGATCATCGGTGTGCAGTCCGAAGGAGCTCCGGCCGTGGCCATGTCCTGGAAGAACAGTCACATCGGAACCGACTATCCATGCAACACCTGGGCGGAGGGCGTCGCGACGCGAGTACCAGCTGAAATGACGCTCGACATTATGAACGAACTGCTCGACGACGTGATTCTGGTCAGCGATGACGAAATGCGACAGGCCGTGTACTGGCTTCTCGAACACACTCACAACCTGGCCGAAGGCGCGGGAGCCGCAACACTCGCCGCCGCATGGAAAGAACGGTCGAAGTTCGCAGGACAGAAAGTCGTGGGAGTTCTCTCGGGAGGAAACCTCGACCTCGCTCAGTTGCCGAAGATTCTTGAACTCAGTCACACGCTGTAGGGACCAGACTTCAGCGAGGCTTTGCCGCAGACAACTGGTTCCAGGTTGAGACAACTCATTGCTGCCCACGAGCTGAACTTTCCACACCTCACCGATATGCTGCATCCCTTCGGCGTTTCAAGGAAGGTGTGGACATGCAGCATCGTTTGATCACTCGTCACGCCCTGACGATTATTGCCGCAGCTCCCGTCGGTGCAGCAGCACTCGGGAGCCTCTTCAACATCTGGTACAACGTCACTCAGGTTGACCCGTTATTGAGTGCGCCACAGCGAGCACTCTTTACAAATGGCATTCTTCTGTACAACGCTGCTGTCTATCCGTTGCTGATTATCGTCTGGCTGTGGACGGTCCGGCCGATTCAACAGACGTTTCCCGTTCTCTACCGTGGCGGCGAGGTCGCCCCTCAGGCATTGCGCCGCGCTCAGAAGCGGGCGATCAATTTGCCATGGTGCCTGGGAGCCATTCTCGGACTTGGCTGGGCACTCAGCGTGCCCGCTTTGCTGGCCGCCTTAAGCCAGAGTTCTGAACCTGTCGATACGCGAGTTCTGTTTCATCTTCCGGTTTCAATCGTGATCGCGTCACTGATCACCATGACTCATGGTTTCTTCATCGTCGAATTGCTGATAGAGCGGCTGCTGTTTCCGACACTGTTCGGTAGCGAAAGTCCGTCCGGAATTCCTGGCACCATCAGCCTGCCGTTGAATCGTCGAAACCTTCTGTGTGCCGTAGCGGTGTGCGTTTGCCCGATCCTGTCACTCGTGCTGCTGGCGTTTGTTGATGCCGACTCACTGAACGACCTGAACTGGTTCATGGTTTACGTTGGCGGCGTGGGGATTCTACTGGGAATGTTCTGCTCGTGGATGGTGAGTAATCATGTCGTCGTCCCAATTAACGCCCTGAAGAACTCAGCCCAGAAGATCGCGTCCGGCAGTCTGGATGCGAAGATTGAACTCCGTCGAGCTGATGAATTCGGCCCTTTGATCGACGAGTTCAATTTCATGATCGATGAAATGCAGGCCAAGCGGGAACTCCGCCAGCGATTCGGCCTGCATGTCGGTCGCCACACCGCCGAACTGATCCTTGCACAGGATGCAGGTCTGACAGGCACAGAACAGGACATCACCGTCATGTTCTGCGACATTCGAAATTTCACAGCTCGTTGCTCCGTTACGCCAGCTCGTGAAATCGTCCCCCTGCTGAATCGATTTCTGACGATGATGGTGAAAGTTGTGGAAGACCATCATGGCGGCAATGTGAATAAGTTCCTTGGTGACGGATTTATGGCTCTATTCGGGATCGGGCTGGACTCTCGCAAAAACGCCGACGGAACCCAACACGCCAGAGCAGCCGTCCACGCCGGTCTGGAAATGATTCGGCAACTCGAACAGATGAATTCAGAACTGGCCGGAGACCATGTTCCTGATCTGGGCATCGGCATCGGCCTGCACTGCGGGTCGGCGATTGTCGGCAGCATCGGATCAAGCGACCGCCTTGAGTACACTGCCATCGGCGACACCGTCAATCTGGCTTCGCGAGTGGAAGGTTTGACGAAACTCGTTGGCAGTCCGCTGCTGGTGACTCGCGCTGTGCGGGAACGGCTGGGCGATGAGTATGTCCTCAACGAGCTCGATCCTCAGAATGTCAAAGGCCAGTCGCAGCCAATTGAGATCTTCAGCGTTGGCCCTGGAAAAAACGAACCAACCTCGCAATCTTCGACAGGTGACACCGGCCAGTAACCGACAACCGTACTCAATGGCAACGGCGTGAGACTCATCTCACTCAACTTTGGCGAACGCGTCCCGCAGTTTGAGTTCAATTGGCTCCGCCTCGCTTTCCGCCAGAACCGCAAACTCGACACTGCCGATAAAATGCGGTCTCGGCAGCCCCGACGAGAACATTTGCCCTTCGGTCCACGCGTCGTAGCCGCTGACGATGGCGACGTATCTGCCTGGTTCGAGTGCATCCGTTTCGAACTTTCCGTCGTTGCATTGGTGGGCGTCGAAAACCGTAACGTCCAGACCTCGTCCTCTGTCCGTGTCCTTCGCGTTGGGACTGCAGATTTCGATGATTGTTCGGTTCGGCTTGAACTCGGCCATGTTCGTGACGAGGCCTTTAATTCGTTGCCCCTTTGCCCGTGCAAAAATGATCTGTTTCTTATCACCAGCCTTCAGCGTGAACAGTTGACGGTCCAGATAAACTCCCGAGTTGACTCGCGGTCCCTTTGGATCGTTCTCGCCACCGACCAGCGTGATGATCTCCACTTCGCGATACCGAAAGACCTGGTAATCTCCCGGAATGAGCTTGTTGAGCTGCAAAAATTCTCCGACTTTTAACGGCGTGTACCTCATCATGCCCTGCTGCCAACTTCCGATATCACTGTCCTGAACGCTGGTATTCTGAATGCGGATCCGTGCTTCTTTGTCGCTGTCCTGAATGTCGTACTTCACAGTCAGCCCCGCATACCTTGCCTCAGCTTGTTCAAAGTCAGCAGGTTTCAACAAAGCCGTTGGCGGCTTGTTCGTGGCAGCAGCGTTTTCTTCCTTATCGGGAGCCGCTGCGAGATCGATCGTGACGGTCGTTGACTCGCCCGCTCCGACGCGCACAGTCTGCTGCTTACGAAGTGCCCCTTTGATACCAACGTCAATGATGACATCCTCGTCAGGAGCGACTCGCTGGATGACGTGTTCCGGGCCCTGCTTCGGGATGCTGATCACGAACCCCGGATCGCGCACTCCAAGCTTTTCGAATTCGGCAGCCCGCGCGTATTTCACGGTCAGGCTGCGAGCGTCCCAAGGAATGATTCTCTCACCTGCTTTCACGACGAGACGGATCGTGCCGCTCTGCCGAAAACGAACGACGACCTCATCACCGTTGCGATTGACATCGCTCAGTGACAACCCGGTGCCCGGTGCGGGTGCAGAACCAACCGTCCTCTGCCAGACCGTCGCGATCTCCTGCGGGCAATTCGTCGTAATCGTCGCCGCCCTGCCCCGCCGAACCCACAAACGATACCGGCCAGGATCTTCTTCAACAGGTTCGCTGGTCACGCCGCGATAAGGTTCGGAGCCCGTCCAGAACTGCCGGTTCAGAACTGGACTGCCGTCTTCCGCATACGCCGTGACGGTGACAACATCGGACTGAGCCTGCCTGATGATCGCGGGCTTTGCTTCTCCTGATTTCGGCAGATTCACCGTTGCACCAATGAACGGCCGAGTGAGTGTGCGGCCTCGGAAAGTTTCGGTCAGAGGATCAATAAAACTGTCCGTCGTCGAGACTCGATATTCGCCCGGAGGCGACGGAGTGAATGCGAATTTTCCGTCGGCATTCGTCTCCGCATAAAGAACCGGCACGGTCGTTCCAGTAAAGGCTTGAACGAATATGCCGGCAAGGCCCTTACCGTCCTGATCAACAACGCTGCCGGTCAGGCGAGGTCCGTTCTTCAACCGGATTGTGCCCTGGTCACCAAACGTGATCGGCTCTGGATTGTCCGTTGCCTTTTTCAAAGCGACCGAGTCACTGACAAAATTCTCGGGGAACCAGTGCAGACGTTTCGGCCAGCTCGATGTCGTCGCAAGCCGGTACCGCCCCTCAGCGTCCGTACGACCAATCACGTCTCCGCGAAATCCGGCGCCGGGAGCGTCGCGGCTGCGCGAAACCATGATTGGAAGATTCGCTGCCGGAGTTCCATCGGGATTCACAAACCGCCCTGTCACCGGCACACCAGGGAGCAGTTTAAGGTGTCGCAAATCGGACCACGCTGGTTTCGGAGCGTCGGGCAGAGTCAGCCGCGTGCCCACGTCCTTCTTCGGAAGAAAGTCCGAGTGCTGAACCTCGAATTCCGTCGTCATCTGGGCAAACTCAAACACCGCACGCGGCAGTGCAACGGTGTAACGTCCCTTCGCATCCGTGGTGAATCGCTGTTCGAACATCGGCAACTCGTCTCTCTTGAACGGAATTCGACGGACCCGCCACAGAACTTCTGCGCCGACGATCGGTTCTCCCGTTGTCTCATCCGAGACGTCGCAGTCATACGTCAACACCGAGACAGGGGGCACCATCGCTCCGCGGATGGCATCAGCAATCATGGTCAGTTCATCGTTGGAAAAGCTTCCCGTGATGACAAATTCCCGACTGATCTCGCTACGCACGATCGGTGCCGAAATGACAACGCCGTTGACGATGATGGCTAACTGCTGATTCATGGACGCCTTCGAAAGCCGTTGCAGATGAAGGCCGCCGAGCTGGTCAAGTTTCACTCGGATGTTGCGTTGTCCGAAGTCGTCATCCTGAACTTCCACCTCTAAAACATGCCATGAGCCATCGGCGGTCAGAACGTGGTCTGGAGCATCGCTGAGCAGGCCAGTCTGGAAGTTGCCATTCATTCCCGATACCGGAATGTCGACCGTGCCGTGCTCCTTTTTCTGAATCGGGAACCAGGCAAATCCTGCGTCGTTTGCAGAGCCCATCCCTTGAACCGTGCCGTCACGATAGTGCGACTTGCTCCAGTCTTCTGGAACGTGAACCTTCGCGTTGGAATCAGGAAGTCCGGGAACGACTCTCAATTCGAAAGCAGGTGTGTTCGCCGGAATGAGCACGCCGCCAGGTTGAATCTCAAACGTCAGGTGAGCCTGCTGAACGATCTGATCAATCAATGCCCGAACGGTTATGTCCTCAACGTCGAGTGTGATCGGCATTTGCGGATCAACGCCGCGCATCAGGAAATCATCCAGGTTGACCGTCACCGGAACGCCGCTCAGCTTTTCAACGGCATCGAGCACGGCGATCAGCGGCATGTTTTCAACGTGTAGTTCGGCTGGCTCTTGCAGTTTTCGCTTCACATTCGATTGTTCTTCTTTTGCATCTTCCGCCTGCGACCCTTGATCCACTGAAGCTTCTTCAACCATAGCCGGATTCGACGCAGCATTGAGTTGCCTGTCGGAGATGCCAGGCAACACAGGAACCAACGACAAGGCAATCGCCATTGCGGAAGCGACCAGAGCGAAAGTCGCGCGACTCTGGTTCAGTCGTACGCCCGGTTCGTCGTTGCTCTGGACAATTCGCTGAATTCGTTGCCTCAATTTCGAAGGATCACCGCCATCGACTGCCAACCGAGCAATCTGCCGCGCACGATAGTCGTCACCGACTCGCATTTCAGCGACACGTAACAACGATCGAGCGTAGTCCATACGGTCGGTGCCACCCTGAATGACGAGGTCGTCGCAGGCCTCTTCCCGCAGATCATGGATCCGCCGACCGAGCCACCACACAGCTGGATGAAAAAACAGCACAGCTTCCAGAAACCGCTGCACGACAATCAGAACGTGATCAAACCGTTTGACGTGAGCAAGTTCGTGCGCGAGTACGGCTGCCAGTTCCTGAGAGCTAAGTCCGGTCAGCATCGCGGTCGGTATCAGAATGACCGGTTTAAGAACTCCCACAACGACAGGCACGGCAACGCGTTCGCAAGTCGCGACCATCGGCGCCGCTTTCAGAGTCAACCGCATTGCCTGCGTTGCCACCACGTCAAGCATCGACGGATCGGCGACGGGTAACCCGAACGAGGTCAGTCGCTGACCACCACAGAGCGCAGCAGCCAGACGTACCAGCATCATTAGAACTCCACCGACGTAGACAATCGCAATCATCGGGGCGACGTTTCGAAGCTGGTTCAGAAATGTTGTCAGCGGCGAAGCTGAATTTCCGTCTGGCTGAGCGACTACGGTCAGTAATTCCTGTGCAGACCGCGAGGCAGGCTTGTTCTCCGTTTTCAACGTTTCAGTATTTGCCGCCTCACTGAGTGTCGCGTCGGGAACCAGACGCGAAGATCCCACAGGATCGGTTTCGGATATCACATTTGAAACTGAAGCCCCGGTTTGCTGTGCGGAATCTCTCACCACGAGAAACGTGATCGGCAGAGTCGCCGCGAGCGTGACCAGCGCGGTCATGTTCAGCCAGTAGCGGGCTCTGGCGTTTGCCGATCCGAAACTGCTGGACGCTGTATCGCTCGCCCCTCTCGCTAAAATTCGATCGCAGGAAACGGCCAACGCAGCGATAACGGTGCCGATCCACAGAACGTGCATCAGCGTTAGTGTGAGTTGCCAGGCGAGCAAAGCCCCAATGTCCGCAAACTGTGAAAAAGTGAGTGCCATCATGAGTGCGTCTCCGGAATTCTCAAGGCAGGCATTGCTCACCACCCCTGAAGCTGGCGGGCAGCGCTCACCCCTGCATGTTTCGAACAGTTGGGCCACTGCGGGACTACTGGTTCAGCTCGCGAGTCTTGCGGGAAATGAGCTTACGGATGGCAGCCAGTTCTTCGGAGTCGACGTCCGACGATTCAAACAGTTCAAGCATGACAGCGCTCGCTGATCCGTCGAACACTCGATCGACAATGTCGCCCAGCATGCGGCGACCAACGCTCTGCTGCTCGATCAGCGGCGTAAATTCAAATGCCCGCCCGGCCTTTTCACGTTTGAGATACTGCTTGCGGACCATGATATTCATCATGGTGATCACCGAACTGTGAGCGAGTTCCCGCCCAGCCGCAGCCAGTTCATCTCGAACATCCTGCACCGTCTGCGGCGATTTCTGCCACAAGACTTTCAGGATTGCCAGTTCCAGTTCCGTAGGATTCTCAGAAGGTGGGCGAGCCATATGGCATAACTCCAGAAGTTGCCGAATCAACTTTTAATTCGTTCGGAGTTTAAGCGGACTGGCTGGTCGGTCAAGTCGAAAATCGAACGAATTAAAACTCAACTGAGCCGCAGCAGGCTTGACGAACCACAGATACCACTCTGATTTAAAGCGGATCAGTCAGGATGCGAACTGGCGTTCTGCGCACTTATCGCAAAAGCCAATGATGTCGAGGAGCCCGTTTCGGGCAGTGGTGACCTCGGCAACCGATCGCCCAGGCAAGCAGGGATCGCCCATTGGCGCATCCTTCCTCACCCGTACATCGCCGAGTAATCCGTGATCAAAACCTGCAGGAGACCATCTACTTGCCGAGGCAGATGACGGTTCCGTCCTGTGTGGACAGGTAGAGCTGCCCTCGAGCGGCGGCCATGCCGTCCCAGATGGGGAGCACTTCGAGTTGCATACTCGAAAGGGTCGAGCCGTCTTTGGCAGAGACTGCCCGGAGAAGCGAACCTTCTGAGCCGTTCAGCAGGGCGTCCTGCCTGGCGAGTATGGCGTCGACGGTAACGTCGCGGTTCTTCAGCTTCTCGAAGGTTTCCGCTTCGTCGACGATGTCTGGCGGCCCGACGATGAACAGGTTGGAGCCGGCTTTGACCATCGCTCGTACAAACAGAGGTGCGTCTTTCGTCCAGTGAGGCTCGACGAACGAACCGGATGACTTCGCTCCGCCCCTCGCCGCGCCGGAAAAATGTAATGCTTTTCCCGAACGACCAACGACGGCGGTCGCGGCGACGATTGATCCGTCGTTGCCGAGGCCGGATTCATCCGTTGCCTTGCCGCTGGTGAATGAGCTGGCAAAGACGGTTTTCCCCTTCAGGGCTTCCGGAGCCTCGATGTGCTCTTCGACGTCGGCGGCCGTGAACGATCCGTGGATAATCCTCACGTCGTCGATGACGGCTGTGATACCGAAAGGCGACTGGTAGTCGGCAACGGCGCTGCCATCGTCTGCTCCAATTTCAATTCCCTGTGCCGGAGTTTTTGGAATCAGGCCTTCGACTTTCGCAGAAGCAACCATCGAACCGTTGACATAAAGGACCACCTTGCCATCGCTGGTAATGGCTCCAGCGAGTTTCGCCCACTTGCCGACGACCGACTCTTTGCTGGAAACCTGAAACAGCTTTTCGTTGATCCGAGCGGCAAACTGCGGTCGACCTTTTTGGATAAACAGCGAGTACCCGTTCAGAGGGCCGCCGTGAGCAACGACGACTCCCTGAGGTTTCTCAACGTTGGTCCATGCTTCGACGAAGATCGACTTGTTGGTCGGGTCAACTTTCTTTGACAGCGGAACACGAACCATCGCGGCGCTGCTGGCTTTGCCTCGACGTACAGATTTTGCAGATTCAGGAACGACGGGTGCTTCGCGAGGCGCGGAAAAAAGTTGATGTTCCAGGACCGTCGTCCAGCGCAGGTGATCGGGTTTTCGACCGAAGCCGTAAACGTTGTCTTCGTCGAAAACGAGGATCCGCCCGGATGGAGCGAACTTGCCCGCCTGGTAATAGCCTGCGTGGCCGCCGGCGAAGCTCTTGCCGTAAACCCAGTAGGAACGATGAAACCAGGTGTCGTCCAGAAAGCCCATCGGTGCGAAGAGGTGAGCGTGCTTGCCGACATGGACCGATGCCTGACCAGCAAAGTCACCCGAGTTTGGTCCGATGTCGTAGCGTTTACCTTCCTGGTCGAGCCGTTGTGACTTCATGTAAACGTTTTCGCCGTCGCTCGACAGAATGTCCGGCAGACCCACCGGCATCTGCAACGTTTCGTGACGCATCTGAAGGTTGTTGCCGGTTTCCGGATCGATCTCGTCGATGATCGATTCAGCGACCATGCTGCCGGTGCGAGCGTCGAGTTTCAAGAAACGCAGACCGCCGTCCAGGAAATTGGACCGACCGGCAACTCCGAAGACAAAACCGCTCTGCACGAGCACGCTGCCGTGTACTGGCCAGACAGATTCAAGCTGTTCGAATGCCATCAGTCGACGATCTTCGGGAGCGGCGAGGTATCGCCAGACGAGTTCTCCATCGGTCGCGCGGACGCAGTAGATCCAGCCGTCGTTCGCGCCGAAATAGGCTCGTCCGTCTTCGATGGTTGGCGGCGAATCGACTCGGCTGCCGGCAGTGAATGTCCAGACTTTCTTACCGGTGGCCGCGTCGAGCGCGTGAACTCGGTGTTCGTCGATCTGTGCTACGAAAAGTTTTCCCTCGGCGACGGTGACGGCTGATAATCGCCCGCCCAGATTCGTGGTCCACTTCGTCGCAAGCTCCGTCGGAACTTCAGTAAGCGATGTGCCGCTGCGAGTCTGGTCGTGGCGGAAGGTTGGCCAGTCATCGGCGACGGACGACGCCGTGATTGAGTCTCCGAACGCCGGACCTTTGACCAGGCGAGCTTCTTCAGGCACGTCCTTCGGTGTCTCTCGCGAGGCAGTTGCGGGAGCCAGCGCATTGAAGCCGTACAGTTTGGCTTCCGGGTAGCACGCACAATTGTGAGGCGGGGCATAAACCAGACCGTTGCACGGCATGATCCCATAGAGACAGCCACCTCGAACCCAGTGGTTGATGTCCCAGCTCTTCTCTTTCGTATCGACGAATTCGATGCCCGTTCGCGACGGCATGATGAAGTTTTCAGTCGCCTTGGCGATGTAGCAACGGTGGTGAAACCAGTAAGCACTGACGTCGGGCGGGAAGGTGATCTTCACTTCGCCGGTTTTGAAGTCGCGAGCGGTGAAGGCACCCGAGTCGCCTCCACTGGTCGTCGGCGCGGACCAGACGAGGTCTTTCACGATGAGCAAATCTTCCGGCGACTGATAGCCCGATCGGTCGTGCGGAGCTTCCCACAGAACGTTGCCGGTTTTCACGTCGAACGCTTTCATCGTGCGTTCGCCGCCAGCGTAAAGCAGAATGCCTTTGTGGATGACCAGTCGCGGTCCGAAGTTGTAGGTGATCGTGCGGCGCCGCGCGGCTGGTTCGGAACTCCACTCCATGTCGCCGGTAACTCGATTCAGACAAACGACCTTTGTTCCATCGTGAAGGTAGACTCGCTCGGCGTCTGCCGTAAGGGTCAGCGGTGCGACCTGCGTACGGCGTTGCCAGTTTGTCTTGCCGGATGCTGCGTCGATAGACATGACGATGACGGGCTTTTCGTTCCAGCGCCAGTTCTTGCCGACGTCGCCCTGGTCTCCGACGACAGGATTCAACGGTGCGTACTTGACGAGGTCCGATTCTTCCTTGTTGACTGTCAGAAAAAGCGTTCCGTTGTCGTGCAGAATTTCTTCAGTCGACGCCGTGCCGTCGTAGGTGCGAAGAATTTCTCCAGTCGCGGCGTCGATGGCGGACAGCGGAGCGTCGATGCCCAGCGTGGCATAAACCTCGTCCTTCGTCGCGACCAGACGTCGAGCGAGCTGAGTCGGGCCACTCTTCAGCGGCCACAGATGACTGTGCCATTTCGGGATGTCCTGCTTCCAAAGGACCGTCCCGTTAAATGCGTCGCGACCGACGAGCTTCCAGCTTGGTGGAAGCTGAATCGAAACCCGCGAGCCTTCGTCCATGATATAAAACAGCCGACCGGCGGCAGAGACCAGAGCACTCATGCTGGCCATGCGGTCGTGGTGTCGCGACCAGCGAGGGCTGCCCAGCCATTGCAGATGCCGAGGCGGGCCGACGACGGTGTCTTGAGCAACGGCGTTATTACTCGCACTGTGCAGGTAATGAGACCAGTCATCGATGTTGCCCGGACGAGGCTTCACGACTTTCTTCCACTCCTCGCCGTTCCGAATGAAGGCGACGCCGCTGGGGGTCAGTGCTCGCAGGATCTCGTCGTTCGAAATGCCGCTGCGGTTTTCGATCACCATCAGATTGACAAGGTTCTCGATGTACGGCAGCCGCTCGCCAGTCAGCAGCCCGACGGAAACTTCCCCGTAAACTCCCATTTTCTGCAGAGCTGATCGAGCGGCGTTGACCTTCGTGATGTCACGGTCAATACCGTGGACCTGGTAGCGACTGTTGACCTTCAAGTCAGCTGTGAGCTTGCCATCGCTCAGGCCGAGATGAACGACCAGTCCTCCTTTAATGCCGGATTGTTCGATCAGCGTTGCCGCTTCGGATGCTGCGACGGGAGCGGCGTTCGCTGTTGTTGCATCGGAAGTCAGACCTGGCAAGACCATGATCAGCAGAGCAAGCAGCACGATCGTTGGGCGATTCATCAGGTATCGTCTCCAGAGAAATCAGGCGCGAATCAAAATTCGGTAGGCGCGATGCGGAGATCTGAACCGGTCTGGTCTGAGATTGCAAATCCGTGACGCCGGACTTCGATCGAAGGGCTGAAACCTCAAAGCCGCAGGTCGACGCTGCCAGCATGGCTGTGAGCCGAAAGCATAGAACGCTTCATCCTCAGTGTATGATGAAACAGAGAGCCCACATTCATCGCGAATGAATGATGAGTCATCCTGTCACTGCCTCGTAACGATAAGCCGAAACAGAATTGGGTTGAACAACGTGCTCCTCACAGCTCAACAGTGCGACCTGACAATGCTCGACTCCCAATAATCGGGACTCCCATAACCGGATGATTGATCTGGCTGAGACGTCGTCGACTACGGCGTGCTTTCCGTCCCCTCCCGATCAGCGGCTGGCCCCTCGATGGCCGCTCGGTTTAACGCTTTGAGGTACGCTCGGGCACTGGCGGCGACGATGTCGGTGCTGACGCCTTTGCCGTGGAAGACCCGGTCGTTGACTTTGATTTCAACCATCACCTCGCCCTGGGCATCCTTCCCGCTGGAGATGCTGCGGACCTGATAGTCAGTGAGGACGGCTTCGATGCCGATCACCCGTTCCAATGCTCGGAAGATCGCGTCGACGGGACCATCGCCAGTTGCCGCGTCCTGGAACACTTCTTCAGAATCTTCGCGCCGCATCTCCAACGTCGCCGTCGGAAGTACGTCGGTGCCAGCGACGGTGTGAAATCGTTCGAGCGACCATTGATCCTGGCTCTCGCCGACGTGCCCTTCGATCAAGGCGATGATGTCCGAATCGTAGACCTCTTTTTTCTTATCGGCGAGCGCGATGAATTCGTCGAAAACTTCCTGCACGAGAGTGTCGTCGAGTTCGTAGCCGAGATGCTTCACACGGTCGCGGAACGCATGCCGGCCACTGTGTTTGCCGAGGACGAGGTTCGTCCCAACGTACCCGACGTCGTCCGGCCGCATGATCTCGTAGGTGCTTCGGTTTTGAAGCATGCCGTGCTGATGAATGCCGGCTTCGTGAGCGAACGCGTTCTGCCCGACGATGGCCTTGTTCCGCTGCACGAGCATGCCCGTGATTCTGGAAACCAACCGGCTGGTCGAGAACAGTTTCTTCGTATTGATCTTCGTGCCGACCTTGTAATGGTCCTGCCGGGTTTTGATCGCCATGACGATTTCTTCGAGCGCCGCGTTGCCGGCTCGTTCGCCGAGACCGTTGATCGTGCACTCAACCTGTCGCGCTCCGGCTTCGACTGCCGAGAGGCTGTTCGCCACGGCCAAACCCAAATCGTTGTGGCAGTGCGTGCTGATGACGGCCTTGTCGATGTTGGGCACGTTTTCTTTGAGATGCCGGATGATGTGGAAGTAGTGCGACGGCGTTGAGTACCCCACCGTGTCCGGAATATTGACCGTTGTTGCCCCGGCCGCGATGGCCTTTTCAGTCACTTCGCAGAGGAAGTCGAGTTCTGTACGCGCGGCGTCTTCCGGAGAGAACTCGACGTCGTCCGTAAAGCCCTTCGCCCGTTCGACCATCTCGACCGCCCGCTGAACGATCTCATCTTTGCCCATCTTGAGTTTATGCTCGCGATGGATAGCGCTCGTGGCGAGAAACACGTGCATACGTTTTTTCTCGGCGTCCTGAAGGGCGTCGCCGGCTCGGTCAATATCCTCAACGCGGCAACGAGCAAGGCCACAGATCGTCGTCTGACTGCCGAATTCGCGAGCGATCTTCTGCACGGCTTTGAAGTCGTCGGGCGAGGCGATCGGGAAGCCGGCCTCGATGACATCGACGCCGAGTTCGACCAGAGCCTTCGCGATCTCCATCTTCTCGCTGATTGTCATGCTGCAGCCAGGTGACTGCTCGCCATCGCGGAGTGTCGTGTCGAAAATCGTGATCGTATCGCCGGACATCGGATCGCTCTCCATGAGCCTTGGGAATCGTTCAGTTAAAAAGTCTATTCTCACACGAAGGCACAAAGACACGAAGCATTCAAGACATCAGGGGACGAGATCAGGCAGGTCTGGGTGTAGCCAGTCTGAGATTCCTGGAATTGTTCCTCTTCGAATTTCTCCGTCATCTCTTAGTGGCTTTGTGACTTCGTGTGAAACTTCAGTCAGCAGGTAAAGTCAGTTGGTCTCAAAATCAGCCAACAAAAAAACCCTGAGGCCGGGAAGCCTCAGGGTTGTTTTTGTCTGACTCGACCGAAACGGTCAACACAACCTAAGCCATTCCCGGAGGGAGGGGATGCAGTAGTAGCAGGCTTAGGTTGAGAAGGTCGTGATTCATCGGAGTTTCAATTTTCTTTGGTCAATTTGTCGCGGCTCGAAACCGCTGAAAGTCACTCTACCCCTGACTATCGGACCCGTCAAGCTGCCGAGTCGAGTCAAAATTCACATTCGCGACAACGGCAGACACGAGCCTGGCTCAACGGGTTCGCACCCCGACCCAAAACATCAAACCACGGATTACACGGAATAGAACAGGGATGCTCTAAGGGGGCATCCATTGCTGATCCGTACGCATCCGTGAAATCCATGGTTCCTTAATTTCGATTGCCGCTGAGCTGGCGATGCCCGGCAACGTGTCAGTCTGGAAGAAGCTGTCAAACCAGGTAAGCGATGGCTGTGGACAAACGGGAAAATGAGTTCGTACCCCTTCCGTCCGAGGACGGGCTGCTTTACGCTGGTCGGATCGCTGGTTTGTGGAGCGAAATCCGCTGTGGCGAAGCGGTCTGGAGCTCGAATTTCGAGGACTCTGGAAGTGGCTCCACCTTCAGGTCATGCCCGATCTGACGCATTCCCCGATGTTGATCGCTGTCGGATTCCGTTCCGGCTCGATTCGCAAAAAGTGACGACAAGACAGTTTTAACCACAGAGGCACAGAGTTTCGGAGAAGCCAGGGAATTACCTCGTTGCATCCTTGTCCCTGTGCCTTTGCGGTTAGAAAAATTGAGTTTCAACATTCACCGCGAGAATGCGGTCGAGAATTCAAAGTATTCCAGTCAAAGGTTCATCATCGTGCTCCGTTCACACACCTGCGGCGAGCTGACAACCGACCATGCCGATTCCGAAGTCAAAATCTGTGGCTGGGTGAACAATTACCGGGACCACGGCGGGCTGATCTTTATCGATGTCCGAGACCGTTACGGCCTGATTCAGGTTGTCTTCGACCCGAACGACAGCGTCGAAGCTCACAGAATGGCTGGCTCGCTTCGCAACGAAGACGTCATCCAGGCAAACGGAGTGGTGCGTCTGCGGGGCGAGGGACTCGTCAACCCGAACATCGCTTCCGGCAAGATCGAAATTCGAGCGCAGGAGCTGATCGTCCACAACAAAAGTAAGACGCCACCGTTCGAACCGACTGGTGAGAACATTCCCAACGAAGACCTGCGTCTGAAATATCGATACATCGATCTGCGGCGACCGGCTCTGCAGGAAGCGATGATTCTGCGACACAAGCTGTGCAAGGCGACTCGTGAATACTTCGACAAGCTGAACTTCCTGGAAGTCGAAACGCCGATGCTCGGCAAGAGCACTCCGGAGGGGGCTCGCGATTACCTGGTTCCCAGCCGGGTGCACCCAGGCGAATTCTATGCACTGCCGCAGTCGCCTCAGCTCTACAAGCAGTTACTGATGGTCGGCGGCCTGGACCGCTACTACCAGATCGCCCGCTGCTTCCGTGACGAAGACCTGCGAGCTGACCGGCAGCCTGAGTTCACTCAGATCGACGTCGAAATGTCGTTCGTCGAGCAGGAAGACATCCTGACGACGATCGACGGGCTGATCGCTCACATGGTGAAAGAAGTTCGCGGCACGGACATCCAGCTTCCGTTGCCCCGGCTGACTCACGCGGAAGCGGTCGAACGATTCGGCAACGACAAGCCGGACATGCGGTTCGGAATGGAACTGGTCGACATCGGCGAAATCGCTGCCCGTTGCGGATTCGGCGTCTTCGCGAAAACGATCGAAGGTGGCGGTCGAGTCCGCGGCCTCAACGCCAAGGGAGCCGCCGAAAAATACAGCCGCCGCAACATCGACGAACTGACCGCTTTCGTCGGCGACTACGGTGCCAAAGGGCTGGCCTTCTTCCGTGTCAAAGAAGGATCGCTCGATTCGCCGATTGCCAAGTTCTTCTCGGAAGAAGATCAGAAAGCGATCATCGAAGCACTCGACGGAGAAAACGGCGACCTGCTGTTCTTTGTCGCGGACAAGTGTGAAGTCACTTCGGCGGCGCTGGCTTCGCTGCGAGTTCGACTCGGTAAAGAGCTGAAACTTTACGACCCGAAAGAGATCAACGTACTGTGGGTGCTGGAGTTTCCGCTGTACTCACGAGACGAAGAGAACGGTCGCTGGAAAGCCGAGCACCATCCGTTCTGCTATCCGCACAAAGACGACCTGGACAAATTCGACACCGACCCAGGCTCGATGCGAGCTCAATCGTACGACCTTGTCTGCAACGGCTACGAAGCCGCCAGCGGCAGCGTTCGTATTCACGACCCGAAAGTGCAGCAGAAAGTCTTTGATTTCATCGGCATCGCCGAAGCAGAAGCAGAAGAACGCTTTGGCTTCCTGTTGAACGCGCTTCGCTACGGAGCACCGCCTCACGCCGGCATCGCGTTGGGACTGGATCGCTGGGTGATGATGTTCCTGGCGAATGACAATATCCGCGACGTCATCGCCTTCCCGAAAACTCAGAAGGCCGCCGACCAGATGACTGAAGCTCCGAGCGAAGTTGACGCGATCCAGCTTCGAGACCTGCATATCAAACTCGACGTCCCTCAGGACGAAGTCTGATCGACGGCCGGTAATCTGCGTGGCAATTTGATTTTCGGAATCAGAGCGTCGTTGTCGACGACTCGCGACTGACGTTCGAAGGCCGCTTCGACTTGTTGGCGGTCTGAACGTATCTGAAAAACTTCCTGTTTCGGAACGGCGAACTGGTGTGCCACGATCGGGAAGTCATTTCACGCATGATCCTTAGCCGAGGCGCAAAAGAAAACGACGCCCTGGAAAATTCCGGGGCGTCGTTGTCAGGTCACTGTGGTTTGTTACGCGGGAGAAAGGTGGCTCCTTTGTAACGACCTGTGGTTCGTCGGGGAACGACTAGCCGAGCAGCGAAAGAACCTGCTGTGGCTGCTGGTTCGCGATTGACAAAACCGAGATACCAGCCTGACTCAGAATCTGAGCCTTGGTCAGGTTGGCGGTTTCGACCGCGAAGTCTGTGTCGACGATCTGGCTTCGTGCTTCGGAAATGTTTTCCAGAGCCACTCCCAGTGTCGCGACGTTGGTTTCGATGACGTTTTTCTGAATGGCTCCCAGTCGGCCTCGCAGAGTGGAGACTCGATCCAGAGCTTCTTCAACGATGCTGACCAGGTCGGCACCGGACTGGCCATCGCCGATATCCAGCAGGCTCTTGCCGCCACCGGAACCCAGCTCGAAGAGCTTTCCGGACAGTCCGCCAAGACGGGCCGTATTAACAGACTCGATGCCGATTCCGATCTGTCCTGATGACGAGACTTCCTCGCCAATCTGGAACGTTGCTCCACCGCCGTTGATGGTGAAGCTTGCCGTATTGGCAGCCGTGTTCGCGGAGGTCTCGAACGTGATCGAAGCATCCAGAGAACCGGTTCTGATCGAGGCTTTCAGGCCATCCGTCTTGGCAATCTGGCCATTGATCGTGACACCGATGTCAGCACCAGTATCTCGACCAGCGGCTGTCGTGCTGTCACTGAGTGTGGTTGCAAACGAACCGCTCAGAACATCAACTTCGACAAACTGCCGTGAGCCGAAGTCGTTGCTGGTCAGAATCAGAGCACCGCTGCCGGCGTCAACAACACCGTTCGCCAGACCGCCGGTATCAGCAACAGTTTCCGATCCATCCCCTTCGGCAGTCGCATTGACGATCAGGCTGGCAGACGCGTCAGCATTGATAGCGGCCGCAACGTCAGCGGCTGTCGAAATAATGTTGCCATCAGCATCGGTCGCCAGATTGACGGTGATATCCGGATCATTTGCCGTACCGCCAATTGTGATCGACAGTGCCTGGTCGGCGGCGGCTGGATCGGCAAACGCGACACGAGCCGTTCCAACACTCGGGTCAGACCGAACATCGGTGAACGACACGTCGTTGTTCAATCCGTCGTTGCCGTCTGTGAAGGTAGTCGCGGCGGCGGCAATTGCCAAGGTCGTGCCTGTGCCAATATTCGTGGTATCCGTCGTGATAAACTCAGCCGCACCGCCAGCCGTCTGATCGGCTGCAATGATATCGACCACTTCCTGCAACGTCGCCCCTGCCCCCAATGTCACGCTGACCGTGACATCGCCATTGGCATCAGTTGCTGCTGTCGCAGAAGTAGCACCACCAGATGTCAGTTCGATTGATAGCGAACCGCCAAGTGTGGCAAACGAACCAGCAGTTGACGTTGCTCGGTTGTCGGAGAATGTGACCGACTCGCCGTCGACCCCGCCAGTCAAGTCAGCAGCAGCTGCCACGTCAATTACGCCTACCGACGAATCGTTTGTGACTGTCACCAATGCACTGGCAGCACCATTTGTCGCGATTGCATTCTGGATGTCAGCGAAGTCGGCAGTGGAGTTCCCTGAACCGTCGTCTCTAAGTTCGATCTCGATGTTGACGTTTCCGCTCCCGTCCGTGGTAATTGCGCTGACCGAAGACGCACCAGACCCACTAGCACCGTTAACAAACGAGACGGACACTGTGCTGTTTCCGAACGAGGCATCCGTCCCAATCGTTGGGTCTGATCCACGATTGTCAGTGAAGACAATCCCACCACTCGTGGATGCGCCAACTGTCAGTGAGTTCCGAATCGCATTCGTGCTGAGTTCGAATGTGCCTGCGGTAGCTCCCTTGGTCAGGACCAGACCGTTTCCGATTGTGGCCGAGACACCGGTTGACTCGCTGACGCTGTTGATGGCGTCGCGGACGTTGGCAACAGTGCTGCCTGCGTCAAACTGAAGCACCTGGCTGCCGATGCCGCCTGAAACTTCAAGTGTCGTGGCGCTGGAGATGTTGCCGCCGGAGTAACGCAGTTCAGCTTTCTCGGCTGCACTGGTCACGGTAGCGTCAACAGAGATGGACGAGCTGGTCCCGAGCAACGCTTCGTTTACCTGGAAGTCAGAAATCTTGGCAGCATTTGCTGCTGTGAACGAGGTGTTGAAACCCTTTGACCCGTCGATCAGCTTGTCACCACCGAACGTCGTGTTTGACGAGATTCGGTTAATGGCAGAGAGGGCCGTATCGATCTGAAGCTGGTTGGCTTCGATCTCTGTGTCGGACAGAGCTCCACTGTTCAGACCTTCCTGAACCAGCCCACGAATCTGGTTGAGCAGTCCGCTGATTTCACCCAATGCACCATCGGCAGTGGCGATCACGTTGCTGGCTCGGTTGCTGTTTTTGATTGACTGCTCGATCGTGGTGACCTGGAATCGCAACTTCTCGCTGCCGATCAGGCCAGAAGGATTGTCCTTACCACTGTTGATCTGCGAACCCGTTGAAAGTCGCTGAATCGCTGAGTCAAGCTTGCTGTTTGCTTTGTTGAGGTTTCGAAGGCCTCGGGTAGCGCCAACGTTTGTGTTAATCCGCGTCATGGCAATATGCCTTTCCTAAAGTGACCTTGGTGTTCCCTGGCTCTCCCGCAACCACTGATTTGATTCCGTCATCCGACGGCGTTGAATCAGTGGTTCATTCGAAGTGCCTCGGACAGTTGAATCCCTGGCGTCTGAGAAAGTTGTTCCAACGTGTCTTCTGTGGTGTCAGTCAATCTGCCAGCCTCCACGACGTGGAACTTCTGGCTCAGACAGAAATCTCCTGTTCGGGGCGTCGATCGCTGGGAACATCCCGAGTGATCTATATGGCTCCTGCCAGTGCCTTGTTTCTTATCGACTGACATTTGTGGTTCGCTGTTGATCAGCGAGTTGTGTCAGCCGTTTCGAAAGCCCTTCTCCATAACCGAATTGACTCCCAGACTTTTCTGGGCCATCGCAGTCACTATCGGTCAGGAAATCACGAACTGCGGATGTTTAGATGGAGCAACTGTGGAAATCAGGGACTATTAAGAGTGACACCTGATGAGCAACAGGGATTTCCCTCACTCTTATGAGCGAGTGAGCAGCCGGACGCGGTTTCAGCGTGAAACCAGAGAAACTACAGGCGACCTGAACGTGCCGCCGGGCGTCTGATACGATCCCTCGTTTGCGGGATCAAAGAATGGCCCTGAACCGAAAGGTTGAGGGCGTGCCGTTGTCAGAAACTGGCCGGAGCGGGGGCGAATTTCGTTGATCGACGACCGTCCCCCCGCGACGAACGGTCGGAGCGTCGTGCTCGGCACCACGTGGCCGGGCAATCGACGCGCGATCCTTCCGCTCAGCTGCTAGGTGGACGGCGACGTGGTGTCGTCGGCGACTTTCTCGCCGGATTCAGCCTGAGTCCGCTCGCGCTGAATCGCTTCGTAAACTTCCTGCCGATGTACGGGCACCTCTTTGGGAGCTTCGATACCCAGTCGGACCTTGTCACCACGAATGTCGACGATCGTAATTACGATGTTGTCGCCAATGATGATGCTCTCATCTCGTTGTCGGGACAAAACCAGCATCTGCAAGACTCCTTCTCGTGTGTGAACTGCGTCTAACGACCAGACGTCAATTAATTCAGGTTCCGCGACCGCTTCAGTCTGAGTCGCAATGGCCAACGCAGAATTGGTGCCGGTCGCGATGCCAACCGTTGAGTCGACCTTTGCCAACTCGCGGTTGCCAGTTGGGGATCGCCGTCAGGAAAGCGAGCCTTCCAGAGACGCCGACATCCTTCCCGCACCGGGTGTACTTGATCCGTGGTTCCGTCATCGTCTGTCAGAGAGTCGCAACCCGGGCGCGTTTCCGGGATAAACACAGGACTCGCGAAAACGGGGTGTCGGCTGTTCCGTTTGTGACGGGAAGAACGGATACTCGTGCAGAGATTTCGAGGCGAATTGCCGAAAGTCATTTGACGTTCAGCCACTTGACTCGAAATGGAATCAGTCGGCTTGAAAAATGAATCCGGCAGAAGCTGGACGTTAAAGTCGACTCGTTGCGACTCCGACGATGGCTGGGTAATGTTTGAGACGTGCCGGATTAAGGCCGCCGAGCCAGAGTTTCAGCGACGAGGAGCCATCCAAAGACTGGCTGTCTACGATGATCACCCTCGGCGTTGTTTGATTCTCCAGCCAGTTTTGAACGCGCCGCGTCAGGACAGAAAGACTGAACTGGCGACTCGACCAACGGCGTTCGAGTCGACAGACTGGTCAGGTTTCAGAAGTTGTCCCAGGCTGATTGGCAACCGACTCAGGGCTGCTCTGGCACAAAGCGTCGTTGATAGAATATTCGTGCCAGATCACTCGCCGTGATTTTATATCCGGGTGACTTTGTATCAGGCGTCCCGCGTTCCCCCACTTCGTCGGAAAATCTACGGAGCTGTTTCGATGCTGACACTGTTTATCGCTGTGGGCTCATTCGTCGGATACCTGATCGCCTACCACACGTACGGGCGATGGCTGAGTCAAAAAGTCTTTCAGCTGAACGACGAAACAAAAGTACCCAGTCACGAACTCCGTGACGATGTCGACTTTGTTCCAACAAAGCGACAGGTGATCTTCGGGCACCACTTCACAAGTATCGCCGGAACCGGACCGATCGTTGGCCCGGCTATCGCTGTGTTCTGGGGATGGCTGCCGGCTTTGATCTGGGTATTTGTCGGTTCGATCCTGATCGGCGCGGTGCACGACTTCGGTGCGCTGGTCGTTTCGTTGAGAAATCGCGGTCAAACGGTTGGCGAAGTGGCCGGCCGGCTGATCAGCCCACGAGCCCGCGTGCTGTTCCTGGTGATTCTGTTCATGGCGCTGACAGTCGTGCTGGCCATTTTCGGGCTGGTCATCGCCACGATCTTTAAGCTTTATCCTGAAAGCGTCCTGCCAACCTGGGTTTCTCTGCCGCTGGCTGTCGCAATCGGATTCTGGGTTTACAGGAAAGGTGGCGGCATCCTTGGGCCATCACTGGCAGCCGTCGCGATGATCTACTTTTGTGTGTGGCTGGGAGCCTACGCTTTCCCGATTAACATTGAAGATCTGTTTGGCGTGCCAGCGACAGGAGCGTTTCCGAATGTGATCTCAGTCTGGACGGTGATCCTGCTGATTTACTGTTTCGTCGCCTCGGTTCTGCCGGTCTGGGTGATGTTGCAGCCTCGAGACTATGTCAACAGTCATCAATTGGTGGTTACGTTAGGACTGCTGATGATCGGGGTGGTTGTCGCCGGGGCGACTGGTCAGGCTCAGCTTGATGCCGCTCCCGCAGTCGCGACTCAAATTCCGTCGGACGCTCCCCCGATCTGGCCGTTCCTCTTTATTACGATTGCCTGCGGAGCGTGCAGCGGTTTTCACTGTCTGGTCAGCAGCGGCACGACCAGCAAACAGATTGAGAAGGAATCAGACGCCCAGTATGTGGCTTACGGATCGATGCTGCTGGAAGGTGCGTTAGCCGTCATGGTGATCCTTGCCTGTTGTGCGGGAGTCGGTATGGGCAAGTTCACTCGTGAAGCCGACGCCACCGCAGGCGGGGGATACAACTATGTGGAGCAGCTCGAAAACGGCCAGCACGTAACGGGAGCCGCCGCCTGGTCGGCCCGTTACAACGCGCGTGGCAGCTGGCAGAAATTCAAGCTGCCTCAGACGGTCGGTGCTTTCATTGAAGGAGGGGCAAACTTTCTGTCGACAATTGGCATACCGGTAAAACTGGGCATCAGCGTCATCGCCGTTCTGGTCGCCTGTTTTGCGGCCACAACTCTCGACAGCGCGACACGACTGCAGCGATATGTTGTGCAGGAGCTGGCCGGGACACTGCGGATCAAACCGCTCACCAATAAGTATGCGGCAACATTGCTGGCCGTTGTTCTGGCTGGTTGGGTAGCGATGCTTCCCGCCGATGCCACACAACCGGCTGATCACCCTCTTGGCAGCGCGGGAACCGGTGGCCTTATCCTCTGGCCGTTATTCGGAGCGACCAACCAGCTGCTGGCCGGTCTGGCATTCATGGTGACAATGTTCTATCTCTGGCGACGTGGTCGTCCGGTCTGGTTTATCGCAATTCCGATGACGATGATGCTGATCATGCCTGCGTGGGCAATGCTATGGCAAATGTTCAACTCAGAGAGCGGCTGGTACCAAAAAGAGCAGACACATCTTCTATGGATGGGCGTGGCGATTCTTGGAATTCAGGTGTGGATGATCGTCGAAGCGTTGTTGCTGTTGCCTCGAGTTAAAGGCGTGCTTGAGGATGGCTTGCCGCCACTGGTAAAGCCGACTCTGGCAGGAACTGACGGCTCCAGCGGGCCGGCCTGCTGATGAGTTCAGACAGAGGGATCCGTTTAATCGGACGTTGATTCTGTCAAACCGACAAAGTATTCAAGGTGTTTACTCTGCTGATCGAAAGGAATGTCGTATCAAAGATCAGGCTCAGAACGCTCTGAATAAGGCTCCAGGACTTGAATTGACACAATCGGTATTCGAGTTAAGATGCCGGGAACCTTTGAGTACTGTTGCCTTCCTCACGTATCGGTTTCTTGTTCCGGTAGTTTACGGTTGAGGAAGTTGAATCCGGGTTCCACGTCGGACTTAGTGTCAGCTCGATTGTCCCCACTTTCGATCTCACCGTTTCTGGCTTAGAGCGGATTCACTCATCGGTTAGCTTAGCCCTGAAAACGCGTGTGTCTGTTGACTCACTGGCTGTCTCAGTCTTCAATGCAAGAACGACTGATGGATGCAGACTCATGTTCGGGGCGTCACCTGGTCGCGGTCTTAAGTGCTGTGAAGCAGTGGCTGTAGAGTCGTGGCTTTGCAAAACGGATGGCTTCACGTTGGCTGCATCCTGGCCTGTTGCAGGTTGCTCTGGTCCAACGCCCGCTATTGTGAGTTGCGGAGTTGTTGGGGAACGATACTCTGGAATCCGGGCTACGGATCGCCCGGTGGTACCTTGACGCACTCTCGCGTCATTTGATTTTCAAACGTCTGCGGCGTGCAATGTCGCTTTTCGGGAATCACTAAAGGTCATTGTTAGTCTTGTGGCCGATGCGCCTGAGCTTCTGGCTGGTTTGGCTGAGGTGGACTGTTAAACCTCACCCCTCGCGTTTTACCTCGGATCGGACTTCTTTCCGTTATCCAATGGCACTTTTTGCTGGCGCTTTCTGGTAGCCGGTTGTCAGCCTTCAGGCTGTCCACAAAACGCTTCAACAGTCGAAATCGAATCCGCTGTCTGCGTTTTGTGAAATCCTGCTGAGTTGAGTTTCGGGCTCCTTCAGTAACTGCCCGTCGAACACCGTTGTGTACTCTGTGGACAGGTCGTGATTGGCTTCATTTTTATCATTGAAGTAACGAATCCTGTTCATGCATCGCTCCGTCTGGAATGAGTTTTATGGTCGCTAAGAGTTCAGATTCATCAGCTAAACCACCCGCCCGTCGACGTCGACGCGTTCGTACCAGTGAGGATGAAGTGGCAAGTTCTTCGAACAACGACGATGTAAGAGACGTCATCTTTGACGAGTCGGAAGACGCTGCTCCGCCGAAACGGAAGAAAGCTGCTCGCCGCAAAAGTGCAGCCGCAAAGTCGACGGAGCAGGAGCCGGACAAAGTCGCTGCTGGTGGCAGCGATGACTCAGAACCAGCCAAGCCAAAGCCGCGCCGACGGACACGCCGTACGACCGCAGCAGACGTTAGTGATGGCGAAGTGAGTGATCGCGATTCGTCGAATGATGAAGCACCTCCAGTTCAGTCGTCGCAGGATCGAGCCGAACAGGATCGCCAGGAAAGACTGGATAACCGCGAGCAGGAAGGCGCTACATCAGATTCCGATGAAGACGGTCGTCCTCGACGCCGGCGCCGACGCCGAAGGCGGCCACAGGGTGGCGGCGACGGCGGATTTAACAACAACGGCGGTAACAGCAATAACCATCAGGCTGGCGGTGGCGGTAACAACCAGAACCAGCGCGGTGGGCGGCGACGACGCGGCCGGGGCGGTCGAGACGGCGGACGCGATGGTCGAGACAGTCGCCAGGGGGGACGCGATCGTGTTCGTTCCGTAGCTCCCAGCACGGAAGTTATCGAAGGGACGATCGATGGCGTCCTGGAGCTGCATCCGAAGGGCTATGGTTTTCTTCGGAACGCAGAGAAAGGGTACGTCGCACAGGAATCAGATCCGTTCGTGCCGAGTTCACTGGTCGAAAAATACCGGTTACGTGAAGGCGTCATGATTCGAGGGGATGTTGGACCAGGGGTTCGCAATCAGGGACCGCGGCTCAAAGAGGTCGAGTTGATCGACGGCATGACTCCCGAAGAGTATTCCGAGATCAAGAATTTCGACGAACTGACTCCGATCACACCGCACGTTCACATTCGGCTGGAGACTGGCCCCAAGCCTGTGACCATGCGTGTCATGGATATGCTGACGCCGGTCGGAAAAGGCCAACGGGCATTGCTGGTCGCTCCGCCGCGAACTGGTAAGACGATGCTTCTGCAGGACATCGCCGACGCAGTCAGTAAGAACCATCCCGAAATGCATTTGATGGTTCTGTTGATCGATGAGCGTCCTGAAGAAGTCACCGAGATGACTCGCTGCGTCAAAGGCGAAGTCATTGCGTCTTCGATGGACCGTGATGTCGAAAGTCACGTCCGCATGAGCCAGCTCATGATCGAACGAGCCAAGCGAATGGCTGAAGCAGGCAAGGATGTTTTCATCCTGATGGACAGCATCACTCGCATGGCTCGAGCGTTTAACAAATGGGCCGGTGGTGGCGGTGGTGGCGGCAGTCGCCACTCGGGAACGATGAGCGGCGGCCTTCATGTGAAAGCTCTCGACATTCCGAAGAAGCTTTTTGGAACGGCTCGCCAGTTCGACGAAGGCGGCTCGATTACGATCGTCGCGACAGCGCTGATCGAAACGGGTGGCCGTATGGACGACGTGATTTTTCAGGAGTTCAAGGGGACAGGCAACATGGAGCTTGTACTCAGTCGCGACCTGGCGGATCGTCGAATCTGGCCGGCAATTGACATCACTCGATCCGGCACACGACACGAAGAAAAACTGTTTGCCGAAGACGCTCTTGATAGTGTAATCATGCTTCGTCGGAGCCTGATTTCGCTCAGCCCTGTCGAAGCGATGGAGACACTGACCAGAACGCTGGAGCGGTTTCCAACAAACACAGAGTTCCTCACGAAAGTGAAGGCGATTCTTTAACCGCAACGCCGTTTTTGAAGAACTTGACTCCCGATTTCAGCAACCGCTGAAGTCGGGAGTTTTTCTTTGCGCTGCTTTAGACAGGTTCGGCACAAGAGACGCGACATTCACAATCCGGTCGGAAGTTTACAGCGTACTTTGACTGGTGATTTCGGATTCTGTTGATTGGAGCCTTCGATTCTCGTTCTCCAAACTGGCACGCAAGCGCTGGTCTCAGAACGTCACGACTCAGAACAAACGACGAGAAGGGTAGCACGATGGGGATGATCGACCTGGGATCTCCAGCGGCGAAGGTTCATTCGTCATTGGAAAACCTGCAGGAAGCCTGGATGGCGGCACAGGAAAAGTGGAACGATGACAACGCTCGCAAGTTCGAAGAAGAGTATCTGATGCCGCTGGCGTTGACGGTCAAACTGTCGCTCGACGCAGTGAACCGGATGGCTGAGACACTGCACGAAGCCGAACGGGACTGCCAGGAAGATCGAGAAGTCGTTTAGGACGTCTGGCAGCATCGCTCGCTGTGGTCGTGAAAAACTACCGAATACTTCTGCTGTCGTTCATGCTCGGAGAATTCGAAATATCATGACAACTCTGCATAGCGAAGCTGACCCGATTCACGACTTAACGGAATCTGACGAAGCGACCGCATCTCAGATGCTGTCAGATTCGGCACCGGATACACTCAACGCTTCGATATCTGGCACGCGGTATTCCGGGAACGCTGTGAAATCGGAGTGCGCCGTGTCTGGTCGGCTTTTCCCTGGTGACCGGCAGCAAGAGGAGATCAAAGTGCCGGGTGATGCTGCTGCGAAGCGAGTTCAGAATCTGATTCAGTCATTGTTCGACGGGATTGCCCAGCGAGTTGATGGCGAGCTTGGTCTCGCGCAGCGACTGAAGAATGAACTGGCCGATGAACAGGTCCGCTTCCAGGCAGAGTCCGAAGCACGGCAGGCGCTTTACGAAACTGAACGAAAGGCTTTGCAGTCTGAATACGATTCCGTTTGCGCCGAGGCTGGACTTCATTATCAGGGGCATTACTCAGCGGCGTCCGAAGAGTATGACGAAGCACTTCGAGCCGCCAATGACGACTACGAAGACATCGCCGATCAGATTCGCAAGGAGTTCGAAGAGACTCGCTGGATGGTCGTGTCGTATTTCGACGAGAACGCAGGTGGGTCTCCCAAACAACAGTTCGAGCAGTTTGAACACAACGTTGAACGATCTCGCGAGCATCTTGAAAGCGAGTCAACGCAACTCGAAGAGATTCACAAAGCCACTGTCGCGACCTTAAAAAAACGCCGCATGTGGACAGAGCCAGATCCAGCAGATCATGGTCCGTTGCCATCATCGCTCGACGGTCTGATTGAGCTGTTCGAAGAGCGGGCTGAGCAGACGCGTACTCAGGCAGCACGGTTGAACCGTCAAAAGTTGCCGTTCCTGTTTGCCGGTCTGTTGCCGCTGATTTTTTTTGTGGTGGTTGCTGGCGGACTGACAGCGACGACGTGGTTCGCGGTTGACCCCGCAATGCTTGGTTTCAAGACAACGCCACCAATGCAGGAATGGCTGGCGATTCTTGGCGGCAGCTCTATTGTTCTAACGTTGGCCATACAAGGAATCCTGTTTGGAATCGCTCGCAGCGGTGCCGATTCCGGATATGAGAAACTGACTCAGGTGATCGTCGACTTACAGGCTGCTCGTCAGCAATGGACGCGACTTTCTGCTCGTGAGTTCAAGCGTCGAAAGAAGGAGTTCGACGAATGGTTCACATCCCTCGTTGAACAACGGGATTCACGGCTGCGAATGTCGCAGGAAAAGTTTGATCGAGAAATAAATTCTCATCGGCAACGCCGCGCCGAGCTGCTCAAGCAGGCAAACGATCGATACCCGTCTTTGATGGAACGACTGACTCGTGAACGCGACGAAAGATTGCAGCTGGCTCACGACGAGTTCCCACAAAAACTCGACAAGCTCAAAGCAAGATTTGAATGGGACACGAAGAAGATCGGCGAAGAAAGCCAGAGTCGCGCAGCAGCGATTCAGCAGCGATACGATTTCGACTGGCAGAACATGTCGCGGTCATGGCATGGCGTCGTTGAATCGGTGCGTACTACCGCAGATCGGATGAACGCCGACGCGGCAAGAATTTCGCAACGCTGGCCCGACCTGGCGTTCGGAAACTGGGCTCCAGCAGCGTCGATCCCAGGCGGAGTTCGACTCGGCGATTTCAAACTGAACCTCGACGACATCGAGTATGGAATACCGGAAGATGATCGGCTTGTCCCGGAGGTCAGCGAGTTCTCAATCCCCGCCATGCTGCCGTTTCCAGACAAGGCTTCACTGCTGCTCCGAGCGAGCGGTGCCGAAGGCCGCCAGGCATCAGTTGACCTTCTGCAGGTCGTGATGCTTCGATTGCTGGCAACATTGCCGCCTGGAAAAGTTCGCTTCACCATCATTGATCCGATCGGGCTGGGTGAAAACTTTTCTGCCTTCATGCACCTTGTCGATTACGACGAACTGCTTGTAACAAGCCGAATCTGGACCGAAGCATCGCACATCGACCAGCGGCTGACCGACCTGACCGAGCATATGGAAACGGTTTTCCAGACGTACCTGCGCAACGAGTTCAAAACGATCGAAGAGTACAACGAGTTCGCAGGCGAAGTCGCCGAGCCGTACCACATTCTGGTGATCGCCGGCTTTCCGTCGAGTTTTTCGGAACAGGCGGCAAGACGTCTGACAAGCATCATGTCGAGTGGTCCTCGATGTGGCGTTTACACACTGTTGAGCGTCGATCCACAGTTGACCATGCCGCCTAACTTCAGTCTGGCAGATGCGGCCTACGAAGCGACGTGTCTGTCGTGGAATGACGGAGCTTTCGCCTTCGATGATGAGGAAGTTGCCTGGCTCCCGCTGGAGTTGCACCAACCGCCTGAACCTGATGAGTTCAGTCGATTTGTAAAGCGAGTTGGTGACGCTTCAAAAGATGCAAGACGTGTCGAAGTCTCTTTCGAGCGAGTTGTCCCGAAAGAACTCTGGCAGCAGGACAGCCGCAGTGGTCTGGATGTTCCGCTTGGCCGTGCAGGAGCGACGAAACTTCAGCATATGCGTCTGGGAAAAGGGACGTCGCAGCACGTTCTCATTGCTGGCAAGACGGGTTCCGGCAAGTCGACGCTGATGCACATTCTGGTGACAAATCTCGCTCTACATTACAGCCCGAACGAGATTGAGTTTTATCTGATCGACTTCAAGAAAGGCGTCGAGTTTAAGACGTACGCTGCGAATCGATTGCCGCACGCTCGCGTGATTGCCATCGAGAGTGATCGTGAATTCGGACTGAGCGTTCTGCAGCGGCTCGATGGAATTCTGAAAGAACGTGGCGATCTGTTCCGAGAACGAAGCGTGCAGGACATCGCCGGATTTCGTAACAACAATCCAGAGCGGATGCCTCGAATCATGCTGCTGATTGACGAGTTTCAGGAGTTCTTCACCGAAGACGATCGGATCTCGCAACAGGCTGCGTTGCTGATGGATCGGCTGGTGCGTCAAGGTCGAGCGTTCGGCATGCACGTGATGCTGGGATCGCAGACGCTGGGCGGAGCCTACTCGCTTGCACGCAGCACGCTCGGACAGGTTGCTGTCCGGATCGCGTTGCAGTGCAGCGAGGCTGACGCGCACCTGATTCTCAGTGAAGACAATACGGCCGCTCGGCTGCTGACTCGACCAGGCGAAGCCATCTATAACGACGCCAACGGACTACTGGAAGGAAACCACCCGTTCCAGATCGCGTGGCTCGACGATGACAAACGCGACGGGCATCTTGGGCAGGTTCGCGACCTCACCGATGCGCAGAACATCGAAACTTCCGCCCCCATCATCTTTGAAGGGAACGTTCCGGCGATTCCGACTAACAATCGGGAACTGGTTGCATTATTTGCACCGGATCGAGTTGCCGAACCAACCTCGATTGTCGAAGCGTGGCTGGGCGAAGCGGTGGCCATCAAACCTCACACCTCGATTGGGTTTCGCCGGCTTGCAGGGTCGAACCTGCTGATCGTTGGGCAAAGTCCCGTCGGAGCACGCGGAATCCTGTCGTCGGTCGTGCTGGCCGCAGTCGGTCAGGTTCCGCCGGTCATACCCGACGATGCCGTCGGGCTGGTCGAGGATGACCTGGAGACAGACGACTCAGAATCAACAGCTAACGACGCGGCGTCTGAAACTTCAACTGTCGACGCGCTGGAAGCCATGAAGTCGTTCTCGTTTGCCAGCATGAAAATCCCGAATCCAGTTGACGAACCAGCAGAACCGAATGCCAAAGATGCAGGCAAAGTTCTTTCCGCAGCGCAGCTCTATATTCTGGACGGTGAACTGGCAGACGCTCCGAGCGTCGAATTCTGGAGCAGTCTGACGCAAGGGTTGCCTCACGACATCCGTGTAGGTGGTCCAAACGATGCCGCCGAGCTTGTCGGCGAACTGGCTGCAATTGTCGAGTCTCGTGGCAAGTCGACCGCTGCCCCTCCAGTCTTTTTCGTTGTCGACAACCTCGGTCGCTTCCGGGATCTTCGGAAGGGTGACGATGACTACAACTTTTCGCCCGACCGGAGCAAAGCCGCGAGCCCGGCAAAGCAGTTCGTTCAAATTCTGAAAGAGGGACCGAGCGTCGGAGTCCACGTTCTCGTCTGGGCCGACACTTACAACAACGCCAGTCGATGGATGACGAATCAGACCATGCGGGAACTGGAAATGCGAGTCGCCTTCCAGATGAGCGCGACCGATTCAAGCCATCTGATTGATTCACCGGTTGCCGGGAGGCTTGGACAAAACCGAGCATTACTCTACCTTGAGGAAACAGGCACGCTTGAAAAGTTTCGTCCGTACGGTCTGCCGTCCGCGGAATGGCTGGCGACAATCAATGGACGCTTCAAATCGGATGAAAAAGAAGCGAACAATACCGCCTCTGAGATTGCGACAATCCCCGACGAAGACATCGAAGTTTGCGATGACCTGAGTTCCTGGACGGTGCTTTAAGATTTCGAGCTTCCTGCAAAGTCCCAGACGGCCTCAGCGAACATTCCAGCAGCGCTCACAGAACCAGCTGAGGCGGGCTGCTCAGACTTTTCGGATGCGAGAACACAAACCTCAAGTCGTCCGGCTATACTCCGTCGTCCTGCTGGCGGCGACCACTGGCGGGCTGCAGCCAAACAGAAACTCCCCTGCTTTACTTGTACGTGACGATTCGATTAATGACTTCTTCGGCTCCCGATTCGTTCCCATCCACTCGTGACTTCTCACAGCATTTCCGCCCAACCGGAAGTGCTCTAACGATGCGCTATGAGTCGTTGCAGAAGTCCGATGCCGTTCACTGGACGGCGCAGTATCGCTTTCTGGAACGTCTGGGGGCGGGCTCGCAAAGCGTCGTTATGCTGGCAGACCGGCTGGGGTCACTTGATGTTTCGCTGCGTGTTGCGTTGAAACTGTTTTCTCCGTTGCTTTACCCCGATACAGATTCGTACCTGACTGAGATGGCTCAGACAGCTCAGATCGCGATGAAGATCGCATCGATTCAGCAGGATCATCTGCTGGACGTTCACAACTTCATTGAGAGCAGCGGCATTCAGATCATGGTGATGGAGTGGGTCGATGGCTTCGACCTGAAGTACCTGATGGAGCCGGAGCGACTGCGGGCAACGGCTTCAGCGGCCGGACGTGAACGCTGGGTACACGTCAACGATGTTGTCGTTACCGCAGGGCCAACTCAATCCAGACTGAAGCCTGGAGTCGCCCTTCACGTTCTTCGGGAGTGCCTCGCTGGTTTGTCAGTACTTCACCGAGCGAACATCATTCATGGAGACATTAAACCATCGAACATCATGCTGAAAAGAACAGCCAGTTCGAAGGTAATCGATTTTGGTTCGGCCTTCGAAATCTCCCGGCCACGTATTCAACCGGCCTGGACGCCGCGGTATGCCGCTCCGGAAGTCATCGAAACCGGGAAGTTTGAACTGAACTCTGACCTCGCGAGTCTTGGGTATGTCTTTCTGGAGTTGATTTCCGGACGATCGCCATTCGATGACGTCAAGACGAAAGTTCAAATGCTGGACGTCAAGAATTCTCTGCATGATCGAGTGGAAGACGTATTACCGCGCGACGTTCGCCGCGATGCAGGGCTGGTTGAGTTAATCCGCGGCATGATTCACCCGGATTGTTCGCAACGTTTTTCCGGTCCTGATGACGCCGATTTATCTCCCGACGGCGCGGCCGCAGCGCATAAGCGACTGGTACTGGGCGATCTTTCCAGCGAGTACGAAAACGACATCCGCGAATGGCTGCAGTATGTGCCTTCTCCGAATTGATGCGTCGAAGTCGTAGCTTTAATGGCAGGCCGAAGAAGGCTCAACACAAGTCCGGAACGCCGAACGAGATTTGGCTCCCCAGCTGCTGAAAATGAGCTGGCAGACGAAGAAAGCCTCGCCGGATGGCGAGGCTTTCTGTTTTTCCGGCTGAGAATTCCGACACTCAGGCAAACTCTGGACGACGTCGTCGGAGCTGGTCTTTTAAGCGAGCCACAATGCTGGAGTGCATCTGACTGACTCGTGATTCTGACAGACCAAGCGTCGAACCGATTTCCTTCATCGTCAATTCCTCGTAGTAGTAGAGGATCATGATGAGGCGTTCGTTGCGGTTCAGACCTTTGGTGACCAGACGCATGATATCGCGTTTCTGAATTCCACCGGTGGGGTCTTCGCCTTTCTGATCTTCGACGATGTCGACCTCTCGAACGTCCTTGTAGCTATCAGTCTCGTACCATTTCTTATTCAGACTGACGAGCCCGACGGCGCTCGCGTCGGATTTCATCTTTTCGTACTCTTCGAGCGACATTTCCATCTCAGCGGCCATTTCGGCGGCTGTTGGCGGACGTCCCACACGAGCTTCAACGCGCTTGCGTCCGGCTTCGAGCTTGCTGGCTTTGCTTCGTACAAGTCTCGGAACCCAGTCCATGGTGCGGAGTTCGTCCAGCATCGCTCCACGAATTCGCGGGACGCAGTACGTCTCGAATTTGACGCCACGTTCCATGTCGAATGCTTCGATGGCATCCATGAGTCCGAAGACGCCGGCCGAAATCAGGTCGTTCAGGTCGACCCCTTCGGGCAGTTTCTGCCACACACGCTCAGCGTTGTATTTGACTAACGGAAAGTACCGTTCGATGAGAATGTTCCGCAGTCGCTGATCCTTGAGATCTGCTTTGAAGTCCTTCCAGACCTCTGCCAGAACTTCGTCGCTGATCTTCGTTGCCATGAAACCCTCCGTGGTTTTCATCGTCATGCAGTTTCGAACTCTGTTATGGACGCGTCAGCAGCGTCGTTCAGGGTTCGGTACTGAGTTGTTGGTTGTTGTCCTGAGGTGCGTTTTCGCCAATGACTTTTCTGATTTTCGAAATCACCATGTCTTCCAGCAGGCGACGGGTGAGTTCTCCGATGATCAGTCCGATTCCGAAGAATACGGCTCCGATCTTGATGGCCAGTGTCAGTACTGTCTGAAATTCCGAACCGTCCAGAACGCCGCGAAGTACAACCGTCGCAAACGCGATGAGTGCAAGTCGACATGCAATGTGGAGTGCCACGGGACTGTCCGAAAACTGGTACAGGCAACGACTGTGATCTCTTGCAGAAACTCACCAGGAGTGACGTAATTGCGAAGAGGGCCTGCTTCGATTTATCGGCCAGTTGGACTTCTGAAATCAGCCTTTTCGGAAAAGTTTTCGTAATCGGAAAAGTTTGACAAGCAGAGAAAGCAAGATCTGTGAAGCTTCAAGGTGGTAGGAGAAGAAGGAGTGAAGTGACCAGCAGAGTGCCGGCAATGAGAAATGACGTGTGGTGAGATGGGTCAGCAGGCTAACCCGGGGTTCATCATTGAGTGAATGTCAAATGGAGGCCATTCTGGACTGAATGTAGACATCCCAAGGGGACATGTACTGTATTTACTGTTCGATCAGATCCAGCGACGCCGTATTGGAACGATGATTTTTCGAGTAATTTTTGACCGGGCATTAAATCGAAGCAGGAGAGGACTAAGAACTCAGATTTGCGATCAGGCCGCACATCCGTGCTCTCGATTCTCTCCTGCATGTTTGAGTGCCAGACGGCATGAAGTGGCCCGCACGACTCGCACTCCACATAAAGTTGTAGATCTCACCGTAGTTCAATCCACGTTTACAGGTCAGGTAGCGTCTTCAATCAGGCATACCTGCTGCCGTTGCTGGTTGCGAAAGACGAACTACTCAACCGCCTCGAAATCTGAGTGAGTGAGGCAGGCCCATTTATGATAGATCTGCTGATCCTCACAACGTTTGACGTACGACGCGGGCATTGAGGTCACGACGGCATCGTCCCATTCAACAAAGTATTTGAAAGGAGCCTTTTTGCCGGAAACCTCGACAATCCTGCCAGTCCAGCCAGCGAAGGAGATATCCGGAAAATCCGGTGAGACGACTTTATCAAGAGCACGAATGCTGGTCCCAACCTTGTGCTTAACCGTCTTTTTCTTGACGGTCGTCTCAGGTTGAGAATTGGAGGCGGTCACACTGGGCATCTGTCTGTCCTGCTTCTGGGAAGTTCTGTTTTAGGACGGTCAACCTGACGGCTCGCTGCGGGAAACAATCAGATCAACTGGCTGTCAGAAAACGGCTTCAATCGAAATTCACAGTTAGGCGTGGATGTAGGGTCAACAGTTCGAATTCAGTTCGGGTCAATCAATGAGCGGTCACAGTCGGCAATGCAGAGAATCGCTGATCAGCGTGAGCTGGATCGGCATTTCCAACTCCTGCCATTGAAGGTCGTGTCTGGTGCATGACGATCGGCTGCGAATGGGCAACTGTAGGCTGAGCTATGACGGGCTGTCCGAACGCAATCGCCGACTGAGCCGGCGGATAGTTGGCGAATGTCGGCTGCGGTGTCTGGGCAATAATCGGCTGCCCGTTGACGAAAGTCGGCATCTGAGCAAACTGCGTCGACGTCTGCGGAGCCACTGAACCACCAAGAGTAGCGACTCGGCTTTTAACATCGGGCTGATACCAGTTCTGGTAGAGCGACCGACGGTACATGGCAACGGCCTCGCTGGATCGTCCCTGATCCTGATACACCTGTCCGAGGTGAGCGAGTGCCGTAGCATTTGAGGGATCAACCTGCAGCGCCTGTCGAAGATTTTCTTCCGACGCGGCGTGGTTACCCATTTCACGGTTGAGCCACGCGAGTTCGATCTGCGGCTCAGGAATGTATGGTTGAGTGTCAGCCCAGGCGGTCATCAGCTCATGAGCTTCGCCAGTACGGCCCTGTTCGTTCAGCAGTTTCGCCAGGCTGTGGTACGACGGCTGGTGCATCGGATCGATGTCGAGCACCTGTCGATAAACCTGCTCAGCTCCCGCTGTATTGCCCTGCTTCCACATGGCGGACGCAACATTGTGAAGGTATGCCGGCTTGCGGGGATTGTCAGCAGCAGCCATCCGAAAATAACGACTGGCTTCGGCGTAGTTCCCGCTCTTGAAATTCCGTGTGCCCATTGTGTTGTGCACAAACCCGTTCGGTGCACCACATCCGGCCAGCAGACTGACCAGACAAGTGATGATCGCGCAGGCCATGACCCGTGTGAAAAACATGGGTGGAATTCTCCAGAAAGTTAATGCCGGAACCGATGCGGAACGAATATTCCTCGTACAGCCCACGACCTTTCGATCAGAGATATGCACGAAGAACTGAAACGTAACTGAGTTAAGAAAACGCAGACACGAATCTGTGGATGAGTTGTGATTGGGTGAGTGATGCCCCGTCAGACATCGCGTGCTCTGAGGAAGTCGAGCGAAGGAAAGGTGCGTCGGATGTGACTCGGACGAAGTGAGTGACGGGAATTTGCTTCAGGGCCGGGCAGACTACTGGTCGACAAAAAACGCTGCAATACCGAATTGCAGACTCTGCAATAGGTCTGAAAATATTACACAACCTGCAAGTCCGGTACGGCGAATGGAGACGTCGATCGCCGCTGCCAACCTACTGGATCCGTGCGTAATACCTCAGCATTTCGGCGTCGAGCAGAATCAGATTGTCACCGAACGATTCCTTGAACAGTTTGACTCGCGCTTCGGGAGCCAACTGTCGAGTGACTTCCGGCGAGGCCATTTTCTGAAGGAACCTGGCGTATTCACGCGGCCGAGTTTCGATCAACCAGAATGAAAGAGCCCACGCCTGAGCATAAGCGTTGCTCATTTGAGTGCTGAAAGTTTCGTCGTCTCGAATGAACTTCTCAAGAAAACCCGCAGGGCGACCTTCTTTGATGAACTTCTGCAATCCGTAATGCCAGCCAGGATTCAATCGCTTCCTGACGTCTCGGTCCATCGCAAATTCCTCCATGCCCGGCGTTTCAAAGACCGTTGCCAGGCCTTCGACGACCCACTTCGGATTTCGCCCCGTTCGATTGTGGAGTCCCAGGTTATAACCAAGCTGGTGAGTCGCCTCGTGAATCATCGTTTCGCGAAGATCCGAGTTGATACCCGCTCGCGATGCGACATCATCCAGACCATGAGAATGTCCGAACTGGCTCTCGGTCCCGGAATTTTGAAACGCCCAGCCCCAGGCGGCGTCTTCCAGCTGAGCGCGTTCACCGAAGAAGCCATCGCAGCCAGCCTCCTGGAACGCCGCCGCCAGCAATCGTTCACTGGTCGCTGCCTCGTGGTTGAGAATCGAGGCTTGAGACTTCTGATCTTCGAACATGATCACTCGGTTATGGGTCGACCAGTAGTAACCGAGGATGCTGGAATTAACTTTCGCGTTTTCCCTGCGAGCATAGTCGAGGAAACTCTTTCGATCCTTCAGGACGACGGCAATCATCGGAAATTCGGGGTCGCTCAGCTCAAAACCCCGAATAGAAAAATACATGTGAAATCGCCGCCAGGTTTTCTCGAAGACTTCGCAGTAGGATTTTGCGCGACCTTCAGGAGCACACACGACATAGTGTCTTGTCGTCGCCACTTCAGAGTCACTGCCGAACTCCCTGAGCAGCTTCGTTCGCAAAGTCTGAAACGAGTGAGGGGCAAAGGTGGAAGAGACCTTCTTGAACCGAGTGACCTTACTCAGGTCGATCGTGTGCATCTTCCCTTCGCGGTCATAGAGCGTACACCACCCCTGGCCACGTTCTGCGATGCGACCTTCAACGGCTGCGTCACCAAGGCGAAGTTCCACCATTGGCTGGGCGGCAAATGCCGATCGAGATGAAGAGAGAACAGCCGCAAAGGCGGCAGCGACGAGCAGAATGTTTTTTGGATTCATCGTCGAATTGAGTCTATCAGCAGAGGTGAATCGTGATGCGGATGCAGCCTCCAATTGCTGACGCTCAGTCCAATCCCTCGCCTCAACTATACCTCTCGCCTCGCGCAGCGTGAGATTTGAGCCGGCAATCTCCACGAGCTTTCAGGTCCGCCGACCGGGGTTAAGACCACCGTTGACTAACCTGCCAGCCAGGCACGAACTGCCAGCTTCCACAGACAATCGATTGATTGCAGCAGGAAATGCCGGTCTGTCACGAGACGACGGCGACGCGCTGAGTCACTTGTCGAAAACACAGAAAGACCACTTCGGAATATCACTGGCTCCACCAGCGCAGATTTTCCGGCAATGGCCAGGCACCGATCGCACTGGCAGGACCAGTGGCACACATCCTTCAAACGTCTGCTAACTCACTGCGGATCCCATCGGGCCGAAGAAGCAGTAGTACGGTTGGGATCCGTCGGCGACTCGCTGAATGTAGAGGGCGAGTTCTCGCAGGTGATAGTCGCCCCACATGCACGATTCGCTGTGAGGGATTTTCGATCCTGCCGGGATGTGGTCCCAACCTCGCGGCTGATGATAGATCGTGTGCAGAAGCTGCCCCTGGTGATCGTCGTCCGTGCTGAGGTACGGTTCGGCGAACAGCGACTGAGCTGTCGTCAGTCCAGCCTGCCAGTATCGAGCGGCCGCATCGTCATCGTGACCTTGCAGGAAGCGCCCAAGTCTGAGCAGCCCCTGAGCACTGATCGCGGCAGCCGAACTGTCGACAGGCTCGTGATCGTTGAACGGCTCGGACGGACGATTCAGGTAATCACCCAGTTGAGAAAGCCCCGGAACGCCGGTGTCCCAGTAAGGCACGCCATCGGTCGGTGTGTTCTCGATGAAGAAATCGCATGACGCCTGAGCAGCCTTCAGCATGACTTCTTCGATTTCTTTTCGACCGCCGAGAGGATCGAGCTGCTCGTCAGAAATGCTCTGCAGAAACTCCAACTGCTCGGGATAGCCAGCGATAATCCACGACAAGCCGCGTGTCCAGGTTGAAAACGGCGAATAACCCTGCTGCGTGCTCGGGCAGCGGTACCGACCATCATTCCGGTTGAAAATGCTTTCGTGGGCGACACGACCGCAGACATCGTATGTGTCGCGACTTTCTCCGTAGTAGACGTTGTACTTCGCCGTTGTCCGAGCGTGCTGGATCATGCGGTCCAGCAGGCAGATCGGATCATCGTTTTCTCCCATCAGTGAATGCCCAAGCTGGTGAGCCAGTGACAGCGACCTCATCGACCGAATCGTGTCGCAAAACAGCGAGTGGGGGCCGTTGAATGAGTACACGTAGCCGTGCCCGTCGGCGGTCGTGCTCCAGCGCGATGCCTGGACAGCTCCGGAAACTTTCAGCGCCAGTTCGTAGAAGTCGAGTTCTTTGTCGTCGTGCGAAATCCGACCTTCCAGCATCAACCGGCGGAGATTCCCGTAGGTGCTGACGTTGTTAAAGCCGTGATCGTGAACTCCGACATGCGAAACATGCGGCGCCATTCGTTCGACGGTGTTTCGTCGACCGATCTCCAGAAACTGCTCATCGCCCGTCGCGTCGAACTGCAGAATTGCCGAGCCGAACTGAAATCCCTGAGTCCATTCGGTCCACCCTTGCGGCTGATACTTTCCTTCGATTGTGAAAACCGGCGTCTGCGAGTTCGCCGAACATGATTCCTCAATGGAAAGAATCTTTCGTCCAGACGCATCCCACATCTGGTCGATGGCTGGAAGCAGGTCAGCAGTTGTCAGCTCAGAGTTGATAATCATCGTGTTGTCAGTCGAGTTTGGGGCAAAGTCACAGTGCTACGAAGTGAGTGCCGTCAGCTTCCCGAGCTGCGGTAACTGCGGAGCGACCACTGAAACAGCATTCTGGAAAGGACGAGGCCGACGGTCGACGAAACCAGCCCGATCACCGGGTAGTGCCACTCAGTCAGCCCCTTCGCAATGACACGAGCGGGTACGGTAACGACCAGTAGAATCGGTATCGCAAAGGTAAAGGTGCCCTGCAGGATCTCGCAGAACTCCAGCCGCTGGGCATCCACGCCGTTGTAAATGCTGCGCGGGTAGCGTGCGAAAACCGTGATGTAGAACCAGAAATCGTAGAGTCCCTGGTTTCTGGTCAGCCAGATGCTGGTACTCGCCATCGCGATCATCAGGCTGTAGAAAAAAAACACTCCCACGACAATGAATCCCAGGTAAGCGGCGACCTGCATGACGCTGACCGGCTCCCCGATCTGAATCAGCGAGTACGTCAGCAATCCCAGAGCCAGCAGCGACTGGTTGACCATCGCCAGCTCCATCTTCTCGCACGAAATCAGGAACTGCGTGTCGATCGGTTTGACCAGAACGAAGTCGAGATTGCCCGTTCGAATCATCTCGCTGAAGTTTGCACAGTTCGGCATGAACAGGGCTTCGATGATCGAGTTGATCAGCATCCCCGTCGCCATGAAGGCAAAATACTGAGGCCTCGTCCAGTCATTGATTGTGTCGACGTTGCGGTAAACGATCTCGAACAACGTAATCTGAGCGCAAAACCAGAACGCTCGCGTGATTACATTAATAAGGAAGTTGCCGCGGAACATCATCTCACGGACGAGCGCGTTCCGTAGAAACGTCGTCCAGACTCGCCTGTAGTTTGCTTGCGCTGATTTCGCGGGATGATTCATGCGGAGAGTTTAGCAACCGATCGAAAGTGTGCCCATTTGCTGAACGGACGAAATGGCAAGGCGCCGATCGTGTTCGTCGGGATCCTCATCTGGACAGGATTTTGGGTTTTCCATATCAACCGGCTGGATTTTGTTAAAGTTCCGGGAAGAAGGCCTCGAAACGCCAGTGACACCTGACGGACAAGGTGTAAATCGTTGCTGTTTCGGACTTTCTAACTCGTTTTATGAACGACGCGGAGGCATGGATGCCGCCGGATTCGGCCAACGGATTGCAGCAGACATGGGCGCAGGTGCGGGGATTCGCGTTCCCGCTTCTGATCGTGACGTCCATTCTGGTGATCATTGCGCCGCTGCCCCCGCTGATGATGGACATGCTGCTGGCCTGTAATGTGACGGCTGCCGTCCTCATCCTGCTGACGACAATTTACGTCTCCAGACCGCTCGAATTCAGCGTATTTCCGGCGATTCTGCTGGGAACCACGCTCGCCCGGCTGGTGCTGAATGTTGCCTCCACCCGGTTGATTCTGACTCGAGGAGCGACCGACAAAACTGGAGCGGCGGGCGAAGTCATTCAGGCGTTTGGCGAATTCGTCGCCGGTGACAAGATCGCCGTTGGGCTGATTCTGTTTGCGATTCTGGTCGCGATTCAGTTTCTGGTCATTACTAAAGGTTCCGGTCGAATCAGCGAAGTCGCGGCCCGATTCTTTCTCGACGGAATGCCCGGCAAGCAGATGTCGATCGACGCCGACCTCGCGGCCAATGTGATCACTCAGGACGAAGCGAAAGCTCGCCGCCAGGAAATTTCACAACAGGCGGACTTTTACGGAGCGATGGACGGTGCCAGCAAGTTCGTGCGCGGTGACGCTATCGCCGGCATCGTTATTACGTTGATCAATATTGCCGGCGGTCTGTATATCGGCATCGTCGAGAACGGGATGAGTTTCGGCGAAGCTGGAGAAGTCTTCACGAAGCTGACCATCGGTGATGGACTGGTGACGCAGATTCCGGGCTTTCTGATTTCGCTGGCGGCAGGTCTGATCGTGACCCGGTCATCGGTCGAAAGCGACCTGCCGAAGGAAGTCATGAGCCAGATGTTTCGGCATCCGGAAGCTCTGTTTCTCTCGTCGGCATTTCTGGGAGCAATGGCATTTACCGGAATGCCAATGGGGCCACTGCTTTTCCTTTCGGCCGGATGTACGGTGATCGGCCTGTCACTGCAGAAGAATTTGAAGAAGACCGCGCAGGCTGCTGATATCAAGACGGCGGCGGACCTTCCAGAGAATCAGCCTCCCCCGGAACGGAAGCCGGAAGACCGTCTGCCTGTCGAACCGCTGATGGTGGAACTCGGAGCGGGCGTCGTGCCACTGGCCGACCCGTCTCGCGGCGGCGACATGCTGGAACGAGTCATGCAGATTCGACACCAGATCGCCGAAGAGCTGGGCATCATCCTTCCGAAAGTTCGCGTGCGGGATAACACCTGGCTCGGCGTCAATGAATACGTCATTCGAATTCGCGATATGGAAGTAGCGAAGGGCGAGGTCTGGCCATCAAACATACTGGCAATCAACCGCGGAACCGCCGAAGGCGACCTGCCCGGAATTAAGACGACCGACCCACTGAACGACAATCCGTCGTTCTGGATCGACCCCGGCCAGGTGGACCGTGCGGAAGGACAGGGTTACGCAACTGTCGAACCATCGATCGTCATCATCATGCATCTGACCGAGATCATTCGTCAGCACGCATCCGAACTGCTGACACGTCAGCACGTTCATGAGTTGATCGGTGCCTTGAAGGACCGCGCTCCGAAGCTGGTTGAAGAAGTGAATCCCGACCATGTCAAAATGTCGCACGTTCATCAGGTGCTGAAGAACCTTCTGGCCGAGCGTGTACCGGTGCGTGATCTGGAAACCATCCTGCAGACAACCATCGACAACTCAGATCGAATTTCGAACCTGGCGATCATGACCGAGTACGTCCGCACGGCGCTCGCTCGAACGATCTGTCAGAAGTATCGAGATTTGAAACGTCGAATTCACCTGGTGAGTCTCGACCCGGTTCTGGAAGACTTCCTTCGGCAGAAGATGGATTTTGACCAGTTCGGGATTGGCTCGAAGCTGACGCCGCAGGAGTCCGAAGCCATCCTGGATGGTCTGAAAGTCGAGCTGAAAAAACTGACCGACATCGGTCTGCAGCCTGTCGTCATCACGACGGCTCCGCAGATTCGAGCCGGTTTGCGACAGATGACGAGCCGGGCATTGCCGAAACTGGCCGTGCTTTGTCTCAACGAAATTACTCCGGAAACACAGATCGTCAGCCGCGGCTATGTGAGTGCCGAAGTTCTGCGATCCGTACTGATGGCTCAAACAGAAGGTTAAGAACAGACGCGCAGAACGCGTCTCGACGCACCGGATTGCTCCGCCGAATTTCAGGGGGCATCAGGACGCGCCCCGTGAAAACAACAATCACAGCGGCCCGAAGCATTTGCGACGGAAAGATTTTTCATGAACGAAATCAAGACATTCAAAGCGGGATCGATGCAGGAAGCGCTCGCGATCGTGCGGAGTGAACTGGGCAGCGACGCCGTGATTCTGAACACGCGGCAGATTTCTCATCGGCGACTGATTCCCTTCCTGAAAAAACGTCAGGAAGTTGAAGTGACCGCTGGCGTTTCCCTCGGAACTCGTGCTGCGAATTCGCAGGCGTCAGTTGCCGCCCCGCGCGCCGGCGCTCCGCGTGCCGCGACATCGACGTTCGAGCACCGAGCAGGATCGTTTTCCGCAGAAGTATCAGACGATGCGGCCGTCCTGAACTCGCCTTCTCCGGCTCCTCGTCAGACGCCCGTTCGACAACCGACTCCCTCACCGAAAGTGTCGACCGATCCCGACACGCCACTTGCCCGAGCAGCCGCTCTGGCGATGGAACTGGAACGTCGCAACGCCGACAAAGCACAACTTGAAAAGAGCCTCAGTGCATTGGAAGCTGCGGCGGCGGTCGCGACTCCGAATCTGGCCCCAGTGACGCCTGAACCGATGCCGCCGCTATCAAAACCAGGAGTCGCCCCAGATGAACAACCTGTTCGAAGCGAAGCCCCGCCCGTTTCCGAAACGCAGCCCGATCCTTCAGTAGAGTCCTCAGAACAAACCGCACAGAAATCCAGACCAGCCAATCAGGCCGCTGGTTTGCAGGCCGCTGCAAAAGCGTTAAGCGAAGAAGGCAATTCGGCGAACGAACTGTCGGTGAAGCTCGATGTCCTGCAGAAGATGGTCGAAAGCCTCGCCCAAAAATCACACTTCCGCAGCGCCGACGAAGTGCCGAGCGAACTCTTCGACATTTACACACAGCTCATCGACGCGGACATCGACGACGATCTCGCAAGAGAGCTGATCTGCAACCTTCGAAAAGAATGCACGGCAGCGCAACTTCATGATCCGGTTGGCTCGCGGGCTTTGTTGTCGGCGATGGTCGAAGCCGACATTCAGTGTTCGTCGCCGATTCAAACAGAAGTTGGCCGCCGCCGAGTCGTTGCACTGGTCGGCCCGACCGGAGTTGGCAAGACAACAACCATCGCCAAACTGGCTGCAAACTTTCGGCTTCGCGACGGCGTAAAAATGGGACTGGTCACCGTCGACACCTACCGCATCGCCGCTGTCGAGCAACTTCGGACGTACGCAGAAATTATCGATCTCCCCATGAAGGTCGTCACCAGCCCGCAGGAAATGCGGCGGGCACTTGATGAACTGTCCGATCTGGATCTGATCCTGATCGATACCGCCGGTCGAAGTCCTCGAGACGAGCTGAAAATCCAGGAGTTGAAGTCGCTGCTCAACGAAGCGAACGTTGACGAAGTGCATCTCGTGATGAGTCTCACAGCGAGCGTTCGCAGCATCCGGATGACCTGCGAACAGTTTTCCTCCGTGAATCCAACATCGCTGATCCTGACGAAACTCGACGAAGCCGCTGGCGCCGGCAGCCTGCTGTCCGTCAGTCGCGACGTCAAACTTCCTTTCAGCTATCTGACCACCGGGCAGGACGTTCCGGAAGATATTGAACCGGCAAACGCCTGCCGTATCGCCCGCCTCGTGCTGGGCGAAGACCGACTGTTCGACTAACTGATTGCGACTTCCACTTCAAAAGAACTCATTACGAACCATGCCCGATCAGGCGACTATTCTGCGAGGAATTGTTGAGACGCGACAGGATGCTCGTCCCGAGCCGACGTCGACCGGGCCTCATCGTGCGCGAACTATCGCCGTGACCAGCGGAAAGGGTGGCGTCGGTAAAAGCAACATTGCTCTCAACATGGCGATTGCGATGTCGAGACTTGGCAAGTCGGTATGCCTGCTCGATGCGTGTCTGGGGCTGGGAAATCTCGATCTGCTGTGCGGACTGAACGGCTACTGGAATCTTTCGCACGTTGTGAACGGTGCTCGTGCACTTAAAGATGTCGTGCTGGAAGGACCGGACGGAATTCATGTGATTCCCGGAGCGTCGGGGCTGATTGAGCTGGCAGACTGCCCCGCTGCCGTACAGCGCGAACTGCTCTTTCAAATGGAAGAGCTGGAGCGAAGCCACGACATTCTGATTGTCGATACGAGCACCGGCATTCATCGAATCGTCCGACAGTTTGCTACCTCAGCGGATCAGATTCTGCTGGTGACAACGCCGGAGACCACGTCCATGGCGGATGCTTATGCCACGATCAAGGCGATGGCTTCGCCCGATTGCCCACCGCTGGACATTGTCGTCAACCAGGTTGAGTCGGCTGCCCAGGCGAAAGCAATCGTCGGTCGGCTTCAGCAAACGTCGAAGCTGTTTCTTCAGAAGTCTGTCGGGTACGCAGGGCATGTTTCGCGAGACCCGGCTGTCGTCGACGCGGTCGCCAGTCGAAAACCGTTCGTAGTCGACTCAACAAACTGTCCGGCGTCGACCGACATCCACCAGCTGGCTCGTCGAGTCATCAGCAACGGTGGGTCGCTGCGAACTTTCCAGTCGTACTTCGACCGGTTTCGCAACGGCAAGCAACGCGCCGCCTGAACGCAATGTCGTGTGATTGTTGCCGGCCAGACATCATCCGTGCTTGACGGTCCCCTGTCCGATTGTCGGATGCGTTTCAGGATGCGACAGTAGCCGCTGCGTCTGTTGTCTGTAACGTGTCACGGTCTGAGTTCGATTGCCATGTCCGAGTTGCCCCCGTTGATTGAATCTGCGTCTTTCCAGAATCTGCTGAGTGAGCTGCGAAACTCGTCAGGCCAGTTGAACGACGTCGACGCGTGGCCTGCGGAGCAGCTCAGTGGGATGTCCAAAGCCGGCGTGCTGGGCTGGATAATTCCGGAAGAGTTCGGCGGTAGCGGCATCACGAATGCGGAGCTGACAGCCGGTTACGAACAACTGTCCGCAGCCTGTCTGGCATCCACCTTCGTACTCACTCAGAGAAACGCTGCCATTCAGAGAATCGTGCAGTCTCAGAACAGTTATCTCAAAGAAGATCTTCTTCCGGACCTTGTGACCGATGAACTGTTTGCGACCGTTGGCATTTCACACTTGACCACATCAAGGCAACATCTGGGTGAACCAGCCGTCACGGCTGAACGCGTCGATGCCGGATTTCATCTGACTGGTGAGATTCCCTGGGTCACCGGCGCAGACAAGGCAGACATCATCGTTTGTGGCGGAACACTGGAAAACAACACTCAGATTCTGGTTGCACTCGAAACAGTTAATCAGGGGGTCGAGATTGCACCAGCGGTTCCGCTGATGGCGTTGAACTCGTCGCGCACAGCGACCGTCAAGCTGAATCATGTCTTTGTCTCGCTGGAGTACCTGCTGCATGGGCCGGTCGAGAACGTGATGAAGCAATCCGGCGGCGGAGCGGGGTCTTATACAACTTCGGCACTGGCTGTCGGCCATGCCGCCAACGCAATTCGTCAGCTTCGAGAAGAAGCCAGCCGCCGACCGGAACTCAACGAGATCCTGCAACCATTTGTTGACGAGCACGCGTCGCTCTCCGCCGACCTTTGTCTGGCCGTTTCCGGAAATGCTGACACGCCCCCGAACCTCACTGCCGAAGCGATGCGGCAACGGTCCAACTCGCTGGCACTCCGCGCAAGCCAGGCGTGTCTGGCCGCGAGCAAAGGAGCTGGCTTCGTCGCCAGCCACCCGGCATCGCGACTGGTTGCCGAAGCGATGTTCTTCCTGGTGTGGTCGTGCCCTCAGCCGGTCGTGCTTGGAAACCTGCGGGAACTGGCGTGCGCCTCGAATTACGAAAATTGACAACCACGAAATGCACGAAAGTAAACGGAAAGGCGAAACCATTAATTACTTTTTGTTTCTTCCGTGTATTTCGTGGTTGTTGATCATCAGTCGCCAGTCATTGAAGTCAGTCTCTTTGACGGCTGCTACTTTTTGCCATCTCCCTGCCCTGCTTTGGCGAGTTCATCAAAGTAGAGTTTGATCAGCTTTGCGTAGTCGCCGTTAGCTTTTCGCTGAGAAGATTGCAGAATTTCGGTCTTCAGGTTGCCGGGGAGCTGGCCCCAGTTTTTCATGGCACGGCGTTTCAGTTCTGTGTCGAGCGGGCCTTTCATCTCACCGTCAGCGAAGGCTCCGGTTCCGCTGTTGCCCAGTCCCGGTTGCTGGCTGGACGGTTGCTGATTGCTTTGTCCCTGATTGTCTCCAGACTGGCTGCCGTCTGCGGCCAGTTGTTGAGCCGCGTCGCTGAGCATCTCCGCAGCTTGCTGCAACGCGTCGGCGGCTTCCGCCAAAGCACCGTTTCGTTGTTGTGTCTGCTGGCCAGGCTGGTTGCCTGGGGAAGAACCTGGCTGACGTTTGGAACCCGGCGTGCCGGGAGTCGGTTGTCCTGACTGCTGACCGGGCTGGCTGTCCGATACGGCGTTATCAGGCGATGGCGCCTCGTCCGCTTGTTCAGCGGGGACGCCTTGTGATGGCGGGCGTTGAGTCGGCTCGCCGTCAGAAGGGCTATCACCCGACGGAGGCTGAGCAGTGGCCGTTTCGCCGGTGGTTGCGTCAATCGCGGTCGTTCCTGGCTCACTGTTGCCCGAAGCTACTTCCGCGGATGTCTCGCCTGGTTCTCCTGAAGTCTGGCTGGCCTGTGGTGTTTCAGCAGCGGCTTGAGCCAAACGTTCCTGCGCGTTCTGAAGCTGTCTCATCGCGTCGGAAATCTGAGCGGCAAACTCACCCGGCACAGGTGAATTACTGTTGGGACGCGGTGAGTCAGCGGCGGCCTGCTGAGCTGATTCCCGCAGTGAATCCGCCGCCTGTTGTGCAGCCTGAGCGGCCTGGTCACGGCGCCCCGCCTGCATATTTTGAGCGGCCTGGCTGGCAGACTGCTGACCTTGCTGCGCGGACTGTTGAGCCGAGGAAGCTTGCTGCCCCTGCTGTTGGAGGTCGAGCGGCTGAGAGCCAAGTTGCTCGGCCAGTTCGTCCAGTGCCTGAGCAATCTGATCAGCCTGTGCCGCAAGTCGTCGTTGCTGTTCCTGCTGAGCGGCGGCTCGCTGAGAAGGAGAATTCTCCAACTGCTCAAAAGCATCGGCCATCTGCTGCTGTTGCACGGCGAGCTGTTGTGCTTGTTCGGCAAGTTCGGGGGCTGACTCCTGAAGAGCTTCGGCTGTTGCTGCAGCAGTCTGTTGAGCATCGGCTGCTTCACTGGCTGCCTGAGCGAATTGCCCGCCTCGTGCGGCGGCCTCTGCCTGTTCACTTTGCTGTGCAGACTCCGCCGCAGAGCGAGTCGCTGGCGAATCGGTGCCCGCTTCCCGAGCAGTTTGCAGTGCAAGTCGAGCCGCCTGCGCGGTCAGCTCTTCCTGCTGAGCCAGCAACTCGCCGATCGATGGCGACGTCTGAGGGGAGGCGACAGGCTCGGAATTCGGTGGGTGCCCGACCGGATCGTTTTCTTCCGAAACAGCAACGTCAGCCGCAGAGTTGCCCGGCTCAGTGACCGGAGTCTGCCCCGTTGAATTCTGCTCTGTTGAATTCTGCTCAGCGGGCAGAGAACCAGCTTTTGTCAGCGGCTCGACGGATGGTTCAACTTCTGAGTTCTGATCTTCGGGTTTCGCGATTGATTCGGCTGTCTGGCGAGCCAGTTCGGCGTCTTTCTTCAGAGACTCGGCCAGCAGTTCCTGAGGTCTGGCAACCTCACTGGCCTGGCGGGCAAGGCCAGCCAACTTTCCGAGCTGATGATCGCGCGCGGCCTCCAGCAGTTCGGGCCGCTGCTGCATCAGGTGGTCCAGGGCGGCCATCAACTCCGACTGCTCTTCCATCAGCAGTTGCTGATTCTCGGCCAGCTCCTGTCGAACCTCTTCGTGACGCTGCGCGGCGTCGCTGTCGAGCGGCTCTGCGGCGTCGGGCGTCTTCGAGGCAATCTCTTTGCGGAGCTGCTCGAGCTGTCTGGCATCGTCGGCAAGCTGGTTCGCTCGCTGGGAGATCCGATTGAGTTCCAGCAGGTCTTCTTCCAGGTCGGCCAGTTTCTCGAACTCAACGGCAACGTTAGCCAGTCCTTCTTCGACCATGTCTGCAACAGCCGAGTTCTCATTGAGCATCGCTACCTGATCTTTCCTTTCCTGCTGAGACGACTCTGCAAGCTTCACGGCTACCGGATCAAGTTCGTCCGCCGCCATTCGCCACAAGTTTTCGCTGAGGTTGGCAAAGAGCGGGTGCTCCGAAAACTGGTTGGCAAGTTCTGCCATGCGGGCGGCCAGTTCTTCTTCACGGCCTGCCAGATTTTCAACAGCCTGCTGCTGTGCAAACTTTCGGTCGTCGTCGAGCGACCGCTGAGCGTCGTCTCGAAGATCGTCGCTTTGTTCAACAGCTTCTCGAAGCTGGTCGCGGATGTCCTGAAGTTCTTTCCGGATCTGCTCCTGCCGAGCCAGCACGTCGTTCGTTCCCTGTGCCGACGCGTCATCGCTGATCGCGACGTAACGAACCTTCGACCAGACTTCGTTCGCCGATGGAGTCGGTCGTCCGTCAGCGGCTCGAATCTGCAGCTTCAGAAAGTCGCCCGACTTCACCGCGATGTCTGAAAGGTCGATGCGGAATTCATGCTCCAGCGATTCCCGCCCGAGCAGTTCGCTCGGAGCTTTAATAACCTTGTTTAACCCTTCTCGCGACGAAACGTGCAGCTCAAGTTCTTCCAGAGCAACGTCGTCGACTGCGGAAACGCGGATGCCGTAAACGTCGGTCGGCTTTGCTCGATCCTGCTCGCCGCCGGGAACTTCCAGAACCGGTGGCTGATCGCGTCTGATGATTAGCTGACGGAACGGCTCGCTATCGTTCTCAAGGCCGTGAGATTCTTTCAGCACAAACGCGAACGCGCCCTGGATAGTCGCGGGAATCTGGAGCCGCGCTGAGAGACCGTCTTCTGCAACGACAAGTTGAGTCGCCGGCAGATCGTCGACGGTGACCAGTAAGTTCGATGTTGTACCCGGCTTTCGAAGTTCGTCGGCGGTTTCTTTGTCTTCTTCGTTTAACGGAACGACCTGTTGATCACCAGCCGCTTCGCTGTCGGGCAGGACCATCGCCGATAACCAGTTGATCGCTGCTTCGTCGACCGGCTGACTGAAAGTCAGATCGAAGGTTAGCCTGCTGTGTTCGAAGACGGCGATCTCGCCGGTGACTCCGTCGAGCGTTTCTCGTGGCTGACCGAGATAGCCCGGCGGCGAGATTTCGAGTTTCGCTGCCAGGACTTCGGGCCTATCCAGGACGTTGATCCTGTAGCGTCGCGAACGATTACCTTCAGACGAGACAAAGAATTCCAGCGAGTCCTGCACGTCGGGTATCGCCGTCGTGAAGGCATCCCGATCTGGATCAAAGCGAAGCGTCCGGACGTCCGAGTTGCCGTCTTCGCTGTGCCATGAAAGCTGCACGGGCTCCGGGACAGGATCGTCCGAGCCGTTTCGCCAGGTCAACTTTACAACGATCTGCAGGTCGTCACCTCGCGCGACGAATTCGTCGGCTCCTTCGATTTCAAAAAGTAATCGGCTGACGGATTCGTAATTGCCCCACGGGTTGAACAGCCGAGCCAACAGCAGGCTGGAAACCGACGGAAAGATCAGCAGCGAGAGCACGAGAAACGAAAGCGTCCCGAATCCGTAACTCAGACGTCTGACCGCTGGCCGAACCGAAACCGACCGGTCGAAGTCGCAGCGGGCGAGAGCTTCGAGCGTCTCTTCCTCAAGCAGATCCCGCATCAACGGCGACCCTTTCTCGGCGTCCGGGACGTCGGGGTCAGCCAGTTCGACCAGCGACGAGACTCGTTCACCAAGTTCAGGAAACTTCTCCTCGACCAGTGACGCGACTTCCGGATCCGTCAATCGAATAACCAGCGGGCGAACGAGAAGGAAACCCAGCAGCACAACTTCGGCGACGCAGAACACGACGAAGCCGGCAAGACGCGGACCTGTTTGCAGGTCGAAAAGAAAGTCGATCAGCAGTGTGCCGATCAGCAGCCCGCACGACAGTGTCAGAAACAGCCCGCAACCTCGCAGAAACGCGACGCGACGAATCCGCCGCCGCAGCGAATCAAGCTGCGAAGTCACCGCGTGAGGAAGCACATACTGAAACGCCATGATTCATGCTTTCCGAGTGGCGAATTGCGAGTCGCAGGTCAGATTCCGCCTGACAAGATCAAAGTGTCGGCAAACCGGTCCAGTGTCTACACGCGGCACAGACGAATCAAGTTGCCGCCTTCACTGCTTGAAACAAGTGCAGAGGTTTAGAAAACTCTACCGAATCGACGTCGACCGAATCCGGCTAATCGTTTCAGAATAAACGTCCGGCGTAACGCTTTCGACCGGTCGCCCTCAGAATCCAACTGAAAAGCTCATCACGCGATCGAATTACGTTTGCCCGGCTCTGTGCTCAAAATGTCCAGCCACCACTACAGTCCTTGACGCATATTTACGGCGGAATCTGCTCAATCGCCTTTTACCATGAAACCAGGCTGACGAATCATGCGTCCAAATCTCGTTTATTCCCGGATTGGTTCGGCCTTCGTGCTACTTGCCGTTGCGGCGGCAGGATGTGGCGGCGGAGACGGCCTTGAACGAGTCGCGGTCAGCGGCTCGGTGACAATGAACGGTGAACCGGTTCCCAACGGCGTCGTGCGTTTCAGACCGGCAGAGGGAACTGAAGGGCCGATGGCCAACACCATGATTACCGACGGTCGATACGATATTCCAGGCACTCACGGACCGGTTCCGGGCAACTACGATGTCCAGGTTCTGGCTTACGAAGACCCCGGCTCGGCGGCGCCATCGACGACTTCGGCTCGACCAGCCGTCGCCAGCGACAAGCTTGGGCCGAAGACCTCGACCGACGATTCGGACAGTGAAGCCGTTCCCGTCGCACCGCAAGCTCCGAATGAATCAAAGCGAACCTTCAATGTGACGATCCCCGAACTTCCCTCTTTCGAGCAGGACTTCGCTCTTTAGGAAACGCATCATTTTCTTCAGCGGCCGATTTCACGAGCGACCGAATGAAAACGACGTGTGCCACTGACTTTGCCGGTGGCACACACCTTGACCGACAACTTAAACAATCCGGCTGTCAGAAAAATTCATCACTGCATCATCCACAGCCATTATTCTGAGATTCACAATGAAACAATCGACTCGCCGAGGATTCACGCTGATCGAGCTGCTGGTTGTCATCGCAATTATCGCAATCCTGGTAGCGCTGCTGCTTCCCGCTGTTCAGCAGGCAAGGTCCGCCGCTCGGCGTTCGCAATGCAAGAACAATCTGAAGCAGATCGGCGTCGCGATGCACAACTATCACGAAACGCTGAACGTTCTTCCGATGGGCAGCCACGTTCGAGGCTCGTCGTGGGGAAGTCTGGTTTACCTGCTGCCTTACATGGAGCAGGCTCAGGCTTACGAAACTGTCGACTTCGAAGTGTCCGACTGTTGCGCGATGGTCAAAGCTTACCAGGCCATGTCACCGGCTTTGCCGGAGCCGCAGTCACTGCAACTCCCGGCGCTGGTCTGCCCGTCTGATCCAAACACTGGCCGGGAATTGTTGTCTGGACCGACAGGCCCGGTTCCCGGCACCGGAGACTGCGGGCGGCTGATCCCTGGCAACTACCTGGGAGTATCAGGCGACACCGGTAACAGTTATCCCGCCTGCTTCACCATGCACACGACCAATGGCTCAGGAGTTTATTACTCGCAGAGTTCCACGCGGTTTCGAGACATCACCGACGGAACATCCAACACCCTGGCTTTCGGCGAACGAGGATTACCCAAAGAACTGGGTTGGGGCTGGGTAAAATGCGGCGGCAGTGAATGCGAACAGTACCTCAGTGTCGAAGCCGGTCTGATCCCACCTCAGAACGCGAACTCAAACGCCGTAAACATCTCCAGTTTCTGGAGCTGGCATGAAAGCGGCGCCCACTTCCTGATGGCCGACGGCTCCGTTCACTTCCTGAACCTCAGCATCTCTCAATCCACTCTCGAAGCCCTCTCCACCCGCAGCGGCGAAGAACAACAGGGAGCTTTCTGAACCGCTCTGTGTAGAACCATTCCTCACGCCCGAGTCCCCGAGAAACGGAGTTCCAGTGAAGCCTGCCCGCCTTGTTATTGTCATCTTCGCTCTGAGTCCCCTGCTCTTCGGAACCGTGTCTGCACAGCAGAACGCCGGTCAGAAAGGCAAACAGAAAGAGAAACCGCCAACCGGCCCGTCGATTGTCTGGGTGAATGAGCAGGGCGATAAGGAACTTCCGACAGGAGTCACTCATCGGACATTTCACAGCAAAGCGGCCGGGCAGGACGTGGGGTATTGCCTCTATCTACCGCCGGGGTATGACGACGAGGCAAACAAGGATCGGCGTTACCCGGTGATCTACAACCTGCACGGCAACGGCGGGAACGAGTTTCACAGTTTTGAAGACGTCGAGGTTCTGCACGAAGGCATTGTCGCTGGCAAATGGCCGCCGATGATCGTCGTTCTGCCGAACGGTGGCAAAAGCACGTTCTACAAAGACTCGTACGACGGACGGTTTCCGATCGAGACGATGTTTATCAGGGAAATGATTCCTTACATCGACGAGACCTGTCGCACCATCGCCGCTCGGCATGGGCGATGCATCGAAGGCTTCTCGATGGGCGGTCGAGGCTCGACGCGGCTGGCGATCAAGTATCCCGACCTGTTCTGCTCGCTGTTCTGTCAGGCGGGCAATGTTCCTCGCACTTCGGAAAACTTTGACCCATCGATGCCGGATGTTTATCCCAATAATTTTCTGGGACCAGACATCCAGAATTACATCGACAACGACGTGTTCAAACTGCTCGAAAAGAACAAGTGGAAGGTCAAACGCGGGTTGCGAATTCTGATCGCCTGCGGAACGAAAGACGGAGGCCACTTGCCAACTGTTCGAGACTTTCACGCAGCCCTTGTCGAACACAACATCGATCACACCTACATCGAACTCGAAGGCCTCGGCCACCGCCGCACCGAAATGCTCAAAACCCTCCGCCCGATCTGGTTCGACTATCACGTCGAATCACTCCGTCGCGCCGCGACAGAATACGAAAACCGCTAACAGCAGGGTGGAGTCTTAACAAACCACTCCAATTCTGGTGCGTCGAGGCAAACCCGAAAACAAAATCACGATCAAAGGCCGATGTAGCGAGCGTAGATGGCTCGGGCGAGGGCGGGTTCGTCGGTGCCTTTGATGATGGCTCGGCCGTCTTTGAAGAGCGTGATCTCGTAGTCGGGATCGGTCAGGGATACTCGAAGCAGAAACGCGTTCTGTGTGACCGTGCCCGATTCACGCAGCTTGCTGGCCATCTCGTCGAGCGACAATGCCGCTGGTTCCTGAGGACGGATTTGCACGGCATTGCGACCGCACAGGATCGTTGACTGAGAACCCTGCTGACCCGAGAGCCAGATTCGTTCTCCGTGTTTGCACGCGGCACAGTCGGCCTGCTCTCGAAGATCGGACACGTTCATCTGGCGGAGCGTTCCGTCCCAGACGTCGATCATCGTCAGAGAAATCGCGACGTCTTCGCGGCGGCCGGCAAGAATTTTGATCGCGGTCATCGCCTGCAAGGATGCGATCACGTTGACCGTGGGGCCAAGGATGCCTGCCGTATCGCAGGTTTCTGTCGAACCGGCGTCGGGTGGAGAATCGATCAGGCAGCGCAGGCAGGCGGTTTCGTTCGGGAAGATGGGCATCGTCTGGCCGTGACTGCTGATGCAGCCGGCGTAGACCCAGGGGATGCCCGTCTCGAGTGACAAATCGTTGATCAGAAATCGAATCTCGAAGTTGTCCGTGCCGTCGAGAATCAGGTCGACACCTTCGGCCAGCTGGCCAATGTTTGAGTATTCGACGTCGGCGACGACCGGTTCGATGGTGACATCGCTGTTGATTTTTTCGAGCTTCCTCGCGGCGGCGACGGACTTTGGAAGCTGGTTCTTAATGTCGTCTTCGTCGAAGAGGACCTGCCTCTGAAGATTGCTGAATTCGACAAAGTCTCGATCAACGATTCGCAGAAAACCGACACCTGCGCGTGTCAGAGTCTCCGCGAGAACCGTCCCCAGCGCTCCGCATCCGCAAAGCAGCACGCGGCTTTTCAGCAGGTTCCGCTGCCCTGCTTCGCCAAGCTGCGGAAAGCGGGTTTGTCGGCTGTAACGTTCGAGATTCATGCTGAAAGTTTACTTACTAATCTAACTGGCAAACGATTACTGAACGGAGTCCTGAATCTTCCTGGCAACGCCTGCTTTGATCGCTGCTGCCGCGACGGCTTCGGCGACTGCAGGGGCAACTTTGCGGTTAAAGACGCTGGGAATGATATAGTCCGGGTGAAGCTCATCGTCGCTGATCACGCTGGCAATGGCGACGGCGGCGGCCAGTTTCATGTCGTCCGTGACCGAGTGTGCCCGCACATCGAGCAGACCTCGGAACAGACCCGGAAAACACAGCACGTTGTTGCACTGGTTGGGGTAATCCGACCGGCCAGTTGCCATGACTTTGACGAACGGCCCGGCGTCTTCAGGCATGATCTCGGGATCGGGGTTGGCGAGCGCAAAGACAATCGCATCGTCAGCCATAGTCTGAACATCTTCGGGTGAAACCAGACCGGCAGCAGAGACTCCGATCAGAACGTCGGCTCCCTGAATCGCATCACTCAGCGATCCGGTTTCGCCGCCGGAGTTTGTATTTTCGGCCAGCCAGTCTTTGACCGGGTTCATGCGGTCGGTACGGCCTTTGTAGATCGCTCCGGTGCGATCGCAGACGACAATCTGTTCAACGCCAGCCAGCTTCAGCAGTTTGGCGATGGCCATACCGGCAGCTCCGGCACCGCTCATAGCGACTCGGATTTCGCCAGGCTTTTTGTTGACCACTTTCAACGCGTTGGTCAGAGCAGCCAGCACGACGATGGCTGTTCCATGCTGGTCATCGTGGAAGACTGGGATGTCGAGTTCTTCGTGCAGCCGTTGTTCGATCTCAACACATCTCGGCGACGAGATGTCTTCCAGGTTGATACCGCCAAACCCTGGGGCAATCAGCTTGCAGGTTTCGATGATCTTCTCAGGATCTTTCGTGTCGAGGCAGATCGGAAACGCGTCAACTCCAGCAAATTCTTTGAACAGCAGAGCTTTGCCTTCCATGACGGGCATGGCCGCTCGCGGGCCGATGTCGCCCAGCCCGAGCACCGCCGTTCCATCGGAAACAACGGCGACAGTGTTCTTTTTGATCGTGAGATTGTGAGCCGCTTCAGGGTCTTTGTGGATGGCCAGGCAGACTCGCGCGACGCCCGGCGTGTAAGCCATCGAAAGGTCGTCGCGAGTTTTCACAGGGACTCGCGAGTTGACTTCAATTTTCCCGCCCAGATGCATCAGGAACGTGCGATCCGAAACTTTCAGCACATCGACTTTTCCGTCGTCCTTCAGAACCTGAACGATCTTTTCGCCGTGCTCAACGTCGGACGTGTTGACTGTGAAATCGCGAGTGATCGCGTTCCCGCTGACGTCCACAATGTCGACCGCCCCGATCGAGCCACCGACGTCACCAATGATCGACGTGATGTGTCCCAACGCTCCGGCAGAATCAGGGTAGCGAAGTCGGACGGTGAGACTGTAAGACGGGCTAACAACTTTCATGAGGTGATCCTGGAGAGCTGATTGGACATTCTGCGAGCGTGCAGCGGGATTGTTGGCTCGGCGAAGCTGATTTGCAAAGCTGGATCAATCTCGTTGGTGAGTCTCGTCAAACAGACTCGCAGGTCAGGCACAGCCCGGACAGTGTCCGCTCACAAAACACAACCACGAAAGACGGCAACAAAGCGCGTCACGCGAAGCCAGCCTTCCGCGCCTGCACAGCAACAAAAAAAGCCCCGGCTGCGCTGGGCAGCCGGGGCTTATTGACTTTGTCGTCGTGTCACGCTCGTCGATCAGAAACCGTTGAGCAGAGCCAGTGCCTGAAGCACCGAAGTCTGGATGAGAAGGTTATTGTTGTCGAATTCGCCAGCATCCGGGCTGATGAGCACGTCGACGCCTTCACCGCCGTTGAACTGGTCGGTCGAACTGCCGCCGTTCAGCGAGTCGTCGCCTTCTTCTCCATAAAGTGAATCGACGCCCGCTCCGCCGAGCTGGTTGTCATTACCGTTCCCACCCAGCAGCGTGTCGGCACCGCTCATGCCGTTGAGCGTGTCGTTACCGTCGCCGCCCGCGACGATGTCGTCACCGTTTCCTGCATCGACATCGTCGTCACCGTCTCCGCCATCAATGATGTCGTTTCCGGCGTCGCCGAACACGATGTCGTTGCCGTCGCCGCCTTTGATCAGATCATTGTCGGCCTGACCTCGCAGTGTGTCGTCACCGGTGCCGCCGTTGAGTGAGTCATTGCCGCTGCCCCCGAGCAGTTTGTCGTTGTCCTGGTTACCGGCGAGCAGGTCGTCTCCCGCGTTACCGTTCAGAACGTCGTCACCAAACCCGCCTGAGATCGTATCGTTGCCGTCATCCCCACCCAGCGTGTCATTGCCGAGGTTGCCCAGAACAAAGTCGTTCCCGGCACCACCTTGAATGGAATCGTTCCCGCTGTTGCCCAGCAGCGTATCGTTGCCGCCGTCGCCGAACAGGGTGTCGTTGCCGTCTCCCCCGTCGAAGAGATCATTGCCCAGGCCGCCGATGAGCGAGTCGTCACCGTTGTCACCGTTGATGGTGTCGTTGTTTCGCGACCCGGTAATCGTGTCGTTGCCATTTCCGCCGTTCAGACGCAGACGAACCTCACCAATGTTGGCATCGACAGCCGTGATCGTGTCGTTGTCAGCCTGGCCATCAATATTGAGAACCAGTGCCCGCACGTCAGCGATCGTGCTGATCGTGATCGAGTCATCGCCGCTTCCGCCCAGCACGTTAACCGTCGATGTCGAGTTACTGACGGTGATGGAAGCTCCGCCTTCTCTGACACGAAGTCGTCCCGAATTACTGTCGACCGTGTAGACATTAACGTTCGCGTCACCCTGGATCGTGACTGTCTGCACGCCGGCAGAATCGACAAGCGTGTCGGCACCGTTTCCGATGCCGTTCCAGAGGACGGTGTCATTCCCGGAGCCAGTCGCAATAACGTCGTTGCCACCCTGACCGGCGATGGTGTCATCACCCGCTCCGCTGTCGATCGTGTCGTTACCGTCACCGCCCTGAATCGAATCATTGTCCGCCCCACCGCTGATGGAGTCGTTGCCCGATCCACCATTGATGAAGTCATCGCCGTTCTGAGCGATGATCGTGTCGTTACCAGTCCCGCCAAGCATGGTGTCAGCAGACGTGTCGATGTCATCGTTTGTGATCGTGGCGACACCGATCGGATTACCGAGAACAACCATCCCGGAAGGGTTCGAAAGCTGCAGAAAGAAGACCTCATCCGGTTCAGGAACAGAATCCGAGTTAATCGTGATGGTCACAGTCTGGCTTGTTTGCCCTGGTGCAAATGTAATCGTGCCCGAGTCCGCGACGTAGTCAACACCGGCAATTGCGCTCGAAGCAACTGTCGTGTAGTCGACGGTTGTGGCCGTCGTCTCAGCTGCTGACAGGGTAATGGTAAAGGTCGCATTAACTGTCCCGGAGTTTCCTTCAGTGATCGTCGGACTTGATGCGGAAACGAATGTCGGAGCCGGCGAAGGCTGAAACAATAGCCCCGATACACCCGGAATCCCGGTATCTCCAATCAGCACCCCTGCGCCAGTCACCGGATCGATTTCGAAAAGCTCACTTCCAGAAGCTGCTATAAAAATGTCACGGTCACTATCATACGCAAGAGCCGAGACTATTCCCGCCAGATCAATGCCAGTCGATCCGACGATCGTGATCTCTCGAGTATTCACGTCGATTCTGACAAGCGCATCATTGAGAATTGCGTCAACTCCCGTAGCCCCGAAGGGGATGATGCCGAACAGTTCATTGTTCCTGAAAGTCAGGCCGTCGTAATTTGGATTACCCAGAACCGGCGTCCCATTCGTCAGAAGCGGTCCAAGGTTCACAGTTGCTGCGGTAACAGGATCAACCTGGTATAGATTCGGATTCGCCCCTCCAGCAAAGGCCATGTAAATAAGATCTGTAGTCAGGTCGTAGGCGAGATCGCCTTCTGACGCAGGGCCTGGAGAAGGATTGAGAGCAGCGATAACCGAGGCCGACGCATTCACAGGATCAACCGAGAGCAATTGAGGCTGGGGAGACTGATTGAAACCGAAGATCGCAGTTCCCTGGCCGCGAGTCAGTCCGTTGAATTGATTGAAACCTGAGCTGCCAATCAATGTCGCCACAGCCGTTACCCGGTCAACTTCGTAGATATCACCTGTCGAGAAATCAGTCGCCACCAGGCGGAATCCGGCGTCGTCATCATTGATTGTTGCCTGTGCAAGCGGATCAAGGAGCGTGGCACCAACAGCGTTCGTGAGCACTCCGAAGAAGAATTCCGTTGCTTCAGTATTCAAGTCACCATTGACTCCCGTTGAGACGGTGACTGAAGTCTGGCCTGGCGTAAAAGTGATCAGGGAGTTTGTGACTTGAACGTAATCGCCGTCCGCGACCGTTGCCGCTCCGTCCAGTGTGGAGAAATTTGCCGTCACGGTTGATGTGCTGGCGGCTGAAAGAGTCACCGTGAACGTTGCCGTGACCGTACCTGAGTCGCCTTCCGTCACCGTTGCGGCATCAGAGATGGACAATGTCGGCAGGATGACAACTTCCTGTTCGAAAAGTAGATCGTCGCCGGTGCCGCCGTCCATGCTGTCGTTACCGACTCCGCCGTCAAGTGTGTCGTCCCCGGAATGTCCTCGCAGCGTGTCATTGCCAGCCCCGCCGTCGAGCGAGTCGTTGCCGCTGCCGCCGTACAGTCGGTCAAGACCATCTTCACCAAACAAAGAGTCGTTGCCGCTTTGTCCGTTGATAATGTCGTCTCCGTCGCCGCCGAGCAGTGAATCTCTGCCACCGCCGCCGTAAGCCGTATCGTTGCCGGCGTCTCCCCTGACCGTGTCGTTGCCGGCCTGACCATTGACGATGTCGTTGCCGTCGCCGCCGTTGACGATGTCGTTTTCGGAGCCACCGAAGACAATGTCGTTATCTGCTCCGCCGTCCAGAACGTCCGCTCCCGAACTGCCATTCACGAAGTCCGCTCCGGCTCCACCATCGACCGTGTCGGCCCCGTCGCCAGCATTGATGCTGTCATCGCCGTCGCCGCCAAGAACAGAGTCGTTGCCGTTGCCCGCATCGATGGTGTCGTTGCCTGAGCCGCCGTCAATGGTGTCCTGGCCGTCGTCACCGTCGATCCGGTCGGCACCGGCACCGGCGATGATTGAATCGTTGCCGTCGCCACCGTCGATGGTGTCGTCGCCGTTTCCTGCGATGATCGTGTCGTTGCCGTCGTTGCCGTCGATCATCTCACCGAATTCATCGCTGCCGATGATCGTGTCGTCACCGTCACCTGCTTCGATGGTGATTGACGTCAAAGCGGAGAACTCTGAAGCGGTGACACGACTCACGTCGATCCTGTTGTCCGAGTCGTCTGAGAAGATATTGAGCACCGTGACGGTGTTAGCCTGAATTGAGGGGATCGTCAAAACTGGTTGCTGGTTGGCATCCAGAACTTCGACGTTGCCGGACGTTGCGTTTCGCTGAACGGTCACGCTGTCGCCATCGTCGGCGAAGATGGACAGCTCCGTGGCATTGATCAGAACGCCGGCGGTCGTCAGCAGCGTTCGTCGTTCAAGCATTTCCGTCTGTTGCGAAGGTCCTGGTCGACGATTTGATCGAGACGGACGGCGATTCTGCAGACGTGTCAACCAGTGGGTAATTCGCATGACGTTTGCTCCTGATGCTCAATGTCGGATCGAGGGCATCGCTTTGCGGTCGACGCAAGCTTCAGCGGGTTCAGCCGCGTGTACTTGTTCAGCCGATTGATGCCACGGTGTGGGATAGTGGTTTGTTGGGGCGTGTTCTGCGGGTTGGTTGCGCTACGGCAACAAACCCGCTCAGATAACCTGGTTCGAGTTTCGTGACGCCGCTGACTTTCCTGCCAAAGTGGACAGAATTCCTGACACTTCAATTCGCTCAGCCGTGACAACCCGCACTCACCTCCCATACCCCACCTTCCAGCATCCACAGTTCAGGCTCTGCCGGGCAAAGCCAGCCCTGCCTTCCGGACCTGCACAGCAACGAAAAAAGCCCCGGCTGCGCTGGGCAGCCGGGGCTTATTGACTTTGTCGTCGTGTCACGCTCGTCGATCAGAAACCGTTGAGCAGAGCCAGTGCCTGAAGCACCGAAGTCTGGATGAGAAGGTTATTGTTGTCGAATTCGCCAGCATCCGGGCTGATGAGCACGTCGACGCCTTCACCGCCGTTGAACTGGTCGGTCGAACTGCCGCCGTTCAGCGAGTCGTCGCCTTCTTCTCCATAAAGTGAATCGACGCCCGCTCCGCCGAGCTGGTTGTCATTACCGTTCCCACCCAGCAGCGTGTCGGCACCGCTCATGCCGTTGAGCGTGTCGTTACCGTCGCCGCCCGCGACGATGTCGTCACCGTTTCCTGCATCGACATCGTCGTCACCGTCTCCGCCATCAATGATGTCGATTCCGGCGTCGCCGAGAATTCTGTCATTGCCGTCGCCGCCCTTAATCAGGTCGTCGCCGGACTGGCCCCGGATGGTATCATCGCCGGTGCCGCCTTTCAGCGAGTCGTCTCCGCTGCCGCCAAGCACCTGGTCATTGTCGCGACCGCCGTCGGCGAGGTCGTCCCCACTGTTGCCGTTCAGAACGTCGTCGCCAAACCCGCCAAGCAGCGTGTCATTGCCGACGCCGCCAATGGCCGTGTCGTTGCCGAGTCCGCCAGAGACGATGTCATCTCCGTCGCCACCGTCCATCAGATCGTTGCCGATGTTGCCGAACAGGAAGTCGTTACCGGCTTCCCCGTTCAAGGTGTCATTGCCGTCGCCGCCGTCGACACTGTCATTACCCAGACCGCCGAAGACCAGGTCATCCCCGCCGTCTCCGTTGATGCTGTCACTGTCTCGCGAACCGGTGATCGTGTCGTTGCCGGTTCCGCCGTTAAGACGCAGACGAACCTCACCAATGTTGGCATCGACAGCCGTGATGGTGTCGTTGTCAGCCTGGCCATCAATATTGAGAACCAGCGGGTTCACATCGGCCAGCGAGGTAATCGTGATGACGTCGTTATCGCTGCCACCATTGACGTTAATCGTCGTCGTCGAAGCGGCAACTGTGATCGACGCTGCTCCCTCAGCAACTCGCAGCAATCCAGAGTTGCTGCTGACCGTGTAATTATTGACTCCAGAATCACCCTGAACCGTCAGCGTCTCGGCACCATCTGATGCCAGAATCGTGTCACTGCCGTTTCCGAGGCCGTTCCAGATAACGGTGTCGATACCCGCTCCGCCGGTGATAACGTCGTCACCACTCTGCCCGGCAATGGAATCGTCTCCATCCCCACCATCGATCGTGTCGTCACCATCACCACCGTTGATTGTGTCGTCGCCAAGACCAGACCGGATGAAGTCGTTTCCTGATGTGCCGTTGATTAAGTCATCACCATCTGCACCAAGAATCGTGTCGTTACCAGAACCACCGTCGATGGTGTCACCTAATGCAACAAGAACGGTGGGAGTTGGAGCTGGCGGCAGCGGGTTAACAGCAGTACCGACCTGGCTGGCATTCTGGAAGAGCCAGGCTCCCCGACCAAGAGTTCCGATGACAAGAACATCGTCAACTGCATCGTAATCCATATCCCAGACTGGAACCGTCGGCAGGCTGGCATCCAATTCCACCCACATGCCCGGCACGGCAGGATCCATGACGTACACACCTCGGCGTGTTCCAACGGTCACCAGATCATTGACGCCGCTGATGTATTCGATTGTGCGAAGATCGTCGTTGATCAAGTCTCCCGTCACGTCGGTCCAGGTCGTACCGGCGTCGGTCGTCTGGAACACCTGATTTGAGTCGATCACGAATGCAGTATTAAAGTTGGTCGAGTCGAGTACGATGTCGCGAACTCTACCACCGGGGTAAGTGGCTGCCTGAATCGGTGCTCCCGTGCCTGTCGTCCGGACAAAGACAGAATTACCTGAGCCAACGTAGAGAACGTCTGCATTTGGCGTCGCCCCCATGAACCCGCCGTAGGAAACCGCGTCGTCGCCGAAACCACCATTGACTCCAATGCTTGGCCCGACTTCCGTGACGGTGTCGCCCATATCGAAAGATTCATACGTCGAATTTGCTCCGCCGATGATCAGTCGTGTGCCATCGACTTCGTTGACAATCACGGGAGTCGAAAACTGCGGAACAATCGCTGCACCATTACCCTGCACGGCCAGCGCGAGACCGGTAGAACTGATCACATTGTTATTTGCATCGACAACCCGTCGCCGGATCCCCAGCAGCGTCTGGGCACTGGTGTAACGGATAGACTGGTTCATCGCTGCCAGGGTAATGGTGTCAATGGCTACATCGCCACCGTCACCTTGATTAACGGTTCGCCAACTGGTGCTGCCTGCCGACTCCTGTTCCGAGGAACCAGTGTCCTGGTTCCCGGAAACGATGATGTTGGAGATCGTGTCGTAAGCGACATCGTGAATCTCCGTGATCTGTAGGCTACCATTGAGCGAGAACCAGTCACCCGAATTGTCCTGCGGGCTGGTGCGGCGATAGATGCCGCCGTCATCGCCTTCAATCAGGTCGCCATTGGCCAGAAAGACCATCTCGCGTGAGTCGGCATGCGGAGAACTGCTGCTGGCTGTTCCGCCACCGGGCGTTTGTGCGACGGAGTCGCTGTGAGTCAGATGCTCCCACTGCGGCGACGGCACGGCTCCGGTGGGTGCGACAGTGGTGTCGCCCCGGAATAGGCGACCGGTGAAATTCACAGCTCCGATGAAGTTCGGGAATGGCGTGTCCTGTCGGTCGCCGCCGACATACACGGTGTTTGGATCATTCGGGTCGACTACGATCGAAAAGTGAATCGCACCTTGGCCACCTGGCTTATTGCGAGGGTTGAGTCCCTCATCGGCACCGCCGCCAGCATCTGGTGTCATTGGCAGGTCCATGCGGGACCAAGCACCGCCTTGGTTATCGGTAAAACCAATGTACTGAGCCTGCCCGTTCTGCAACACCGCGATGTATAGCCGCCCGTTCGAGGCCACGGCCATTTCTGTATTGTTGTTCGACGCCGCCGAAATGATCGGGCTCAAAACGGCATCGGATGTAGAGATGTTCGTCCAGTTCACTCCGGCGTCAGTCGTCATGAAGATGCCAACGCTCTGAACGGCGGCATAAAACCGATTCGGATCAGTCGGGTCTTCAACCAGATCATGAACGCCCGTATTCGGCAGGCCACCTGTGCCAGAGATTGTCGTCCATGTGGCTCCGTTGTCCGTACTGCGGAACAATCCGCCTGTTCCACCACCGACAAAGCTCGCCGAAGCGACCAGCAGGTTACCATGCAGAACCACGCCTGATATGTTCTCGCCAGTCAGAACCGGGTCCATAATCTGCGACCAGGTGTCACCGCCGTCCTCTGACAGCAGCAGCCCATCGCGATTACTACCGGTCCTTCCAAAGCTGCTGTAGGTCCCGATGCCGGCCAGAATTCGGTCCGGATTGCTCGGGTCAAGAATCATCGCCCCGATGGACTGAGCCGTCAGATTGTCAGTCAACGACTCCCACGTCGGGACCGCTGTCGTGGCGTTCGTTGTTCGCCAGATGCCGCCGTTCGTGCCTCCGAGGTACAGGATGTCCGCGTCAGTCGGATGTGCTGCCAGCGTATGAACGGCACCGACGACTTCGTTATTGGGCATCACGTTTTCCGTCTGCCCGTTGATGATCGGCGTCGGCCCCTGCGGCGTCCACAGGTCGTCGTTCACGATGACGACCTGCCCCTGCCCCGAAATGATGACTCCGCCCACAGGATTCGACAGGTCAACGGTGAAGAATTCGTCAGTCTCGCTGACCATGTCTCCAACAACATCCACGGAGATCGACCGGGTGGTCACGCCTGGCGTGAATGTCAACGTGCCGCTGGTGGCGACATAATCGTTGTTTGCGAGCGTCGCTGTCCCGTCGACTGTCGTGTAGTTGACACTTACCGATGTTGAAAACGCCCGCTGAAGTTGCACGTTGACTACAACTGAAGTCGTCCCTGCGCTGCCTTCAACAACGCTCGCCTGCACATCGATCGAAAACAACGGAGTGATATCCGACGCGATATCACCGGACTGAACGAGATCGTTGCCGGAATCGCCCAATAAACGGTCGGCCCCACCGCCACCTGAAATGGTGTCATTGCCGCTGTGTCCCCGGACAACGTCATTACCTGTCCCCAGGGGTGAAAAACCAAAGGCATCCCCGAAGAGCGAGTCATCACCGCGGCCCCCGTAGATTGTGTCATCTCCATCATTGCCGATCCCGGTGTCATTGCCGCTTTGACCGTTGACGATGTCGTTGCCGTCGCCGCCGAGCAGTGAGTCCCGACCGCCGCCACCGTAGGCCGTGTCGTCTCCGGCATCACCGTTGACGGTGTCGTTGCCAGCCTGGCCGTTGACGATGTCGTTGCCGTCGCCGCCGTTAACGATGTCGTTCTCTGAACCGCCGAGAATTGTGTCGTTGCCGTCGTCACCGTTCAGCAGGTCGACTCCTGACATGCCGTTAATCGAGTCGGCTCCGGCTCCGCCGTTGACAGTGTCCAGACCGTCTCCCGCGTTGATGGTGTCGTCACCGGTTCCGCCATCGACAGAATCCTGACCATCACCGGCGTCGATGTTGTCGTTACCTGCCCCGCCGTCAATCGTGTCCTGACCGTTGCCACCGAAGATTGAATCCAGACCCGCTCCGCCAGTCACCAGATCGTTGCCGTCACCCGCGTCGATCGTGTCGCTGCCGCCTCCGCCGGTGATGACGTCGTTGCCGTCGCCGCCGTCGATCATCTCCGCGAAGTCATCGCTGCCGGTGATGACGTCGTCGCCGTCGCCCGCGTCGATCACGATCGTGCTGAGAGCACTGAATTCGGCCGCGTTCACCGGTGCGACACTGAGAGTGTTGTCCGCATCGTCGGCGAAAATATTGAGCGACGTCAGCAGACTGGCCTGGATAGACGGGATCGACTGGTACGGCTGGCCGTTGGCATCCAGCACTTCGACGTTGCCGGTCGTCTGGTTGCGCTGCACGGTCGCGGAGTCGCCATCGTCAACAAAGATCGTCAGGTCAGTCGGACCGGTGAGGACTCCGACTGTTGTCAACAATGTTCGCCGTTCCAGTGATTCAGTCGTCTGCTGCGACACTCGACGGTTGGTTTTCCGAGCGGGACGACGATTCTGGAAACGGGTTAACCAGTGAGAGATTCGCACGACTTCGGCTCCTGTTGTGTTTCTGAAGGAAGCTGGTCGAGCGGTTCGCTTGCTGTCTCAATCACGCGAGCCACGTTTTGCCAGCTACGGCATCCATGTGTCCTGCGGGCCACCTGCCCGCTGTGCGTTGCCGATTGCTTTGCCGCCGAAGTGAGGCTCCAGTTGCGAAAGCAGGGCATCACAGAGAACCTACACCGAGTTTCAAGGTGAGGCGGACTTTCCTGTCAGATCGGAACCAAATGCCAGCCCGGAATCTTCGCGCGTCCCAACAATCGCTACACGCCGTTCATGCCAAACCCTCGCAGGCGGCACACTCCGAGCAAGCAGGTCAGGCTCTACCTGACGAAGCTTTCCAGCACCGGCAGGAACCACGAAACACACCAGATACACGAAAGCGATCTCGTGCGATTCCGGGTTCGAAATAGCGGCTACACAGCGTGGTCAGCAGGCTTTCGTAGACTCCGAGCTTTTCGTGGTTGGTAAGTCCTCTTGAGAACGTCGCCAGGCAGAGCCCGGCCTGCGGAACGGGTTCTGAATCCTGCCGTTCCTTGCCGACTCTATTTGCCGTCTGTTACTGTTTGGTCGCTCGTCGCTGGCGGGCAGACGGCACGCTATGATCCCGCCTCTGGCTTTCAGCCAATCATTCAGATTCCCAGCCTCGACCCTCCCTCACTCGGAATCTCCGCGTAAACCGACGTAATCAGCAAATCCGCACTGTGACCTTTCGGCCATCGCATGAAAGCTGTGACGGTTACAGTCGGGCAACAATTTTCCCAGGACTGATCCTCGCAGCACGGAACGTAGCAGTCATGAGATTCTCAGCTTTGCGATCTTTGCTTCTGACGATTCTGGCAATCGTCGTTACCGCCTCCAGCCTCACGGCAACCTCTGTCTCGGCGGCGGATCCTGATCCGCTCGACTGGCCTTTCTGGCGTGGGCCCGAGATGAACGGAATTTCGCGTGAGACCGGCATCGTCGATAGCTGGTCACCCGAAGGCGAGAACCTGCTGTGGTTCAAGCCGGAGTTCGCCTCGCGGTCGACTCCAATCGTCATGAACGGCAACCTCTACTTCCTCGCGAACCTCAACCCTGGCTCGGAAGAAGAGGGCGAGAAGGTTGTCTGTGCCGACGCAGCCACGGGCGAAGTCAAATGGGAAAACAAGTTCAACGTCTTTCTGTCCGACGTTCCTGATACTCGAGTCGCCTGGTCGAGCGTGGTTGGCGATCCGGAGACCGGCAACGTGTTTGCTCTCGGCGTTTGCGGATTATTTCAGTGCATCAACGGCGAAACCGGCAAGACCCTGTGGAGCCATTCGCTCAGTGAAGAGTTCGGCCTGCTGAGCACCTACGGCGGACGCACCAACTTTCCGATCGTCTTCAAAGATCAGGTGATCATCAGCTCGATCATCATTGGCTGGGGCGAGAAAGCCAAACCTCAGCACAGCTTCATCAGCTTTGACAAACGCAACGGTCAATCGGTCTGGTTCAACGGAACAGTTCCGCTGCCGGACGACACAACCTACAGCGCGCCGGTCCTGTCAGTCGTTAATGGAATGCCCGTCATGGTGTTTGGATCCGGCGACGGCGCGGTGCATGCCTTCCAGCCATCAACCGGCGTCCCTGTCTGGCGTTACGACGCGTCGCAGCGAGGAATGAACATTACGCCGGTCGTGATTGGCGACACCGTCATTTCCGGTCATAGCGAAGAGAACCTGGACAGCAGCGAAATGGGTGCTCTGTTTGCTCTCGACCTGACAAAAACAGGAGACATCACCAAGTCTGGTGAACGCTGGCGAAACCGCGAAATGTTTGTCGGCAAAAGTTCGCCCGTCGTGGTGGGAGATCGGATCTACGCAGTCGAGGACAGCGGGAACATGCTGATCGTCGATCTCAAGACCGGCGAACAGATCGGTCGAGAAAAACTCGGCACGATGGGACGAGCCAGCCTGCTTTACGCTGATGGAAAACTCTTCACCTGCGAAGGCAACGGTCGCTGGGCGATCTTCAAGATTACGGACGATGGATTGGAGCGAATTCACAAGTTGCGTCTGGACGGCGACGTGTCGGCTTCGCCGATCATTTCCCACGGCCGTCTCTACGTGACCACCGGTGCCGGTATGTACTGCATCGGTAATAAGGATGCAAAACCCGCCGCCGATCCTCGCCCGGAAGTGAAGGCTGAAGCCGCTGTCGGGTTTGACATGGAGCCCGCACACGTTCAGGTCGTGCCCACCGAATCATTATTGAAGAGTGGACCACAGGGACAACGGCAGCTTCATCACGTCCGCCTTTACAACAGTAAGGGCCAGTACCTCAAAACGTGCAAAGCTGACGAAGTTGAGTTTTCAATCAGCGGGCCTGGTTCGATCGACGCAGACGGACGGTTTACGGCTGCCAAAGAAAATTCGCACGGTGCCACGATTCTGACAGCCAAAGTCGGCAGCCTGACAGGAACGGCACGCATCCGAGCTGTGCCTGATCTTCCGTGGGAGTTCACTTTCTCCGACGGAGAAATTCCCGTCTCCTGGATCGGCGCCCGCTACCGGCACATCGCGCTCGACTTCGACCTCTACAAGAAGCTTGAAGCCGAAAACGTTCTACTGTCGCGACTTTATGTCTACTTCCGATCTGAGTTCGTCAACTTCGGGCCGACACGAGTCTTCGACAACACAACGCCACAACAGCGTTGGACAGGTCTGCTGGATTTCTCAAACCTGACGGAGTCTGTCAAAACAGTCGACGACGCCAAAACGATTATCGATCCACTGCTGACGTCACTCAAGAAGGACGGCGTGCTGGCCGAGTGGACCTGGGAAAAAGTCGAAGGCAGCGGCCCTCGACTGACGGTTAAACGCGGTGCCGACAAAGTCTCCGGCAACGGTGTCATGTGCAAAATCACAACGATTCCAAAAGGTGCCCGCAGCCAGGGATGGATGGGACGTACCAATCTTTCAAACTACACAATTCAGGCCGACGTCTACAGTGCCGAAAGAAACAACAAACTCGGCGACGCCGGCGTGATTGGACAGCGTTACCGCCTCGACCTGATGGGAGCCGCGCAGGAGCTGAAACTCATCTCGTGGATTTCGCACGAAGAGAAGTATCACTCCGTGCCGTTCGAGTGGAAACCTGACACCTGGTACACCCTGAAACTCAACGCCAGCCTCACTGAAAAGGACGGCGAGAAGATCGCGGTCCTGAAGGGAAAATGCTGGCCACGAGACGGCAAAGAGCCTGAAGAATGGACAATTAACTGGGAAGACCATCCTGCGAATGAAGTCGGTAGTCCCGGACTTTTTGGAAATGCCAAGGACGCGGAAGTTTTCTTTGACAACGTTAAGGTTTCAAACAATTAGCTCGGACGGTGTTTCCGCAGCCGGACACATTCTTCTGAAACGTTCTGAAGGTGAACTATGAAAAACTATACGACTCATTTCCTGTCGCTGCTCACCCTGTCGATTGGTCTCAGCACCGGACAGGCCGGGGCGGACGACTACGACCCGACTGCCGAAATTGTCAAAGACCTGGCCAAACTGAAGGTCGGCGCTAAAGACTGGCCGCAGTGGGGTGGATGGTCCGGCAAGAACAACACACCGGACGGTAAGAACATCCCGATCGAGTGGGACATCGAAGAAGGAACCAACATCAAGTGGTCCGCGAAGCTCGGGTCACAGACATACGGCAACCCGGTCATCGCCAACGGCAAAGTTTACGTGGGAACCAACAACGGCGCCGGCCACCTGAAACGTTACCCAAGCAACGTCGACCTCGGCTGTCTGCTTTGCTTTGACGAAAAATCCGGCAAGTTCCTCTGGCAACATTCAAGCCCGAAACTGTCAACAGGTCGAGTTCATGACTGGCCGCTGCAGGGAGTCTGCTGCTCACCGATTATCGACGGTGACCGGCTCTGGTTCGTCACCAGCCGCGGCGAAGTTCGCTGCCTGGACACCGAAGGGTTTCTTGACGACGAGAACGACGGCTCCTTCACTGCAGAACCCAACGAAAACAAAGACGAAGCGGACGTCATCTGGGTCTTCGACATGATGGCCAAACTGACGGTTTCACAACACAACATGTGCAGTTGCTCGGTGACTCTGGTCGGTGACATTCTGTTGGTGAACACGTCGAACGGACTGGATGAATCTCACATCAATCTACCGTCGCCAAACGCCCCCAGCTTCATCGCTCTGGACCGAAACACTGGCGAACTCCTGTGGAGCGATAAGTCACCCGGCAGCAACATTCTTCATGGCCAGTGGTCGTCTCCGACCGTTGCCGAATTTAACGGCCAGACACAGGTAATCTTTGCTGGCGGCGACGGCTGGGTTTACAGCTTCGACCCAAGAGGCAATGGCGACGGAAATTCGAAACTGCTGTGGAAGCTCGACGGCAATCCGAAAGATTCCAAGTGGATCCTTGGTGGCCGCGGCACTCGCAACAACATCATCGCCACACCAGTTGTTTATGACGGACTGGTTTACGTCTCTGTCGGTCAGGATCCCGAACACGGCGAAGGGATTGGCCACGTCTGGTGCATCGACCCCAATAAAAAAGGCGACGTCAGCTCGACACTCGCTAAAGACAAAAACGGCAACATCATTCCACATCGTCGTCTGCAGGCGGTTGATACGGAAGAAGGGGAAAAGATCGAACCGAACCCCAACTCGGCGGTCGTCTGGCACTACACACAGGTCGATGTCGACGGTAATGGAAAGTTTGCTTTCGAAGAAACCATGCACCGTACAATCGGCACGGCAGCTATTAAGAACGACCTGCTGTTCATCTCTGACTTCAGCGGCCTGTTCCACTGCCTCGATGCAAAGAAGATTGACGAGAAAACGACCAACGAAGACGGCACTCACCCGCCGGTCGTTTACTGGAAGTACGACATGTTCGCCGCTGCCTGGGGATCACCGCTGATCGTCGACGGCAAGGTCTACATCGGTGACGAAGACGGCGACATTGCCATCTTCATGCTCTCTTCCGATCCGGAAGTCGCGATGCCGGACGACGAGCCGATTGTCGAGATTAACGTCGGCAACGCGGTTTACAGTTCACCAGTCGTCGCCAACGACGTGCTGTACATCGCTAATAAGTCGACGCTTTATGCCATCTCGTCGGGAGCTAAAGCTTCGGCTGAGTAATTGCGGAAGACTGGCAGTAAGGCTCAAGCCCTGAATGATTCGGCAGACTTGCCCACCATTCAGGGCTTTTTTCGTGCGCCGACGGATTTGCGGCTCCGCAGACACGTTCTCCTGATGCGAATGCATAATCTGGCAGGCTCCGCGAGTGTCTCGTCGACTGAGGAAAACACCTGAATTGACGGTATTCGTCTCCTGAATGCTGCGACTCCTGTGCGAGGCGATGTAAGTTTGCTACGGCAGCCAACCGTCGCCAACTCCGACGACCTGAGGATTGTTTAGAAGCGTTGTGGCGAAAAGACGTTCAGAAGCGAACGTCGACAATCAACTCGAACAGGTACCACAACTTGATACTTCAGCTCTGCTGCGAGACCGCAGCGAGCTGAACGATCGGCGTCGGACTGCGGCCTTGTCAGACGGTTCCGTGTCGGGGATTCGCCTGACGGACTGCTGTGCCGCATGGGTGCCTGGAACTTCGACAGGCTGTTCCAGCGCCCTGCGGCAGCTTTCATTTGCCAGCTCATGACCGGTGACGGCCAACGTTCTCTCGTACCCGGTTGCGATGCTCTGCGGCAGACCATATCACTCAGAAGACGTTCCCCGCGCGGCTCTCGATTCTTTTCCGGAGTGCTCTTCTGATGCGATGTTTTTTGACGCTGACGACCTTGTTAGTTCTTGCTGTGCCGATGTTTGCTCAGGCGGCAAAGCGACCAAATTTCGTGTTCATCCTCGTCGACGATCTCGGCTACATGGACATCGGAGCGAACAATCCAAAAACGTTTTACGAAACCCCCAACGTTGATCAGTTGGCTCGTGAAGGCGTTCGATTTACGAATGGGTATGCTGCCAATCCGGTATGCAGCCCGACGCGCTACAGCATCATGACCGGCAGGTACCCATCACGAGTGGACGCGACAAACTTCTTCGCCGGCACACGCGAAGGCCGTTTTAAGCCGGCTCCGCTGAATGATCGCATGCCGCTGGAAGATGTCACAATCGCCGAAGCACTGAAAGCAGCCGGTTATCGCACGGCGTTTTTCGGAAAATGGCACCTCGGACCGACAGAACAATTCTGGCCAGAGCACCAGGGCTTTGACGTGAACGTCGGCGGCCACGTTCGAGGTGCTCCTCGTAACTATTTTTCGCCGTATTCTAATCCTCGTCTGGAAGATGGCCCCCGGGGCGAGCACTTAACGAAACGACTGACCGACGAAGTCGTGCGTCAGATTGGCGAGTTCAAAGACGATCCGTTTCTATGCTACCTCGCGTTTTACACAGTACACACTCCGTTGCAGGCTCCGAAGGAGCTGGTCGAAAAGTACCGGCGGAAAGCAGAAGCACTCGCCGGTCAGCCGGAGTTCGCCAATGAGGAACAGGTCTGGCCGAACGCCAGAGAACGCCGAGTGCGGATCCTTCAAAAACATGCCACGTACGCAGCGATGGTCGAAAGTATGGACAGCGCCGTCGGTCGAATCGTCGATCGCCTGAAAGAGCTGGACCTTTACGACAACACCGTCATCTGCTTCACGTCTGACAACGGAGGGCTGTCGACGTCGGAAGGCTCACCCACGTCGAACCTTCCACTACGAGGTGGTAAAGGCTGGCTATACGAAGGAGGCATCCGCGAACCGTTCCTGATCCGTGCGCCAGGCGTCGCCAAAGCGGGCAATGTCTGCGACACGCCCGTCATCAGCACGGATTTCTATCCGACAATCCTCGACCTCGCTGGCGTTCCGCTGAAACCCGAACACCATCGTGATGGCCAGAGTCTGGTTCCATTACTCAAGGGCGAGTCGAGTATCGATCGCGATGCTTTGTTCTGGCACTACCCGCACTATTCGAACCAGGGCGGCATCCCCGGCGGAGCCATCCGCGTCGGCGATTACAAACTGATCGAGCGGTTCGAGGACGGTCAACTTCACCTCTATAACCTGAAATCTGACATCGGCGAACGCGCGGATTTAGCGACTGAAATGCCCGGCCAGGTCACGGCGATGAAGAACCGGCTCCATGCCTGGTACAAAGACGTCGATGCGAAGTTCCTCCAGCCAAAACGTCCCGATGAACCCGCACCGTGGCGACCGTAACGGACATCGTTTACTCGCTCTTAAACGAATCGACGACTGCGGAAATCCGGTCCAGGTCGAGCTTTTCATCGTCGAGTGGGAATTCAGACCAAGCCAGCCACCACTCTTCGGTGAACGATCCAACCTGTCCGGGTTCCAGTGTTTCCCGCGGGCCGATCGGTTCCAGTTCGACGCGCGGGCCTTCCGGGTACCAGACGGAAATTGTCAGTCCGGCGGCTTCATTGTAGACCCGATCCGGGAACGTCTTGAACTTCTTGACGAACAGAAGATCGTTCTTCATCGCGTAGGCCATCCAGCCGGCATACGAATCGAATCCGAGTTTTGGTCTCCGCGGCGCGGCGAGAATTTCCAGAAAGCCATCGCGAAGGCGAATGTTCGGGTCGACCGGTCGAGCATTGATGAGTGCGCCGTCTTCGTACATGACGTACTTGTTCGGGAACCGACTGTTCCCGACAAGCGGGATCACGCAAATACCTTCTCCCAGAGCGAACGTGCGGCTCCAATGGCACCATTCTTTAGTTTCGTTCGACACGTTCATGATCGTCTGCTTGCACATCAGTCGGCTGGTTCTGGCGTCGAGTTCGAAGTCACGAACAAGCTGAACGCCGGTCGCGTCGTCGTGCTGACTGGTTAGCCGTGCAGATCGAGGACCGGTGATTTCGCCGGTCCATTCTCCTGCCCAAAGCACCGAACGCCGAGGAATGACAAGTTCCGGACCGATATCAAAGCGGCCTGCTGATGCCGGGCCCGGTTTGCCCGGTTCCCATTCGGCCTCCTGCTCGTCCAGGTAGAGTGAGTTCCTGCCATCGAGCGAGTATTCCAGCACACGCCCGCCAGCCTGAGGACACAGGACGACCTTCGTGTCCTTGTTCGTCAGTTCGATCGCCTTGTCGTAGTTCAGATAACGAACGACTTTCGCGGAATCTGATTCCGCACCCTGAATCGCCGTGATGGCAGCTTCCTGAAAAACATCACGTATGTCCGCCCCGTCTGCGTTGCCGAAGTTCGTTCGCTGGATCATCAGAACAAAGACGACGCCTCGTTGCGGGTCCATCCAGACCTGGGTTCCAAAGGCTCCGCCATGACCGCACGTTCCAGGATTCAGGAGTCGGGAGACTCCTTGAGGATTTCTGACGACGCACCACCCGAGTCCCCATCCATTTCCCGGCGTAAACCCAGTCACAACGTCGCCCGACTGAATGCTGGTCATTAGCTCGATCGACTTCTTCGAAATGATCGACTTTCCGACCGTTTTGCCGCCGCTCAGAATCATCTGATAGAAACGCGCGATGTCAGACGCTGTGGAAAACAGGCCGCCTGACGGATTCGGCGTTCGGCGAATAGTTGGATCAAGCACGACTGACGCATGACTCGACGGAACGATTCCACCACCATCCTTCGGCGCGTACGTCGTTGTCAGCCGGCCTGCCTGAGCTTTCGACAGTACAAACGTCGTGTCCTTCATACCGAGCGGTTTGAAAAGGCGACTGTCCAGAAAGTCGGCGTACGACTCGCCGCTAAGCACCTCGATAATCCGAGCAGCAACGTTCAAGCCGCTGCTGTATTGCCATTTCGAACCCGGTTCAAATGCCAGAGGCGCGCGACCGATTCCGTCCACGATTTCTTCAAGCGGCCTGGTGAGAAAATCGGACCCCGGCGGTCGCGACAGTCCTGCTGTGTGAGTCAGCACGTCGCGGATCGTTACCGCTCGCGCCGTCGTTCCATCTTTCAACTTCTGTCCTTTGAAGGATGGAATAAATTTTTCGACAGGGTCGTTGATCGAAAACTTTCCTTCATCGTGCAGAATCATCAACGCCGTCGCCGTGACTGGCTTGGTCATGGAAGCGATCCGGAAAATCGAATCAGCCTGCATGGCTCGACCGCTGGCGATGTCAGCCTGCCCGACGGCGCTCAGGTGGACCACTCGACTCTTCGTCGCAATGGCAGTGACCACACCGGAAACCTGGTGCCCGTCCACGAACTCCGACATCCGAGTGTCGATGTTCGCAAGCTTTGCCTGGTCGAATGAAACTTCTCCGGCATTAGACACTGCCGCAGCCATAGCGTGGCTGATTGCGAGAATCACAAAGTTGAGCATACGAATTTGTCGAACGCTGCAGCTCATCGAGAATGTTGTCATGCCGTCTTTCTGTGATGTCATGGTCGAAAGTCTTTCACACCGCGACCATCTTCGTGGCTTTATTCGGGAAATCCAGTGATCAACCGCCGGTTTCTTCAACAGCTGATACTCGACGATTGACCTGATCAGGTTTCGGCGCGATCCTGAGCGATCTCCGTCAGCCAGATGATGAATTTTCCCAGGTCTCAGTTTCTGATGAGGGATACGACGTGACCGTTGTTGACTATGCAGGTGAGCTGATTCGTTTCGAATCGACGTCGTCCCTTTCGAACGGGCCGGTAACAGACTACGCCGAGAGCGTATTGCGGAATCTGGGATGCGAAACGGAACGAATCGAATATCCGGACAACGGCGTTCTGAAGGCCAATGTAATCGGTCGATTTGGAACGGGGACCGGCGGACTGGCTTACTTTGGTCATACGGACGTCGTGCCGGTTGATGACTGGTCAATCCGCGAGCACGGTCCGTTTGAGCCGGTGGTCCGCAATGACCGACTTTACGGTCGAGGCAGCACGGACATGAAAGGATCGATCGCCTGCATGTTTGCCGCTTTGCAGTCACTTAAAGATCAAAGCTTTAAACAGCCGTTGTACATCTCGTGCTCGTCGGATGAAGAAACGGATCATCGAGGTGCCATTGAGATTACCCAACGATCGCGGCTTTATCGGGAAATGATTGAAGGCGGTGCGCGCGGCATCGTTGGGGAACCGACGAGCCTCGACGTTGTGTACGCTCACAAAGGCGGCGTTCAGGTGGTCGTCACTTCATACGGCAAGGCTGCGCATTCCAGTACGCGCGAAGGGGTGAACGCCAACCTGGCAATGATCCCTTTTCTACAGGATCTCAAATCAATTTACGAGATGACCGAATCGGACTTATCCTTGATGGACGACGAGTTCGACCCGCCGACCGTCTGCATGAACATTGGCATCAATGATCACACCAGAGCTGTTAACATCACCGCCCCTCAAAGTGTATGCACGGCCTGCTTTCGACCAATGCCGGGCACCAATGTCGATTCGATTATCTCGCAGATCCGGCAAGCCGCGAATGCTCACGGCGTTGAATTCTGGCTGAAGGGGCAAAACCCGCCGTTTCGTCGTGATCCTGGCAGTGACTACGTCAGACAAAGTGTCGCTCTGACAAATAGTCGACCGGCGAGAACCGTCGCTTACGGTTCCGAAGCCGGCAACTTCGACGAGATCGAGAACCTGATTGTACTCGGCCCTGGCGACATCGCTCAGGCCCACAAAAGCGACGAGTGGATTGCTCTTGAGCAGCTCGACGAAGGCCAGCGAGTCTACTCCAGCATGATCCGACAGTTCTGCTTATGAACGACGGCGGTTGCCTGCTTTAAGCGATTCACCTGGTCTTCTCTAATTTGCGTTTCCCGGAAGTGTTCGGCAACCCCGCCGCAGTTAAGCGAGCTTCGAGCAGCTCAGCCATTCGCGTTCTTACTTCGTCGAAATCAGGATTGTCTGCGAGATTGATGAATTGATTCGGGTCGGTCGCCATGTCGTAGAGTTCGGCTGAGCCATCGCCGTAACGCATGAAGGCCCAGTTCGATGTGCGAATCGAACTGGCGCCGTTGTTCAACGACAATGCTCCTTCACGGACGGTGGCATCATTGTTCTTCAGGACCGGCACAAGGCTCTGACCCTGGACAGTGGCGGGGATCTTCAGACCAGCCAGCTCGGAGAGTGTCGGAAAGATGTCTGCCAATTCGGTCATTGATGTCGAACGACCGGGCTTAAAGCCGGGTACCGACATGATGAGAGGAACCCGGGTGACTTCTTCGTGCAGATTCGATTTCTGCCAGAAGCCGTGCTCGCCCAGGTGGTAGCCGTGGTCGCTGGCAAAGACGATCGCCGTGCTGTTTCGCAGACCGAGACGTTCCAGTTCGTCCAGGATGCGTCCAACCTGCTCATCCATGAACGCGACCGAGGCGTAATAACCAGTCCACATTCTCTTCTGGTTATCGGGGTACCGACCGATCGGATTCTTCTCGTTTTGTGTGCCTGCCTGGCCGGCTTTGGGAATGTCGAGTAGATCGTTCTCAACGGTCGGTGGCATCAGGATATTCTGCCACGGATACGGATCGAAATACTGCTGCGGAGCGACCATCGGATAGTGAGGTCGCACCAGGCCAACGGCGAGGAAGAACTTTTCGCTCTGGTGCTTTTGCAGAAGTTCGATCGCTTTCGTCGCGGACTTGTGGTCCGGCTGGTCGGATCCGTCGCCTTCGTAGCGAACGGTGACGAACATACGATGCGGCATTCTCGTTGACTGTCGGTTTTCGAGATCCGTCGTGAAAATGTTCTGATTGAGACAAGCGTAGTGGCCGGGCGTGTGAGCTTCCTGCCCAGGTGAGTTGAACCGTTCAGTCCAGGAAGATTCGACATCCAGTCCGTCTGTGCCGGCGATAATGTCGCCGGGAACCCGCATGTGATAAATCTTGCCGACGCGTGCGCTGTACCAGCCGTTCTCGCGGAAGTGCCTGCCGAGATTCATCTCAGCGCCACCTCGGTAGCGGCTGTGCATGAATGACGTTCGTGACGGCCCGCAGACGACTCCCTGACAATAAGTCCGTTCAAAAACGACGCCTTCGGCAGCAAGGCGGTCGATGTTCGGTGTTCGGCAAACCGTGTCGCCGTAACAGCCCAGCACGCTGGCTTTCAGATCATCCGAAACAATAAACAGGACATTCCTGATCTTCGAGGTGGTCACCTCGGCCTGAATTGACCGAACGAGCCCAAAGACTGCCAACAGGCAAAAGCAAGCAATCGACCGCCGGCAGGGGGATCGTTTGAAAAACGAAATACGCGAACCGGTCGAGGTGGAATATCGAGCTTCAGCAGGCATGTGAGCTTCCATCAGTGATCCACGAGCGAGACATCGTCAACAGCCGCAAATCCTGGCCACTGGCCATCAATGATGCAAAGCCCTCAAAGGATCCTGTCAGTCCAATGCTGACTGGAGTGGTTCCCTCTTGAGCGTGTCGGCACATCCCCACCTGAACAGACTGTAATTTTCCGTAAGCTGGAGCGAGCTCTCGCCGTTCGAGACATGCTGTGACTGGCCTTCTAACGTCACTTCGCGTTTACCGGTTTAATCTCCGCGAAGCGGTCGAGGTGTGTCTGCAATACTGCTTTGATGCGGCGTTGTTCGTCGGAGAGCGTTGCGTCGTCCAGCGGGTGCTTCTCAAGGCGATCATTGGGCACATCGTAAAACTTCCCGGTCTCGTAAAGTTTGTATCGCTGATTTCTGGCGAAGACCTGCGCCTGCTTGACGACGCCGTTTCGCGAGTACCACATGTAGATGGAATCTCGCGGCGTCCCTGTTTCTCCCTTAAGCTGCGGCAGAAAACTCTGACCGTCAATTGTCAGGTCGCCTGGAATCTTTGCGCCGGTCGCTTCGCAGATTGTTGGCAGAAAGTCGCTGAAGTCGATGATGTCCTGAACGACTCGCCCCTTTCTGATAACACCCGGCCAGCTGATGAAGCACGGAACGTGGTTGCCGGCGTCGATCATCTGTCCTTTCGCGCCGACGACTTTTCCGAAGGTCGTGTTGGTTACGATTGGCGTGTCGGTGCCATTATCGCCGACAAACATCAGCAGGGTATTGTCACGGACGCCGGCCTCTTCGAGTGTTGCATCCAGCTTGCCGATCGTCTTGTCGACGTACGCGACCATGTCTCGAAAAAGTCGCTGTGGGTCATTGCGATCGCCTTTGTAAGTGGTCGAACCAAGCCGCTTTGGATCCCAGTCGGTGGAATCCGGCGTCGGATCGAAGGGGCAGTGCGTGAGGATCATCGGGTAATAAACAAGGAACGGCTGATCGCTGTTCTTGTCAATGAAGTCACAAATAAAGTCGGTGCAGACCTGCGGACCGTATTCGCCATCGACGTAGTCCCGTTCTTCGCCGTTCTGTTCAATCAGAGGGTTGACGTATCGCCGGTCGAAGTTTTTGCCTTTCTCTTTTGACCGCCCACTGCGAGTGTGCTGCCAAAGGCACGCCTGATCGAAACCAAAATGTTGAGGCGCGTCGACTTCGTTTCCAAGCTGCCACTTGCCCGCGATGCAGGTTTTATAGCCGGCGTCCTTCAGAATATGAGCGAACGTTGTCTGCTGCCGATCCAGCTTTCCAAACTTCACGTAGTTACGTTTGTTTGTTTTTCCGGTCATCAGTTTTACGCGGGACGGCGTGCAGATCGGCTGAGAATAGCAATGCTCAAATCGCAATCCGGCAGCTGCCAGGGCATCAATATGCGGCGTCTTGTGATCCAGGCTGCCATTGGCTGAAAGGCACTCATAACCCATATCGTCCGCCATAATCAGCACGATGTTTGGTCGGTCAGCGGCGGATGCTGCCATGGAGAAGGCAAACAGAAACGACGTTACCAGAAAGAGTTTCGACAGCGTGTTCATGGTTCTCTCATCTCTCCAAAGATCGTGTCTTTGTCGGAAACTTCTGGATACGAGTTTCCAATCTCGAAGGACGCGCTTCGCCACACGTTACAAACCTGACACAGACTTGCCGACGAGTTTACCTGACTGATCGCCAGGATCATTCTTAAACGAGTTGCGGTTGGGCCAGGCGAGGATCAGCATTTCGGTCAGCAGGAAAATCAGGACGGCTCCGACGAGCCACTTCCAGAGGTCGCGACCTCGAATGCGTGCTCCTTCGACGCTGATTGTTTCGTCGGCTTCCAGCCAGCGGTAGCCGACTGTCCCTGCTCGATCTTCGAAGGCCAATGCGTCGAGAGTTTCGAGTTGCGATTCTTCCGGCGGACAGTTGAACGCCAGCAGCGTCAATGGTTCGGAATTCTGATCAACGATTGAATCTCCTGAAACGTCGGTTGATGTTGAGAGGACGCTGTAGTGTCCGTTGTTGACGGCTCGGTGAATTCGCAGTCCGTATCGGTCGGCACTGAGAGCTTCGACAGAAATCGCATCGCGGCTGCCGTCCGGCTGAAGCAGCTCCCAGCGAAGCTGATCGGAACGGCGAGCAGGCAGGGTGACGACATCACCGGTTTCGTAGTTGCGGCGAGGCAGCGTGTCTTCCAGAAGCTGCCGCAGCATTCGGTCGAACATCAGAATCGCATTAGTCGATGTGAGCGTGTTCCAGCTTGAGAACAGCCCGGATGACAGGAAGAAAGACCTGCCCGCTCCGATGCGACGCTCTGTCAAAAACGGTCGTTCTTCCAGCGTGTACCGTGCAAGAGTTCTCGGTCGCGAACGTTCGGCGAGTTCTTCAGGCGTGAGTTCGTCGAGCCGGGTCAACTCGTCAGTGTCAGACCAGCTCAGCCATCGAGGTTGCAGTTCCCGCCGGCGAGCTTCGTCGAGGGCCCGGTCCGAAGCCTGCTCGTCGCTGAGGTTGCCTTGCCGGTCAAGCTCGTCCCATTCTTCGCGGCTGGCGTCGGATGCTGAAAGCAGCTGGCGGTTATCTGCAATTCGTTTGGTTTCGGCAGCGATGAGAGCATCGGCGAATGCCTGGTCGGATTCTGTAGCGACGGCCTTGAAGAAGAGCGGTGTTCGGTACAGGTCGGCCAGCGATTCCTGAGTTTCCCCTTCGATCAGGAAGAAGTCGTGCTGCAGGGATCGGAAGTCGAGGTAAAACGGTTCGAGTTGTCCGACGGCGACTTCCGGAATCTGCCCGACGGACTCCGTTGTGAGCTGCGTCGGAAGGATGCCTGCGCCGTCGAGCCAGGCGTGCGTTGCCCATTCACCCGCGTCGAAGTCCGCGCCGGCCGCAATGATCAACGAACCACCCTGTTCGACATACTGACGAAGCAGCGGCACTGACTCACCTGGAGATTCGACACCCGCAATGACGATCAGCCGGGCGTCGCTGAGAACTTCCTCCGTGAGACGGTCGATCGTCAAATGCCGGATTCGTACAAGCTGCCGATTAACTTCTTCGTCGGTCGACGTCTGCGGAGCAAGCAGCCGACGCAGTCGGTAGGTTTCGCCGATTTCGCCTCGGTCAGGATCCTCGGTGTCGCCGTACTGGTCGACGAAGACGACAGGCAGCCCAGCGACGACCGGCACGACGAGGTTTCGCGAGTTGTCACGCAGCAGTCGGTCACCGACTCCACCTTCGACGCTGGCCGTCACCGTGGCTTTGACAAACGTCGCTTCCGAGATGCCGGAACCAAGCGCGCCGGTGTCCGAAATGTTGTCCAGCCGCTGCCGGAATTCGATCTGTCTTGCCTGACCAGGTTCGAGGTCAACAACACGGCTGGCAATTTCGGTACCGTCAATTGAAAGCTGAACCTGCACGTTGGTCAGCGGATGACTGCCAGCGTGCTGAACTGTCGCGAAGAAGACAGCCGGCGTCTCGGTGTCGGCGACTCCGTCCTGAAGTTGGAAATCGCTGACCCAGACATTCTCGATCTCCTCTGGAGCAATTCGCATAATCTGAAAGTCGGGCAGGGCGGCCAGCTGGCTGGCGTCTGCTCCGCCCGCCCACAGATTCGCCTGCTGGTCACTGATCAGCACGACGCGTTTGGAAGGGAGTTCCGGAACCTGTCGACAGGCTGCGGATGCCTGGTCGATGGCAAAGTTTGCTCGACCAACTCGATCAACGATCTGAATTCGGTCGAGAGCGGCTCGCGCATCCGACTTGTTCCGATACGCGCTCGTCGTGTCTGCTTCGTCCGAGCCGCACAGCGGTAGAATGTTAATCTGACTTCCTGAAGGCAACGCATCGATGAACTCAGCAGCTTTGGTGCGTGCGCGATCGAGCAGCGTGCCTTCCAGCGATTCGTAGCCCATGCTCATCGAATTATCGAGCAGCAGGACGGCGTGAATCGGTTGCCGGCTGGTCAGCATTCTCAGACTCTGGTCGTTGGCGTCTCGGAACATACTGAAGACGCCGACGGCCCCCAGGCCGACACAAACAGCACACGCTCCAAACGCCAGCCCGCGAGTTCTGCTGGTTGAAGTCAGGATGCCGCTGGCAGCAGTCGCGACGGCGCCGACAATGGCCAGAGCCGTTCCGATTCCCACCAGCATCGTCGCGGAAGAAACTCCCGACAGGAACGGTCGAGCGAGAGCCGCTCCGAAAATTACAACCGCCAGGCACCGCAGCACCAGCACGAGCAGGTCGCGAAGCTGCACCGCTCGACGACTGCGCTGCATCGCCTGACGCAGAAAATCCATCGCCGCCCACTCGATCACTCGAAAGCGGCGGCGATTCAGCAGATGAATAATGATCGGCCCGGCGGCAGCAATCAGCCCTGCGATGGCAAACGTGCCGGCAAAAAACTTGAACATGGAAACTGGTCCGCGAGTAGTGACTCAAGATTCAGAAGCAGAACTTCAACGCAGACAGCCCGGCATTGCAAGGAACCGGTGCGTATCCTTGATCCTGAAACCATCACTCGAAATGGTTGCGTGAATTTCGCCGCAATTAAGTTGTGACCATGGAAAACACGAAATCACACGGACGGAAGGAAAGCAATTTCCGTGTATTCCCTTGTACCTTGTCATCTGTGGTTTGTCTCTATCGAGTGTTGACTGAGAGAAACAGGGTGCCAGTTGACTTCGTCGAGCTGAACCTGACCTACTACATTGCGGAGCCCAGGACGACCAGTTCACGGAGAGCAGTTTATGACGAACGACGTACTAGGTTCCGCCGCAAAACCGACGAACGAGGTCCCCGTCGCGAAGGTTACGGCGGAACGATCTCGCTTTTCGGTGGAAAGCCTTTCGACTCGGATGTGGGGCGTGACCGCAGCGGCACTGGTAGTTTCAATCGGGCTGGCCGTCTGGAACCAGAAACCGTCCGGCCCAGCAATCACGATCCATTTTCAACAGGGCTACGGATTGCGTCCGGGCAATCTTGTTCAGCATCGCGGAATCGAGGTCGGGACAGTCACCGCCGTGGACCTTGCCGCTGACGAAAATGGCGTCGCTGTGCAGGTGGAATTGCTGGCAGCTGCAAAGAAACTGGCCAGACTCGGCAGCCAATTCTGGGTGGTTCGTCCGAGAGTCAGTCTGTCGAAAGTCACAGGTCTCGACACGGTCGTCGGTGCACGATACATCGAAGTTCAACCTGGACCACTGGACGCACAAGCCCGGTTCGAGTTCGACGGGCTGGAGACTCCACTGACGCTGTCGGATCCCGATGCCGTTGAGATTGAAATCCGATTTGAAAACGGAGACGGCCTGGCAATCGGTGACGAGGTCCGCCATCGAGGGATCGTTGTCGGTGAAGTCACATCGGCAGATCTCAACAGCGAACTGACGGGCGTTGCTGTCCAGGTTCGGTTGCTGAATTCGGCATCGAGACTCGCGCGGGTCGGCTCACAATTCTGGGTGGAACGCCCGACGGTTTCGGCAGTTGAAGTTCGAGGACTTGAGACGCTGGTCGGCGGACGATACATCGCCGTTCAACCTGGAGCCGCCAACGCAACGCTGGCGACATCGTTTGATGGACTCGCCAAAGCTCCGCCTGGTGAGTTGCCCGAGGGCGGAGTTGAGATTGTGCTCGAAGCCAGTCAGCGAGGCGGGCTTCGTCGTGGCGTGCCGGTGCTCTATCGAGGCCAGCAGGTCGGGCATGTGATCGCCGTCGCTCTGGCTTCCGATGCGACGACGGTCGAAGCCCGAACCTGGATTGATGCTCCGTACCGAGAGCTGGCGCGTGACAACACTCGATTCTGGATGAACAGCGGAATCGGCGTTTCCGTCGGACTCGACGGTCTGAAACTCTCAGCCGACACCTTATCGAGCATCATCGTTGGCGGAGTTTCGATGGCGACACCACCGCAACCGGGCACAAGAGTCAGCACGGGACACCGCTTTCAATGCGCAGCCAATGTCGAGGACGAGTGGCTGAACTGGCAGGCCCGCATTCCGATCGGCAGTCACCAGATTGCTGATGGCGCCCCCTTGCCGCAGCCGTTGCGAGCGTCATTGCGGTGGCAGGAAAAGCGATTTGGATTTCGTCGAGACAAACAACGTTCCGGCTGGATTCTTCCACTGAGCAATGGGCGTATCCTCGGGCCGGCGGACCTGCTGACATCCGATGAGAAGGCGATTGAAGGAACGACGAAACTCGAAGCAGCAGGAGAAACGTTCGAGATTTCTCCTGCAAACGTAACTGTATTTGGCGGTCTCGCAATCCTGCCCGGGAAGCTCGACTCAGTCGTGACGAACGCCCGGTTCCCCGTGCAGCGGCTTGGACACTCAGACGAACCGGTGGACTGTCTGATCGTGACGTCTGGTTCGGAATCAGTCGTGAGCGCCACGGCGTCGAGGTTTCGTACCGAGAAATTCGATTCGAGTAACGGAGAAGCTGCCGATGCTACAGCAGTCGAGCGATGGATTGTTGACCCGTCCGTCCCGTTAACCGCAGACTTCCACGGTGCGTCAGTCGTTTCCCGCACGGACGGTAAGGTCGTCGGCCTGCTGCTGGCTGACGAATCCGGGAGCTACGTTTCGGTACTTCCCAACCGGATGGCCCCGAAGTGACTCGCGTTGCGATGACAATCTCTGCTCAGCCTGTTTTAGTACGTTGTTGACTGTTATCAAAAAACCGTCCCGAACTGAGAACCTGATGCAACTACCTAACCTGCTCGCCTCAAAATGGGGCCGACTGATCGCATTCTTCTGCCTGTACGTGACCGAAGGAATCCCTCTCGGGTTTACCGCGACCGCGATCGCGACCCAGCTTCGTCGCAGCGGCGTCGGACCGAAGGAAATCGGCTTCTTCGTTGGCTGGCTGTATTTTCCCTGGGCGTGGAAATGGGTCATGGGTCCGGTGGTCGACCTGTTCTACTCGAACAGACTGGGGGCTCGACGCGGCTGGATCATCGGCATGCAGGTCATGATGGTCGCAACGCTGATGTTCTGCGTGCCGCTGGAGTTGAACGAGAGCAACCTGACTCTGCTGACATCGATTATCCTGATTCACAACTTCTTCTGTGCAACGCAGGACGTGGCGATCGACGCTCTTGCCTGTAACACGCTTCAGCCCGAAGAACGAGGTCTGGCCAACGGCCTGATGTTTGCCGGACAAACGCTGGGGATTCCGCTCGGCGGAGCCTGCGTGCTCTACCTGATTGATGGCGTGAGCTGGCTTCCGATGTTGCAGGATGGGATTCCGTTCGAGCAAACCTATTTCTTCGTGGCCGCCTGCATTCTGGCGGTCACGATCCTTGTCGCGATTCCAATGCGCGAGGAGCCTCTGGTTCGCAAAGCATCTGAAGGCGACAGAGTCGCGGAGATGAAGAAAGAACTGACTGACTATCTGAAAACGGCATGGAAGTCATTCTTCGGAAGCCGGGTCGCCTTTGCCGCGTTAATTCTGGCAGTCATTCCTGCGGGGGCGGCCGCGTTGAATCTTGCCCTGCAGAAGACACTGGCCGTCGAACTGGGAATGACTGACGGCGAAGTTGCCGATCTGGAAGTTGTTTCGAGCATCATCTGGGCAGTGTGCTGCGTCGCAGGTGGAATGATTTCCGACCGAGTCGGGCACCTGAAGTCACTTGCCGTGTTTCTTGTCCTGATGTCGATTCCAACTTTGTGGCTCGGTTTTGAAATGGAGCGACAGGGCTACATCATGCCGGTGGAAATTGCTCAGGCTGACTCAGAAAGTGAAAGGAAAAATCCGCCGCATAATTCAGCCGAGGCCAGCAACGACGCGAAAGCCTCCGACAAAAAAGTCAGCGAGGACGTCAATGCGAGGACGGAATCGGATCATCCACCAAACGAACTCGAATCCGCGAAAGACGGTTCAGCCGCCGCGTTCAGCAGGAACGTTCCCGAAGGTCTGGTGGACAGCTTCTGGTGGGCGGTGATGTTTTATATGGGGGCTCAGGGGTTGATGTACGGAACCAGGACGGCGGTTTTTATGCAGATTTCAAACCCTGCCGTCGCGGCAACTCAGTTTACAGCCTATATGGCCATGATGAATCTGGTGACCGCCTATACGTCATGGTGGCAAGGCGTCGTGATAGAGGAATATGGTTACCCGGTGACGTTGTTTATTGACGCCTCGACGGGACTGATTTGCCTGGCCGTGCTGCCGTTTCTCTTTCAGAAGGCCGTCGCGGCAACTTCTGGTAGCATCCCGGCCCCTCGCGATTGACGATCGAAATCCCCCGAGTCTTTGAGTCCGACCTGACGTTGTCGAAAATCGGAGTGTTTCTGCCATGCGTAAGTTTCTGCTCATTCTCGCCGCACTCATTGCGACCGATGTTGGCTCACCATTAACGCCAGGTTTGTCCGCCGCCGAATTACCGAACATCATACTCTGCATGGCTGATGACCAGGGATGGGGCGACGTTGGTTATTATGGAAAATCTCCGGTGAAGACGCCGGTGCTCGACGAGATGGCGGCTGCAGGTTTGCGGTTTGATCGGTTTTACGCGGCGGCTCCAGTGTGCTCGCCGACCCGGGCGAGTGTGTTAACCGGACGACATCCCAACCGCACGGCAGTCTTTAAGTGGGGGCACCCGATTCGGCCTCAGGAAACAACCATCGCCGAAGCTCTCAGGAAAGCCGGTTATGTCACGGGGCATTTCGGAAAGTGGCATCTCGGGTCGTGCCGAGCCGACAGTCCGGTTTGCCCTGGCAACAGCGGCTTTGACGAGTGGCTGTCCGCTCCCAATTTCTACGAGAACGATGCCCTGATGAGTCACAACGGGACGGTGATTCAGACGAAGGGCGAAAGCTCGCAGCTGGCCGTTGACTACGCACTCGAATTTATGAAAGAGGCAAAGAAACAGGACAAGCCGTTCATCGCTGTGGTGTGGTTCGGTTCGCCGCATGCTCCGCACATCGCGGCGAAGAAGTTTCTCGACATGTACAAGGACTTTCCGAAAGCCCACGCAAACTTTCTGGGAGAAGTCACCGGCATCGACGCGGCTGTCGGAAACCTGCGGACGTCGATCCGGGACATGGGCATCGCCGATAACACATTGCTCTGGTACACGAGCGACAACGGAGCACTTCCGAATGTCGGCTCCACTGGCGGGCTCTCCGGCAAGAAAGGCACGCTTCTCGAAGGCGGTATCCGAGTTCCGGCGATCATCGAATGGCCAGCTGTCGTGAAGCAGCACCGCAGGATCGACCTCGTCTGCAACACGACCGACATTTACCCAACGCTGCTCGAACTGACAGGAGTCAAACTCGATCACCAGCCTGTGCTGGATGGACGAAGCATCCTGCCGCTGATCCGGAATGAAAAATTCGACGGTCACCAGGAGTACGGGTTCTGGGATTACCCGGTCGGTGGTCGAGGCATGCACGCTGATCGCATGCTGGCCGCTCAGAAAGCAGAAGCCGACGCTGGTCAGCAGAAACCGTGGCACGAAGTTGAGCCGGACCCATCAAAAGTGGGCGGTTACGCGGAAGGTGAACGACCCGGTCCCGCCGCGTGGATCGACGGCAACTTCAAGCTGCATCGCACTGCGTCGAAGATCGGCGAAGAGGGCGTGCGTTACCAGCTTTACGATTTAGGCACCGACGTCGTCGAAAAACACGACCTGTCGAACGACCTGCCTGAGCGAGTTGAATCAATGAAAAAGAAACTCGAAATCTGGCAGAATTCCGTAATCCGCAGCCTGAACGGTAAGGACTATGTCACGCAGTAAGGTCACTTCATTGACGACGACAAGTTCGAATGCATCCCCCTGCGACTGATGTCAGTTTCTCACACGAACTCCCGTGTTTTCTCTGCGTCCTCGGCAATCTTTTCTTTCCAGTTTTCGGACAACTTCTGAATGGATTCGATTGGCGACAGGCTCCCCGAAACTTCAAACGTCATCGATTCGGGAATCAAACGAGGCCTGCACACCGGCTTGCAGCTCTACGTTTCGCGAGGTGGCAATGTCGTTGCTGATTGTGGTTTCGGTGAGTCGTCGCCCAGCGTTCCGATGACGGCGGACTCGATCATGATGTGGCTGTCGGCCGGAAAACCGCTGACTGCCGTCGCGATTCTGCAACTCGTTGAGCATGGACTGCTCGACCTGGACGGAAGAATCGTCGATTGGATTCCGGAGTTTGCGACCGGCAACAAAGAGCAGGTTCGCTTACATCACCTGCTGACTCATACCGGCGGGTTTCGGAATGTTGAAACCGGCTGGCCGCATCTTTCATGGGAAGCAACGATCGCTCGAATTTGTGAGAGTCCGCTCGAAGACGGCTGGCTCATTGGCGAAACAGCCGGCTATCACACGTCGTCGAGCTGGTACATTCTTGGCGAGCTGATTCAGCGAGTTGATCCGAAAAGGCAATCGTTTCCGGAGTACTTCCACAAAGAGATCTGCGAGCCACTCGGAATGCTGAATTCACAGAACGGAATGTCGCCGGAATTCTGGATGACTAATCAGCACCGCATTGCCGAAATGTCGCAACTCGAAAAAGGGAAGACCGAAGTGCTTCCCTGGCACGACAAACAGTATTGCATGGCCGCTTCGCCCGGCGCCAATTCACGGGGCCCCATTCGAGAGCTGGGACGTTTCTACGAGTGCCTGCTGGCTGGCGGCGAACTCGATGGCCGAAGGATCTTGAATGAGGAGTCTGCTGACTTACTGACGACGCGGCATCGAGAAGGTGCATACGATCAAACACTGTTTCACAAAGTCGATTTTGGCCTCGGCGTGATCCTTGATTCGAATCGCTACGGAGTCGACACCGTGCCGTACGGATTCAGTCCGTACTGCTCGGAGCAAACATTCGGGCATGGAGGCTCGCAATCATCAATCGGCTTTGCCGACCCTGATGCCGAGCTGGTTGTCTGCTATGTGGCCAATCGTCGCGTCGGCGAACCCAGACATCAGAAACGCAACCGCGAAATCGTCTCCGCAATCTATCGCGACCTCAACCTGAATAATGGATAATGATTCCGGTGTCGGCATCAATGAAAAAAGCGTGAGCAAGGATTGTGGCCAGAGCCGGTCCTCACTCACGCTTCAGGTTCGAACGGTTTATACCGAAATACTCGGTCTTAGAAGTCGCCCAGGATTTCGCCATCGTCGCGTGAGCCGAGTCGTGACCAGGTGACAGCGTCGATGTTTTCGCTGATTGCTTTCACGGCTCCGTCAGCCATCAGTGAATGGACCATGGCAACGTGATGGCTTCGCGACGTTACTGCCGCGTAGGTCCGACCGGTGCAAGTGCCGCTGTCTTTCTCTTCACGACAACTGGTGAAGTCGACGTCGTAGGTTGTACCACCACTAACGTGCGGTACGACGGTATTGGGAGTAAAGACGGTGGTAATACCCGTCTGGTGAACTCGCCCGTCAACCCATTCGGTGTGACCGCTATCTGTTTTGAAGCTGCCGCCGAGCCCACTGATAGCCGCTGGTGTCGGAATGGTCGCCGTTCCACCGCTACCGTCTCGCAGGTAAGGGGTAAATGCCTTGACTTCCGAGAACGCCAGCGTGTTGGTCGTTCCGTCCGTGATATCGGCGAACCGAAGGCTCATGTTCGGACCAAAAACGCCGTCACCATTCTGACGAGTTGCGTTATTCCAGAAGTCCCAGCTTCCACCGTTGAAGGCATAGTTCAGCGGGTAGTGCTCCGGGTTACCGCTGCCGTCAACACGCGTCTTGTCTTTGACTTCGCTCGGACACAGGTAGGCGGGCATTCTGGTGGTCATTACTGGCAGATTCACGGGGGCATCGTATTCAAGGTCAAGGTTGACCTGCATGAAGAGATTGGCCTGATCCATGAGCGGCATCAGACGCGCCTGAATCGACCATTCGCCGCCATTGGTGCCGGTGCCTGTAAGCTGAGTTGTGCCACTCGGTGCTCCATCAACGGCAAATGAGATTGGCAGCTTGCTGTGGAGATCGTGGTAGTTGTGCAGTGCAATTCCGATCTGCTTGAGGTTGCTCTTGCACTGGCTGCGCCGAGCAGCCTCGCGAGCCTGCTGCACCGCTGGAAGGAGCAATCCAACCAGAATCGCGATAATGGCGATCACCACGAGCAGCTCGATAAGCGTAAATCCTTGTCGTTTCATATCTAATGTTCTTTCAGGTGGGGATCTCGAAGAGACATTCTGGTTGTTGATCGGCCCTTGACTGGCCGACCGGCAGGCAGGCAGGCAGGCAGGCAGGTGCAATTGAGACGCAGTCTCAACCCAAGACAACAGTTAATCGATACTCGTCAGGATTCGCAACCCAATTCCAGTAGAATTCTGGCGAAAAAGTCAGATCTCAGTCCGGCCTGTTGAAACCCAGCGACGACGTGGGGGAGGAGAGCCAAACGCGTCCACAAACGGCAAAGTAGACCCCGACCATTTACATGGTTTCAGTGAAGGAGCTGGCACTCGGAATAGCCAATGTTTCCTTTGTGGCCATCCTGCAGAACATTGAAAACCAATTCTGAAAGTGCTCCAGCTGCCGGGCGTCACATTCCAAAACAACTTAGGCGCGGCCTGATCGCCGGCGCGGACCAGAGAAATGCACAAAATCCCAGATTGCGTTCCCACCGACAGAGTCCGTTGCGAGTCATACAGGTCAGTAGGATTTCCAGGTTAGACTGCCAGCTCAGATGTTCATGCAGCAGTTGCCGGAAACCTGCCCCTCAAACGGAAGATAGAATCATGCCCGAACAAACCAGTCGCCGCGAATTTCTTGTACGGTCAGGGGCCGCCTTGTGTGCAGCTTCGACGACGAACCTTCTGAGTGCTCCACAGTCAGCCGACGCCGGAGAGTTCACGGGGAGAATCAGGAAAGCCGTCAAGTATCACATGATTCAGGAAAAGCTGTCCGCTGAGGACAAACTGAAGATGCTGAAGGATCTCGGGTACGACGGCGTCGAGCCGCGCGCGATGCTGAAACCGGATCAGGCCGCTGAAGTGAAAGAACTGGCTCGCGCCAGCCAGAAAGTTGGACTGCCGATTCACGGCGTTGTCAACTCGAGCAACCCGGACATCATCAGCGCGATCGACCAGGCGGCTTACTACGGTGCGAACTCGGTTCTGCACGTCGTTCGTTATCAGCGAGACATCCCGTACCTGCAAAACTATCGCGAGACGCAGGACATCATTCGCAAGGCGATCGACCATGCCGAGAAGAAGCGGGTTTCGATTCTGCTCGAAAACGTCTGGGCCACGTTTCTGATCGAGCCGCTCAGTATGGCTCGTTACATCGACGAGCTGAACAGCCCGTTCGTACAGGTTTACTTTGACATTGGCAACGTCGTCCGATGGGGCTGGCCTGAACACTGGATCGAAGTGCTTGGCCAGCGTGCCAGGAAGCTCGACGTCAAAGAGTACGACCTGAAGATCGCGATGAACGATGGGATGCGAAAAGCGTTTGACGTTCCGCTGGGAGAAGGCAGTGTCGACTGGGTGGCTGTCCGAAAAGAACTGGCTGCGATCAAGTATGAGGGCTGGGCGACCGCCGAAGTTCGTGGCGGCGACCGGGCCAGGCTCGCCGACATCGCCGCGCAGATGAACCGCGTGCTGAATCTCTAAGTCCACCTGTGGCGAAAGTTCGCCCATAAAGTTAAGCGCTTTCACACCAGTGGTGTGCGAGCGCGTTGTTTCTCACCAGAATCCTCGTGGCAGTCGATTTCATCTTGAGAAATCTTTCGAAGTTCACCGTGGCGGTTTCGGCGTGAGTACGCATTCAGAAGAGGAGTCTCTGCGCGCATGGTTGAGATAACTCTGGTCGCTGGTCGTTTCCTGCCAGTCTGCTTATTCTGGATGGATCGCGAAACGAACAGTTGCGACGAACAGTGAACCAATCTGACGGAGATTCCCATTGGGCTCCGTGAATCTCGTCACGCGGCGGGGGACACATTTGTGGCGGCGAGTATTGGCGACGTCATCAGGCGAATCGAAGCCAGTGGCATTCTGGACGATGCTGATCTGGCGGTCGTACATGATGACGCAGCGACGATTGACGGTGACGCGCAGAAGTTTGTCCGGTTGCTGGTGAAGAACGAGCGGCTGACGGCGTATCAGGCGCAGGCCATCTGGAAAGACAAAGGACACAAGCTGTCGTTCGGCAACTATGTGATCGAAGCCGAACTCGGCCGCGGCGGCATGGGAGTCGTCCTGAAAGCCCGCCACAAACGGATGAAGCGATACGTCGCGATCAAGGTTCTGCCGTCAAAGATGACGAAGGACAAGGACGCCATCGCTCGCTTTCAGCGTGAAGTTGAGGCCGCCGCTCAGCTTGAACATGTCAACATCGTCGCAGCTTATGACGCCGACGAAATCGACGGGGAATACATCCTTGTCATGCAGTTCGTCGATGGACGCGATCTGTCGTCCATCGTGAAGAGCAGCGGCGCGATGAGTGTCGATCAGGCCATCGCCTGTATCGTGCAGACAGCATCCGGACTGGAGTTTGCTCATCAGCGAGGCGTCATCCACCGAGACATCAAGCCGGCCAATCTGCTGCTCGACAATGACGGCACCGTCAAGATTCTGGACATGGGCCTGGCCCGGTTCAGTGACTCGGCTGACGTCGGCACTCAGGCGGAACTGACCGGCACCGGCACGGTGATGGGCACGGTCGACTACATGTCTCCCGAGCAGGCGCTGAACACCAAAACGGCAGACGCTCGCAGCGACATCTACAGTTTGGGCATCACGCTGTACTACCTGCTGACGGCGAAGCCGGCGTACGAAGGCGACACAATGATGGCTCGCCTGATGGCGCATGCGACCAGCCCGATTCCATCGTTGCGCGAGGCACGCCCCGATGTCGCCGATGCTATTCAGTCCGTCTTTGAAAAGATGGTCGCCAAGCAGGCCGACGATCGTTACCAGACGATGACGGAACTCATCGCGGACCTGAAAGCCTGCCGTGGCGATGGCTCAGGAACGACAGTCGACGTCAGCAAACTGCCTTCAAACTCGTCTGCGTCGACAGGCCCTTCGGAACTGTCAAAGGTACTGGCTTCCAGCAGCAGTTCAGAATCGGCGTCGAATCTGCCGGTCACCTCGACACTGCCACGCACGGCGACAGATTCACCGACCGTCATCACCGACTCGCCGGCCGCCATCTCCGACACACCAACAATCATCACCTCGTCGATCTCAAACACGATCCAGACGGGAACGCTTCAAAGCAGTGGCGGCGGTACGGGTTCGCGCTCCGCACGTCGTGCCTGGATGTCCGACAAACGTGTGCTGACAGGCATTGGCGGTGGAATCCTGCTGCTGATTGTCGTCGCTGCCCTGGCTTTCAAGCCCGATCCCGTACCCGAGCCATCGGGAGAGCAGGTTGCTTCGATCAGCGAAGGGCAGCCAAAGGCCGGTCCGAATAAAGCAGGCACATCTGAATCACTCACCCTGCCTGCAGCTTCTGGCAGGTCTTCAACGAGCGTGCCACCACCCGCCGTTGCGCCGTTCGACGAAGCGCAGGCGAAGCAGCACCAACAAGCCTGGGCTGACTATCTTGGTCTGCCGGTGGAATACACGAACAGCATCGGCATGAAGTTTCGCCTTATCCCGCCGGGCGAGTTTTTTATGGGATGCACAGCGGAAGAAAAGGCGAAGGAGATCGCTCTCGCCGTGAACATCTATCAGAAGCAACATGTTCAAATCGCTGCCCCTCGTCACAAGGTTATTCTCACGCGACCGATGTATGTCGGAATCCACGAGGTGACGCAGGCGCAGTATCAAAAAGTGATGGGGAATAACCCGTCAGTGTATTCCTCAACAGGAGACCGTAGCACGATTGTTGCTGGACTGGATACCAGCGATTTTCCAGTGGATAGCATGCAATGGGAGGGGGCTGTCGAATTTTGTGAGAAGTTGAACCAAGCGGAAGATGACAAGAGTCTTCGTGGTGCCGTCAATTATCGATTGCCAACGTCGGCGGAATGGGAATTTGCAGCGTGGGCCGGCACGACAACAAGATACTGGTCTGGAAATACGGAGCAAGACGCTATGGAAGCGGGGTGGACGGCATTCAACTCCGTGGACAAAACCACAAATATAAGACGACCGCATGCCGTTGGTCAGTTACGTGCGAATCCGTTCGGCCTGTTCGATACGCTCGGGAATGCATGGGAATTCGTTCAAGATGGGTACGATCCGAATTACTATGCACAGCTACCAGACACACCCGTGATCGATCCGGTCATGCCTCATGTGCAGAAGAACGCTCACCTCGCCCGAGGCGAAGGCGATCTTGGGCGACTTGGTCGGGCTAGTGACACAATGGCTGCACAATATGGTAACTTCTCTGGCTTCCGCCTGGCGATGTCGATCGACCTGGCGAAGCTGAAGATGGCAGCACAACTGCCGGGTACCACTGAATCCGCGAGCGTTCCACCGCCCGCCGTCGCGCCGTTCGACGAAGCCCAGGCGAAGGCACACTAGGAGGCGTGGGCGAAGCACCTCAGTCTGCCGGTCGAGAAAGAAGTTGAACTGCCTGGTGGGAAAAGATGGCCTTTATGCTCATCCCGCCTCGCGATTTTTTCATGGGCTCCAGCGAGGCCGAACTCGCTGAGTTTCTGGAACCTGCAGATGCCCGTAACGAAATCTGGCCTCACAATGTAATCCGAAGTGAAGGCCCACGGCGCAAAGTATTGATTACGCGACCATCCTACATCGGCAAATACGAGATCACTCAGGCTCAGTGGCAGGCGGTCGAAGGCAACAATCCGGCTGAATTCAAGATCTCACCCCCTCATCCGGTCGACATGGTGAGTTGGGACGACATCCAGTCGTTTTTGGAAAAAGTCAATAAGGAACCTTCACTGAAACTCAGATTTCCGACTGAAGCACAGTGGGAATACGCAGCTCGTGCAGGCACCACGACTCGCTGGCATTGCGGAGATACGGAAGAGGATGCCAATCAGCTACATCAGATGAGCGAGCCAACAAATCCCGTCGGCCAAAAGCAGGCAAATGCATTTGGAATTCATGACATGATCGGAAATGTCAATGAATGGTGTGCAGACCGATATGCTCCGGATTACTACGCGAAGTCAGCCACCAATGATCCCACTGGTCCAGCGAAAGGAAATTCGCGAATACAGCGAGGCGGCTCAATTATGCATCATGCAAATTATTGCCGTTCTGCATTTCGCCTGGCCATCTCTCCATACCTGCGGTTCAAATCTCCATACCTGCGGTTCAAATCGCATGGCCTCAGACTGGCCATGCCAATAGACGTACCAAAACTGAACGCCTCGAACACTGCCTGGGCATCAACACCTACTACCCCGCCAGGAAGACTGGTCCGTCGCAAAAAGAGCCATCACGGGTGAAACAGTCAACGCCCCCGACTGCCTGATGAGGCGTCGGTTCAGATCGACCTGCCACTCAAAGTTGGCCAACTCTATCGATCGGTTATCGAAGTTCGACAAGGTTCGCTGCGGACACTGCTGGATGGAAGGCAGCTGGTTCAGTGGACCGTCGACTTTACACGACTGAGTCTGAAACCAAAGCCCCCCATGCAGCACCAAGGACGGATCGGAATCGGTTCCTGGAAGCGGGTCGTGACGTTCCATCCAGTCGCGTATCCGCGAGATTGACGAAGCGGGAAAACTGCATGCAACGACACGGTAAAGGGCATGTCATCAGCGACTGCGGTGCTTCGCGCCAAACAAACTTACTACCAGCAGCGAAAAGTGCCTCTGCGTCTGGAAAATTCCAGACCGACACGACAGGTTGAAATCGCGGTTGTTTCAGTGGCAGCAGGTACGCCATCAATGTTCATGGCTGAATACCTTTCAGGAAGTGCTGAGAGACAAGCCGTGCGTACTTCGAACTGTTCAACATGACTGTTCCAATGTGGGGGCTGTCGGATTCGATGTGGATGCTGGCGTTATGAGCTGCGACGTGCAGCTTGCTGGCGTGTTCAACCGGGACGATTCGATCTGCGTCTCCGTGGATAATCAAAATCGGGATATTGATTTGCGGGATCGCTTTGTCCGGAGCCAGCTCGTTGATATCAGCTCCCGTTTCGAGCCAACTGAAGACTCGAGCGACTTGCGTGACAACCTTCTGCACCGGCTTTGGCAGAAAGCGGAACTGATACTCGACCATTGAAGTCAGATCGGCGAATGCTGAGTCGAGAACGGCGGCCTTGACCTCGGGCATGTCCGGTAGAGCCAGCGTCAGGGATGCACCGCCCATCGAAACGCCCAGCGCAAATAGTCGGCCTGAACCAACATCACTCCTGGCGAGGCAGGTGTCGTAGGCACCAAGGACGTCCATCCGCTCATTCAGCCCGTAGGTAATGGTGTGACCGTCGCTCAGCCCGTGTCCACGAAAGTCGAACGTAAATACCTGAAAGCCAGCCTCGTAAAGAACCTGGTGAATGACCTCGATGTCGGAATGGTTCGCACCGACTCCGTGGCAGACGATGATCGTTCCCTTCGGATCGTCACGCTTCAGAAAGACACCGCGGAGTATTGTCCGGTCGCCACGACTGTGAAACTCGATCTGCTCAACGTTCTCGGTCGAAATGCCCGCGATCGGTGTCGGCATTAACTTTGGTCGATGGACCGCAAAGATTACAAAAATATACGGCACGAGGACTGTATAGAAAGCGGCTCGCACGGCGACGGAAGCGAGCACGGAATACTTCGGTGTCACTCTCTGGCGAATTCGAATCAGGACAGCTTCCAGAAATTGATAGGCGTAAAGCAGGCTCAGTTCGAACGACAGACCAAAGAAGTAGCTGACGAGAATGAACTCCCGCCACGACCATGCCGAACCTGTCACAAAGACAAGGAAGCAGTAATAGATCGGAGGAAACAGGATCAGAATGATGATCGACACGATTCGCCCGACGCGGGTCGGTGAATTCAGCCGTGGCGCCGGGATGACTTTCAGAAACAGTGCGCCGACCAGAACCATCGGCGGCAGAGATATCCAGAACGCTTCAGATGCCGAGCCGACAAACATTCTGACCAGCATCAGGAGCACGACAGCCAGCAGGCACCAGACGATCCGTCCGGTCAGCAATCCGCCACTTTGAGTCTCAGATATTGCGACTGGGTCGGCGATGGTGTGGCTCCGTAAGTCTTTGGCTAAGTGACCTGAAGCGAGTCTTCAATTCTCGTCAGACTCCTCGACCGCCTTCTGAATGGCGATCCTGATTCTTAATCGTGAATCATCTGGCAGCACGCGAGCATCGTCCGAACTGGCGGCAGATCCAGGGCCGTTCGATCCGTGATTTTTAATCGCTGAGTGAATCTTTTTCTGAAGCTTGCTGAACTTTCGACACGTCGCGCACATCGTCAAGTGAAAACGAAGGCCGACTCGTTCGCCGAATGAGAGCGGTCGCTCAAATGACTCAGAGACAACACGCGAGATGTCTTTGCAATTCAACATGTTGTCTGGCCGGAACGGAAATTCGTAATTACTGCACTGCCGATTGCGGGAAGAACGTGCTACAGGCTTTGCCGGAGTTTTCAGTCAGCAGGGTTCGTGAATCATACTTAACGACGAGCTTTGTGGCGCAGGCTGTCACCCGGCCGAGAAACAGTGTCGCTGAATTTTCAGCAGTTGCCTGCCATCGTTCAAGAAAGAACACACAGCGATCTTCGTCATGGGTGCGTTCAGCGAGAAGCCTGATCATTCAATTTCCAGTTGTAGTCCAGGTACGAAATGCTGCCGGAACCGGCTTGAGCAGCGGTCCGCGAGGTCTGATCGGGAAGCCATCTTGAGACGGCCTTTAGCTGTGCGGCCTGTCCGCTGCCGAAATCTTCAGCAAACCAACTGAGGATGGACGACAGATAAAATCGCTGCTGCCGAACGTCGTAACGAAAGTTCTGTGGGCGACTGAAGAAGTCCATCGCGTTCGCTTCGAGTTGCTGCTGCACTTTGCCGCTTGAGTACGCCTCGTTGAGCAGCTTCGGGCAACCGATCGATGCACAAACGATTGCAAAGTGAATCCGTGGCTCGTTCATCTTCCGCAAAGTCTGATGCTCGATCGCTTCCAGCGAGTAGGCTTTTCCACCGACGTAGAGCTGCAGATCTTTCCAGATGTTGTATCCAAACAATTTTGCGGTGTGGTTACGAATGCTTGTCGTCGGGTATTCACGAAGAATTCCGTAGACAGTCACGGCGTTGTAAGCGTTGATCCAGAATGCCAGCGTCGCGTCTTTGCCGGCACTTACCTGCGGATTCACCTGAGACAACTTGTTGAGATATTCCGATAAAGCCTGTCGATCAATAACCGATTTATGCCAGCTCCTGTAGTCGACGTAGCCGTCGCTATCGACATACCTGTGAAGTAACCGATTCCAGATCGAATGGTCAACATTGTCCATCGAGTCACGACCGGTTGTTCGTTGCCCAACATGGACGATCGCACCTGCCTCGGTGGTTTCTGACGACGAGAAGATCAAAGCTGCGGTAAGCGCCACAGTCGCCAGGCCAGTCGTTTGTAAGAAAGTTCTCATTGTCATTCCTTTGTCTCGTGGAAGTGTCGCATTTCATTCCAGAAAATGTGCGACAAGATCCGTTCCAACCATCACGGGCAGTGTTCCTTGAATCATCATTCTTCTCAGTGAGATGTCTTACAACGCAGGCTCGGCCAGACCAGTACGACGCTCTGCCTTTTGATGCTGCTGAAAATCGATTCGGCTCCATTGGTTTGGTACTGCTGGAGGAAGTCGGTTTCTTCGTCTCACCCAACATGCCGAGCGAGACTTGAGGACGTCGGTTGCTGCCTCAGTCTTACAGTTGTTTCATCAGAATCTTCTGAATTGCCGCTGCAGTTCATTCGAACGTGAGACAGCTAACATTCCGGGCCGCCCGCCAGAAACTCCAGGCTCACATTCCGGTTTCGATCTGTGGACCAGCGTTATTGGAGTCGCCAGACTTCATCGTTCGATGAGAGCGTGACACTGCTTCTGGAGTTGTCGATGGCTGAACAGGATAGGGCTGCGAAACCGGAAGACGCTCCGCTGGAACCGTCGGAATGGCTCAACGCGTATGGCGACTACCTTTATCGATACGCCATGTCGCGACTGCGAGATTCGAACGCGGCGGAGGAAGTCGTTCAGGAAACATTTCTCAACGGCATTCGAAAGTTCGCTCAGTATTCTGGTGAGGGGTCGCAACGAGGCTGGCTGCTGACAATTCTGAAACGCAAAATTGTGGACCATGTGAGGCAGCGTGCGAAGTTCGACCGCGATGGAGCAGTCGGTTTCGATCGTGATCCGACCGAGGAACTCTTCGACAAATCCGGGCATTGGAAACAGAGCGTCACCGCGTGGATGAACGCGCCGGTCGACTCGATCGAGTCCCGCGAACTTTGGGCGATTGTCGAGAACTGCCTGACACATCTCCCACCCGGGCAGTCGTCTGTTTTCATGTTGAGCGTGATGGAAGAACTCGACAGCGATCAAATCTGCCGCGAGCTTGACATCACCCCATCGAATCTGTGGGTTCGTTTGCATCGCGCCCGAATCGGACTGGCAAGCTGCGTCGGCGCTCGCTGGGGTAACGGAGCCACTTCTGGCCAACCGGCTTAAGTGTCAAGCCGCCGATAAGCGATCGCGTTGGAGCCGAAATGGTTGACCAGACCGGCAGGTCGACCACGAGCCTTACCTCAACCCTCCGATATAAAGCAGCGACTTCCAATTAATGGCTCTTCGAAAGTTTGCCGGACAAAACAAAAAACGAGCCGGCGAGAAAATTCTCAACCGGCTCGTTTGCCCTGCGGAAGTCATCATGCCTGAGAAGAACTCATCCGATCCGTAATTTGGTTCCCAACCGGAATGTGACATGCCACGCAGCGGCGACAGCGTTGGCCCGCCTCGCCTGTCTACACAAAGTTAATTCCCTCAGATGGTGGCCAAACCGATTTGAATATACAACAACTTTTTGCAAAGCCGTTCGATTTTGTCAGTGAAGCTGCCGGTCCAGGGCTGTCGCCACTTTTCGGCATTGCGCCACGGCGTCTGCAAAAACTTGCGGAGTCAGCGATTGCGCTCCGTCGCTGAGCGCTTTCGACGGCTGAGGATGGACTTCGATGATCAGACCATCACAGCCAGCGGCAACAGCGGCCGCACACATCGGTGAGACCAGATTGGCGTGCCCGGTCCCGTGGCTCGGATCGATGATCACCGGCAGGTGTGTTCTCTGGTGGAGGTACGGGACCGTCGCAAGTGGCAAGGTGAAGCGAGTGTGAGCTTCGAAAGTACGAATACCCCTCTCACAAAGCATGACCTGCGTATTGCCCTGATCGAGGACGTACTCAGCCGCCAGCAGGAACTCGTCAATGGTCGCGGCCGGGCCTCGCTTCAGCAGAACCGCCTTCCGAGTCTGGCCAACCGCCGCCAGCAGATTGTAGTTCTGCATGTTGCGAGCACCGATCTGCAACACGTCGGCGTAGCTGGCGACCAGATCCACCTGATCCGGAGACATAACTTCGGTTACCACAATCAGACCAGTCTCTTCACGAGCTGCCGCCAGTAACTTCAACCCTTCTTCCTTCATTCCCTGGAAAGCGTATGGACTTGTTCGAGGTTTGAATGCTCCACCTCGCAGCGCCGTCGCCCCGGCATCGCGAACCGCTCGAGCGGACTCCATGATCTGGTCTTCACTTTCGACCGAACATGGCCCGGCAATGATGCCGATGTTCTGCCCGCCAGCTGCGAACCTGCCGATCTCGACGATTGTTGGTTCGGGCTTTGCTTCCAGACTCGCAATTTTATACGGAGCCAGAATTGGCACGATCTGCTCGACCTCGTCACAGGCTGCAAGCATTTCCTTCTGCTCGTCACGTTTGTCGCCGATCGCGGCAATGACGGTTCGTTCGGTCCCGACGATGACGTGAGCTTTCAAACCAAGCCCCTCAACTCGCTGCACCATATTCTGAATCATGGCTTCCGTGGAGTGTGGCTTCATGACAACGATCATCTGTGTTTCTCCCATTGGGCAAACGTGTGAAGTGTCGAAATCGCTGAAGACTTACATCGGGCACAAAAAAAAGCCCTGAAGTCCTCAAGGGATTTCAGGGCAATTGAAAACTGTTTTTCACAACCGTTAAACGGTCATACCCCGAACTCCCTCATGGGAAAGCCAAAATAAAAGAACCATCGAGTCCCGAAGTTCGGAACTGACGGTAAGGCTTTCAAAATTGAGAGATTCGAAGAACGCATGAACTGATCCAGATTCAGGGGGCTCAAATCTAAGTCCATCATCCTAAGCTTGTACGAGCCGACAGGTCAACAGACGGTTTTCAATACGCTGTGACATTCTCGAACAACGTCTGGTTCGGGCAATTGGCGACATGCTCATGCGAAATTCAATCCAGTGGCCTTGCAGAAAGCCTTCCACTGGCGTCGATCAGGAAGGCGCCTCGGCCGTTCGAGAGCGTCCACTCAGGCCCCAAACTCAGTCGTCCGGGGCCGGCGAACAAAGTCTGGTCAGCCAGTTTCAACGCTTCGGCTTCGCGGCGAGCCTGGTCGACGTTCCAGTCGAGGCTGATCACTGTCAGCGGCCTGTTGTTCTCGACGGTCCAGGCTCGAGCCTTTTCAATGAACGGTTTCGATGCAGGATGCCACAAAGCAGCAAAGACGAGCAGTCGTTCAGAATTTCCTGCCGGCTGCCATCGGGTGCTCTCACCATCGAGAGTTACCGCATCGAACCCGGCAACCGCGATCTTGCCAGACGGATCGTTCGGCGAGGATGGAGCTTCCGCTTCGACGGCTTTCGTGCTGAAGTCAAACGTGAGTGCCTTTGCGATCGCCGATGCGACACGTGACGTTACTGATTGGCGAACGATTTCCGGCTGGCGATTAATGTCGACCATCTCGATGGTAACGTCGTCTTTCGACTCCGTTACCAACTCGACAGTCGTGGCTCCTCTCAAATTCAGTTGATAGAAACCTCGGTCAGACTGGCGGTAATGCTCCGCACTGATCTTGTAGGAGCCCGGCGGGAGATGCTCGATCGTGAAACGCCCGTCGGCAGAAGACAATGTTGCATCAACCTGTCGAGCGTTGTCCTCGCTGGCAAGTACTTTCACGAGGACTCCACTGACCGCGATCCCATCCGAGTCTCGAGCGATTCCTGAAAGCATCGGGCCTGCCGCGCGCGACATATTGTGTGTCAGAGACTGCCCTGGCAGGAGCGTCAGTTCCCGAGTGTCGATATACGTCGACATGCTGCTGCTCTGGCCCAGCGCGAACTGAAAAACGCGACTGAACTGATAGGTCCCCGGGCCGACGGACTCGTACCTGAAGACGCCGTTGGCATCTGTCGTCACTTGTCCTCCGAATCCGAATGATTGATTTCCCTGATTCTCAGCATGGTCATAGCCGTTCCAGATCAGCCGGAGCTTTGTATTCGCCAGAGGCTTGCCGGCAACCGTTACCTTTCCTTCGATGGAACCCTGTTTCGGAAACGGCAACTCCAGCACGGTCGTTTCAAGTTCGCTCGAGGTCAAAACGGCGTCGAGATCCGTCACGAGATGAAAGCCGCCTTCTTCGGACAATAACGCAATACTCAGATCCGACTTTCCGGACGGCGGCGACAGGCGAAACTCACCTGCCTCATTAGTCGTCGTGTGCTGCCCGGAGAAGCGTTTCTTTTCGATGAATTCCCAGGGCGTTGTGTACTCCCCGTAATAGTCGGGCCGCATCCGGTCCTGGGGACCGACGATCGCCACAGCGATATTCGGCAGCGGTTCGCCGGTCGCCGCATCAACGACTCGGCCTGAGAATAGACTCGCTGGTTTCAACTCGACTTTGAAATCTTTACCGATTGTTACGTCGTCAGGAATGTAGACGATCTCTTCCTTGAAACCGGTCGCTCGAAATCGATAGGCGATCTGAGAATTGAATGGCTCATCGATTTCAATTTTCATGACACCTTTCAGCTTGTCGTAGTATCGCGTGGTTTCGTAGTCGTCAGACCTCCATGACCAGTTTTGGTTTCCTTCCCACAGGTAGCCTTTCGCGATCTGGAGTTGCGGGACAATCTTTCCCTCGGCGGCATCGCGAACAGTAATCGTATGAGTGATCGCAGGCTTCATGATCAGGCCAACGGTGTCACCGCCTTTCATTTCGAAGTTGCGATTGCTGATGAAACCGCTCTTCAGAATGTCGACTTCCACAATGCTGTCGGGCATGTGAGCCAACGTGAACCTGCCATTTCCATCGGTTCGATCTTCCCGCTGAAACATGCGGGCGCCGTTCCAGGTGTCAGTAACCAGCCAGACACCGACGAGCGGTTTGCCATCAGTGTCGGTGATGGTTCCCGTGACTGGTTTCCCCTCGCTCAATGTGAAATCAGCTTTTGACTCAGTGCCTGTGCTGACCGAAACGGTTTTCATCGCCGGTGCAAAATTATCACTGAAAGCATGCAGAAGATTCTGCCCCTCGTTCACTCCGATCAATCGATAGCGACCGTTGGCGTCCGTCGTCGTTTCTGGCTTCCTGTCGTTACTTCCGCCGAAACGGTCATTGCCAACCGTTATTCGGATTCCCGGAATCGGCTCGGCAGTTTCCTGATGGACGACCTGACCAGTGATGGTCGCTCCTGGCGACAGCTCCCATTTCACTGACATCTCGTCACTTGTCAGGGGGAATCCGAATCGTCCCCTGGCGACAAAGCCCGGAGCTTCGATGACCGGATAAAGTGTCTCTCGGTCTTTCGGCAACCCGTAGATTTCGAACTCGCCTTTCTCATTAGTAACGGCATAAGGCGAATAGCCGGACAGGCCGGTGGTAACCGTCGCCCCAGGTAGCGGATCGCCGGTGGCAGAGACGACGGTTCCTGTTAACGTTCTACCGCCTTCGATCAGCTCAACTCGCTGCGTCGCGCCGCGAGGCCACTTCAGATTGACTGTTGCCGCTTCGTACCCCTTCGCGACGACGTACAACCGATCGGTCATTGGACTGAGATCCGGCAGACTGACTTTTCCGGCGGCACCGGTCGTCGGCTCAGCCCGATCCTGAGCCAACCAGACCTGAGCGCCTTCGATCGGCTTCCGAGTCAGCCTGTCGACAACCAGCAACGACGCTGGCTGCGCGGACAACAACTTCGCCACGACGTTTCCAGTGACCACTCGTTGCCACGGCGCGGTGGTGATGGTTTCCTTGAAGTGTGAATGTCGAACCGAAAGTTTCACGAACGCCGGAGCGGAGCCCTTCGCGTAGAGAGCGTAGTAGCCTGCAGCGCCCGGATATGACTGTCGAGACCCGCTGCACTGATGCTCCGATATGATCTGTCTCTTCGCATCCAGCAGCGTCACATCAACAACAGGAAGCCTGACATTGTTGTTGGCCGGCGTCGCTTTGAATGTGAGCAGTGGTTCTTTCAGATCAGCTGGAAAAAAACGGACGGCGGCGTCCCACTTTGTCCGGCCATTGGCAACACGAAGCAGCAGCGTGTTGGTGCCGGCTTTCAGATCAACTGCCACAATTTCCTGATCGAGCGACGACGCCCAGTTATCGGTGCCGCGAGCAACTTCCTGACCATTCAACCAACCGATGAAGGCGTCGTCGTACGCAACGCCCATCTGGACTTTTTGAGCAACAGGACTCAAGAACTGCGTCCACGCATAGGCTACTTTGTTCTCACCCTTCGTTCCGGTCACTCCAAGCCTCTCGCGAAAGTCAATCACGCGATCAGGGCAAGGCTTCCAGGTGTAGAGCTGGTTTTCGTGGAAGTGGACCTGCCCCATCGACAGCGTCGCCTCGTTCGGTACATATCGGGTCTCAAGCCCCGACTCATCTTCCTTTGGGAACGGCCCAAGCAGGTGCCAGTCTCCCAGAAAAACGTTCCACTTGAAATTCTGCGGCGCCGGGTCTTCCGCCTGAAGACCCGTTGCATAAAGCGAAGCGACAACCGTCGCCATATACATGAGAAATCGCATGATGATCCGTCCTGCAGGAGAGTTCCGAACCTATACTCGCCGGATTCAAGAATCGGCGACCCAGTTCGCGCTCGACCGCGCAGTTAATATTTAATATTGCCATTACTTACTTGAATTGGACATCCGTGCTTCGAACGACTTCCAAAGCACCTCGCCACTTTGCGGTTCAATTCGCAACTGGACACCGCCGCTCGGGACGAGATTAGATTCAAAACTCGCCTGGCCGAGCAATCGCGACAAACCACCCTCTGAATAGACAAAGAGCATCGTTTTCTGGATCCGCACGAGGCGAAGTGAGTCGATTGATGAAACCGCCTCAGTAGCAATCGTTTCCGTCTGCCGCTTCGTCGGGCTGCCTCGCTGCACAGACGCGGTCACCTCAAACGACGCTTTGCCGGTTCGGCGAATGGACAACGTGGCCCGTTCGCCCCCACTTACAACCATCATCGAGGCCATCCCGGAAACCGAATCGGATGTCCTCAACCCTGAAGCGTTCAGCGTGGTTGAAACATCGAAGTCGCCTGTTAGAGAGTTTCCGAAACTCAAAGTCGCGCTGCCTGTTCTGCTGTCATTTCCGGCGTGAACCCGCAGTCCGCCATCGCCTTTGACAGGTTTCAACTCACCAGTGAAGCTAAACCCTTCAGCCTCGCTCGCGGCGAATCGGTGCCGATGCGTTTTCGGCAGCAAGGCCGTGAACTGGTTTACCGACGTCACGCGTGCATCAATCTGTTGTTCGAAGGCTGACGTGTTGGACCGAACCTGAAATTTCCTGAGCACCACGTTCGTTGCCCCTCCCGCGTTGCTACTCGTTACGCTCCCCAGAAGGATCGCAGACGCAGCGGAAGGAAGTTCGTGGCTCCCTACATATCGAAAATTCGTCGAATCTCCGGAAGCGCACAGTGAATAAATAGTTGAGCCACGGCGCACTATTCTCAGTGTGCCCGATAAAGTTTCGTCCGGCAAATAAGTTCTAACGTAGCGCTTGGTGCCGTCGGGAAGCGGGAGAGTCAGTACAGAAGCGACCGAGCTTCTGTCGTCGCCTGATTGCGATCTGGTAGTACGGACTGTCATTCCCGACTCGTCCGTCGCCAACAACATCTGATCGGCGGAGCCTGACCCGCCATAGACCGCCACCAGATCTTCAAATGTCAACGTTGCGTCAAAGTCACCGTATACCGGATTCAGATAGTTGACTTTGAGTCCCGTCCATTTGTTGGCAACAGCGAGTGCCATTTTAAGTCCATTGGAATGGCGACTGACTGCGTCGGCGGTTCGAGCTCCGCTAACCTCGAACTCACCTTCAACGATTTCATCTGCAAAGCGATGCGTGAATACCTCCGTCAACGTGTCCAATCCGTCGAGGCATTCGTGATCGGGAACAAAAAGTTCCTGCTCGTGCAGCGGCGGAATCTGCTTTGGCCAGTCGCCTCGCCAGACAATATTGCGAACACGAGCTTCTGTCTGATCTGAGTAATGAAACAAGCCGAACATTCGCTGGTTCGTCGCCTCCAGTTTTCGTTCGTAGACGGGTTCTCCATTCAGATCGAGGATCACGGTGTCGTCCCGCAACGTAAGCCGCACCCTGTTCCAGCCCTGTACTTTCAGCGGCAGTGGCCCGGTGCCTCGGCGGTTGTCCGGTTCAGACGATCGGTTGCCTGGCCCTAGGTCACTTCGTTCGTAGACACCGTCTGTCGCGTGATGAATGTTGACGCCCGCTGGGTCGAGCAAAAATGTCAGACGATCCATTGCCGGATGGACGTGCGAATGACCAGGCTCGTAGAAGAATTCGTATTCAATCGTCCCGTTTTCGAGCATGGGGCGGTGGCATTGCAGAAGACTTTCACATTGCGTTCCGGCAAGTTCCGGTTGACGACGCCCGACAATCCCAAACGCTCCTTCGTCGCTTTCCTGTCGCCATTCACCGTCGTCGCTGACCGACTCTTTGTAGTAGGGAACCCAGCCAGGCAACGCTTTCTTTTCAGCGAGATTGACGGATTCAGGAACGATCGGGCTGCCGGTTATTCTGAGATCGCGAACTGCCCCGAGAGACCTTGCTTCACAGCGAATCGCAATCCACGGGTCGAACGTGTCGCCAATTTCTTCCTCGTGAAGCTTTCGGCCATTAAAGAAGATCGAGTAAACACCGTCGCGAACGACAACCCGGTACCGTGACCACTCGCCAAACTTTGACATCGGCTTCTGGATCGCGACCCTCGGTCTTTGAATTCGCACGTTGCCGATTTCGAACGCAGCCCTGTTCCAGTAGGTACCGACCCAACGGCCAGCAACCAGCAGTTCCATCTCCCGCCAGCTTGTGGAGGAAACTTCGCACTCGATTTCGAAGTTACCCAGCACCGGGCATTGAAACATCAGATAGTCCTGATCATGTCCGGAAACGCGACTGACCTCATTCCCGTCCCAATGCCAATGCGACGGCGGCATACCCTGCCCACGAGTTTCAGCAGTGAAGCGACTGACCGGTTTCCATTGTTTCAAGGCAAGCGGGCTCGCGATGTCGATTGTCATCGCTTCGGAATTCTCGCGTCGTTGATGTTGTCCGAGCAGTGAGAACAAATGGCTGTCCCAGACGTCGTTTCCCTGTTTCCGCCAGCCATGCAGATCGTTCACAAACTTTTCGTAGTTCAGATAGAGCAGCTCGCCGATGATCGTCAGATGCGGCGCATGCCTCAGTCCATAATTCAGCGCTAGCGTTTCCGGCCAACGTTCCGATACATCGGAGTGTTCGCTCGTACGGAAAATGTCAAACAGCTGAGTCAACGCTGTCGTCGCCGCCGAGTCGTCCTTGCGCGCGACGTTGATCATCGACAGCAATGCAAGTTGCGAACGTCGATCGGCATCATTCGTTGTTTCGATTTGCTCGACCAGGCTGCGCAAGTCGCCCAGCCGACCGAGTACTTTCGCGATGTTCACCAGATCGAATGCTGGAGAGACGAGGTCTCCACCCACCTGCATTCGCGTCCGCTTATGGTCGGCAGCAGATGTCAGTTGGCCTTCTGGAAATCCATCACCAGCAACCGGGGTGAATGCTGGATTGGCAGTCGTCAACGATCCCTGCAAACGAAAATGCAGATGACTTCGACCGGGCACTACCCAATCAGCAAGGCTCTGATACTGATCGTCGTCGGAACGACCAGCAAGTTTCTGTCGCAGGGCGTGAATATTTTCGCCGACGGTCGAGTCTCCAGCGATCTCGCTCAGAACATGCAGGTCTGAGCTGAAAGCAGATTGCCCGCCAACCGCACAGCTCAACACGATCAGCGACGCCATTGTGAACTGGATTCGCCACCAGAACTCGCCAGCACAGTCTGGCTTCGTCGAGCAATCCGTCTTTAATCCGTCACACCTGAAATCACTCATGAGTACGTCAATCGAAAGTGGTGCTTAGCTTGCAGCGAGCTGTTAATTAGCGTTGATAGATCGGCAGCAACTGAAAAGCCGGCGTCAGCGCGAGCACGGCCAGCGATGTTGTGTACGTTGAGGTGAAGTCTCGTTCGCGCCCCGACCCTAACGGCCACTCTCCGCCTTCAGACTGTTCCTCAAGCAGGTTCGCAGCGATCTGAGGAAAGATTTGATTCCACGTTTCGCCGCCAACCTGAGCCATCGCCTGGCTGCTGTAATAACTGCCCAGATAGAAATAGCCGTATTGCCAGGGCTTGGGATAATCGCGTGAACGGAACCAGCGGACTCCATCAGCAAGTCCAGGATGTTCCAATCGACCGCCCAGAATGAGTGTCAGCATGGCCGACGCAGTATTCGCCAGTGTGATCTGTGGGTTCTCTGTCGGTGCAGAAACGAGCGGCCGGTATCGAAAGACTCCCTTTTCATGTTGAGTCGCGTCGGGTTCGTGGCAGCGTTCGACGAAGTCCAGACCTTCGTCGAAGAAATGTTTCGGCACTTCGAACTCGGCATTACGAGCCGACCGCAGAAACATCAGCGCCCAACCTGTGACCGACATGTCGGACGACGCATCGGGACTCTCAGGATAGCCGTAGCGCCAGCCGCCGATGTCGCCCTTTGTTTTCTTGACCCGAACCTGAACTTCTCGATGGTAAACCAACGCCTTTCGAATGGCGGATTCAATTCTTCTGGAGCGCTCGCCCGAAGTCATACCGTACACCTCGCCCAGCATCAGGCCAGTAATCGAGTGATTGTACGTCACGGTTTGCGAGGGACTCATGTGCTGAGCTGGCGGCGTGACGGGAAGCAACGAGAAGTATCCTCGCCGTCGCTGCGTCGATAGAACAAAATCGATCGCCAGAGAAAGCTGCTTTCCATACCGCCCCTGATCAGGCAGATGCCCTCGCGAGAGGAACGCCATGATCGCCATTGATGTCACCGCTGGCTGAGCGGCCTCGGTGCTCGGGAACCGTCCGTCTTCGGCCTGCTGAGCAGCCAGCCATTCCAGCCCTTTGTCAACCGACGATTCAACACGTGCCCACTCCCCCGGCGGAAGTGCCGAGCTGAGGTTGGAACTTCTCGCGATGACGGATGGCGTACTTTCCTGAGCGATGTCCGAACCGGTCGACGCCAGGCAGACAACGGCGGCAAGAGCGATTCTCACCGCGAGCCGATGCTGGGATTTGATTCTGGATTGAGGCATGATCCACCTGCCGAAACTTGACTCTGGGTAGACGCGAGTGATCGACGAGTTCGACTTCGAGCCTGCTACTCAGCACCCGACCCGACCGTGCTCATCAGTTTCCGAATGCGTTCCTGATAACGTTCGATGGCCTTCCGATAATCTTCTGGTGGCGTTTTGCCGCCCACCTGCCAGACGCCGTCGTCGAGAGTCGAAAGCAGTTTGTTCCACTGGCTGTCCGGCAGCTTTCTGCCACTGGCCAGAGCCTTCAGCATTTCATTCGCCTTTTCAGACTCGACGATCCTCTGCCACTCCCCGTTGGAATCAGGATCGTCGCCGGACTGCCTGAGAACTCGCTGCATCTTCTCTGCCATTTCTTCCAGCTTGCGACGCTGTTCCTTCGTCGTCTGCGGGTCTTCTATTTTTTCCCTGATCGACGCGAGCGACTTTTCGAGCGTCTCCTGCATTTCTTTTGCCTTCTTTTGCTCCTGACGTTCTTCGTCAGTCATCTCGTTTTCAGATTTCTCTTCTTTGTCGTCTTTCTTTCCTCGTCGTCTTTCCTCGTCGACCATCTGCATTGCTTTTCGTGCTCGCTGCCGCGCGGCTTCGCGAGCGTCGCTGAGCAGGTCACCACCGCCCCCCTGTTGACCGGTCATGGTCTGGGCGAGCACTCGCAGATTCCGAGGCCGATTTGGTATACCCAACTGAGCTTCAATGCCTGGCTCACGCTCAAGCCTCGCCAGTATTTCGTCGAGCGTTGGATCGCGAAGGTCTGCAATACTGGGATCGTCGACGTCATAAGAGTCTAATGCCGCGACAACTGCTCGCCGAATCTGATCGAACAGTTTCTCCGCTTTCTCAAAACCGTCGAGTGCCATTATCTCCTGGGCCTCTGCGACCGCGAGTCGGTCCTTCGTTGCCGCGAACGTTGCCGCCGCCTGATTGAAAGTGACAGCTTCCATGACACGATGTAACTCTCGAATCATGTCAGCAATCCCGCCAGGCAGACCGCTTCCAGCCGTCTGCTGAAACTGGTTGTTCAACTCCTCTTCCATGCCGAGCATGTCGATCCGGAGCAACTCGGTCAGCAGGGCAACCGATTGCTGATCCACTTCCGCCAGTCCGGCGTAACGACGTTTCTCAAGTTGACCAGCCAGTTGTGCCCAGGCATCAGCCTGATCGGCGATCGTTCGGCTTTCGAGCAGCCGCGAAGCGACGTAAGTACCCGTTTCTTCGTCGTCCTCATTTTCAAAGTTCAACTGCTCCAGCGCAGCGTCGAACTCGCCAAACAGGTAGCTGAGTTGTTCGGCCTTTGTCAGCAGATCGAACGGTTCGTTGTCCTGGTTGATCTGTTCCAGAAACCTGTTTCTGTCAAACGTAATTTCACGAGCGAGCCGGGCAATCCTCTGAGCATGCTCAATCACGAGTGCCGGCGTGGTCTGATCGGTCTGCAGAATCAAAGGCATGGCCTGCTCGACCCGCTCAGCCAGCCCGGCTGCTTCCCTGGCCAGTGGCGTCGCTGCGTGTATTCGAATCTCCGCGATGATCGCCCACAGGTCTGCCTGTTGACTTTCGTCAGCCAGCTGCCAGTTGCTGAGTTCCGTTGTAATCTCTTCCTGCCGAATAACAATTTCCGACAACTGATCGCGCAATGAATCTCGTCGGCGGCGGGCGTTGTCCAGATACCGTGACAACAGTCTTGGATCTTCTCCCAGCATTCGTCCCAGTTCGGCCAACAACTCCCGCCGCATGGTCACGACTTCGGCGTAACGGTCGAGGTAATCCTGATCCACTTTGATCACCGCCATCTGACGCTTCAGAGGGTTCCTGTTCTGACGCGCCTCGCGCATCAGTTGCTGACTTCGCTCAACGAGAACCTCGTACATCTCTACCGATTTTTCCAGCCCCTTGGCCAGCTCTTCGTCACGAGCCACCCGATCGTAACGCTTCAGAAGTGCGGCGAGCATCTCGCGTGCCCGCACAACGTGATGCAGCGAGACGGTCGGATTGTCCGTTCCGAGTGGTTCGCGAATTGCCCGGTAAGTTCGGTCGCGAGCCGGTGTCACATGAGTGCGAGAAATGTGAACCATCTGCAAGCCGGCGAAGGCAAACTGCAGCTCCTTCGTCTCGTTGCGAAGTTCGGCAACGTACGTCTCGATGTCGCCCAGCTGCTTGTCAAGACTTCGAAACTGCTCGCTGCGGTCAGCGTCCGGAATGTTCCGCTCGACGACTGCCGTCAGAGCGGTTTCAACTTCCGCCAGCATTTCGTCGATCTGAGTGACTCGATCTCGAATCTTGATCGCCGTCGCTTTTCGACCACTTGCTGCTGCGACTGCTGTTAATTTCTGAGTGATCTTCAACTTTCGTTTTTGTGTCTCCGTGTTCTGTCCGCTTTCAGATTGCTGTGGAGTCAACGCAGCTGTGGCCTTCTGCGGAAGCGGCGTCCCGGAAGGGGCGCGGTCGTCCTCTTTGCGATCTTTGTTTGCTTCGGAATCTTTCGACCCTCCTCCGCCAGAACTCTGCCGAGCCTCGTTGTTCTTCCGGATTTCGGCGGTGGCCTGTGCCAGCATCTCTTTGGCATTCTCAGCATCCCGTTCAGACGATTCTTTTCGCAAATCCGACTGCGGATTCTTCGAACTGTCCGCCGCATGATCCTTATCGTCCTTCGCCGCCCCTTCACCATCACGGCGGTCGGTTAGCGGAGCATCTTTCTGGTTCGAATTCCGCGCGGCGATTGCCGCCTCCAGATTACCATCCTGAGCGTTGCCTTCCTGTGCAGCGTCGGTCCCCGCTTCCGGTTTGTTGTCGTCTCGTTTTTCACCATTCGGTTCACCGGAAGCGTCTTTTGATTCATCTTTCGCAACGTCGTCGCCTGCATCCTTCTCCGAGTTGTCTCGCAATTCTGACGCGACTTTTTCAGGGGCACCCTTTGCGGCAGTACCATCCTTCGCAGCGGTACGAACATCCTGACGATCGGATTCCGAAGACTCTTTTTCTTTGGGTTCATCACTGCCAGAAGCAGGGCTGCCCTTAGAAGTCTTGTCGCCTTTCGATGCAGGTTTCGTGTCGCCGTTGTCCGAGCCATCCTTTTTCGGATTCTCGCGACCTGTTTCCGACTCATTGTGTGACGGTTCGCCGCTTTGCTTGTTTGCTGAAACGTCTTCGTCCCCATTCCTGGTATCTCGCCCCGCACGCTGCTCTTTGTCGAGTTTTCCAGCCGATGTCAGCATGTTCTTCATTTTTTCTGCGGCTGAGTCGGAGTCTTTCTTCACCTCACTTTTTGCGTCGCCCTCATCCCTGGCCGACGCCTTCGGGATAGTCCCCTCGGCCATCTGCGACGCTTCTTTGGAATCGCCAGGCTTTGTATCCGCCATCCGAGCTCGCATGTTGTCCGGATCGAACTCCAGCATCCGCGTGTCGGTAACGCGAATTGTGTAGCTGATGTTTGTACCTTCTTTGATACCCAGTTTCTTCAGATCAAGTTCCGTCGTCGCCAGAACGTGCCTGTCAAATTTCTGATCGCCCAACGGAATCTGAATGACTTCCAGAATCTTCGGTTCGTCGCCTTCTTCGGTGTTTGTTTCGTCGTAAATAACGAGTTCGGCGGTGGCGATGCCGTGGTCGTCATGCGCTTCGAATTTGATTGGAATGACGTCGTCAAACGCGACGGCCATTTCGTCTGTCGGACTGACCACTCGCGCAAATGGAGCTTTGTCAGGGATGACCTGAATACGGCAACGGTGCCGGTCTTCGTTGGTCAGACCGTACGAATTGACGAGCGTCAGCTGAAACGACACGTCTTCAATCAGTTGCGTTTCAAATCGATACCAGCCCTCAGGGTCCGGCCTGAGCATGATCACCGTTTCTGTCGGGCCTGCATCTGAGTCGGCAGCGTCACCTTCTAACCTAAGTGCCAGTTCAAGCCGCTCCAGCGCATCGGCCGGTTTCATCAACAACTCAAGACGGCTGCCTTGAATAACGCGGACGCGCGCGGGAATCAGCGACTTTTCATACTTTGGCCGAGCAGCGTACTCCGGTGCCGTGACCGTCAGTCGAACTTCGCCCAGGGAAGGATGATCGATAACCCCGACGGTGTGCCAGGGAGTCTGGCCATCGCCAGCGATGACTCGATAACGAAACGGCTCATCAACAGTCAGTTGATGGATGAACGCACTGGCCTGTGTCTCATCGGGAGTGAGTTCGAAACTGTCGACAAACTCGTCGCCAGTTGCCAGTTCAAGCGTCGCCGTTTCGCGAGGCAATCCAGACAGTTCAGTCACCAGGTCGATCGATTCACCGCGAGGGATCTCGACATCGCCCGTCAAACTTTTGAGTTGCGTTGCAGTGATGTTGGTTGCTGGTGACCAGAATCTCTGCATCAGGACGGACGTCTGCGCCCAGTTAATAGCCAGAAACGCGGCGAGAACCAGGCCGCACGCACCAAGCATCACCACTGCGGGCCGGATTGCCGCCGGGCGAGCCACGTGAGCTGGACGTACCAGCCGCCCCATTGCAACCGCTTCGCTGGTGACCTGTTGCAGCATGGCTCTGCCGGTTGCGGACGTGGGCTGGTGCTCGGAGTTCGCGAACGATGTCACCGTCGTCCAGCGTTCTTCGAGTTGTGGAACTTCTTCGTCAGCATTCGACGCGGCGTGAGAAACCCGCAACGCAGCAAGTAACGGCGGGGCGCCGACGACGACCAGGACCGCAACAGCCAGGACCACCGAACCGATCGTCAAACTGGTGCGAACTCCGGTGCTGAACAGCGTGAGCGACCAGTCGAGAGCCATCGCCACGACCATCGCCACGATGAGTACGGATGCGGCAATCGCCAGACCTCGCACCGACGCCAGCAGCGACTGACGCCAGCGAATCTGCCGCAGTTTCTGCTCCATCGCCGATGGCAACGCTGATGAATTCATAATTCGGGACATGATTGAAGTCCTTATTCCTTTGTCGTAGCGACATGCGGGTTGCAGGTCATTCATGGGCAGGCAAGCAGTGTGCTCACCCTACGACAGCCCTTTCCACTTTCGAATCATCCATTCGATCTGGAGGCAGCCAAAGACGATCCACAGGTATTTCCACTCAAGCCACAGCGGTCGAGTTTCGATTCGCTCGGTGACGACTGGTTCGAGATTCGTCAGTTCAAGAATCTCTTCGACGGCGGTCGGCGGCAACACCTGCCCGCCCGTGATGTCGGCAAGCTGCTGAGCCAGTGCTCGGTCGCAGCGGGTGTCAACAAGTTCCAACGGAGCATCAGCCTGAACGACAAAGCTGGCTGACGCCGGTTCGCTGGCGCTGTCTTTCTGCAGGTCCGTGATGATTGGTCCAACCGGTTCAACTCGATACTCGCCCGGCGACAGCGAACGGACTTCTGCGAGATACTCGCCAGGAATTTCAGCCAGCGGCTTCAACGGAACAGAGCGTTCGTCGTTTTCAGAAACAACGCGAACTTCCAGGCCATCCGCAACGACAGGAACACCTTCTGAGTCAATCAGTTTGACGGTGATACGGACATCGTCCTGTTTCTGATAACGCGACTTGTCGGTGCGAACCCGCACGAACTTTGTCCCGGCAGAGAGTTCCGAGGCAACGGCCCATCGCAGCAATTGTCCCCAGAATCGGTAGTGCAGCGAGTCGCCTCGCAAATACCGCAACCGGTAAGTGTCCGGCCCGGAAAGATAGATCACTCGTCCTTTGCCAACAGGCTGCCAGCAGAGAAACGCGCTGGCTTTGGTGTCGGCTTCTTCGTCCAGACTTCCAAACGGCACGGCAGAAATCAGCGTGTGTGCCGATGGTCGGGGTTGTCGCCAATCAGAAACGTGATGCAACGGCGAAAAACGATTCACAAAGTCCCACGCGATCTGGGTGGATTCCTTCGTGTCGCCAATCATCAATGCGTTGTGATCCCGACCAGCGTCGGTCAGTCGGAACGTATAGCGGTTGGCATTTTGAGAGACAGACAGATCGAGCTTCTGAACCGGAAGAATATCTTCCAATGGATGGTCGACGTAGGCGTGCGGCATGGCTTCCTGACCGGCAATCATGACCAGCGTACCACCGCGGGAATTGAGATACTCGATCAGCGACTCCTGCACCGCGACCGGTAGATTCTCCGGAATCAGGTCGCCGAGAAGTACGACGTCGTACTGATCCCACTCGTCAACGGTCAGTGGAAATGTTCCGGATTCCGCGCGCCGCCCCGTCGCTTGTTTTCGCGGATGAAACAGCATTTCATCGCACTCAATTCTGGGATCGCGACGAAATAACTGCGACAGATATCGATATTCCCATCGCGAAATTTCATCAGCCAGCAGAACCTTGATATCACTGCGGGTGACGTTGACTTCGAATTCGCGGACGTTGTTCTCTTCGGTCAGCTCGTCTTCCAGTGGAGAGATCGCGACTTGAAACTGCTGCAAACCCATCGTTGGCATCTGCTGCTCGAAACGGACGATTCGACTGGCGAAGCCTGAATCCAGCACGACTTCGCGGAAGTCGATCATCTCGCCGTCCTGCAGAAGCTTGACGATGCAGATTTCGCCCTCGCAGTCGTAAGCCTGAACGCGAGCTTCGATGACGATATCGTCGTTTCTCATCGCCACCGCCGGAACATAGACCGACTGCAGCAGTACATCACGAACGTATTGTGTGTTGCCGATCGGGACGACGTAGACCGGAGTGTTACTCAGAGTGGCCGCGACTTCTCGCGGATTCGTCTGATCCATCTGGTTATGTGCAACGTCGCTGAGCACAAACACCGCTGCTAGCGGCTGATCCTGACGGTCCAGATTCAACTGTTCGAGCACCCCGGTGATGTTCGTGCCGAGCGCCGAGCCGGTGACCTCTTTATCGCGGATCGAGAATCTGCGAAGCGAACTCTCGGGCGACTTCTGGTCAGTCAGAAGTGTCACCGACTGATCGAAAGAACTGAGTCTCACGTCAGCCCTGTCCTGCACCGTCGTCAGCACGGATTGATACAACCCGCCGACGAATCCGGCGACTCGTTCGATGCGTTGCGACTTTCGCACGGATGCCAGCAGCGACGGGTTGTTCTTCGCAAGAAGTTTCCCCTCGTCTTCCGCGACCAGGCGGGCGAGTTCATGCAGCGATCTTCGAAGACTCGCCAGTCGATGTTCGAGATCCGGAAGACTTTCCCGCCATCCTTTCTGTGCCGGCGTCCGTCCTTTCTGAAGCGCCTCGCACAGCCGCGCGAACGATTCGAATTCGGATCCGTCGAGTGTCTTGATCAGCTTTCCGGCCAGCGTCTTCGCTCGACTGGCCGACGCCGACTCGCGGTGGACCATCTCGAGATGTTTCAGCACGCGTTGCAGAGCCCGGTTGGTCGCGGATGTTGATTCAACAACTTCGCTCTCGGGTTTTCTCTGATTGATCGCCACTGAAGCATTCAGCAGGTACTGCACCGCGATGCCGACCGCAGCAATCGACTTATCCGCCGCCCGCGTGACCGAGTAATCACGTCCCGCTGGCAAAGCTGCCGCCCAGCGAAGTTCGTCCGATGTGCCGGCGGGATCAATCGTCAACATGCTGCCGCTGACGTCGGTGACAACCGCGACGGCCTTCCGGGTGGTCGATGTTTCGACTCGGATGTTCTCCGGAGCGAGCAGCATCCAAAGAACGGTTCCCAGAGCGACGCCTCGCAACACCCAGAACAGGATCGTGTGCCGCTGCCCCAGAATTCTGCGTTCGTGCCACAACGACCAGCCGAAGCCCAGTAGCAGGATCACGCCAGCAACGACCGCCATGGAAAGGCCGATCGGGCCTTCCATCACGATGCGTTCAAGATTGCTGGTCGTGGTTGGTGGCATCTCAGTTGGCCGTTGTCTGGTGTGAAGCCGGTTCTGAAACACGTCGGACGGGTGTGGCCGCCGTCGCGTCTGAAGGTGTCGCCTTTTTGCCGAAGCTGATCGGGAACCCCGCCTGTTGCTCGGCCCAGAGTTCAGTCGTTTCAGCAATCGGATCGGAGCCGAATCGTTCCCGGGAAATGACGCCTGACAGAATCAGCTCGGCGGCAATTAACCCGACAAGAATCATCAACAGCATTGGCCACAGCGGATCGGTTTGATTGGTCACGCTGAGTGCGTTGCTGCCGGCAGTTCTGCCCAGCCCGGACACTTCGGCAAGCAACTGGCGGTCTGCCGTTGTGAGTGACGCCAGATCCGACTCGCCGGGATCACGGTTCACGTGAAACGGAATCCCGTCGCCGGCGGTTCCGAATTCAAGCGTGTAATTACCAGGCAGAATCGTACGGCTCGATCGAAAAACAACTCCATCGCCAGCAGAGTCGGCCGTCAGTTCAATCAAGTCTCCATGCGGAGTATGAAGCGTCGCGTCGCGAACGCTGTCGTCCGCGAGGTGGACTGAAAGCGGATCGCCTGGCATCAGGTTGTGACGCGTGGCCTGAGGCTGTGTCAGGTAAGACAACCAGTCGTGCACCATCACCACAAAGGCTTGCGACCGGGCAAGTTCACTCCACTGAAGTTTCAACGGGACTGCCTGCACGATGACGCGCCCCCGACCCACGTACTTTTCGACGGCCAGTGGTTCGCCATTTGTCAGCCCCAGCAGCACCGAAACGTCTTCGCCTTCGGGCGGCGGAACAAATCGAAAACGTCGCTCGACCGTAATTTCGCCCGTGTCGAGCCGATCAGTGTCGGCCAGTTCGGCGGTTGCCGGATGCTCTTTCAGCAACGGATCAATTTTCGTCGTCTCTGATTGCCTTTCGGCATCTGTGATCGACGGTCGCTCATCGACGATTCGATCAATCGCCAGCGGCGCAAGACCGTCTCCGTCGGCAAAGAAGTGCTGATTGAAAGCTTCAACATCCGTTCGCGCTCCGAGTCCGATCCAAAGCCCCCCGCCACTCGATACGTAGTCGCGAAGTCTGGTAACGATCTCTTCATTCAGGACGGTCAGATTTGGAATAACGACCGCACGGTATGGCTGAAGATCGGTCCGTTCCAGACGCCCCGGTTCCATCAGTGTGGGGGCATGAACTCCGCGTTCATCGAGCGACTCAACATCCAGCCAGCCGAGCGCGGCCTGCACGAAGAAGGTATCTCGCTGCATTTCGGACAGGTCCGGAGCACTTTCCACCAGAACAATCGGCACCTCGTCAACGACTTCAACGACGACTGTCGCTTCATTGTCGGGCGCGAGTTCGTCCTTCGAATCAATTACGCACGACATAGCGTAGACGCCGGTCTCTGCGAACGAATACTTCCACACCACGTCATGAACGCCGCCACCGTCGAGTCCCGGAATCTGATTGTCGTGCTCTTCGGCGCCGTTGATCGTCCAGGTGACAGAGCACGGGACCGATGTATTGCGGCCGTAGTTCTGCACCTGAGCTGTCAGGCTGAATGACTGGTTGACCCCAATGACCGTACGGCTGGCGTGGATGTTATTGACTGCGAGATTGCTGACCGGCTTGTTGTTTTTATCCAGCTCGACCACGTCCAGCTGAGTCGGTATCAACGCCGAAGTCAGCACATCTCGAAACCTCTTCCAGCCCGTGTCGTCTGCAATGCTCCAGTCAGCCCCCTGCCCATCGGTCAGAAGAATGATTCGCCGTTTGTGCTGAGTCGGTGCAATCTCCGTCTGAGCCGCCGTGAACAGTGCAGAAAGTAAATCGCTCCGACCATGCGTCGGATGCAGGTCCCGCATTTCCTGTTGAATGGCATCGCGGAAGCCCGAGTCCACTCGCATGCTGCCGCCCATTGCCCATGTCGGGTAAGGCGATGCCAGAAGCACTCGCACAGAATCTCCCGACGGAATGTCCTGCACTGTTTCTGCGGCATGTTCGATGGCAGCGTCAAACAACGACTTGTCGTCCGACGTTCGCAACATGGACATCGAATTATCGATAACGAAAATCGTCTCACCGCGTTCTGTGTTGCCGAACCAGTTTCCCGGAAGCATCGGCTGAGCCAGCGATAAAACAAGCAGGGCAATCGCGAGCACTCTCAGCAGCAGCAACAACCACTGTTTGAGTTTTCGAGCACTGGTTCGCCGAGTCGCGGCTTCCATCAGAAACTGCATCGCTCCCCATTCGACTACAACATTGCGTCGTCGATCGAAGAGGTGCAGCAGAATCGGAGCCGCCGCCAGAGGCAGTGCGACCAGGAATGCCATACTCAGAAAACTCACGCTTAAACTTCTCCGTTTCGCGTTGTCAGCAGAGTGTTGTCATCAGGGTAGGTGCGTCTTGACGCACCGGTCAGTTTGGTGGTGCGTCGAGACGCACCCTGCGTCGTAATTTCACTAGTCCGTACGCAGAACGCAGGAACGAGTTGGTGATCACTTTGAAGCTGATAACCAGGTTGTCCTGTCACGCTCTTGCCATCCGACTGCGGAGGAACCATCCCAGTGTGTCGGCGAGATCATGATTCGTTGTCATGCGGACGTAATCTCCTCCCAGGCCGGTAACGAGTTCTTCCAGACTCTCCAGAAAAGTACCGAAACGTGTCAGGTATTCATTTCTGATCGAAGCCGGATCAAGGTTGACCTTCTGACCGGCCAGTTCGAGCGACTGAAACGACGACCAGCGCCGGAAGTCAAAATGAATTTCTTCCGGAGCCAGCACGTGCATAACGACCACGTCGTGCCCTTTGGCTCGAACGATCCGCAACGCCTTACCAAGTTCATCGAGATCGCAGAAGCAGTCTGAAAACAGCACAAACATTCCTCGGCGCCGCAGGCGCGGAATGGCCGCTCGAATCTGCATCCCGACATCGCCTCCGTCACTTGGTTGAGCTGACTGAAGCGCTGCGAGAATTGCCTGAAGATGCGCGGCATGTTGTTTCGGAGGAACGAATAACGGCTTGCTCTCGTTAAGGATGACCGCTCCGACCGCGTCCCTCTGATGAAGCAGCAGCCTCGACAAGCAGGCCGCCGCCTGACACGCGTAATGAAGTTTGCTGACCGTCGACAAGCCAAATTTCATCGAGCCGCTGGTATCAACAGCGACGATACTGTGCAGGTTGGTTTCTTCCTCAAACTGCTTAATGAAGTAACGATCGTTCCGAGCGTAGACCTGCCAGTCAATCTGCCGAATCTCGTCGCCCGGCGCGTACTGGCGATGCGAAGCAAACTCGCAGCACCCACCCTTCGTCGTCGATCGGTGTTTTCCTGCCAACAGACCATCGACGACAGTACGCGATAGAAGTTCCAGATGCCCGATCTGATCCATGACGCGAGGATCAACGATGCCAGACGAAGGCGCAGCCGTCCGGTTCGCGCTCGCCGGCGCGGCTGGTTTCAATCTGGATCGGAACAGGCTGAACATTGTCGTTAGGTCGCCGTATTACGCGGATGCGTCTTTCGCCTGCTTCTGCAGCGAAGGAGTTGCTTCGACAATCTTTGTCAGGACGGAGTCGGCATCGATGCCGGCGGCTTCGGCGTTAAACGTCAGGATGATACGGTGACGCAAAACCGGGTGAGCGACCGCGACCAGATCCCCCGTCGTGGCGTGGCAGCGGCGGTTAAGCAACGCGCGGGCCTTGGCTGCCAGAAGAAGTGCAATCGTTGCACGCGGGCCGGCCCCCCACTGCACCATCTGTTGAAGATCGGCTGCCATTTCGCCTTCGTCGGGACGGGTTCCTCGAACCAGGTCCAGTGCCGCGTTGTAAACGTGATCGGAAACGACGACGTCGCGAACAAGTGACTGCATCGCGTGCAGATCGTCGGCGTCGAGCACCGTCTTCGTTTCGAATGAGTAGTCGGTTGTTTGTCGCCGCGCGATTTCCAGTTCCTGTGCACGATCCGGGTATTGAACGTGGACCTTCAGCAGAAAGCGGTCGAGCTGAGCCTCCGGCAACGGGTAAGTCCCTTCCGTTTCGACCGGGTTCTGCGTTGCCAGGACAAAGAATGGATCAGGAAGTTTGTACGTTTGACCGCAGACCGTGATCTGGCGTTCCTGCATGGCTTCCAGCAGGGCACTTTGAGTCTTGGGAGGCGTGCGGTTAATTTCGTCGGCCAGAATCACGTTGCCGAACAGCGGACCTTCGACGAAACGAAAGATACGTTTACCGGTGGTGTGATCTTCTTCCAGAACCTCGGTACCGGTGATGTCTCCTGGCATCAGATCCGGCGTGAACTGAACTCGACGAAATGACATGTCGATCAGCGAAGCCATCGTCGACACCAGCATCGTCTTGGCCAGTCCAGGCATACCCTGCAGGATGCAATGCCCTCGACAGAGCAACGCGATCAGCAATTGCTCAGAGACTTCTTCCTGACCGACGATTACACCGGCAAGCTGAGTGCGAAGCTCGGCGAACTTTTCGTGCATTCGGTCCACCGCCTCGGCGACATCCGCAGACGCGGCGATGCTGCTTTTGGCGTGGCCATTTTCCTTCGGATTGCCGCCTGGCTTTGGCGAAGTTTCAAGGCGATTCATATCAGTTATTCCGTCTCAGTTCCGGTGGCGTTTGTGGGCGATTCAGGAGACTTGTTTTCTGACGAGTTGATCGTCCTCGATCGTTCAGCGTTTCGACGGTCGTAGTCGAGAGCTTCCTGGGCACCGACCAGAGCATCTCGATCGGTGTCCAGTTCAGCGAAATGTTCGTCGGTGCCGGAAAACTCTTTGTTGGTAATGTCATTATCTTTGTTTCGGTCCATCCGCACGAACCAGTCGGGGCCGGTTACAACGAGTGTTTTTGATTTCGGATTCACCTGCCGCAAAGCGGCCAGTTCCCGATGCACCAGCGGCCCCAGTCCGAAACAGACTCGAATGGTTGCCTGAGTCTCGTCGTCGGACAGGCTGCCATCCAGATTGCGGTCAAACTTCAACAGGCAGTCGACGAGTTCTCGTCGTTCGCGAATCGTAAACCGCCCATCTTCGTTGGGATCAATGACCGGCAGAATTGGATACCCGTCGTTGATCGCGCCGATCGAAACCTGATCGCTACTGCCTGACTGAACGGCGGAAAAAGAGACAGTCGTTCCGCCAACCGGAAGCGAGAGTGAACCTGCAGCCAATTCGTCATCTGTTAACGTGGAAGCTATCGTGGAGTCGGTACCGGTTAATTCGATACGTGACGCTGCTGGATCGTCAGTGTTAAATGTGATCGTCAAACTGAGATCCGGTTTCGCGGCGCGAAGCACGGCGAGTTCTTCCGCATCAAGCCTGCCGTTCGCATTGGCGTCAAACCTCGGCAGCAACGGCTGAACTCCCGGGCTCATCGATGAATATCGCGAGGCGATTCGCTGATACATGGCAACGGCTGATTTTTCGTCGGGGATGTGGAAGATCAATTTGCCTGGCCCGGCATGCTGCGACTTCCGCAATCCCGGATCGCCGGCAACCCTCGCCAGTTCGGTGTACTCAATGATGTCGTTGCGGTTGAAGTCACACTTCTCGAAAGCGATCACCGAGTTCGCCAGTTCGCTCGCCGAAATCACGCCATCGCGATCGGCATCGAGCACGTTAAAGACCGGTCGCTGATTCGCTCGAAACCGCTGAAAATTATCGTTCAGCATCAGCAGGACAGGGCCATCGACCCAGTTGGTCAGCATCCAGCGAACTTCGTCGACAGTCGCCGCTTCACCGGTGGCCGCAACGAAACGGCGAACCCGCTCGGCAACCGTCGAAGGCAGGGAATATTCCGGCACCATCGGAGGCGACACAGGCTGCTCTTCCGGTTCGACATCTTCGGCTGGCGAGTCGTCGGCGTCCTCAGAGGCAGAATCGGTGGCGACTTGTGTTGCCTCAGCCTCGTTCTCTTCGACTGCTTTTGTCTCGTCCAGATCTGTGTCGCCTTCAGAGAGCGATGCCGATGCCTTTTCGGATGCCGCCAACGCATCATCGAAAACGGGTTCATTGCCTGCTTCAGGCTTGACCACGACAGCGACGGAAGCCGGCTTCGCAGCGTCTTCCAGCACCTGCTGAATACGTCGTTCGCGAGCCATCAGGTAAGGCTCGCCGTCGATCGTGATTGTGGCGTCAATAAGAATTGGCTGAGCCGGCAATGCGAGGATCAATCGGAGCGTCGGATTATTGAGTTCGGCTTCGGTCGGGATTGTCCGGTAGTGATGGCCGAGCTGGTACTGAGGCAATTTGCCGCCCGGCGTAGTCGGCTGCGGACGGGGGCGGGCCGTGACGGGCGCATTCGCCATCTCCGGTTCAGCGTTTCCCGAAGCAGGCAGCACCTTGACCGGGACAGACAGCGATATCGCTGGATCATCCGCCGGGACGTTCTGGACGGCAAAGCCGAAAAAGGCAATGCCGATGGCCGCCGCAACGCGGAGCGCACTACCGCTTCGCCCGTTGAAAATTCGAATTGCCGTCAAATGCTGGTTCAACCTGTGCCCCTCCGGAAGCTGACCACTTCGACTGTCACTGTTTACGTGCTTCGTCTCATTTACGAAACACGGTTTCACGCCAGCACCGCGTCGACAGCTTTTCCCTCGGCCAGAGGAATCGGTCGACCGCTCGGTGCCATGTTTGATTTGCCCTTCAGTCCCAGAGAATGACACAGTGTGGTCAGCAAATCTTCCTCGTCGATCATCCCGTCGACCACTTCCATCCCGTCTTCGCTGGTCTTTCCGTATGCCTGCCCGCCAGCAATTCCGCCACCTGCGAGCACCGCCGACCACGCTCCTGGAAAATGATCGCGACCAGCGTTCGGATTAATAACCGGAGTCCGTCCGAATTCGCCCATCCAGATGATCGTCGTTGATTCCAGCAGCCCCCGATCCTTGAGATCCGTCATCAACGTCGCCCAGCCGGCATCGAGATCGGTCGACAATCTCTGTACCGCGTTGAAATTATCGGAATGCGTATCCCAGCCCGGACCGCCGCTGCTGGTGCCGAGCGAAACTTCGACAAAGGCAACTCCTCGTTCGATCAGGCGTCGGGCCATCAGGCACCCCTGACCGAAGACTGTGCGGCCATATTCTTCACGAAGTTTTTCCGGCTCTTTCGACAGGTCGAACGCTTCGGCATCCTTGCTGTTCATCAGCTGAACCGCACCTTCGTAAACCGTGTTGTGAGTCTTCGCGGCGCCGGTTCGTGTCTTCAGAAAGTCGTCCTGCAGTCTCTTCCAGATCCCAAGCCGCTTATCCATGCGAGCCTGATCGATGCCAGCAGCTCGATCGAGCGACTGAACTTTGAGGTTCGGGAAACCCTGAGCACCATTGGCCATCGCTCCGGGAATGTCCGAAGCGCCGACAATCAGCGGTCCAAATCGAGGCCCGAGAAAACCGGCTCCGAAGGCGTCCTGATTGAATGCTCGAAACGGTCCCACGCTGACATAGCCCGGCAGTGCCAGCTCTCTGTTACCGAGCTGATTGGCGAGTGACGCTCCGATACTCGGATACTGCATCGGCCCCAGCGGCACCCTACCAGTTCGCATCAGATAAGTACCGCGACCGTGATCGCCTTCGCGAGTGCTGAGCCCTCTCAACACAGCGAGCTCGTCCGACATCGCCGCGAGTTTCGGTAAGTGCTCGCTGAACTTCAGTCCGGGCGACGCTGTCTGGATTTCCTTGAACTCGCCACCGTTCTCGTGGTTCGGTTTCAGATCCCACGTGTCCGTTTGAGTTGGTCCTCCGCTCATCCAGAGCAGGATGCAATGCCGCTGCCGTTTCGGATCGCTCACCAGCTGGTCGGCGAAAGCCGGAAACCAGCCGCTGACACTGGCTCCACCAATTCCGGCGGCGAGTGTCGACATCATGTGTCGTCGAGAAAGTTTGTTCGTCATGGTTATCAGTTTCCCGTTGGCCGACAGCCAGAAGTCTAGTCACCGTATTTCGCAGGGTGGGCACCATCCACCGCACCGTCAAACAGGTGGGCAGTGCCCGCTCTACTCGTCAGCCGAATGTCGATGTTCGATCGCGCCGGCGACTCCGCCCACGGTTCCGACACAGATGAAAAGCAGCGTTCCGCAAACGGTCAGCAGAAGCGTGGTAAACGCTTCAACGTCGGACAGTTGCAGAGCCGAACGCTCGTTCAACGCGATAATCAGAAACGCGACACCACATAAGTAGCAGAAGAATTGTGTAACCCGGTAAGCATGCATCAACGCAGTCCTCACACGACCCCAGAATGGAAACGCCAAAGCAGCATCAGTGATTCAACGTAAACTCAGCGCTGTTGAGCAGTGCCCAAAGAATGTCAGCAAGCCCTTCCTGAAGTTCTGAGCCTCTGGCGTCATCGCTGATGTACCCGTTCAGAAGCTCCCACTCAGAAGAACGAGGCCTGCGTGACAGCGTTGCCAGATACAGCACTTCGATTCGATCCTTGTTCGTGAAGAATGGAGCTTCGAGCGACTTCAGCAACCCGCTGCTCGACAGCCCGGTCGCTCCTTCGATCAAGCCACCGTTCATCAGCGTAAGAGCCTGTGGAATGCCGCCCTGATATTCGGTGTTCCTTCCGACCGGCGTCCGGAACTGCTGAATAAATGCGGCTCGAGATGAGTTGCCGATCCGAGCCACGTTAAAGGCCATCCCGTCGTCTGCGGCACCTGAATCCAGCAATGTCGCTACCGAGATGCAGTCATAAACCTGCTCAGCGGACAGCGTTTTGATATTCATCTGAGCGAAGAATTCGGAGCGAGCATCGTCGACCGATGCGGCACCGCTTGACAATCGGTACGCCTTCGAAAGAACGACCGAACGGAACAACTCCCGCAGACTGAAATCGGTGCTGACAAAATGGCCGGCCAGCAGGTCGAGCAGCTCCGGAGATTTCGGCTGATGCTCAAGCCCGAAGTCGTCAATCGGATCGACGATTCCTTTGCCAAACAGTTGCCCCCAGACTCGATTTGCCGTCGCCCGAGCAAAGAACGGATTTTTCGCTGCCGTCAGCCAGTCCGCCAGTTGCTGTCGCCGGGCGGGAGCACCATCGCCGTCCAGAAACTCCGCACCGTCCAGAAACTTTGGAGCAACAATCTGCTCTGTATCAGGCAGCATGACTTCGCCACGGTCAACATCGCTGACCCGCAGCACTGTTGACACACTTTCCAGTGTCCCCTTCGGTCGCGAGATGCGTGCGAAGAAGGCGGCGAATCCCCAGAACTCATCCTGAGCCCACGGCTCGAACGGATGATCGTGACACTGTGCACATTCAAGTCGCATGCCGAGAAACACTCGAGCCGTTCGAGACGCCAGCTGGTCGGGATCAAGTTTAGCCGCTGAGTAAAACAGCAACGGGCCTGACCGCACCAGTCGACCATCCGCCAGCAACAGGCTGCGGACAATGTCGTCGTACGAGTCGCCGCTGGCAAACCGTCTGGCCAGCCATTCGTCAAAAGCTTCGACTCCGCCGAAAGCAGTCAGGTCGACACCTTCGGGAATCAGGAACGTCCGCCAGACGGTCGCGAGGTGCGACGCGTGGTCCGGACTTTTCAGCAATCGATCGACCAGACTCTCGAACCGATTCAACGACTTATCGTTATCAAATGCTCGAACTTCGCTGACACTCGGAGTTCGACCTGCAAGGTCGAGATAAACTCGACGCAGAAGCTCGCTGTCGTCAGCAGGGACCGTTGGCGTTACCGCGTTGGCTTGCCAAAGCTCAGCGAGTAACTCGTCCGCCTGCCGAACGATTTCGTCAGTGCTTCCCTCAACAGGCTTGACCGGCTTCCAGTCTGACGGTGCGTCGGAATACTCCTGCGGTTCTTCCACCGGCGTAACGACCGGCTGCTCGACAAGTGGTTTCTCCTGAACTGGCTGCATATTTTCACGGCGACCGACAGCGACGACTTCTGTGTCTGGCTTTGACTTGCCACCAGACATCAGCACTTCGCCGACTGCAATTCGGTTCAGCGGCTGGCCGTATTCATCAAGATCGACAATCTGCAACCCCGCAGGAAACTCGCGTTCACGCAAAACGGTAACTGTCGCCAGCGGGTAAGTCAGCGTGAGAAACCTGGTCTGCACGTCGTCGTCGTCGAGCAATTCGCATTTCGAAGGCAGCTGCGAATCTGGATCGACTGTGATCTCTAGGTCGAACCGTTCGGCTGCCGCATTCTCGAACGCCACAGTCAAGGCAACCTGATCAACGCCCGCAACCTTGACCGAATCCCAACTTTCATTAATGAGGCGGGCACCGTCGAGTCGCCGTGCGTTACCATCGTCAAACGCACCCCCCAGCAGAAAGTCGAGCATCAGGCGATCGCGGTTGAAGACAGAAACATTCGTGGCAAGCGGTCGACGACGAATTTCGGAAGCCCCTTCAATTCGCTCCAGGATAACCTGCTGACCTGCGTCGAGTAGTCGTGTCGAGTCAGTTGTTCGTTCTCCGAGAACTCCATCAGACAAAGACAGCCAGCGGGTTCCGTTTTCGTCTTCAATCTGGATGATGCCGCGCTCAGCCAGAGCCTGCATCATTGATGCCCAGCCGTACGCCTGACCGTTGCCGTTCAGCATGACTCCCAGAATGACAACCATCACCACGCACGCCGCTGCCGGTACAGACTTCGCCCAGCGTGCAGCACGAGCCATCGACTTCGTCCATTTACCGGCGACATCCGGAGCCAGGCCTGGAGACTCACCCCATTCCGCCGCCACACCACGATCGATCCGCCTCAGCAGCGATCGTGGAATCGGGGGAGCATCAAAGGCATCGTTGACCAGCGATTCCAGTTCTGAATCGTCGGTCGCGAGCGATGTGCTGTCGTGATTGTTCAGTTCATTCATCGTGACGTCGCCATGTCATTTTCCTGGTGTCAGCAGGCATCCTGGTTACCACTAACGACTCGCCGGGGTCGTTGCTTTCACGGCGTTGGACTGCTGCTCGGGCTGGCTGTCGTTATTTTTGTCTGGCCCGCCCGGATCATGCCCGGACCGTGGTGCACCCTCTTTGTCGATCCTCAACACGCGGTCTTTGAAGTCTCGTCGAGCCCGAAAGAGAACCGACTCCGCCGCCTTCTCCGAAACATCCATGCGATCTGCAATCGACCGTACGCTCAACTTGTCGATGTACTTCCATTCCAAAGCCAGCCGATGCTGCTCTGGCAAACCGTCCATAACGCTCCGTATTTCTGCTCGCCGCTCTTCCTGTTCCTGGTTCCCGGAAGGCTCATCAAAGTCGGCGACTTCTGCTGTCTGCCGGGCCTGATCTATCAGATGCTGCACCCGAGCCGCCGCTCTGAAATGATCGTTGACCTTATTACTGGCGACCGATCTCAGCCAGCCGCCTGGGTTACTGATATCTGCTTCCGGATCAGCCGCTGCTCGAATCAGCGCCAGGACGGTCTCGCTGACGATGTCTTCGGCGAGATGCGGATCTCGACCGACTCGTGCATACACAAACCTCCACACGGAGGGCAGGTAGCACTCTGTTAAATACTGAACCGCCGCCGGCTTCTGCTGACGCAGTCCCTGAACAAGAAGTGAATCGTTCAAAATGGCCTCAAACCGGAATACAGGCCTCAGTGAGAATTGTCAGCGGATGAGCCGCTTTTTGAGGATCTTTTCGGATTGCAACCGGTTAGTCGCGACTGGCTGCAACTTCACGCATTGATGTTCACTGATTTTTGGAATGTACCCGCAAAACCATCACCTAACAGCCTTCAAACAAAAGACTTGCAGCATTTTCGAGGATTAGTGACCGAATGCCGCGACAGCAATGTCCCGGCAGTATGAACTATCCATGAGATTTGGAACTGGCTGCGTGAATTCTCAGTTGTATGCGACTGAAACAGCGGCGCTATATATAGTCAGCCGAGAATATGCTCAGCGATCGCCGACGTTGAATGAGGAAACTCAGTGTGGTTATGTCTGGACGAAAAAAACCAGCAACGTCAGCCGGCACCGGTATCCCCCCAGGCATCACCGTTCTTGCGTCGCTGACCTGGTTAATCCTGCTGCCGAGTCCTGACGTTTGCCTGGCCGCTGAATTGGTCTCTTCAGACGCACTGTGCCGGTCTGTCATTTTTGGTGAAGAGATTCACAGCGACGTCAAAACGACCAGAGCATCGTCAGCAACGATGGCCAGCGACGCACGGTTCGAATTTCTGGTCCAGCGAGTTTTGCCTGAGTACGACGAAGCGACGATCAGAATCGACATGGACTTTGCTCCGGCCTGCCCGTCGCCAGTTACTGCCGGGCTGTTGAGTCTGTCGAATTCTGCTGCCTCGTCATCCGCAGATCCAAAAACGTCGCGAGTCAGTATTGGCGCCGACCTGATTTCGCCAGCGATCGACCTCGTCGATGTGGCCCAGGAAACCGGTCGGCTGGGCAAACTTCGAAGCCATGTCTCCACACGAAAGCCTGACAATCCTGACACCAGACAGGCTCAGCTGGCAATGCTGGCTTTGATCGAAATGGCGGATGGTGATTTTGAGGCCGCACATGAAGTCATCAACAGGCTGCATGTGTCCGCTGCTGCTTCGCCAGTAACAACGGCAGAACGAGGTCAGCTGGCAACCGTCATCTGGATGGGTCTTCGTTACCCGCCGATGGTCGAAGCTACTCGCGATCTGACGTTCCTGGCGTACGAGCAGGCTCGCAATCAGATAGGACCACGCAGCGAATGCTGGCATCGGCAACTTTACTCGATGAAGCACGCTCTTCAGCGTCTGGCCGAAAGCCGCAAGGCCGACACGGATCAAACATCAGCAACGCAGCCGCTGCGCAACTGGATTCCCGTCAGCCGTATGACCGCAGAAACCTGCGGCAAAGGTTATCCACTGGCCGGGTGGGACACTCAGCAGGGACAGGCCAGCCACGTCACAAGCCACGATCACGACTATCTTATTTACGCCGTACCGCTGACGGGTGACTTCGAAATCGAAGCGGACCTGACGACGTTCGGCTACCGCGACATCCAACTCGCGACCGGCAGTTTCTGGGCCGGCCCTGGGTACGATTGCGTCGGCTGCCTGAACGGCAACTTCCGTCAGGAATTTCCGACGCTGTCGCTCAAGCCAAAGCTGACAAGAATGCTCGACTGGATGCGCGTCCGCGTTGTCGTTCGAAACGGAATCCGCACAACGTTCATCAACGGAAGAGACGTCTTCAATCGACCACACAATGAAAGCAGTGATCCGTGGGCCGCCATTCACAGCCCCTGGTACACGAGCGGTGAAGTTCGCGACTTGCGAGTGACCAGCAACTCCGACGTTCCCAGACAGATCGACATGGCGGCAAGTCCAGACATCCCTGGCTGGTTGCCGTACTTCGACGAGTCGGCAGGTCACGATGACAGCGACTGGCATCTCGACATGCAAAGATCCCCACCAGTCCTGATTGGTCGACGCAAATACGGACTCGACAGTTCTCACCTCGAAAGTCTGCTCCGTTACCATCGTCCGGTCGCTGAAGATGGCGTCATCAGCTACGAGTTCTACTACTCACCGAACCGGTTGATCGTTCATCCGGCGCTGGGGAGACTGGCGTTTCTGCTCGATCCATCCGGAGTGAAAGTCCACTGGATCACCGATGGGCGATTTGATTCGACTGGTCTCAATCCGGCAAACACCTCGATTGAGTCAGCCAACCAGCGAGGCGCCGCAACGCTCCCTTTGAAAGTGGACGACTGGAACAGCCTCCAGTTGGAAGTGGCCGACGATGTCGCGAGGTTATTGTTGAACGGCGAGCTGATTTACGAACGCCCGCTCGAGGCCACGAACCAGCGAACGTTTGGATTGTTCCATTTCGCGGATCGTTCCGATGCTCATGTGCGCAACATCCGTTGGGCAGGCGACTGGCTTCGTACGCTGCCAGCGGCGAGTGATCAGGAGCTGGCCGATCACGATCGAGACGACTTCGACGCCAGCCGCGAAAAGCTGTCAGCAAGCTATCGGCACGATTTTTCTACTGGGCTTCCGTCAGCCGATTTCGACATCCTGAACAGCGGCGGAGAGCGGCTGATCGATCTCAACCCGGACGGAATTCGAGTGACTCGTCCCGGCGGCAAAGGCTGGCCGAACACCTCTGTCGTGCCGAAGCTGCTGGTTCACGGTGACTTCGACATCATCGCCGAGTTCGTAGACTTCTCATCAAAGCTGGACGACGGGGCAGCTGCCAATATCCAGATCTACGTCGCACTTGAAGACAAAAATCGTACCGAATGCCGAGTGTTCCGCACTCGATCGATCACTTCATCGAAGTCTGACGAGCAACTGGCACAGGCGGCAGTGTTCTCAGGCCCTGACGATAAACGCGGTTACGATTTCGTCGCGTCACCGGCTGAAGAAGCAACAGCAGGACGACTCCGGCTCGCGCGACGAGGCGACCAGCTCCAGTTTCTGCTCGCGGAAGACGACTCGCGATTTTTCCGACTACTGGCAACTCACTCAGTCCCCGTCAGCAGTTCACGCAACTTTGGCATTCGGCTGATGCTGGAGACTCCTCACGGAGGAACATCCAGTGTCACCTGGAAAATTATTGACGTCCGAGCCGACTCCCTGACCGGCGCAGCGGCGCACCAGACTGACGCTTCCAGGAAACCAGTAGAAGCTGATCGGCCATCAACTCCAAGACCAGTCGCTGACTGAATCTGATCCTGACCATGATGAATTGTCGTCCTGCAATCCTGTCCTCAGTTCTGATCTCCGTGATCAATTTACTGAGCGTTTGCGCTGAGGACACGGCTTCAACTCCGCTGCAATCCAAGTCGAACTCAACGGCCGACCAGCATACGTTGCACGCGGTCTTCCAGGACGACGCTTTGCAGGACAACTCGTTGGCGATTCATCAGGCCGCTTTCCTGTTGCCGCCGGATGCACGATTCAGGTTCCTCGCCAGTTGGGTGTTGCCGAACGATCAGCATCCGACGTTCCGGGTCACCGGCGAGTTTGGTTCAACCAATCCGCCTCCGTTTGCCGAGCAGCCTACGGGAGTCGCTGCTCGACTAAGCCCCGGCGTTGTCGTGATGTCTCCGGCTGTCGATCTGGTCGACACGGCGCGACAGATTCATCGACTCAAAGAGCTGCGTGAGCGAACCGTCTCGGCTGACGTTCCAGGAACCGATGTCTGGCAACGGTACGCTCGCGCGACGCTGCTCGTCCTTATCGATCTGGCACGAGACGATCCCGCTGCGGCGCTGCTGGCATTCGACGAGATAATGTCACTGACCGGGAATCTGGACAACAATTCGCTGCGTGCTCGATGGTCGGCGGTGCTGATGCTTCGAACCGTTCTTGCGAGTCGTCACAAGGATGTCCGGAGAAGCGTTACCGAGCACTTCTTCAGCATCTACAGCGACCTGAAGTTTTACTCGAGCGACCTCCAACTGGATGTAGTCAACGATCATCTGCGAACACTGTTTGCACTGACGAACTTCCTGGGTGACGACGGTTCGCCGGAATTACTTTCGCGGAAGGGAAGCGGACAATGGCTGTCGTTTTCATACAACGATTCGTCAACCCAAGGGAATGGACGTCCGCCAGGCATCTGGCACACGCAGAAGGGCGATGCGGTCAAGCTTTCCGGACACGAAATGGACTATCTGTCATTCCGAAGTCCATTGAGAGGCAACTTTGAAGTGGAGTGCGATTTCTCGACGCATCATGGCGAACAAGTCGCTTTCATGATCGCAGGTCGCAGCGTGCAGGCGGAATCGGATGAGACCGTGCTCAGAACCGGAAACTTCCGCAAGCCCTACAACGATGCAGTCCTTACTCCTCGGTTGACCAGGTTCGAAGAGATGGCCCGGTTCCGCGCCGTCGTGCAGAAAGGCGCGCTGACTTGCTACCTGAATGGTCGAGCGGTTCTCGAACGGAAGCTGGCTCCTGAACACGATCCCTGGCTTGCTCTGAGAATGTGGCGACGGTCGCTTGGCCGCGTTCACGATATCCGCATCACCGGCGATCCGGTTATCCCTGACGAAGTCAATCTGACCGGTGACCCGGAACTCAGCGGCTGGGCGCCGTATTTTGAAGAAGGCTTCGGCCCCGGTGCCGGCAACTGGCAGGCGATCGATGCTGATCAGAACGGGGCCGGAATCTTTGGTCGACGTCGTCCCGAGTTTGCGGGTTCGTCGTTGCAGAAGTTGCTTCGTTACTGTCGCCCGGTCGTCGAAGACGGCACGATCGAATACGACTTCTTTTACAGGCCGGACGAAGCCTGCGTTCACCCGGCTCTTGATCGGCTGGCGTTTATTCTTGACCCTGGCGGAGTGAAAATTCACTGGATCACGGATCGACGTTACGAGTACTCGCCGCTCGATCCCGCAAACGTTGTTGACGAACCGGAAAACCGGCGAAGTTCACAACCGCTTCCCTTGAAGAATGACGCCTGGAACCAACTTAAGCTGGAAGTGAAGGGCGAGCAGATTCTGCTCATGCTAAACGGGCAGTTCATTTACGAACGGTCGCTCGAAGATTCCAACCAGCGAACGTTCGGGCTGTTCCACTTTGCCGATCGAACCGAAGCTCGTATTCGCAATGTTATCTGGCGAGGCGACTGGCCGAAGCTGTTGCCGTCCGTCGAAAATCAGGATCTTGCTTCCTCGAATCAGGACTTTCTGGATGAAGGGCTGGCGAAGCTAACGGCGAACCTTCATCACGACTTTCGTCACGCGCCGTTCGAAGAACACTTCGACCTGGTGAGCGACGAATCTGCCGTCGAGAAGAATGAGCACGGCGTCCAGACAACGCTGTCCGGTGGCGTCGGCTTCAAAGAGTTTCGTTTCAGTCCGCTGATTCATGGCGACTTCGACATCACCGTCGTGTTTCAGGATCTGGATATCACGATGCCATTTCCTCGCTGGACCGCTGGGATCGGTGTCCGAGTTGTGCTGGACAGTTCAACCGACGACAGGCTCGGACTCTATCGAACGCTGGAGAGAAATGCCGATAACCGTCGCACATCATTTTTCCACAGTTTCCGTACGCCTGACGGAGAACTGAAATATCCCGGTGATTATGTCGCCGAGGAATCGCAGGCCGGTCGCTTCCGTCTCGCACGACGTGAGGCGACTTTTTATGCGATGTATGCAGCCGATGATTCACCAAATTTTCGACTGATCGGAAAATATAAAGCTACGACCGATCCGGTCGCCGTGCAGGGATTGCGTCTCATTGCCAAGGCTGACGACTCGGTATCCGTGACCGCGACATGGAAGAACATCGTGATTCGTGCCGAGAAGATTTCCGGGTTGCGTCCGCCCGACCAGGATGCAGCACCGCTCATTGCGAAACTCAATGAACAGCGAGATGCGCTGCCGGCTCGTACAATCGACTTTGCCGTTCCTGGTTCCATCACGTCGGATGTCCGTATTTCGGCGACGACAGCTTCGGTTTTTACACCCGGTAACGACGGGCTGCGAGTTACGACGACTGGTGGAGATCGTCAGGCAGCGTGCGTGTTTTCCGGAAGCAAACCGTTCAATCGAGGAGTGGACGTTGAGTTCATCTTGGATTTTCACCAGCTCGGCACAGACGACGCCAGCAGCTCTGCATGTGAAATCGCGATGAAAGTGTTTTTCGAATCATCACAACTGGTCAGTCGAAGTCCCCGAGAAGCAACTATTATCCTTCGAGCAAAGGCCGACGGTGTCAGAGAACTTGTCGCGAGAATTGTCCATCGTAACGGCGCCGGTCAACTGGCCTATCTGCCACTGCAGACGGTACGTGTTCAGTCGCCGGATTCGTTCCGCATCGCCGTCCATGAAGGCACACTTTACTTTCTGTATTCCGAGGCTGGTTCCGACGACTACCGCATCGCGGCTGCGTCGCCAATCAGAGGAGAGCTGCCAGCGACTGGTTTCAATCTGAAATGTGTGGCGGTAGGCAATGGTCACAAGGCTGATTTCGTTATGAAGAAGCTGGTCATCCACGAACAGCGGGACGAACCACCCGGAGCAACGACTGAGGTTACCAGATCGCAATGAACGACGATTCAGCCACGATCAACAACAAAGGCCGCATACGGGGTCGATATCGAGCCTGCTTACGTCGCATCATCGTGAGAGGTTTTGTGAGGCCCGCTGGCGTTGTAACACTCATCGCAGTTTCCGCCGCACTGACGAATCCTCGTTCGTTATGCGCTGATGATCGGGCCGCGTTGAGTGCAATCTTCGCAGAGCAGCACGTTCAAGCCACAGCTCTGGACGTCCATCGAAAGGCGATGAAGCTTCCGCTCGATGACCGCTACGACTTTCTTTCTGATTGGGTACTGCCGGGGAAGAATCACGAGTCGCTGAGAATTCAGATCGGCTTCACTCAAACGAATCCCAGTCCAGTCTCAGAAGATTATTTGGTCACGATCCGGGACGAAGACTTGCAATCTCGACAGTCGTCTGGTGGCGAGCTGGTTTCGCCAGCGTGGGATCTTGTGGACGTTGCAAAGCAAACTCAGCAGCTGAGCAAATTGAGACAACGTGTCGAGGCATGGCGACCCGATTCTCAAACGGACGGGCGACTCGCTCAAGCGGCCATGCTGACGCTGATTGATATCGCCGCAGGCGGCAGCGACGCTGCCGCGTCCAGTGTGGAAGAATTTTTGAAAGCATCTACAGCCAACCCCGTCGTCACTGGGCCGACACCTGCTGAATTTCTCGTCTTTATCCGCGGAGTTCACTTTGAGCCAATCCGCGAAGTGATTGCCGAATGTGTTAACCGTTATCAGCCGTGGATGAATGCTGAGTTTTATCGGTCAACTCCGACGAGGCATTTCAAATCGGCACACAGTCAGTTGCGTCTGTTGCAACTGACAAGTCGTGACGAGCCGATGAGTTCTCTCAGTGCTCAGCCTCTCGATCAATGGTCCGTGGTGACACGCAGTCTCGCACAGACTCGCGGAACAGGAAGTCCGACTTCGAGGTGGGAATACAAGCCAGGACTTGTAGAAAATGTCGCCAGCCACGACGACGATTTCCTCTTCTTCAACACACCACTCAGGGGAAACTTTGAAGTCGAATGCGATGTATCAGGCTTTGGCTGGCGGGACAGTCATCTGATGGTGGCCGGAACCTGGATCGCACCGGTTTATACTCACAAGGGATACGACCTGGGCAACTTTCGTGGTACCCGGCCTCGAAGGGAAATCTCGCCGCCACTCACAAAAACGAAGCACTGGATTCACTACCGAACCGTCGTCCGTGATCAAGTCGTCTCAACATATTTCAACGGACGTCTGATTCACCAGGGAATGGTTTCAGTGGACCATGACCCCTGGATCGCGATTCGCAGCACGTCGCGTCATGACGGTGCTGTTCAGAATTTGCGAATCACAGGCCAGCCGGAAATCCCCAACGAAATCAATCTGTCTGCTGATTCGAATCTCGATGGCTGGCTCTCGTACTACGACAACCGAGTCGGCGGGCAGAACGCAGCCTGGCAACACGTTCGAAGTTCAGACGACGGAGAGATCATCGGAAATCGCATCTCCCGACCTGGTGGTTTTGTCATCAGTCTGCTGAATGCTTTTAACAATTCGGCTTCGTCCAGCGTCGACACGACAAACTTGTCGCCTCATCAGGAACGTCTACTGAGATACCACCGGCCGATGCTCGAAGACGGCACGATCGAATACGACTTCTTCTACTCACCGGGACACATCCTGACGCACCCGGCGCTCGACCGACTGGCTTTTCTGCTGCGTCCTGACGGCGTGAAGATTCACTGGATCACTGATGGAGAATTCGACCGTTCGAATCTCAACTCGAACAACGTCTTTGATGAATCTGAGAATCGCCGAGGCCCCGAGACGTTGCCTTTGAAAATCGGCGACTGGAACCGTCTGCAAATTCGCCTGACTGGCGATACGGTCTCGCTGGTTCTCAATGGGGAAGCCGTTTACGAGCGTGCCCTCGAAGTGACGAATCAACGCACTTTCGGGCTGTTTCATTTTGCAGATGAAAGTCAGGCTCGGGTTCGCAACATTGTCTGGAAAGGCGACTGGCCTCAAGCATTGCCGCCGCTTGCGAAGCAGGAACTTGCCGTTGACGATACGGGCTTTCTGGATCGTGATGCCGAGCCCCTGACGTCAGTTTTCGAACATGACTTTGCGAGTGACGGTCTGCCGCTTGAGCAGTTTGTAATTCTGCGAGGCGATCCGAAAGTCCACGTTCGACATGTCCAAAATGGCCTTCTGGAAACTCGCCCAGGCACCGGCGGATATCGAAATGCGGCGATTGCTCCCCGATTAATGGCTCACGGCGATTTCGACGTCATCGCCACTTACCGCGATTTCAAATCAACGGCGGCTGAAGGCGGTAACGGCAACGCAATGCTGCTTGCAATTCTCGACAACGCAACCGCTGATGAATCGTTGATCACCCGTCGTCACATCCACCGAACGAACAACGTTCATGAAAACGTTTCGCAATGTGTGCAGGTGGAAAACCCCGTGACGGGGGAACGGCGAGACTACTTCGGAGTATCGCCTATGGAAGAATCGTCGGGCCGACTGCGGCTCGCCCGGCGCGGTGGCACAATGTATTTCCTCACGGCGGAAGAAGACTCGCCACACTTTGTCCTGCGAAGTCAGCGTGAAACAGCCACCGACGACATTCAGTCAGAGGGGCTGCGTTTGCTGACTCAAATCTTTGAACTGGGTGGCGACGTGAGCGTCGTCTGGAGTCATCTGATTGTTCGAGCTGAATCGCTGAGTGGTCGAGCTGTCGAAGACTTCGATTCACAACTTGCGCAACTGAACAAGGAACGTGACCAGCTGAAGTCGCGATTTGAATTCGACTTTACAAAGCAGGCTCCCCCCGACTCACTCATCCAGCGATGGACGGACCAGAATCCGTGGTCGAAAGACGATGGCGGTTTGCTGATGACTGCTCCGGGAACCGACAACTGGTCGTCTGCTGGCGCTAACGTCATGAAATCTGTCAGCGGCGACTTCGATATCTCCATCAGTTTCGAGGTGCAGAAGTTTGATATCCCAAAGTCTGGTAAACGATGCTCCGCCTATCTTCAGCTTGATCTTCCTGACAAAAACAGGACGCAAGTGAGCAACATCTTCACAAATAACGATACAGGGGCGACCGAGGTCGTTGCTCAGGTGCGGGAGCCTCGTGGGAATGGCCAGTTTAATTACCGGGCAACGGGAGCGCTCGACCTTGATAACGTGACAACACTGCGAATTGCTCGCCGCGCAGAACGGCTGACATTTCTCACGTCAACGAAGGATTCATCGAACGAAAGAATCGTTGGCTACCTGGATCGTCCTGCAGTCCCGCTTCCAAAGTCTTCCATCCGTTTTCTGGTTCACACCGGCGGAGCCGACCGCGAGTCAATCGTTCTCTGGAAATCCATCGGTATCCGAGCTGACGACATCCCGGATGAAGACGACAGCGCCGCGAAGCCAACCGACTCACAGAAGTTGATCCTGGACTTCTTCAAGTAAGGAACAGTCTCTGTGCAGCTGCTTAGCGTCAGCCCGCATTACCTGCTCAAAAAACTGAGATAAATATATTTTTCGACAAACATACCGAAAGCGACTCGATGAATCTCAAACGACAACTGCCAACACAAAAACGTAGCCTTCCGTGGAAAGTTTTTCCGACGCTGCTGCTGACAGTTTTCAGCGTGACTGGCTTTGCTCAGGAATCGATCGATTCCACGCTGCAGGTGACTCGGGCGAGTGGAATTGCTGCGTTGCAGCATCTTCGGGACGGAGAAACCGGCAAGGCTCTGGAGTCACTGGGGGCCGCCGCCGATGCGATTAAGAATGTCCATCCGAAAGAGGATGAAGGAATCACAGCGGCGGCTGGCGGACTCTTTCGAGCCCTGCATCAACTGGATGAAGGCGAACAGTTCGATCTGCTTTACAAGTGGACGATGCCGACCGAGTCGCGAAAGACAGTTCGCATTCTGACATCCGTCGTGCCGCAGAACGCGCCTCCCAAAGCGTTCGCCCGACTCATCGGTGAGCGTCCTCGCGACGAAACATTCGCCGTCGCCTCGATCGGCGATATCCAAGGTTTGTTCTGCACCGGCTGGACTCTCGTAAGAACCGCCGACGCGATCGGACGACTTGGCCGCCTCGTTACGGAGCTGGAGAAACTTGCCGCCAACAAGGTGCCCAACGCTGACTCGCTGCTGCTGCTGGCTCAGCTTGTGGACTCACGGAGTGATGAGGCGAAGTTGAAAACGGCTCTTGAACAACGAGCCAGACAGTTAAGCGATTCGCTTGACGACACAGCAATGGCTGGCGTCGCAACGTCGATAATCGATCCGTCACAAATTGCCATCGCTGCCGCTGCGTCGACAAGCAAATCACACCGCTCGATCAGCGAAGCCTTGTTCAAGTCGCTGGCCGAGCAGACTCTAAACGGAACGGCGACGCGGCTGCGTTCGTTCTTCAGGCTCTCGCATGCAACCGCCGTTCAGCTGGCTCGCGGAGAATCAGGCCCTGAAGCCATCCGACAAAACCGGTTGAAATACTGGGTGCCGATGTCTGGTGAGACCTCGACAGCGCTCCATCGTGGAGCAACAAATGCCAGCTGGCTGGTTCATGAGGACCATATTCTGCACCTGGGCGGGTCACGTAACGATGTACTCTTCTTCCGTTATCCGCTGATCGGTGATTTCGAATTTCGCTGCGAATCCCAGGAAGGCGGACGCATCACCACCGACGGTGGACTCGTTTATGGAGGCTTGCAGTTCGAAGCCTTGGGGCGTTCCAACCAGTTAACTATCTGGGACGCGGACATCGACCACCCCGTCGTCAAACCCTGCCCGTTCGTCCGGCACGAGGATCGACCGACGTTCAACCGAATGTCGATCCGATCGAACGCTGACCAGGCAATCCTGACTGCCAACATGCACCCAATGTGGTTCGACCCGGCGTCGAAATCCGCGGCGAGCCCCTGGATTGGCCTGCGAAGCTTCGAAGAGCGACGACCGATGTTTCGAAATCTGGCAATCACGGGTCAGCCGGTAATTCCTCGCGAAGTCCGCATGTCAGACGGCGATAGCCTGCGTGGCTGGAAGTCACACTTTTATGGCGAGGCACAACCAGCCTTTGCCCCCATCGCAACATCCAGCATCGTATCAACAAAGGTTGACTGGTTTCTAACAGATGGAATCATCACCGCTCGAAAAGTGGACGACGAAAACGGCGTTAATCCGCAAAGCCTGTTGCGCTATCATCGTCCGCTGCTTGATGGTGAATCGGTTTCTTACGAGTTCGAGTACAAGCCGGGCGAGACTCTCGTTCATCCGGCCCTGGGGCAGATGGCCTTTCTAATCGAAGCTGGAGGCGTGCAGGTTCACTGGATGACGTCCGGCGGTTTCGAGTGGACGGGCCTGCCGGCTGACAACAAATTGCTGGAACCACTCAATCGACGTGGACCTCGACCACTTCCGCTCAAGGAAGGCGACTGGAACGCGGTCACGCTGGCACAAGCTGATGGTAAAGTCACGCTCACTCTAAACGGTGAGGTGATTTATCAGCGAGTGGTCGATTTCGGCGGCAACCATTCGTTCGGTTTCTATCGAGACCGAACTCAAACCTCCGCGAAGATCCGCAACGTCGTCATGACGGGTGACTGGCCAGAAACCCTGCCGGCCGATGTTCTTGAGAATCCGACCGTGACAACCGACCTCGTCGCCAGATAGTCATTTGCCTGTTGGCCTGATCGGGTCATTCAGTTTTCTTAACCACGTCGCCAAACAGGAACACATCGTCAAACCGACCGGTATCGTCGAACGAGCCGACGCCGACTTTGCCCCACGTAAATGTTTTGTCGGTGGCAGTCATAACGGGCGTCTTCATGTCGTCAAAATAAATTTCGATCATTCCCGACTGCACCTCTCGAACGATCCTGGCGTGATGCCACTCGTCGTCCCAGTCCGTGCCTGCTGTTGTCTTCGTTGAGATTTTGGTCCGTGGCTTGTCATTAACAATAAAAATCTGGTTGGCGTGGTCGTCGGTCTTCTTTCCGAAGTGCACGTAGTAGAAGTGCGACGGATCCTGAAAACCGAAGAACAGACACAGGTCTCGATGTCCGTAATCCTTCTTTGTCGACTGAAACTTCAGGTCAAGCACGAAGTCGGCCACCGTGACGTCTTTGATCAGGCACCGATTGAACGGTGAACGAACCGGGTTTTCGACTTTGCTCTGCTGAAACTGCTCAAATACGAAGTTCTCTTCGAGCTTTGTCATCTTCCACGCCTTCGGGTCACCCGGCACCCAGTTTTCCGACGAGCCTGACTGAAAGTCATCGCAGAAAACCAGCGGCAACTTCGTGCCAGCCTCCGGAGCATTCTTCACACACGGAGGGTCCGTCGCGAATACAGAACTGGTGAACGCAACGAAAACAAAACTGGTCAGCATGTAAGAACTCGGCATGATGTTGCCTCCGGCCGGTTGAACGAATTATGGAACCAGTACTGAGGATGCCTTGATCATCAGCGTGGGTTGGCTGACAGACTTTAATCGATGCACTGTGCAAATCGATAAGCCTCGTCCGCAGCGTATCGAAAAAGCCCTCGGCTGCGAGGCAACCGAGGGCTTTGAACGATTTCGATTTTATTTTCCGTCAGCAACGACTGACTTTGCCATCAATGTCACGCCGCTTGAGCAACAGAGCCTTCGGACTCCCCGTTTCCATCACCGTTCGACTTTCTAACACCGACGAGCTTTGCGACCAGGAACGATAATCCAGCGGCTCCGAAGCTGCCGAGTGCTCCCATCTTGACCGCATCCAGTTCGACGCCCGCCGGAAATTTTGTCAGCGGGAACGCGGCGGTCGACACAAACAAGGCCACGGTAAACCCGATGGCAGCGATCATGCCCAGCGTTGCGACGTGTCGGTAGTTCATGCCTTCGGACATCTTCAGGCCCATGATTTTCACGGCAAACCAGGTCATAAAGAGAATGCCGACAGGTTTCCCAATAATCAGTCCGGCGAGGACCAGCCACGTCCCGGTACCAACCGCCGTCATCGCCACCCCCGCATTCACGAGGCCGAACAGTCCGAGAATCAGTTCGACTTTGTCCTTCCACCAGTGCTCGAACGCGTTGAGCGTGTCGTCGCGATTGAGTTCTTCGCGAGCAAAAATGCCCAGGTCCGACTTGGCATGAGGCATGATCGGAATGATCGGCAACAGACCCAGTGCCGGGTGAATTCCCGCCTTGTAGAAAGCAAACCAGCTCGCCGCACCAGGAATCAGCAGGTACCACCAGAAGCTCTGCAGACGCATTTTCTGGAACACTTTGCCAACGGCCATTCCTCCGATGGCCAGTCCCAGCCAGCCAAGCACCAGTGGCTTCGCCGGATAAAACACGGCTAGGATCACCAGGCCAGCGGCGTCATCCGCGATGGCCAGCAGAAGCAGGAACGCGATCGCCGGATGTCCCTGCCCGAAGATCATTCGAGCGACCAGATAACTGAAAGCAATGTCTGTGGCGCAGGGAATCGCCCATCCGTTCGTCAGGTTCCGCTCGCCGGTTAAAAACACTCCGGCCAGATAAACGAGTGCAGGGCCAACCACGCCCCCAACGGTTGCCAGCAAAGGCGTCGCCGCCTTCTTAGGATCAGACAACGCACCGCCCGGCAGCATGGCTTCCCACACTTCCTTGCCGGCAATGGCAAAGAAAATGGCCATCAGGATGTCGTTAATCAGAAAGTGCAGAGTCACACCGTGCTGCTCGGCAGTCGGAGCGTCGTGTCCAATCTCATCGGTCGAAGCGGTCTTGCCGTGCGAGCCATCTTTCGATGCCTCATCCGAGCCGTCCGCGTCGCCGGCTGGCGCTTCGTGAGACTCATCGTGCACCACGTCACTGTGCACCACGTCACTGTGGCCTGTTTCGTCATGTCCTGTTTCGTCGTGAGCCGGAGCGGCGTGATGGCTCCCTCCGCCCGTCAGATCCAGATGCACGAAGTGGTGATACGAATCTTTATCGACGTTCGCCCAGACCAAAGCCGCAATGGCTCCGGCGATGAGGAACATCGAATTTTCGTACAGGAACGAGACTGCTCGTGGACGTTGTTTTTTGTGGGACATGGGTTTTCAAACTGTTTCGGGTACGCAGGAACCCGTCGGATCGGCGCGGCTCGTACGGAATTGCCCCCTCGGAAGAAGAAGGCTTACTATATCGACGAGCGTCTTTGCTCCCAACGGTAAGAATAGTGGCCGGCGACTCTCTCGTCGCCGTTGATATCGACAGCGTTTCTCAAAGACGAGACGGATCTCGCAATGTTCAAAGGCTTATATGCCGCCGCAGGGCGAAACTTCGTCCGTCCACTCCTTTTCATGGTTCTAGCGGGATTTTCCCTGTCGAACCTGGACGTTCCTGCCGCTGATACTGATTCTGCCGAGGAGGTGTCCGTCCCGCCGGGTTTTACAGCCCACCTGTTTGCCGACGACGTACTGGCTCACGACATTTTCTCGATGACCATCAATGCCTCCGGAAATGTGGTGGTCGCCGGTGCTGGCTATGTCAAAACCCTCATTGATTCCGACGGTGACGGCACGGCGGACCTCGCAACAACATTCGCTGATGGACCGAAGTCAGGTTCGCAGGGCATGTTCTTCCTTAGCCAGGATCTCCTTTGCACCGGCGACGGAGCGTTGCTCCGCTACAGAGACGCCAATGGCGACGGCCAGGCCGACGGACCACCGGACCGCTTCCTCGAATTCCAGACCGGCGGCGAACACGACGTGCACTCCGTCCAGCGAGGCCCCGACGGCTGGTGGTATCTCAACGCGGGCAACTACGCCGGCATCTCAGATAAGTACGTGACCGAACCGGCGTCACCCATCAAACACCCGCAGGCCGGCGTCATCTTCCGACTTAAACCCGACCTCTCCGGCGGCGAAGTCGTCGCTCACGGATTCCGCAACGCCTACGACTTCTCCTTCCACTCGCTGGGCGACCTCTTCACCTTCGACAGCGATGGCGAACGAGACGTCTCACTGCCGTGGTATCGTCCGACGCGAGTCTTTCAGGCCGTGCCCGGTTCGCACGCCGGATGGGTAACTCGCAGCTGGAAGCAGCCTGATTACTTTTTCGACATGCCACCGGTCATGGCCGAATTCGGACGAGGATCGCCGACTGGCGTTATCAGCTACCGACACAACCACTTTCCGGAGAAGTACCGCGACAGCCTGTTCGTCCTCGACTGGACCTATGGTCGAATCCTGAATCTTCAACTCCAGAAAGACGGAGCTGCTTTCAAGGCAACCACTGAAGAATTCATGACCGGCGTTGGCCAGTTCGGCTTCGCCCCGACTGACGCTGCCGTCGGCCCGGACGGAAGTCTTTACGTCAGCATCGGCGGACGAGGCACCCGCGGCGGCGTCTACCGAATTCACCACTCAGCGTCGGAGCGTTCTTCATCAAAGGAGAATCAAAACGCCAGCAAGGGATCAAACCCTGCCGCCAGCCAGCCAGCATGGCCAGGCAACCCGACTACGACCGATGAAAAAGTGACCGCCTGTCTGACCGCTCCACAGCCATTGTCGAGCTGGTCGCGCGCGATCTGGGAACCTCTTTCCAAGTCTGCAGGGCGAGACGCTTTTGCCAGTGCCGCCACCGATCGAAACCGCGATACTGCACAACGAGTCCGGGCCATCGAAATCCTCGTCGAACGCTTCGGCGGCCTCAACGATTCGGTCACTGAAAGTCTCATCGAAGACCCGGTTCCCGAAGTCCGAGCCCGAACCGCCTGGGCAATCGGTCGCACAACACCCGCTGCACAGATCGTTGAAATCATCACGCCGCTGGTCGCTGATGAAGATCCGTTCGTCGGTCGAGTCGCCTGCGAAGCCTTACTTGGCAGACCCGGCGAGCTGAGTAGCGCCTCGCTGGCAGCAGCTCTGGCAAAACGACTGGGCAGTTCGACAAGGTTCGACCGTATTGCGGCGGCAAGATTGATTCCGCAACTCAGCAAAGAGACATTCCGGATGCTCGCCGTACAGGCTGCGAAGCTCGGCTGGTCCGCCGGAGTCTCCAACGCGTTCGGGTTTCTCGGTCGTAAGCCAGGCTTTAACGACTACGCCTTTGAAATCTCGCTGCGGGTTCTGGAACGCGACCTGCCTACCGAACTGAAGCTCGAAGCCGTCCGACTCATGCAGCTTGGCCTGGGAGATCTCACGCCACCAGAAAACGTCGCCGTGTTCGATGGCTACGCTCCAGGACTGGATCTCTCGGAATTCGACCGGCAGCTCGATCCGTTTCGAATTCGTCTGGCGGATCGCTTTCCGACCGACGACGAACGTCTTGATTACGAACTCGCCCGCCTGCTCGCCATGCTGCAACCTTACAATGCGGCACTGCTGACGAAGGTTCTGGCGAAGATCACGGCAGACTCGCATCCAACCGACGATCTGCATTACCTGATTGTCGCGGCGAGAAATTCAGCCTCGCGAGACTCCAATCACCGGCTGGCCGTCGCGCGAGCCCTCGTCATGCTTGAGCCAAAACTCAAAGCACGGAAGCTGAATGTCGACACAAACTGGGAACCACGACTGAAAGAGCTTGTTAAAACGCTTGTCGAATTCGACCCGCTGCTGCCCGACGTGCTGATTGAGCAGCCCGAATTTGGCCGACCAGACCACGTTCTTTACATGAGCCAGCTGCCGGGCGAGTTACTCGACGCCGCCATCGAGGGGTTCTCACAGCAGGTTGAAGCCGACCCCGACTATCCCTGGACCAACGACGTGCTGTTCGTCTTTGGCGAGTCGAAGAAGCCCGAACATCGCCAGCTTGTCCGCGACCAGTTTCCGAACTTCGCGGTTCGTAACGCCGTGCTGATGGTTCTCTCAACGAATCCAGAAGAAACGGATCGAGCGAAGTTTGTTGAAGGTTTGGAAACTCCGCAGGTCGAAGTTCTGGAAGCCTGCCTGACCGCGCTCGGCAAACTTCCTCCCAGCAACGACGGCGCAGAAAACGTCGCCCTCGTCCGCTGCCTGCGCCGACTCGGCACTGAGAAAAACGAAGCCGCCGCTCGACGCCTGGTTGTTCAGACGCTCCGACGAAACTCTAATCGTCAGTTCGGATTCGTTTTGAATGCTCCATCAACGGAACCCCAATCCACCGCCGTCAAAACATGGACTGACTGGGCCATCTCTGACTTCCCGGATGATGCAGCCGTCCTGACGTCCAACTCCGCGCCCGATGCCGCTGGTGTCCTCGACTTACTTTCAAAAACTGACTGGTCAACCGGAGATGCGACTCGCGGAGAAAAGTTCTTCAAAGCTCGATCGTGTATCCAGTGCCACGGCGGTCGAAGCTCGCTCGGTCCAGACCTTGCCGGAGTCGCCAAACGCTTTTCGCGTGACGACCTCTTCACAGCCATCATCCATCCCAACCGGGACGTCTCGTCACGCTACCAGACTACGATGGCCGTGACCTCAGACGGCAAGGTTTACACCGGCCTTGTGATTTACGAATCAGTCGACGGCATGATCCTGCGAAACGCCACGAATCAAACTTTCCGGCTGGAGACAGCCGACATCGATGTCCAGCGCAAACTCCCCCAAAGCCTGATGCCTCCCGGCCTGCTCAAGGGAGCAACCTCGCAAGACCTCGCCGATCTGTATGCCTACCTGCAAAGCATCGGCCAATAGAATGGCTGGGGGGGGGGCGAGATGCGTCCGGCTTAACTGGCCAATACGATTAACAGCCTGATAACACACAGATAACAAATGGTGAGTCTCTGCACTGGTCACAGAGTCCACATGTCAACCATTAACCTCGTTATAGAGTAATTCGTTAAATGTCCAGTCGTTCAATTGCCATCACGTCGGTCGAAGTTATCGATCTCCGAGTGCCGACTTCTGATCAGATGCTTGGCTCTGACCCGTTTCATAAAGAGCCGGACTATTCGTCTGCCGTGCTGCATCTCGAAACTGATGCTGGCCTGCGCGGCGTGTCGGTCGTCTTTACCGTCGGTGCCGGCACCGACTGGCTCTGCTACGGCATCAGGGATCTATGCCAGTTGATTGTCGGCACAAAGCTGGAAGATTTTGCGGCGGCTCCGTTCAAGCTTTATCGGCGACTGATCGACCACCACCAGTTGCGCTGGCTGCACGACGGAGTCTTCCGCATGGCGGCAGGAGCGGTCCTCAACGCGATGTGGGATCTGTGGGCTAAATCACTCGATAAGCCACTCTGGAAACTGCTCGTCGATCTCGAGCCGGAATTCGTTGCGGACTGCATCGACTGGCGTAACATCAGCGATGCGCTGACGCGCGACGAGGCTGTGGAAACCCTTCGCAAGGGCCAAGCGAACGCTCAACAGCGGGAAACCGAAATGGCCGAACGCGGGCCTCGAGCCTACTGCACTGCCGGATGGCTCGGCCTAAGCGATGAAGAAATTCTCGCGACGATTCGAAAACTTCAGGAGTCAGGATTCGACTCGTTCAAATTGAAGGTCGGCCAGAATTCTGACCATGATGTGCAGCGAATTCGTTTTATGCGAGAGGCGATCGGGCCGGAGTCGCAACTGATGGTTGATGCTAATCAGTACTGGGGGCTCGTCGAGGCCAAACACCACATCGAACGTTATCGACCGTTCGGCCTGAAGTGGGTTGAAGAGCCGATCGCCCGCGACGACGTGCTCGGGTATGTCGAACTGGCGGAAACATTCGCCGACGCGTCGTTCGGTTTTGCGTGCGGCGAGCAGGCTGCTTCGCCGGTCATCTTCAAGCAACTGCTTAAAAGCGGAGCGATCAAGTTCTGCCAGATCGATGCTGTCCGCGTGGCTGGTGTGAACGACGTGATGGCGATCATTCTGATGGCCGCGAAGTTCAACGTGCCGGTCTGTCCGCACGGCGGCGGAATCGCACTTTGCAACATGATTCAGCACTATGGGATGTGGGATCAGATCGCAGTTTCCGGTCACTCGGAAACACAGCTTGTTGAGTACATCGACTTCCTGCAGGATGCCGTCGAACACTCAGTTGAGGTACGCGACGGTTGCTACGTGACGCCCACAGCACCGGGCTGGGGCCTGGAGTTCCTGCCGGACTTCATCGAACAGCATCGGTTTCCCGATGGCGACGTCTGGAAAACTCGCAGCCCGCTCAAAAAAGGCGCGACCTACGAAGTGGAGAATTGAGAACGAATTCCTGTCCGCGCCGACCACGACGTCTGACCAGAAAATCGGTCACAACGAGAATCGGTCATAAGACAGCAGCCACGCATCGGCCGTGGCCAGATCAGCGGACTCGTGTCGGAAACCCGGACCAGTTCAGAAAACGATCGGCTGTTTTTCCAGGCGACGGTTTCTTTGTGGGAGCAGTAGTCCGCATCCGAGTTTCCCGGAGCGGCGGCATCTCCATGCTGACAGCCTTGCTGCCCGTCTTGCCGGCAGCGTCGTTGGCCAGTCGGCTTTGAATTTCACTCGGCAAGGGCGTCGGAATTAAGACTGCCTGCCTCGTGCGGGAGTGAGTGGAATCGTCGATCTTCGTCAGGATCAAAGGTTGCAACGGCTGATCGGGACGACGAACTGCGTTGATCGGTTCGCGAGGATTCGGCACGGGAGCGTGTTGCGGAGTGGTCGATGAAGCGGCGACTTCAAACACGGCTGGAGCGGACGAAACTCGGCCGCGTGGATCAGGAGCGGTCAGGTTTCGCGAGAACTGTCCAACCCGGGACAGCAGGGCAGCGGGGCCGCTCTTGACGGCGGGCAGAGCGGACGACTGAGTTTGTTGAGCCGTCCAGATCGGTTTTGCTGGTGTGTCGACATCGGGTCCTTGAGATCGAACGACGCTGTCGGCTTGCGCGACCCGAGCAGAGTTTTCCTTTGAAGCCAGCAGCTGACCTTCAGGCAAATCGAGTCGCGGCGATCCGGCCAGAACCCAGCTCGACCACTTCTGTTCAAGCTGCTCGACTCCGCTGCTGCCATAGAAAGTGGCGATGGCTCGATCCCAGCCGCGGTGATGAGCATCGTTCAGGAAGTTCAGAAAGTGCTTCCGACCTTTGTCCTGAAGCAGAAACTCGACCAGCGAGTACCCCTGAGCGTACATTGCCAGCACCTGATCATTGTCGCGTGGGTACTGCGTCATGCTGAGCAGAACTCGCAGAGGGATTCGGCGGCCCTGGTTTACCAGCTTTTCAGCAAGGTCGAACGAACGGCTTTTCTCGGAAATATGCTCAACGACCGTTGCCGCCCCTTCGTCCGCCCAACGAGGCACCTTTCTCCGGAAGTAGCAAGCCAGAATCGTATGATTGACTTCGTGCGGAATCACTGAGTCCAGAATTCGCTCCAGGCTTCCCTGAACTTCCATTTTCCAGCCGTAAACCTCACCTCGATCGAATTTGAACCGCGTCGCGCCACCCGCTCCCAGGTTCTTTCCGACGACCACGGAAATTTCGCATGGCTCGCCCCAGTTGTTGATTTCGTGCCCGTACCACTGCAAAGCCAGTTTTCGGCGAGACTCTTCCGCGGCTTCGGCAACCTGGCGAGCGATTTCGGTCGTTGGAGCGTGAACGACGAAATTCGGGCTGGCAAAATTGCCCTCAACCGATCCCAGAGCCAGTGACAACAAAACTGCGCTGAAAGCTGCCGGCATCGGGTTCCTTCCCTGGTTTGTGATGAATTGGCAACAGTCCATGTCGCTGAGACTTCACGGAGCAATCCGCGAGCCACTTTCCGCGATCGTTGCCGAAGCTTCGGGCGAAGACCTGACGGCAATCGAATATCCAGGGGGCAGAGTTCCCACACCACACTACCGCCAGGTGTTGTGAATTCTTTGGAAGCTGCCGAAAACGGAACGACCACCACCGGAGTCGCTTCGAGAATCCTTGTAAATTCTGCAAAGACCGACGAACCGGCCGACGTGTGAGAGTGCCAATGGTCGAAGATCTGGTCTTCAATATCTGGCGGACTGGGCCGGCTTCGGGAATCGCTCGAAATGTCCAGGACTGCTTCGGTTGAAAGATCGCTGACCCGCCTCCATAATCCCGCTTCGCTTTTGGTGAGCGATTTTCGCCAACGCCCGGAAGCTGCTTTTCCGAGGCGCGATCTGCGGCCAGTTGATGTAAATACTGGCTGACTTTCCCCACCAGATCAGAACACATTCAAGGTGCGTATTATGAGTCGAGTCAGCTTTGCAGAAATCCGTAAGCGACGTAAGAAGAAGTCTCGTCTGAAGAAGAAGCTGACCTGCCGCTTCTGTCCGGATGGTCCGAAAAAAACTCCGCGACCAATTTATGTCGATTACAAAGACCTGCGGACGCTGAAGTCGCTCGTCGATCGCAACGGTCGGATTCTCCCTCGACGTCGAACCGGAACCAGTGCCAAGTGGCACCGCGCCGTTCGTGTTGCCGTTCTGCGAGCCCGCTTTATCGCCTTGCTGCCGTACGTTCCTGAGGATTAAGTCAGCCAGCGAAGTTCCCATCTGGTGAAAGGTGCCACGTTTTGATGTGTGGCCCTTTTGTCGTTGTGGGAACGATTTTCTGCGGCACTGTTTTTACGATTTCGTTTGCCGACCAGTTCGGGGCACAGCGCGACGTTTTCGATTCGCCTGTGAGTTGCGATATCCGCTTCTGCGTGGAGGTTCTTCGCCAATGATGGTTCCTGATCCAGTCGATGTGAGTCAATTGCTTGTTGCCGGTTCGTCTTTTGGCCACAACGAAATCGGCGAGCTGGAAAAAGCGGTCGCCCGAAACCCGCACGCCGTCCGTCAGGCCTGCCAGGAAATTCGAAAGCGAGTCGATTCCGGTGCCGGATCTGAGCGTGATGCCGTGGCAACCGGCTACACGCTGCACCTGCTGGGTAACCATCAGGACGCGACCCATTATCTGTCTCAGGCGGGTGGCAGCGAATTCGCTGAGTTCACCCGCGGCGAGTGCCTTTGCTCGCTGGGGCGGTACGAAGAAGCTATCGAGGCCTATCGCGAAGCCGGCAAACGAGGCTACGACGCCGTGCAGGCAATTCTTTCAGAAGCCGGAGCCATTCGGCTGTCTGGACGACTGGATGAAGCCGAAGCTCTCCTGAAGGCAAACGCTCGAACGGCGGTCACGCGTGCCGACTACTCCTATCAAATGGGCGGAATCCTGGCCGATCGAGGCGACACCTTCGGAGCCATTGAGTACTTCGAACGGGCCGTTGACATGGACCCGCACCACTCGAAGGCACTGTTCCGTCTTGCAGCTTTGAACGCGGCGTTCGGAAATGACGATACAGCTCGCGGACTTTACGAGCGATCACTGTCTCGACCACCGTTTTATCTCGGAGCGCTGATCAATCTCGGACTTCTCTACGAAGATGCCGAGCGGTACGAAGCGGCTGCGTTCTGCTTCAAGCGCGTCGTCGACTTTGACCCGAATCACGAGCGAGCAAGGCTTTATCTCAAAGACATCGAAGCCTCGGGCGAGATGTTCTACGACGAGGACGCCGTTCGCCGCTCACGTGAAGAAGAGCAGATCCTGAACACGCCAATCGCTGATTTCGAACTTTCCGCTCGAAGCCGCAATTGCCTGGACCGGATGGAGATTCATACTCTGGGCGACCTGACGCGAATCAGCGAAGCCGAATTGCTCGGAAGCAAGAATTTTGGTGAAACCTCACTGAAGGAAGTTCGAGATATTCTCGATTCTCGAGGCCTGTCGATTGGCCAGAACGTGACCGACGCCAAACGCCAGGCTCCGCAACAGGTCACACGGGAAGACCTGCCGGACGCACAGAAGGCAGTGTTCGATGCTCCGGTTTCTGATCTGAACCTTTCAGTCCGAGCGCGCAAGTGTGTATCGAGGCTTAACATCACAACGATCGGCGAAATCATGAACCGCAGCCCGGACGACTTGCTCAGCGTTCGCAACTTCGGTGTGACGTCGCTGAACGAAATCCGAGCCAAACTGGCCGAAATGGGCCTGTCGCTGCGAAACGACTGATCCCCGGAGAACCATCGACCAGCAGATCTGCAAGAGGGACGTTCTGACGCACCACAAACTGATCAGCTCTTTGGTGCGTCGAGACGCGACCTGCGGAAGAATAAGCAGTTAACAAAAGAGGCCCGGCACCATTCAGCGCCGGGCCTCTTCTTCATTGCTGGTTGCGTTTCAACGGTTGTTGTCGAAACGGACTATTTAGCATCAGCGAATCGGCGAGCAACTTCGTCCCAATTCACGACATTAAAGAACGCGGCAACGTAGTCAGGACGTCGGTTCTGGTAATTCAGGTAGTAGGCGTGTTCCCAGACGTCGAGGCCCAGGATAGGCTTGCCGCCGATTCCGGCAACAGCTTCGCCCATCAGAGGGCTGTCCTGATTGGCTGTCGAGCCGACAGCCAGCTTGCCGCCAGCAGTGACGTAAAGCCATGCCCAGCCGCTACCAAAGCGAGTGGCGGCGGCTTTGGAGAACGCCTCTTTGAATGCGTCGAATCCGCCAAGATCGCTGTCGATGGCGGCCGCCAGATCGCCAGTAGGAGTTCCGCCGCCGTTTGGACTCATCACCTTCCAGAAGAGCGAGTGGTTAGCGTGTCCGCCGCCGTTGTTTCGGACCGCTCCGCGTTTGTCTTCAGGAACCTGTGAGAGATCGCTGATCAGAGCTCCAATGCACTCCGGAACGTCCAGTCCTTCGGTTGCGGCATTGACGTTCGTGACGTACGCGTTGTGGTGCTTGCCGTGGTGAATTTCCATCGTGCGAGCGTCGATGTGTGGTTCCAGCGCGTTGTGAGCGTACGGCAGATCGGGAAGCGAGTAAGCCATTGTTCCATTCCTCCTGAGTTTGCGTCTGTTTGAGTAGGCAGTGATGCGATGCCGAACGCGGCATCGACTGAAATCTTCAGGCGGTGATTCACCAGCCATTGATAGCTCAGCCGGTATTCTAGGGGCCTGGTCGGGAATTCGTAGCCACCGACGTTTTCATCATGGGCCGTGCTGCCGAAGCCGGAGTTGCAATGTTCGTGCGGCACCGTTTCAATCAGCCCTCACATTTTCAGACGACCCGCGATCAGACGGTGCGAGCTTCATCAGAAAGCTCGCACTCGGACAAACATTGCTACGGAGCGACTCATGCGAAGTGTTTTCTCAGCGGTTTTGATTGGTGCGACACTGCTGGACGCACTTCCGCAGGTTCACGGAGCAGACGCCGTTGACCCGAATCCACCGAAAGTCGCGAAACTTGCTCCGATGACTGCTGCAAAAGCACAGAAGTACGAACGGGTGACGTTCCACGGTTTCCCGAAACCGCTTCCGACCGGCGCTGTCACTCACGACTGGAAGACATTTCTGGGACCAGCTCATAACGGAGTTTCGACCGAAACGAAGCTGATCAAAACGTTACCCGAAGACGGCCCGAAGATTGTCTGGGAAATGGAAACCGGAAACGGCTACTCGTCGCCGTCGATCCAGGGCGAGCATCTCGTTTACGTTCACCGAATCCGGGACGAAGTCGTTGTCGAGTGTCTGCACCCTCAAACCGGCGACAAGTACTGGGAGCACCGTTACGACACCACATACGCTGACCGGTATGGCTACAGCGACGGCCCTCGAGCCAGCCCAGTGATCGACGACGATCGTGTTTACCTGCTCGGTGTTGAGGGAAGTCTCATCTGCTTCGAACTGGCGACCGGGCGAGTGATCTGGCAGCGGAACATCAACACGGATTTCGACGTCAAACAGGACTTCTTCGGAACGGTCGGCACACCGCTGCTTCAAAACGACAACCTGATCATCAACGTCGGCGGTCAACGTGGCCCGTGCGTCGCCGCCTTCAATAAGATGACCGGCAAGCTTGCCTGGACCGCCGGCAAAAACAACTGGGGGCCGAGCTACGCCTCACCGGTTCCAGCGACGTTTCACGGGAAGCGACGAGTGCTCGTCTTCGCAGGCGGCGACAGCGATCCGGCGACCGGTGGATTGATCTCGCTCGATCCAGCGAACGGAAACGTTGACTTCGAATTCCCATGGCGAAGCACCAAATACGAATCTGTCAACGCTTCGTGCCCGGTCGCGATCGGGAATCAGGTTTTCATTTCCGCGACCTACCGCGCGGGCAGCGCGTTGCTGAATGTTAAGCCCGACTTCACGCCTTCGGTCGAATGGACGATGCGCGACCGGGAGCACAACACAGAAGGCGACCTGCTGGGCATTCACTGGAACACGCCGATTGTGAAAGACGGGCACCTTTACGCCTTCGATGGTCGCAACGAGCCGGACGCTTCGCTCGCTTGCGTTAATGTAAAAACCGGTGCGGTCGTCTGGCGCGAGTCGGCTGAGTGGGAAGAGTCGATCACACTTAACGGTCAGACTCAGAAGGTAACGCTCAGCACGCTGCGAGGAAATCTACTGCACGTCGACGGACGGTTTCTTTGCCAGGGAGAACTTGGCCATTTGCTCTGGCTGGATCTCAGCCCTGCCGGCTACAAGGAAGTTTCCCGCTGCCGACCATTCCTCGCGCGATACACCTGGGCCTTGCCAGTCATCAGCCGAGGCCTCGTCTACATCAACCAGAACAGTGCCGATGTCACCACTCGAAAAGGCAGCCGCCTGATCTGCTACGATTTCCGCGCTGACGAGTAACAAATTGCTCGGCGACAGATGACAGGGCAGGACAGGCTTAACACCGACCTGCCCGGCAAGCACCAATCAGTTCTAACGGTATGGACCATTGAATTTGAAGGAGCGGAGTTCACGGATGGATATTTCAACGAGTAACGGATCGTGGAACGAAGTTGAGTGCAACTGGCTGGTTGTCGGGCTGACTGAGTCGCCTGATCTTTCGGGACCGTTGTCAGGACTCGACACCGCGCTGGAAGGCACAATTTCTCGACTGATCGAGGCCGGAGACCTGAAAGGCAAGCTCGCCGAACTATTGCCGTTGCATGATGCTCGCGGAGTCGCTGCCGATCGGGTTCTCTTCGTCGGACTGGGCAAGCAGGCCGAGTTGACTCGTGCCCGGTTTGAAAAAGCAATGATGTCCGCTGTTCGCAAGGTGTCATCAACGGCGGACGTCTCGATTGCGGTCTGTCTGGCGGGTTCGACCGTTAGTCAGATCGGACTTGCAGAAGCGGTCGAAACGGCGGCGACGGCAATTGTTGTCGGTACGCAGGGGCAGGACTCGTTGAAAGCGGAGCCTGGACACTTCACTCTGTCAGCTGCTTCTATCGTCGTATCGGACGGCGAGGGCTCAGAAGTCGCAGCCGCCGCCGAACGAGGGACGATTGTTGGAGAATCCATCAACCTGACGCGTGAACTCGTCAACCTTCCACCGCAGATCATCTATCCGGAATCGTTTGCGAAGCGGGCTCAAACTGTGGCGACTGAGCTCGAACTCGACGTCAAAGTTCTTGTTCAGTCCGACATCGAATCGGAAAAGATGGGAGCACTGCTCGCCGTTTCTCAAGGCAGCGCCGAGAACCGCGGGCCAAGAGTCGTCGCGATCACTTACGAAGGTGCGGGCAAGGACGCTCCGACGCTGGCCATCGTCGGCAAGGGCGTCACTTTTGACAGCGGCGGGCTGTCGATCAAACCGTCGGAAAGCATGATCACGATGAAGTGTGACATGGCCGGCGCGGCGACCGCACTGGGAGCCGTTGCCGCAATCGCCCGTCTGAAGCTGCCGGTCAACGTCGTTGCGTACATGGGCCTCGTTGAGAATATGATCAGCGGCTCGTCATACAAACTCGGCGACATCCTGACCGCTCGCAATGGAGTGACTATCGAAGTCCAGAACACCGACGCCGAAGGAAGACTCGTCCTCGCCGACGTCCTGAATTACGCCGTCGACCAAGGTGCTGACCGAATCGTTGACCTCGCCACCTTAACGGGAGCCTGCGTGGTCGCTCTGGGCGAAGAAGTAACCGGAGCATTCACTAACAATCAGGACTGGTGTGACACCATCACCGAAGCAGCAGCAACAGCCGGAGAAAGCATCTGGCAGATGCCCATGTTTGACCACTTTGGAGACCTGCTGAAAAGCGATGTCGCCGACTGTCGCAACATTGGCGGTCGTTGGGGAGGTGCCATTTCCGCCGCGAAGTTCCTGGAAAAGTTTGTCGACGGAACTCCGTGGGTGCATCTCGACATTGCCGGACCGTCGTTCGCGTCGAGCAACGCTTCTCACCGCGAAGGCGGCGCAACCGGCTGCATGGTCAGAACTCTGGTCGAAGCCGCCGCATCGATTGCTGAATAGTCTTGAGAGTTGAGTTCAAACGAAAACCGGCCATCGGAGGATCAAGTCCCTCGACGGCCGGTTTCTCTGATCCTGATAGAGCATCCAGGCAGCATCGTCTGGCGGCCCAGGCTTACTGCTTGCTTTACTTTACGAAGATTTACTTCATGAAGAAGTCGCTCGGGCCTTTGATCGTGTAGTAAGGATACTGCACGGTTGCCGGTGGCTGGTTCTGGTCCGGGTAAGTTAAACCTTTGGGAGCGTTGTATTCCCAGGTATGATGATGCGTCGGTCGCCAGGCATCGAAGCCGCGAGTCTGCGGGCAGACCGGGCAGCCATTGCCCTGTGGACACGTCGGGCAATCCGCTGAGCTGAACTGATTCGGATCATAAGCCGGGCCATCGTAGTACTGAACTCCTGGCTGTGGCCCGGCGATTCTCATATCGCCACCGCCGTTCGCCGCCATCTGGTACGGATTCGGCTGGTACTGCCCAGGAGCCTGGCCTCGGACTGTCCCCATGTTCTGACTGCAACCAATTGACGCCATGATCAGGCTGCAACAGGCAAATAAGATGACAGACTGTTTCATTGGAATTCCCTTTTCCATGTCTCTGGAAACCTGCCTGCCGAAGCTGTTGTCGTGCGGCGAGACAAAGTTGAATTGCGATCCCGTTCGCGGCGAGAAAAGCTGTCGAACGACGTTGCCCGTCTGGATGCTGCGTGACTGGCTGGCCGATCGACATTTCGCTGCTCAAAGGGACTTATCGACCATGCGGGCGTTGAAATTCGGAGAATCGATGCAGGACGGACAACCGGAATAACCGCGAAACTCCACCGATATTGCAGCTCCATCCCATTCTCGGTAGATTACCACCCGCTTTTCAGCCATGCGGCGGACGGATCTGCTGCACGCGTCGTAACTGCTGTCTACATAGCGAGATAGCGTTTTCGGAGTGCGCTCGCTGAATGACTGAAAGTATGGTCTGTGGCTCTGTCACGGAGTCTTCGTTGCGGCACGATCTGTTGCCGGGCGAGCACGAAATCAAGGGAGTGGCGCCGTGTTTATTGCTGCATCTTCTCGATGCTTCTCTGATCTCAAGTTCGAAGAAGCCTGTCAGAACATCGTTCATCTGGAATACGACCGGATCGACATCTGGCTCGACGAATCCTCGAACCACCTGAAACCTTCCGAAGTCGCCAGTGACCCTGAGGGGTTTATCGTGCGATATCGGGATCTCAGCCGCCTGACACCGGTTGCTTTCACGGTCGCTCACGATATCGACACGGCCACAATGAAAGGCCTGTGCACAACGGCCAAGCTGCTTCGAGTGACTCAGATTACCGTTCCGTCATCACCGATCGGCACGCCATTCAACTCAGAAATCGATCGGCTCAAGCAGTTCGTCGCAATCGGCAACGAAGACGGGATTCGAATCTCGATTCACACCAAAGGCGGGCAGCTGACTGAAGACCCGCACACGGCGGTCGAACTTTGTCAGTCGGTACGTGGGTTGGGACTTTCGCTCGACCCGAGCTACTACATTTGCGGAGTTCACAGCAACCAGTCGTGGGACCAGGTTTTCCCCTACGTCTACCACACGCTGCTGCGGGACAGTACCGAAAAGCAGGTGCAGGTGCAGGTTGGCCTGGGCGACGTTGACTACGCTCGAATCATCCAGCTGCTTGAACGGGAAAACTACAACCGAGCGCTGTCCGTTGATTTTGACCGAGGCCAGATGGACCACGACACTCTGTCACTGGAAATGCGCAAGCTTCGACTGCTGCTCGAAACGCTGCTGTAAAGCGTTTTCGGATGTTGCTTTCAGCAGAGCCTGATACCGGCACGAAGGTCGAATCATGCCGCAGTTCGTGCTGCTCGAACATGACCACCCGGAACTTCACTGGGACCTGATGCTCGAACGCGGTGACGCTCTATTGACCTGGCGGCTTGATCGAATTCCTGCCGCAGCCGGTGCGTTCGCCGCGACGTCGTTACCTGATCACCGGGTTGCGTATCTTGACTACGAAGGCCCGGTCAGCGGTAACCGAGGTTCGGTGCTCCGAATCGATCGCGGCGACTTCGAACTGCTGGCGGCAGCGGACGAAAATATTTTCGTCCGCTTAAAGGGAGCCCGGCTTCAAGGCACCGCGGAAATGCAGAGAGTTTCCTCCGGCGATGCACCAGACCAGCCGGTCTGGCAATTGATCTGGCTGCCTGATTAATCTCAGCCGCCGAAGCGATTTCAGAGTGAGCATCCTGAATCGATCTGGCCGAACTGAAGCAGGCAAGCTGCGTCAACAATCCGGCCACCTGCTGCGTCAGCAATCCGACCATCTGACTGAGCGGCGATGATTGCGACTCTGCAAAGCGGTTGTGAATGGTTAATCTCAGGATTCGTTCGGCACCGTAATATTGCCGACAACCAGAACTGTGTGGCGGAGACGGTTGATGTTCGATCAATCTTCCAACTCGGCAACTCCTCAGCAGACACCAGACGAAACGAAGTTTCGCTCACTCGTCGAAGGTGCAATCGAAGGGATCCTCATCCACCGCGATCAGAAGCCGCTGTATGTCAATCCGGCCTGGGCAAGACTGCATGGGCTCACCGTTGACGACGTGCTGAGGATGCCCGACGTCCTGCCGCTGATTCACGAGTCGGAGCGACCGCGACTTTTGAACTATATGCAGCTTCGAATGCAGGGCGAGTCTGCCCCGACTCAATATGAATACCGAGGTATCCGAGCTGACGGGACGGTGTTCTGGCTGGAGAACCTTGTTCAACAGATCTTCTGGTGCGGTCAGTCAGCCATTCAGGCAACAGTGATCGACATCACTCGCCGTAAGAAAGCTGAGCAGGCGCTGCTTCTGAGCGAAGCTCACTTCCGCAGCGGCTTCGAAGACGGTCCGATCGGAGTGACCTTCGTCGATCGTGATCTGCACTTTATCCGTGTCAACCACGCTTTCTGCGACATGACCGGTTACGAGGAAGCCGAACTGCTTCAGATGACCACAACTCAGTTGACGCTTGCTGAAGACCTCCACTCAGACACGTCTCAGCCTGACACAACTTCTGGCGAGTTTGCCAACTTCAGTGTTCGAAAGAAGTACGTTCGCAAAGACGGCGGGATCGTCTGGGTACGACTGTCGGCTCACTGGATTTTTGATGGCGATGGCGAAACAGCGTACCGCATGACGCTGGTCGAAAATGTCACTGATCGAGTTCAGGCACGGCTCGCCGTCGAATCCAGCGAAAGGCGATTCCGGAATATGGTGGAGGGGTCCATTCAGGGAATCCTCATCCACCGAAACGACCGACCGCTGTTCGTCAACGATGCCTGGGCGCAAATCTTCGGTTATTCCGTAGCCGAGGTCCGCGACGCCTCGACGACTCTTCAATTTGCAGCCCCTGAAGAACACGAACGATTGCAGGGTTATCGCGAAGCTCGAATGGCGGGCGGATCGGCTCCAAATCGATACGAGTATAAAGGTCTTCGAAAAAACGGCACGACCGTCTGGCTTGAGAATAGCGTCCGAGTTGTCGACTGGGACGGTGGGCCGGCGATTCAGTCCACCATTATCGACTGCACGGAGCGCAAGCTTCGCGAGAAAGAACTTGAGACGTTCAACGAAGAACTGGAACGCCGGGTTGCGGAACGCACGACTGAACTCGAAGCCGCTAACGAGAAACTGCAGGGAGAAGTCACCGAGCGGCTTCGTGCGGAATCAAAGTTGAAGGAGTCAACGGCGCTCTACGAGTCGCTCGTCGAAACTATCCCGCTTTGCGTTGCGAGGAAGAATCCTGATGGCGATTTTGTCTTCGCGAACAAGGCGCTCCGCGACACCTTCAACAAGCGACTCGATGAAATTGTCGGTCGGAACGACTACGACTTTTCGCCCAGGCAACTCGCTGACCAGTACCGCGAAGATGATCAACGAGTCATCGATACCGGCGAGCAGCTCGACTTTGTTGAGACGTCCCAGTTTCAGGGAGAGAAGCGGCATATTCATACGATGAAGACGCCGATTCGAAACATGGACGGAAAGGTCACCGGCACACAGCTCGTCTTCTGGGATATCACGCCGCAGGTCGAGGCCGCAGAGATCCGCAAAGCGGCACAGGAAGAGCTGGAATTACGAAACCGGGATCTGACGTCGTTGCTCTACGTGATTTCTCACGACCTCAAAGAACCCGTGCGTGCCATTCAGAGTTTCTCGATGCTGATTGAGCAGCAGTGCGAGTTACAACTCGACGAACGGAATCGCGGATTTCTGAAACGCGTGATCGACGCTTCAAACCGCATGCAGGTTCTGCTGGATGATGTCCTGCTGCTGTCACGTGCGCAGAGAACGGTTGACGCATCCGAATCAGTCAACCTTAGCAGGACAGTCAAAAATGTCCTCCAGATCCTTGCTGCGAGAATCGAAGAAACCGGTGCCACAATCACCGTCGAGGAACCACTGCCAACCGTTCTGGGTGACCGCCGCTGGCTGATTCAGGCTTTACAGAATCTCGTCGCCAATGCGTTGAAGTTCACCCTGCCGGGCGAACATCCCAACGTCGAAATCGCTACAGCCAGTGAGTCAGAACTCGATGGCGACCAGGCTGGTCTGGTCGTACGTGATCGAGGCCCCGGCGTTCCTGAGGAACACGCCGAACGCATTTTCGATCTCTTTCAGCGAGCTGTCGGGCGAAGCGTGGAGGGCACCGGAGCCGGACTGGCCATTGTTCGCGGGGTCGCCGAACGCCATGGTGGAAGCTGTCGGGTCGTTAGCCGAGAAGGTGGAGGCTCGGTCTTTATCCTGACCTTCGGTTCGAGCGTAGATTGACTCAGATACACATAAGATTTCGCATCCCAACTCATGCAGACATTTTCACCGACCGAGGCGCCGATCGACTTCTGTGAGACTTTCCGAATACTCGTGGTCGACATTCTGAAGTCGAGAAAACTCGTTCTAACTCCTGAAGCAGTCTGGACCTGCATCCATCGGCTCCGATCGGTTTTGCGGACAAACGATTCACCATAACCTGTTTGAAATAATACATTTACCGCATTCACCTCAACAGATTGATGCCGCAGCTCGTACGATGCTCTGCTTGAAGAAGTGAGAAACTCGGGCAATACTGCCGCCCTTCAAATTTCCGGTGGCCAGGATGGCAACCCGCTCGGACTGATATTCGTGGAGGTTGAGACCTCCCGAATGTTCACAGCAGAGAATGAGCTCCTCCGATGTCCCTGTCCAAGACCGAACTCGCGCAGTTCCGTAAGCAATTGTTGTCAATTTCTGCTCGATTACGCGGCGATGTCGACAATATCGCCGATGGTGCCTTTGGTCGTGAAGAAGAGTCGCGAACTCCCACTCACCCGGCAGAACTCGGCTCGGATAACTATGAGCAGGATTTTGCTCTCGACCTGATTCACAACGAACAGGAAACTCTGAAGGAAATCTCTTCCGCTCTGAAGCGAATCGAAGACGAATCTTTCGGCCTGTGCGAAGTGTGCACCAAAGAGGGTAAAACGGGGCGCAAGGCTCTGATTCCCAAAACCCGCCTGAAGGCTATTCCGTGGGCTCGAAATTGCGTCGGGTGTGAACGGAAACGCGAAGCTCAATACACATGACATCAGTTCCCCGAAACCGCTACGTCTGGTTTTTCCTGCTCGCCATTATCGGTCTGGCGATTGACCTTGGCACCAAGTCGGCAGTATTCGGGCAGCTCGGATACCCCGGAGGTCGGAGTATCTGGAACGCAGACTTCTTTGGCGACTGGGGTAACGTCCAGCTTCTGACGAGCATTAACGAAGGTGCTTTGTGGGGGATGGGGCAGGGATACACCTGGCTGTTCGCTTTACTGAGTATTTTTGCCGTCGCTGGCGTGTCTGTGTGGCTGTTCGTTTTCGGAGCCGCAAGAAGCCTGTGGTTGACGATCGCCCTTGGGCTGATCATGGCCGGAACGCTGGGAAATCTGTACGACCGGCTTGGCCTGCACGAATGCGTCAGGCCTGATGGATCAGCCATTTACGGAGTCCGCGATTTTCTGGCGTTCACGTTTGGGACTTACCACTACCCAATTTTTAATATAGCGGACTGTTTCCTCGTAACCGGCGCAATCATGCTCGCGATTCAGTCCTTCAGGGCCGAACACACCGGCGAGCCAGTTGGCGAGTCTCCGGCCAGTGCCGGACCAACTGTCTCACCCGGTAAATCTTCGCTTCAGAGCAACCGTTAAGCAGTCGATACTGACGACGCGCTTGCTGTTTCAGGCAGTCGTTCATAGACTGCCCCGCTTGCTCCCAAGCCAGTCCGCACTCGCGGATTTTCGGTGATTCTCAAGTTGACCCCAGAGCGTGGTCAACAAGCCTCATAGTCGGTCTTGCACTCAGGTAGCGTCATGAAGAAAGATATCCATCCGGAATACTTCGTCGCCGAAGTTAAATGCAGCTGTGGTAACAGCTTTCAGACCCGGGCAACTGTCGAGAAACTGCAGATTGATATCTGCTCGGCCTGCCACCCGTTTTACACGGGGACAATGAAATACATTGACAGTGCAGGCCGTGTTGAGAAGTTCCAGAAGAAATACGACTGGGCCAACCGTAAGAAGAGCTAGCTTCCGGGGTGACAGACGAAATCTTTGCGCGGCAACCGTCACGGGTGTCGCGTTCGGTTTCTGTTGCCTCGTGCCTGGCGATTTCGCAGCCAGCTGTGTCGCTGCGAGTTTTCGTCCAGGCCGCATGCTTGCATTGCAAGACAGGCATGCAACGGGGGGTGTTTGTCGACGACAAGGAATCGAACCTGGCTGTCTGAAAAGTCCCGTCCGGTTTTTGAATTCCTCAGTCCCCGTTTGGTAAGGATGATTTCTGATGTTCCCGACTCTGCAGGAAAAGCTCAAACGCTACGCCGAGCTTGAGCTGCAGTTGCAGGATCCCGCGGTGCTTGCGGACACCCAGAAACTGCTCGACGTCCAGAAAGAGTATGGCGGGCTCTCGAAGGTGGCCCTGCGGACTCGCGAGTTTAATCAGCTCGAAGAGGACTGCGCGACAGCCAAGGAAATGTTTCACGAAGAAACAGACTCCGCCGCACGAGAGTACGCTCGCGAAGAACTCGCTGACCTGACGGCTCAGTACGAAAAACTGCGAGAAGAGCTGGAAGACATCGTTCTGTCAGGCGATTCGCTGACGCGCGGTAGCTGCATCATGGAAATCAGGGCTGGAGCTGGCGGCGACGAAGCTGCCCTGTTCGCTCGTGACCTCTTTGAGATGTATCGGAGATATTTCGAACTGAATGGCTGGAAGTTCGAAATCATGGAAATGAATGCTTCAGAACTCGGCGGCCTGAAAGAGCTGGTTCTGTCAATTGCTGGCGAAGGCTGCTACCACCGACTTCAGTTCGAAAGCGGTGGCCATCGCGTTCAACGAGTACCGGAAACGGAGGCTCAGGGGCGTGTTCATACCAGTGCTGCGACAGTTGCGGTGATGGCCGAGGCAACCGACGTCGAAATCGAGATCGACAACGAAGATCTTCAGATCGACACAATGCGTGCTGGTGGCCCCGGTGGTCAGAAAGTTAACAAGACGGAAAGTGCCGTTCGTATCACTCATATTCCGTCGGGAATCGTGGTGAAGATTCAGGACGAAAAGAGCCAGCACAAGAATCGCGCGAAGGCCATGCGGGTCTTACGAAGCCGACTGCTCGAACAGAAAGAGCAGGAGGCCGCAGACGAACGGGCCGAGCATCGCCGCACACTGGTAGGATCAGGCGACCGCAGTCAGCGTATTCGCACCTACAACTTTCCTCAGAACCGAATCACCGATCACAGGATTAATCTGAGCATCCACAAGCTGGACCAGGTGCTGCAGGGAAACCTTGACGAACTGACTGATGCTCTTCTCGAATTCGACCGGATGGAACGCCTCAAGGGCGGCGCGGTTTAGATCGCATGCGATCGCTGCGTCGGCACGGAATCTCCAGTGAGCGGCGAAGGGACTTCTGAATCTGCTAACACTCCGGAAGTCTGGACCGTCAAAAAGGTCCTCGACTGGACGATCGGACATTTGAAGCAACACGGTTGTGAGTCTGCTCGCCTTGATGCTGAAATACTGCTGGCGCACTCTCGAAACTGCCGGCGAATTCAGCTTTACACCGAGTACGACGCGCCTCTCACTCCGGAAGAGCGTGCCACAATGCGCGATCTGGTCCGACGCCGAGCCGCACACGAGCCGGTTGCCTACCTCGTCGGATTTCGTGAGTTCTTCGGTGTCGAATTTGACGTCGAACCCGGCGTACTGATTCCCAGACCGGACACGGAAACTCTCGTATTGGCCGCACTGGAAGCTGCGAAAGGACTTCCTTCGCCGAGAATTCTGGATGTCTGCACGGGAACCGCCTGTGTGCCGGTTGCGATTGCCCAAAACTGTGCCGCTGCAGTGTTGACCGCGATCGAACTGGACAACCAGGCGCATCAGATTGCCCGGCGAAATATCGAAAAACACGGCCTGACAGATCGGATTACATTGCTGCGGGGCGACCTGTTCAGCCCACTGGCCAGCGACACCTCGTTCGACGTCATCACCGCTAATCCGCCGTATGTGACGAATGAGGAAATGAATACACTCCCACCAGACATCCGGCTGCACGAGCCTGAGCTTGCATTACGTGGCGGGGTGGACGGCCTGGATCTTATGAGGCGACTGATTCCTGAAGCGGCTGCACGACTGACAGGTGCTGGCACACTGCTGCTGGAGATTGGCTCCCAGCAGGGCGATGACGTCTGTCGGCTGTTTGCGACGACGAACCAGTACGAACCTGCGCAGGTCGTGAAAGATCTTGGAGGTTGCACTCGAGTAGTCTGGGCGAAGAAAAAGCAGATGAGCTGACGCTGAATTTTACTCAGATTGAGGAGTCCAGGGATGGACATGTTTGTCGTGCGAGGCGGAAAGCCGCTGAACGGTCGGGTTCGAGTCAGCGGATCCAAAAATGCAGCCCTGCCAATCATGGCAGCCTCTTTGATGGCGGACGGGCCGGTCACCCTGCACGATGTCCCGGACCTTGTTGATGTTCGAACGCTGTCCGAACTTCTTGGCACGCTCGGCGTCATCAGCGAGCAGCAGACTGATAACACGCTTCGCCTGGAAGTGATTGACGACTCACCGGTCGTCGCTGACTACGAACTTGTCCGCCGCATGCGTGCAAGCATTTGCGTGCTGGGGCCGCTGTTGGCGCGGCGGGGTCGAGCGACGGTGTCGCTCCCTGGCGGATGCAACATCGGCGACCGCCCGATCGATCTGCATCTGAAAGGACTGAAGGCTCTTGGCGCCGACATCCGAATCGAACGCGGCTACGTCATCGCAAAAGCAAATCGCCTCCGTGGTGGGAGAGTCTTTCTGGGTGGTTCGTTCGGAAGTACGGTCACCGGAACCTGCAATGTAATGGCCGCTGCGGCGCTGGCCGACGGCACAACAACCATCGAGTCGGCAGCGTGCGAACCCGAAGTCGCTGACTATGGCCATCTACTCAACGCGATGGGAGCAAAGATTGAAGGACTCGGAACCCCGTTCCTGCAGATCGAAGGTGTCGGGCGGTTGTCCGGAGCCGAGCATCACGTCATCCCCGATCGAATCGAAGCCGCAACACTGCTCATCGCAGCGGCAATTACTCGCGGCGAAGTGTTCGTCGAGAATGTTTGCACCACTCACCTGAGTGCGGTGCTTGACAAGCTGAACGATATCGGAGTCCGTGTTGGGATCTCAGACGATACCGACAGAGCGGAACGCAGTTCTCTGCACGTGCTCCCGTCTCATCAGCTCACTCCGACGGAATGTTCAGCATTGCCGTATCCTGGATTGCCGACGGACGTGCAGGCTCAGTTCATGGCACTGCTCAGTCGAGCTGACGGGATCAGCGTGGTAACTGATAAGGTCTTTCCCGACCGATTCATGCACGTTGCCGAACTGGTTCGTCTTGGTGCCAGAATCCACCGCGAGGGGCAGAGTGCGATTATCAGCGGAACCGACCGCCTGCATGGTGCCTGCGTGATGGCGTCTGACCTTCGAGCCAGCGCTGCCCTTGTTCTGGCAGCGATGGCCGCCGACGGCGAATCGGTCATTCGTCGGATTTACCATCTCGACCGAGGCTACGAGCAGCTGGAAAAGCGGCTGAACTCGCTCGGAGCCGACATTCAGCGAGTGGAAGACTGCGCCGAGAACGTACCTGCCAGTTTGCGACTGACTCAGCCAGTCGCCAGAGCCAGCTCGCTTTCCGAAACGGGAAAGGCCGATGCGACCTTCAAACTCGAAAATGGTCGACAGCTTCGAATCGACGAACCGGAAAATGTTTCCCCTGTTCCTTCATCCGCCGATTCAAAAGCGAAATATGAGCAAGGCAGGTAATTCTCGAACCTTGTTCGAAATCTCTGTTCACTGATTGACGCGACAATTCGGCCCGTCCATAATCTCGTGATCCTTTTCCCGATGCCCCAATCGACGCACGTTCTGTGCTTTTCACATCTGTTGCCGGGTCATCTACATATCAAGTGACGTTTCGTCAGCAATTCCAGATTCGTGATCAGGATCAAACTGCGTCCTTTCACCCGTTGGCTACTTTTATGTCGTCGGTGATGTTGGACAATTTTTCAGTTTGATCTCAACTGTTTCGACGGTTTTACAGATCCAATCGTAGATCTGCGGGCGTTCGATGCGTTTCTTTGTCCTACGAACGTCGCGGTATCGGGCTGATGGAATGGCAGATGACCAGAGTCAATCAGCTGTAAATACCGAGGTCAGGTGTTGACACATAATCATGGCACAGCGGATTCGGACAACGGACCGATTCGCAAATCAGAAACCGAGGATGACATGATCAGCAGTCTTTCAGAGCTTGATGAAGTTCGAAAAGTGGCACCAACCGGGCTGCCGGATCAGCTCGAGCAGGATCTCGTTCAGACATTCAAACTCCTCTCGGACGAGACTCGCCTGCGCGTTCTGATGTATCTGATGCGCGAGGGCGAGCTTCATGTCACGGCACTGTGTGAGCGGCTCGACCAGAGTCAGCCGGCTGTCAGCCACCATCTGGCGCTGCTGAGAGTCGCAGGCCTGATCGAAGCTCGACGCGACGGTAAACACAACTTCTATTCAGTACGGCGCGAGCACTTTCACCGGATCATGGGCGAATTATTCTCGAACATGACGGCCGAGACTGGCGAGTCGCTCAGATTCAGCGATTTCGTGCTCCGCCAGGATGAAAATCGCAGCGCCGAGTAACAGAGTCCAGGTTCCAATGACGAGACTTTCTGAGACCGCTTCAAAGGGCGGTCTCTTCTTTTTTGCGTCGCGATTTGGTAGAAGCCACTCCCGCCTCGCGAGCCTGCGCTCGCATTTTTGCAGGCATACCCCTGCGTTTCCAATTCGTTCTCACGCTCACGGTACATACGCATGAGTCGTCCGGCGAAACTTGCTCTGATTGATGGAACGGTCTTCGAAGGCCGAGCCTTTGGTGCCTCTGGTGAAATCCACGGCGAAGTCGTCTTTAACACCAGCATGACCGGCTATCAGGAAATTCTCACCGACCCGTCATACTGCGGTCAGATTGTCACGATGACGTACCCGCTGATCGGTAATTACGGGGTCAACGTCGAAGATGTGGAAAGCGGCGGGCTGTCCCTGCGAGGCTTCATCGTCAAGGAGCTCTGCCGCCACGAAAGCAATTTCCGGTCGAGCCAGTCACTCGATTCGTACCTTGCAAAGTACGGCGTCATCGGAATCGAAGGACTCGATACGCGAGCACTCGTCAGGCGAATCAGAATCCACGGGGCAATGACAGGTATCATCTCGACTGAGGATCTCGACAACGACTCACTGATTGCGAAAGCGCAAAAGAGTCCGGAACTGGCTGGTCAGGATCTTGCCCGGGAAGTTATCCCGACAGAAAGTGCTGGCTGGTCGGAAGGTCTTCACGCTATCCCCCGCGACCTTGTCACAGGCGGCTACGAAGGCATCCATGCGGCGTCCACTGACGAAGGGCCACACGTCGTTGCCATCGACTACGGAATGAAGTGGAATATCCCACGACACCTTCGGCAGCTCGGCTGTAAAGTCACCGTCGTACCTGGAACCTGGAGCGCGGAACAGATTCTCGAACTCTCTCCCGCTGGCGTCTTTCTTTCCAACGGCCCCGGAGACCCTCGCCCGCTGGACTATGCCATTTCAACGATCCAGGGATTGCTGGGCAAAGTACCCATCTTCGGAATCTGCCTGGGCAACCAGTTGCTCGGTCTGGCGTGCGGTGCTGAGATCTTCAAGATGCGGTTCGGACATCGCGGAGCCAACCAACCGGTACTCGACAAGAGTACGGGCAAGGTCGAAATCACGTCGCAGAATCATGGCTTCGCTTTGGACGCTGCATCCATGCCGTCGAACGTTGAAGTCACTCATGTGAATCTCAACGATCAGACCGTCGAAGGCATTCGGCACAAAGATTACCCCGCGTTTGCCGTGCAGTATCACCCCGAAGCTTCTGCCGGACCTCACGACAGCCATTACCTGTTCGGCCAGTTCCGTGAGATGCTCCTCCAGCACGCGTAACGTCATCACTTAGCCAACCCGGTTTTCATCCTGGGCAGTCTGAAACGAGCGCCGCGATGTTCTGGCAGTCATGATTGAAAGCCGTTCGAACTGCCGGAACTGCTCGGCGTTTGTTCAAGCCTGCGACCACGAAACTCGAAGTGGAGCGACGACATGCTACGAACTGTGATCTCGAGTGTTTGTTGTGTCGCGGTTGTTTCTTCACTGACAGGCTGTCAGCAGCAACCTGCGAGTGAGCCAGCCCCCTCCGTCATCAGCCCGACCGAGCCGGAAAGCAACTCACCGGACGACTCTCTACCGACTGTTGCCTCAAATTCCGGCACAACAACGCCAGTCGAAAAAGTTGAACTGACAATTTCCACGTTTGACGAGTTGCAGGCGTCGATCGCCGCGTCAAAAGGCAAGGTCGTCGTCGTCGATTACTGGTCAACATCCTGCCCGCCTTGCCTGACCGAATTTCCTGGCCTGGTCGCTATCCACAACGAACTACCGCACGACCAGGTTCGATGTGTCTCTGCCAGCCTCGACTATGAAGGCCTCGCAGACTTTCCGATCGAAGAAGCTCGGAATTCGGCCCTCGAATTTCTTGAACAGCAGAAGGCGACGCTCGATAACTTCATCGTGAGCGAAGACAGCCTGACAGTGATGGACGACAAACTGAAAATCGCGTCCATTCCTGCAGTCTTCGTTTTCGGTGTTGATGGCAAGCTGGCTCGCATTTTCGACGAGTCTTCCGGCGAATCGTTTACCTACGAAAAAGACGTCACGCCTTTCGTGAAAGAACTTGTCTCGCAGAGCTTCTCCGCCGCGGCAGCATCTGTGAACGAATAGTAAGAATCACTCGCGAAGACACTAAGTCGCGAAGATGTGACTTCAGCATCGAATTAAATCTTTCGCGTCTTTGCGCCTTCGCGTGAGAAAAATGCGGCAAGATGGCTGCTGAAAGGATTATCGAGATGAAAGCTGCATTTATCACCGAGACCGGCGAACCGGAAGTTATCCAGTATGGTGACCTGCCGACTCCCGAACCGGCAGCAAACGAAGTGCTGGTCAAAGTCGGAGCGGTCGCGGTTAACCCGATCGACACTTACATCCGCAGCGGCACCGTCGCGCTGGCGACTGAGTTTCCTTACATCGTCGGTTGCGACCTTGCAGGCACCGTTGAAGCCGTCGGTGCAGACGTCACTCGGTTCAAGGTTGGTGACCGTGTCTGGGGCAGCAATCAAAGTCTCTTCGGCCGGAAAGGTACGTTCGCCGAGTACGCTGCTGTCGGCGAAGAATGGCTGTACCCGACTCCGAACGAAATGTCTGACGATGTCGCCGCCGCAGGCGCACTGGTCGGAATCACCGCACATCTCGGCCTGCATCTGCATGGTGGGCTGAAAGCAGGCGAGACGATTTTCATTAACGGAGGAACTGGTGGAGTCGGCGCCGCCGTCATTCAACTGGCAAAAGCGGCCGGCGCGAAAGTCATCGCAACGGTCGGCAGCGACGAAAAGAAATCGCTGTGCGAAAGCTGGGGCTCGGACTGCGTCATAAATTATCGAGACGAAAACCTCGACGATCAGATTCGCGAGTTCACCGAAGCCAACGGCGGGCTGCATCTCTGGTTCGAAACTCAGCGAGAGCCGACTCCGGACCGAACCGTCGGGCTGATGTCGCCACGCGGGCGGATCATCTTCATGGCTGGTCGGACTGCTCGACCGGAGTTTCCCGTCGGACCGTTCTACGTGAAAGATCTCCGGCTGCACGGATTCGCCATGTTCAACGCGACACCGGACGAACAACGAGCCTCCGCAGACGCCATCAACGAGCTGGCCACAAAAGGCGACTGGTCACCGCAGATTGGCAAGACCTTCCCACTTTCAGAAGCCGCCGCCGCGCACCAACTCCAGGAAGATGCCACGCTTTCCGGGAGCGGATCATTGACCGGCAAGATCGTCCTGAACCCGTAGTTCTGGCAGGCAGAAAAGCAACCACGAAAAACACGAAAGGAAGAAATGTTTTCCTTTTGTGTTTTTCGTGGTTCAAAAACTGGTCGGACTGAAGCCGTCCTGATTCGAAGATCTTAGTTTCTTTGTGAAACGATCTTCGCAATCAGGCTTGCCACAGCGCTGCTGGATTCGGTCGAAGCGACCTGCTGGCTGTTACAGGTTCCGGCGATTCCGTGGTGGACGAGCCAGATGTTTCGGAAGCGGACCGGGTTGCTGTGGTTCTGGATTTTGGTGGGAAGTGCGTTCGGGCCTTCGCCGACTCGTTTACCACCGCCGGTGGGAGTTGGCAGGTCAAGATTTTCCTGAACCGGCACGCCGTTCAGCCAGACAGTGAAGTTAGCGTTCTGAACTTTCTTGCCGTCGGCATCGAATCTCGGAGCACGGAACCAGATGTCGTAGGTTTGCCAGCTAAGCGGCGGCAGGCACATGTTGAGGTTCGGTTTAACCTCCCGGTACAGCGCGCCGCATTCGTTGAACTCGCCGTCCAGGCCGAATGAATCGAGCACCTGTACTTCGTAGCGGCTTTGCACGTAGATGCCGCTGTTCGCTCGTTGTTGGCCCACGGCGTTTGGCATGTACGGAAGTCGGAATTCGAGGTGCAGACGGAAGTCGCCGTACGCGTCGCGAGTTTCCGTGCCTTCCTTAAGCAGGCCGTCCTCGGTCATCTGACCATCTTTCAGCAGTTCAGTGTTTGTCCCGTCGAACAGGGCGATGGCATTGCACGGTCGGCAGGCTCCCAGCGTCGCGCTTTGCCGGGTGACGAACGACGCTGTTCCGATCTGCCGAGCGTACTCGCCGATCGACTTGATGATGGAGTGTCCGTTCTGAATAGTGATCTGCTGATGCTCGCCGGTGAGCGTCAGGACGTCGCCTTCGCGAGTTCCCTGAAACTTCGCCCGGTCTCCCCCGATCGGCCAGCCGTAGCCGGGCAGCCCGCCTCGATAAGAGACCGCAGAAAACTTTGCATCGCCCATCGCGACAACCTGAAGGCCAACCGGCTCGCAATGCCGGCAGTCATTGACGACGGACCCCAGATACTCACCCTGAAACGGGTAGTCCGCGTCGTCCTGCGGGACTTCGGTCCATGCTCCGGGTTTGTTTTTCGCGTCGGCACTCTGCACGCTCTGAGGAACCAGCAAGCCGAAACAAAAGACGATGAGAAGGCCATATCGAAGCATCAGTATCTCCAGTCGGTATGAAGGTCGCGTTGGTCGGTGTTTATCGCCAGACTTCCCAGTTTCACACGGGCGTCCGACGATGGCAACCGAGCGTTGAGCGGCGAACGCCAATGCAGCAACATGTCTCGCGGCGGCGCGCCGAAGTCTGCCGGACCGGTACAATTCTCAGCGTTCCGGTCTCCCAAGAACGTTGATGGAAATCTCATGGCGAAATGCGACGAAGGATACATCTGCGAAGTTTGCGGTGAGGCTGTCGACGAGATTATCGACAGCGACCTCTATCTTCGTTTCGTGATCGGGCAGGTTCCGGAGAGCGAGCTGACGAAATCACCCGAGCGGCACATTCGCTGCAACCCGGTGCAGGCTCAGTTCATCGTGCATGATGACTTCGAGCCGGTTGTGGTGGACGGCCCTTTCGACAAACAGTTCCTCGACAAAGAACACGTCCGGCAGCAGGAAGACCTGATCACTCGTGGCTGGTTGCGAATTCGAGAAGTCACTGGATCGGGTATCCCGGTTTCTGAATACCCGCTCAAGAAGAAAGTTGACATGAACCGGCTGATCGCCGAGCGGAAGTCTAAATCTGAAGAAGTTAACCACAGAGGCACAGAGACACAGAGTTGAGCACTTGCTTTTCTGTGGATCAGTGTCTTTTTGGTTTGAAAAACTTGAAGCGAGCACAGGAACATCGGATGCAGCCGTGGCAGAATGACAACTGGATTGAGCACACGCAGATTCTGCTGAACTCGTATCGTCGATTTCTCGGCGAGGAGCTGATTTCGCGGGAAGGCTCGGTTGAGGAACAGTCGCGGACATTGTTCGAGATCCCATTCGTTGTGGTTTCGCACGGAACCCAGATCGACCCGATTCTGAATTACGGAAACCAGACGGCTCTCGATTTGTGGGAGATAGATCTCGAAACGCTGCTGCGGACGCCATCGCGAATGACGGCTGAGCCGGTGCATCGTGATGAGCGTGACCGGTTGCTGGAGCGAACGTCGCGGGACGGGTTCGTCGATGACTATCGAGGCATTCGGATTGCCAGTACCGGTCGACGATTTCTGATCGAGAAGGCCATCGTCTGGAACCTCGTGGACGACGATGGCGACCGAGTCGGGCAGGCGGCGACGTTTTCGGAGTGGGTGTTCCTTGATGAGTGACTCAGTGCCGATGAATGATCGCGAGCGGCGGCCGTCGCGAGTCACGACGGACCAGCAGGTCGAAAGTCCTGACTGGGAAGACGCGTTGCAGACTCCGGCTCAGTTTGTTCGAAACGTCGGACCGGAACGCGCGAAGCTGCTGGAGAAACTCGACATCCGAGTGGCACTGGACCTGCTGTTCAACGCGCCGCGGGATGTGCTCGACTTAAGTAACGTCAGAACGCCGGCTGAACTCGAAGCCGGTTTGCAGCAAAGTGTCTGCGGGTCGGTCGTCGACACGGAAGCCAGGCGGACGTCTAACGGCAAAATCATGTCGGCAGTGCTGATTCGTTGCGGTCGAGCATTTGTGCGAGGCGTCTGGTTCAACCAGCCCTGGATTCTGAAGAGGTTTTTTCCCGACAACATCGTGCTGTTTTCTGGAAAGCCGAAAATGCGTTCGGGTCGGTGGGAGTTCAGCAATCCTCACACGCAGTGGCTCGAAAACGACGATGCAACCAGTGAAGACGGGCTACCGGTCGCGGTGATCCCCCGGTACAGCCTGACCGACGGGTTGAAAATGTACGAAATCCGTCGAGCCGTAAAGGCGGCGGTTGAGGACTACGTCGACCTGGTTCCGGAGCTGCTTTCCGAAGAGTGTCTCAACCGGTGGAAACTGCTCGGTATTCGTGAAGCGATCACGAAACTTCATCTTCCGAAATCGATGGACGACTACCGCGAAGGATATCGTCGACTGGTGTTTCAGGATCTGGTTGAGTTTCAATTGGCGATTGAACTGCGACGACGAGTCTGGTGGTCTGGCGTGCCGGCTCCAAAGATGCCATGCACGGCAAAAATCGACAGCCGGATACGAAGACTGTTCCCGTTCAACCTGACACCGGGGCAGAACCAGGCGATCGCCGACATTGTTGCCGACCTGAACGCCGGACGACCGATGCACCGGTTGCTGCAGGCGGATGTGGGTTCCGGCAAAACAGCCATCGCGATGTACGCGATTCTGGTCGCCATCGCCGCTGGTCATCAGGCAGTTTTGATGACACCTACCGAGCTGCTGGCGACTCAGCACTGGCAAACGATCGACAGGGCTCTGGCGCATAGCCGAGTCAAACGGCGCATGCTGACCGGAAATCTGACTCCTGGGCAGCGGCAGAAAGCTCTGGAAGAAATCCGGTCGGGCGACGTTCAACTGATTGTCGGAACTCAGGCGTTAATCCAGAAGGGTGTTAAGTTTTCGAACCTCGGTCTGGTCGTCATTGATGAGCAGCACAAGTTTGGTGTCGGGCAACGCGCGCAGTTTTCAACGGGCACGCAGTCGCCGCATGTTCTGGTCATGACCGCTACTCCGATTCCACGCAGTCTGTGCCTGACGCAGTTCGGCGATCTGGATCTGACGACGATGTCGGACATGCCTCCCGGTCGGCAGGAGGTGAAGACGTACCGGGTTTACAACGCGAACACCCGCAAGCGAGCCTGGAAGTTTGTGCGTGAGCGTCTGCTGGAAGGCCGACAGGTTTACGTGGTGTGTCCGCGAGTCGGCGAGACCGAAGAGAACGATCTTCAACTGGAGCTTTCATTTGATGAAGAGTTCCCCGAGCTGGCCGAGAAGCCTCAGGCGATCGGGGAAGAATTGATCGGCAGTGCGGAAGTGCTGTTCGAAGATCTGCAGAAGAACGAACTGAAAGGTTTCAACGTTGGCATGGTCCACGGTCGGATGAACGCCCAGGCCAAAGCCGACGCGATGGAGGCTTTCCGCACGGGCGAGACGCAGGCTCTGGTGTCGACGACCGTGATCGAAGTCGGCGTCGATGTGTCCAATGCTTCGGTCATGGTGATTCAGCAGGCTGAACGGTTTGGACTTTCGCAACTTCATCAGCTACGAGGACGCATCGGCCGAGGCAAGCATCAGGGATTTTGTTTTCTGTTCTCAGACGCCAGCGCGACCGACGTCGTTAAGCGGTTGTCGGCTATGGAGAAATACACCGACGGGTTCAAGATCGCCGAAGTTGATTTCGATCTTCGCGGCCCCGGCGACATTCTCGGCTCGCGCCAGCACGGCGCGCTGCCGTTGCGATTCGGACATCTCATCAAGGATCGAAAGCTGGTCGAGGAAACCCGGAATGCGGCTGTCGAGCTGGTCAAGTCGGGCCAGTTCGATGGACCTCTGCTCGCGCCTTTGAAGTCGGCTGTGCTGGATCGGTTTGCCGAGCTGATGGATTTGCCACGAAGCGGTTGACTGTTTGGTCACGAAAGTGTGCCACTGGCTTTGTCGGTGCCGTTTCGAATTAGCAGGTGCAGTTGCACTGACAGAGCCAGTGGCGCCCCCTGCTCCGGCAGCCTGACTTTAAGACGTTGTCGTTCGGTCGTCTTTCTGACGGCGACCCTGCTATTCTGCTTCTCGACGAAATTCACAACTCCGACGGAAACGACGATGGCAAAGCTCGACACTCTTGGAATCACCGTTCTTGGCGACTTCATTCTCAGTGAAGGCGTTGAGCCGATCATCGAAAATCTATTGAGAATTGGCACGACGGCTGTCGCCGTTAATCCAACGGTCACCGCACCGGCTGATGAGAACACTGGCAGCTTTCAACCACCGATCGACGCCGGCAGCAGCCCTCGAGTTTTTGATCGGCCTCTGTGGGGTAAGCATTCGCTGTGGGTTCGAGGCGGCGTCAGCTATCGGCCTCGAGAGGCGTTTTACAAGGACTCAGCTTACGCGCCTCGAAAAACGAACGACCTGACCGAGCAGTTCGGTGCTCTCATTGGGCAGTTCATTGATCGGGCCGTCGACTCCGGACTGAAGGTTTACTTTCAGATCGGGGCCGTTCAGCCGTCGGGACTGCGCGACGAGGACCGACCGCGATTGCCGGACGGAACGATCCCGGAAAACCGGATGGCCGATACGGGAAGTCTCGCCAGCGAAGCCGTGCGGTCGTACAACCGAGCCTACATTCGCGATCTGCTGGAAGAGTATCCGAGTGTGACCGGCTTCCGTCCGGACTGGCCGGAGTATCCTTGTTACACATTGGGTGAAGTTTTTCAGGACTTCGGTGATCACGTCACGAAGTGGGCGGGGCGTCGCGACTTCGATTTCGAATCGATCCGCGCCGAAGCTGGAAAGTTCTGGAACCTGCTGCATGGCCAGTCAAGCTTTCGTTGCCTGGGCACCTCAGACTTTGAACGCAACTGGACCGTCTCAGGTAAGCTCCCCAAATGGGTCAGCGAATGGCGGCGCCTCAAAGCCGCGTTGTCCGTCGATTGCCTGCAGCACTGGCGGGACGCGATCAACGAAGCTGGCGGTACGGATAAAGAACTCTCGGCCAACGCCTTCATGCCGACTTACTCAACGGTGACCGGTTTTGATTTTCCCGGCGCGGCGAAAATCTGCGATGCCGTTTCACCAAAGCTTTACACCATGCACTGGTCGCTGATGGTCAAATTCTGGGCGGAGCCAATCCTTGCCGCGAACCCTCAGTTGAGCGAAGAGTCCGTCGTTCGATCCATTGTGCGGATAATGGAAATTGACGACGACGGGACCGGCGGCGGTTGCGTTTCTGATTATGGGTATCCCGCTCCGGACGAGCCGCACCCGATTGCCAGCGGCCCTCAATCCCGGAAGCTGAACGACGTCGTGGCAGAAGTGGCCGGGGCGTGCCCGGTCACGCCGCTTGTTCACGGTTACGGACCGCTTGATGACTTCACTCGCCGGCTTGAACTGGTCGCCAACTGCGATGCCGTTTCAGGTTTGTGGATCAATCGGTATGGCTATCTGAGCGACGAAAAACTCGACGCCATTCGCACGACGGTGAGTCAATGATCTGCAATTCCGTGCGACGTGCCTCTACCGAATGCTGCGCGCGGTCCAGGATGACGATTGCCGCTCTGGTCGCTCCCGCACTTATTTTTCTGAGCGTCGGCAGCTGGTCACCGTTGCCTGGTGGCGAGAGAGAAACCGAGCCGTCGACGGATTCGAGGAGTCAGCCGCAGACCGCTCACGTCACAACACACGGAGTTGGCCGGTATCAGCCAGGACGATGGGGAACGCTGACGGTCGAGGCAGCCAATCGAGGGAATGAAGCCGCCTCGATAGAAGCGGCTGCGTGGATCGGTGGCCAGGCGAACGATCAGGTTGGGCGATCAATCTGGTTGCCTGCGGAAGCTCGCCGCACCTCGTGGATGCCCATTGTCGTACCGTCAGGCTCGCCTGATGATGAAGACCCCATGCTGCAATGGATCGTCGTACGAAAATCCGGTGAGGGTGAAGTCTTTTCCACGGGCACGAATCAGGACCGGATCGAAACTCGCCAACTGATTACGCCAAGGGAAAACGTCGTCTTTGCTGTGATCACCGATGACGACGCCAGTCACCTGGCGAAGCTGGATCTGCTCAAACATTTGATGGAGAAGGCTCAGTCTCAAGTAACCGTGCTCACGATCGACAATTCACATTTGCCGGTGATTCCTGAAGCACTGGACGCCGTACGCGTACTGGTGGTCATGGGCGATACCCTTGCTCAAAACGCCGCCGCCACTGAATCCGTGCAGGACTGGGTTCGTCTTGGAGGCACCCTCTGGCTGATGCTCGACTCAATGAGCCATCAATCAGCTCAGACCATCTGCGGTGGGGAACTTTTCTTCACCGAGGTTGATCGAGTTTCGCTGACATCGTACTCGCTGCTTGCCGACACAAGCGCCGTGCAGCGTGTAGCTGACGAGGTCGGACTGGAACGACCGGTTCAACTGGTGCGAGTCTTGTCAGAATCGGGCAGCGTTCCAGCGACCGTCGATGGATGGCCTGCGGCGATAAAGTCTGAGTTTGGGCAGGGGCGGATTCTTGCTTCAATGCTGGCACTTGATGGTTTCTTCGTGCCACCTGGAAATCTCTTGCCGGAAAGGATCGAAAGCCAGAATCGACAGCTTTGGGTAACAACGGCGGGGCAGGATCTGTTGTCTGAATTTGGTCGAGCCGGACCAGGCTCGCCACTTCAGACCGAGACGATGAAAGAATACGTCACGTCACGCATCGGTTATCAACTGCCGAACCGATCAACCGGCGCCGCTGTGCTTCTCGTCTTCTGTGTGTCGCTGATCGTTGTGTGTGGCATCGTTCACCGAATGCAGAAGCCGGCCCTCCTGCTGCCAGCTATCGGACTTCTATCGGTGCTGTCGATCGTGGCTTTTCTGCAAATGGCCGCTTCAGCCAGGACCACAACGAACTCGGCAGCGACCATTCAAATTGTCGAGGCAACCGGCACGCAGGACCGACTCCAAGTCACTGGCGTCATGGCGTTTCATTCTCAAGGCACAACACGACCACAGATTGAATCAACGGTCGGCGGTATGCTGAAGTTCGAACATACTGTCAGCTCGGCCTCGCCGGTTCGATCGCTCTGGTCGGATCAGAATGTGTGGAAACTGCTGAACGCAGAATTTGCGGCGGGAGTCCGACTGGCCAGGTTTCGACAGACAGTGGTCCTTCGGGAACCCGTCGTCGCTAAAGGGACGTTTGATGAAAGCGGGTTTCGTGGCCAGCTGACCGGCAGTCTCTCCAGCAACTGGAGTGACGCCATCGTCGCTGATCAATCGGGATTTGCTTTGCCGGTTTCGATCGACGCGACCGGCCAGGTGGCACCGACCGATCGTCCTCTACCGCCGGGGCAGTACCTCGACTCTGCTTTGTTGAACGCTGAGCAATCGCGGCGGCAGACGATGTATCGAAACATGTTCGACGCGTCGCAGCGGAGCCGGATTTATCCGTCGCGGCCGACTCTGTTTGCATGGGCCGATCTGTTGAAACTACAGACAGGCCGCGTCGACAGTGATAACCAGAGACAGACAGGGGCGATGCTGGTTTCGGTTCCGGTTGTAATTGAACGCCCCGATACTGGTATGCGAGTGCGGATTCCCGCGACGTTTCTGCCTTACCGATCCGTTAGTCACAAACCGGTGAAATTTGGATTCGCTCCAAACTTCAGCAACACTCGCCGAACCTGGACAACGAACACATCCTCGGCAGCGTCAACTGCGCTGCTGCGATTTGAGATTCCCACAGTACTTTTGCCGCTGGCCGTTGATGGTGCGAAGCTGACGCTCAACATTTCCGCACCGCTTCGAGAGGTTGAAATATCATCAGGCCGTCTGGATTCGCTTTCGCACGTCTGGTCCAGAAACAGTCCCGTCGGTACGTTTGAAATTCCGTTTCCGGATGATGCTTCGCGACAACTGGAAACCGACGGAGGGTTTCACGTCGCTTTGAAAGTTGGAGCTGTTCAACTGGACGAACTCGATGCAACGGACGCGGGCACGCAGGACCGCAACTGGCAAGTTCAGTGGATACAGCTCGAAATTGAAGGCCGCATTCAGTGACAGACAAAAAAGTTGCCACCGGCGACGATCCGGTCGTCGACATCAGGAACCTCACCAAAATGTACGGCGAGTTCACCGCGCTGGACTCGCTGTCGCTAACGGTGAACCGAGGCTCAATTCTCGGATTTATCGGTCATAACGGAGCCGGCAAGACGACGGCCATCCGCATTCTTGTGGGACAGGCCCGACCAACATCCGGCACCGCGACGATCGCCGGAGCGGACTGCGTTCATGACGCTCGTCAGGTCAAACAACTGATTGGCTACATGCCGGACAAATTTGGCTCGTACGACAACATGCGAGTTCGAGAGTATCTCGACTTTTTCGGAGCGGCTTTTGGGATCCGTCGTAAGGATCGAACGAAGCGAATCGACGAAGTGCTCGACATCACCGGCTCACGGTACATGCAGGACCGTTTCGTGGAAGCACTCAGTCACGGCATGCAGCAGCGCATCGGCATCGCTCGAACGTTGCTGCATGATCCAGAGGTGTTGATTCTCGACGAGCCTGCCAACGGTCTGGACCCGCAGGCTCGCATCGAAATGCGAGAACTGCTGCTGAGATTGTCGGGCCTCGGAAAAACGTTGATTGTTACCAGCCACATTCTGCCCGAGCTTTCTCACATCTGCGACCGCGTCGCCATCCTGCATCGAGGTCAGCTCAAAGCGTTCGGCACGCTCGACGAAGTCACTCGTCAGGTTCAGCAGACGCGAATGATTGAGGTGCAGGTTGCCGGGCAGGAACAACTGGCTCATGCCGAAACCGTCTTGAGAGAATCAATCAAGGATGCGTCAGGCATCGCGGCTTCACCGACTGAATCGATGTTGCGGTTCCGGTCGGCTCAGGTTGATTCCGCCCTTAGCGCGACGCTGAAACGGTTGATCGACGCCGGCGTTCAGGTCATTCAGTTTCGCGAAGTCGCCGGGAATCTCGAAGAAGCGTTCCTGTCAGTAACCCGCGAGGGGAATACGGACTCCGAGCCATTGATCCCTATTGCCAACGCGGAGGGTGAGCAATGATCGGTCGCCCAGTCATTCAACGGGAATTCGTGGGTATGCTGCGGACGCGACGGTCGTATGTGGTGCTGATCGGCCTGGCGGTGGCGATGTCAACGCTGGTTATTGCGAGGTGGCCGTCCGATGGCCTGGTCGATCTGTCTGGCCAGCAATCGTTGCAGACGTTTCGTGTGATCTCGTTCGGACTGGTCGCCGCAGTGTCCTTACTGGTGCCGGTGTTTCCCGCCACGTCAATCGTCCAGGAGAAACGGCGAAACACTCTGGGGCTGCTACTGAATTCATCGTTAAGGCCAACGGATATTTTTCTCGGGAAGCTTGTCGCCACGCTGGGTTTTGTGGCCTTGCTGCTGCTGGTGACGCTGCCGGCCGTTTCTGCGTGCCATGCACTCGGCGGCTTGTCGTTTAACGATAACATTCTCTGGCTGTACATCGTTCTGGTGATGGCCAGTCTGGAATATGCCGCGTGGGCCTTGCTGGTCAGCTCGCTGGCGACAACAACCGACGGGGCCATGCGGGCGACGTTTGGTGGCGTGTTGCTCCTGACGATTCTGTCACTGATTCCGCATTATTTTCTGGAAGGCTCGGAAGGCACTCTGGCAAGTTTCGCTACACACTTTCGAACCGTTTCGCCAATCCCGTCGATTCTGCAACTGGCAGGGCAGTCGGACCCCGGCTCAATCGGACTGCTGACGCAGGTCGACCATGTCACTGACTTTCTGGTTTCGTCGTTCGTAATCTTCTGTCTGTGCTCGGCATTGACGATCCGACAACTCGCCTCTCCGCTGCTGGACCGTTCGCGGTCAGCCGGCACGATGACCAACGACCAGCCGACCGGCATCAAGGTGCTGCGTCGACTTTTCTACCTGGTGGATCCTCAACGCCGTTCCGCCGGGATTCCGTCGTTCGTGAATCCGATCCTGGTGAAAGAGTTTCAGTGCCGACAGTTCGGACGTTCTCACTGGTTGATCAGACTGATCGCTGGCTGCGGTCTGATTTCCCTCACGCTGGCTTATGCCACAACGCTTGGGTCGTCGGAGTGGGGCGTTGAGAAAATTGGCGCGATCATTATCACAATGCAGGTTGGGTTGATCGCCGTCTTTGCGCCGGGAATCTCCGCCGGACTGATCAGCAGCGAACGTGAAAACGGCGGCTGGGATCAGCTTCGAGCCACTCCGTTATCAGCCGGCGCGATCGTTCGCGGCAAACTGTTGAGCGTTGCCTGGACACTGATTCTGCTGCTGATGGCCACACTGCCCGGTTACGGAGTGATGATCTGGATCAAGCCCGTTCTGCGCGAGCAGATTCAGCAGATCATGATCAGCCTCGCGCTGGCGATGTTGTTTGCGACAATGCTTAGTGCCACTGTCAGCAGCTGTTTCCGCCGAACCGCTCCGGCAACTGTCACTTCATATCTGCTGTTGTCGGCACTCTGGGGAGGTTCCCTGATGATCTGGCTGGGGCGTGACAGCATTTTCGGATTCGAATTCGTTCGCTCGGCACTCGCGATTAATCCGCTGGCTGCGGCTTTAAGTATCAACCGTTCGCCCGGCTTTGCCGCCTACAACCTGGTGCCTGTCAACTGGTGGCTGATGAGTGGCGGCTCGCTGCTGTGTTTTCTCTTTCTGAGTATTCAAACCCGGCGCCTGTCGAGACCGGAATGAGACCGAACATGCTTTGCTCGAAAACTCATGACTTCGGTACAGGATCGACTTCGATCGGCAGATCGATCCGAATTGCCGTCGCGGTGTTTGCGCTGGTGGCGGGCAGTCTGGTTCAGTGGTCCATCGGACAATCGCCGGCTGGACAGTCTGATGAGCCGGCGGGCTCGAACGAGCTTGACAACGAAATCGTTGAACCGGAACTGCTGTGGCGTCACGATCCCAGGCTTCGCATGCCGGCAAGGATTCGCCGAGTTCCAGCTTCGTTTCTTCAGTTGTGGATTGAAGCGCTGGCTGGCCCCGAGTTTGAACTTCGCCGCGACGTTGCCATGAACATCACGCGAGCCCACAGCAAGGGGTACCTTGACTGCTCGACCGCTGCCGGCGCGCTGGCCAGCGCTCTGAACGACACTTCCTCACCGCGATCGGTCTTTGTCGAGATCGCGCGAGCATTGATCGCGCTGGACGCACGAAGCAGTTCGGCGATGTTTAAGGAACTGCTGAACGCAGAATGGGGCATGCAGTTTGAAATGATCGCCGAGCCCTCTCTTGCCCGTTGGGGTGACACCGACATGCTTCTGGTATGGAAGCAACGATTGACGGCTGCCGGCGTCCCTCGATATCGCCGATTGCTGGCCATCCAATCGATTGGAAATCTTCCGCGGGCGATGACGGTCGACGAGAGTCTCCGCGCGGAACTTGCGTCGCTCGTTTCAAACGGTCGCGATAACGGGATCAAGCTGGAAGCTGCACGGACACTTGGCCAGGTCCAGCAATCAGGACTCGAACTGTTCGGCGAACAACTCATTTTTCCGACAGGTACTGCCAGTCAGACTGAAGTTCTCGCAGGCATTTACCTGTTGCTCCACCACGAAAGCACGTTAAGAGAGAAGCTGTTCCTTCGAACGCTCACCGCATCCCTGGATGACCTGCGAAAAGCTCCGATCGTTCGCCTGGTGTGGCACAGACTGCTGGAACGGAACGTTGCGGAGCTTTCGGCGTTTGTCCCAAAGGGCATCGTTCATTCTGATCCTGAAGTGCGACGAGTAGCCATCGCCACGCTGGTTCGATTTCCGTCGGAACAGCAGCTCGTCCTGCTGGAGAACACTCTGGACGATGAACATCCTGAAATCCGGCGAGCAGCACGTCACGCCTTATTGACGCTCAGCGAGGACGACTCGCTCAAGCCTGCGGTCATTGAAGCCGGGCTGGCTGCCATCGCTCGATCGTCGTGGCGCGAGCAGGAGCAGGCGATTGTTCTGCTGGCAATGCTCGATCAGTCACAGGCGGCGGATCGGATGCTGGAACTGATCAATTCGTCTCGACCAGAAGTTGCCATCGCCGCCGCGTGGGGGCTTCGCAAGCTGAACGTTGCCGGGAAGCTTGAGCACCTGCTCGCCATCGTCGAGCCAATGGACAGGCAAATCAGCGATGGAGAGGAATTACGTCCAGACCAATTGGTCGTACTGGCTCACGTGTTCGAAGCGCTTGGCCGTGGGAAATACAAACCGGCGATCCCGTTGTTGAAACGCTGGATCCCCAAAGCCGCCCCTCGAGTCAACTTTGACGTTCCTCGCAGTTCGGCTATCTGGGCGCTGGGCTGGCTCTTCAACGACAGCAGGGACGCGACATTGGCCCGGCAACTGAAGGATCGTTTTGTGGATGTCCTTTCGCCGATTCCGGAAACCGGGCCGGCGCGATTTGCCGCAGGGATCGCTCTTGGCAGAATCGGCGTTGTCAAATTTGCCCCCGATCTGAAAGCATTTGCAGAACGCGGCAACGACGAGTCTGATCTGGCGGCGGCCTGGGCGGTTGAATGTCTGACCGGCGAAATGTTCCCGCCCCCGAAACCCGAAATTGACGAAGGCGGTCCCTGGAGCGTTGTCCCGCTTGGGTCGCGATTGAAGCTTCAACCGACTGACTAATTCAGCGAACTGAAAAACGATCACGACCACAAAGGTGTCGACTTTTGACCAAAGAGACAACAGACAAACCGTGTCGGTGGGGCGCAAAATCTTTCTCGCGTTTATGGTTGGCAATTCGAACGACGAGCAGAGACGCTATCTTCGACACACTCCTCAACTAACATCCGCCATCACTGCTTAACCTCGATTTCTGAACGACCTGAGAACAATGTCCTCACTCCCCGGTTATCACGGTCGCTGTTTGAAAGTTGACCTGTCGAACCGGTCGAGCGAGGTCATCGAGATTCCCAACAGCGTCCTGAAGGAATTTGTTGGCGGCTCAGGCCTGGGCACATGGCTGCTGCTGGAACATTGTCCTGACGGTGTCGAACCACTGGCTCCCGAGTCTCCGCTGATCTTTGCATTCAGCCCGCTGGTGGGCAGTCCGTTGACGACGTCGGCGAAGTTTGTCGTCCTGTCAAAGTCTCCGCTGACGCAGCGGATTAACGATTCGTTATCGTCGTCAGGCTTTGCCATCGCGGGTAAGAAGTGCGGTTACGATGCGATCGTGATCGTCGGAGCGACGGCATCACCGACATGCGTCGTCGTTCAGAATTCAACGATCAGCTTTGAACCCGCCGACGATGTATGGGGTGCGTCCAGCCGCCAGTCTGAAGAGATTCTTGGAGAGCGACTCGGAAAGGGATTCCGCATCGCGGCGATCGGTCCAGCCGGTGAAAATCTGGTTCGCTACGCGACGGTTTCACATGATGGTCGTCATGCTGGCCGAGGCGGACTCGGAGCTGTGATGGGTTCAAAAATGCTGAAGGCGCTTGCCGTGCAGGGCACTCAGCAGACAACATTCGCTCATCCCGAAGAGTTGATTACATTCAGTCGTGAGCTTTCGAAAAAGTCATTCGGGCCAGCCACCGAGAAATATCGCGAGCTGGGCACGGTCAGCAATCTGCTGACGTTTAATCGTCTCGGCACGCTGCCGACCCGCAATTTTCAATCAGGATCTTTTGAAAACGCCGAGCTGCTTTCGCCAGAAGTCATGAGTCAGACTCACGAGCGTACTCGAGCATCCTGCGCGGCGTGCACCATCGGCTGCGAACACATCTTTCACTCGACCGACCGAACCGGCAGCGGCGAGTCGACGGGTGTCCGAATGGAATACGAAAACCTCTTCGCGCTGGGTCCGTTGTGTGGGGTTTCTGATTCGAACGTCGTTCTCGAAGCATCGCAACTCTGCGACGAACTCGGCCTGGACACGATCAGCGCGGGAGGCTCCATTGCCTTCGCAATGGAATGCGTTGAACACGGCTTACTCGATGAGCCGGATTTGCGATTTGGAAACGGTGAGGCGTTGCTCGCCACGCTGAGAAAGATTGGCTCTCGGGAGGGGGTCGGCGATCTGCTCGCTGAGGGAACCCGCATCGCCTCTCAGAGAATCGGTCAAGGTTCGTCCACGTTTGCGGCACATGTTAAGGGGCTGGAACTTCCTGGTTACGAACCGAGAGTCCTCCAGACAATGGCGCTCGGGTTTGCAGTCGGGTCGCGAGGAGCCGACCACAATCGATCGGGTGCCTATCAGGTCGACTTTTCTGACCAGGTCGACCGGCTGAACGTCGACGAGTCCGCCGTGCCGCTGGCCATCGAAACGGAAGACGAAGCCGCGCTGATGGATTCGCTGATCCTGTGCAAGTTTCTGCGAGGAGTTTTTGAAGACCGTTTCGCCGCAATGGCCGAAATGCTGAGACTGGTCACCGGCGTTGAACACTCAGTCAATGGCCTTCGCGAGACAGCAAGTCGAATCGTGACGGCGAAGAAACTCTTCAATATCCGCCAGGGCTGGACTCCGGAAGAAGATTGTCTCCCGGCACGGTTCATGAACGATTTGCTCCCTAACGAAGCAACTGGCCCATCCGTGCTGAGCCGCGACAAACTCTCGGCACTCATCATCGCCTACAACCAGGCCAGAGGCTGGACCCCCGAGGGATGGATCGCCTCATCCGACTGACTTGCTTCGACTCGCTCGGAACACCAAACAAAAAAGGACGCGAAGACGACTAACGTCTTCGCATCCCTGTTGTAAGACTGCGACCTCTGTGCCGAAAAGTTGACACAGGAGTCATGAACGTCGTTACTTCAGCACTTTGATCCTGATGTTTTTCCAGGCGACATCGTACGGACCCGTTCCCGCTTTGATGCTGTGAACCTGCAAGCCGATGAAACCTTTCGGGTGAGTCTGGTAGATCTCTTTGTCGGTCAAATCAGCGACTGCTTCGCCGTTGATCCACGTCTGAATGTGAGGCCCTTTGGCGACGATGCGGAACTTGTTCCACTCGCCGTCTTTCATTTTCTTGTGAGGCTTCAGATCCTCCTCGCTCGTCAACCAGCCGCGTCCGGTCGCTTCGCCATAGATGTAACCCGCTTCTGCTCCGTTGGCACCGCTGGCTTCGATCTCGCACTGCGGGCCGTAAACGCGACCAAACTTCTCGTTCTTCTTTTCGCTATCGGTTTCTTTGGTTTTTGAGCGAATCTGGCAACCCGAGTTCAGGCTGTCGTGAACTTTGACTTCAAACTCCAGTTCGAAGTCGCCGTACTCCTGGTTCGAACACAGAAACGAGTTCGGGCTGCCTTCGTTGGTCGTGCCGTGGATGGTGCCGTCAACAACTTCGTACTTTGCGGTGCCATTCTTCTGAGTCCAGCCCTTCAGCGTCTTCCCGTCGAAGAGCGACTTCCAGCCGTCGCCATCAGCAGCCGAGACAGCAGTCAGAGTCGTTGCGGAGATCGCCAGCGCGACCAGAAAAGTCAGTCGTTTCATTGTGGATTCCTCTTGGGGTAATTTGAAAATCGTCACGTTCATCTTCGTCAGGCGATGTCGCAGACAGTTGCCCGACCATAAGTTCAATCTGCGTCACAGTAGTGGCCGGAATTCAAGTCGTCGAGCGGACCGGGTGTGTTTCAGAGCCTGAAGGACTTGCCAGAATCCATCTTGCACTGATTTTCCGTATCAGCGAAGGTTCGCCCGCGATTCGAAACGGGCATGAATGCCCAGTCGTTTTCGTATCGACATCATGGTGAATCGAGCGCTTCCGTCTCCACATTTCCAACAGACCTGCGGCAGAAAGAGTTGCCGGTTTCTGCCTCCGGTCAATCCTGCCAATTCACTCCACGCGTCCTGCGTGATTTGCGGGCCATCTCCTCGGCTCCACTTTGAATCCCCTCACATCTGCATTGGAAGTCGATCAACGGAATGATCGGACTACTTCTTACCACTACCGGCCTGAGTGCCGCTTTGACTCTTGCTGCGCGCTATGCCGGAAATCGTGCTGGCCTGCTTGACATCCCCGACGATGGACGAAAGCAGCACGCGATTCCAGTACCTGCGCTGGGCGGGATCGCTGTGTTTGCCGCCTTCGCGATCGTATTCGCCTTCCGATACGCGTCAAATGCCGAGTTTGCGAACTCACTTCCCGATTTCACCACGGCCCTGCTGGCCACGGCGTTCGGTGTATGGATTCTCGGCATTGTCGACGACATCTGGCCGGTTCGTGCAAAAACCAAGCTTGCCTTTCAGATCATCGCCGCTGTCACTTATGTGCTGACCGTTCAGCCGATTGAATCGCTGCACATTGCGGACGGATTTGAAGTCACTTCCGATATGGCTGTTGGAGCTTTCTGTGTCTTCTGGCTGGTCGCCTGTTGCAACGCCGTCAACCTGCTGGACGGTATGGACGGTATGGCTTCGCTTCAGGGGATTCTTGGTTTTGCGACGCTGGCCGCCATTTCAACGTTACACGGAGACAGCGCGACGGCCACTGTCTGCCTGCTTCTGGTGGCCAGTGTTTTCGGATTTGCAATCTTCAACGCTCCCCCAGCTTCCATTTTTCTCGGCGACGCAGGCAGCATGACGATCGGTTATCTGCTGGGAGCATTGACCCTCAGCACGTGCCATATGACAAATGGCCGATACGGACTCGGCGTCCCGCTGGCTGTTATGGTAATTCCAGCCTTTGACACGACGATGGCCATTATCCGGCGAGCCCAGAAGGGCAAGGGGATCATGGCTCCGGACCGCGAGCATTTTCATCATCGCCTGTTCGATGCTGGCCGCTCGGTCTGGAAGGTGCTGGGTGTCTTCGCATTGATGTACGGTCTGTGCGCGGTTGCGGCTGTCGCGGGAGTCTGGACCAGCAGTGGCATGATCGCATCAGTCGCGTGCGTGGCCGTGCTGACAACGTGCGTAGGGACTCGAACCTTCGGACATCACGAGCTGGTCTTTCTGACTGAACGACTCACGTCAAAAATCGCCACACTGGATCCAACCGGATCGCTGTCCGTGCTGGTTCGCAAGTCAACTGACACTGAGGGATCCGAGTTGAAATTTGACTCGAAAAACAGTTCCCCGGCGGTAATCTCCATCTCGTCCGCCCGAGCCGACGTTGACAGCAATTCGGTCCAGCAATCGTCCGACGAGGACGTCGACACTCGCCGGGCTGCGTAATCCGACCCCCTGTCTGAACTTTTCAACGAGACTGGTCGACTTTCACAATCCAGCAATCATCACTCGACACGCCCTGCGTTCAGCAGGCGGATTTGAGTCGATGGCACCCGGCAAGACCAACCACCTGCGACTCGATTGAATTTGAATCGCCAGGCGGTAGCATCATCTGTTTGCCCCCGACGCTTCGGGGGTATTTTTCGTTTCTGGAGGCCGGTTTCTGCAGGATGCTTGCTCGGCCTGTTTACCGGCTCGGCTGTGGAAATGCCTGCAGCGGCAGCGAAAGATCCCAACTATGACGGCTACTTCTCAGCCTGTTTCTACCGATTCCGCTCCTTCAGCAGCGTCGGCAACTGCCGGAATCGGCGTTGATCTGTCTTCGGAAGATCAGATTCTCGTCCTGGATTTCGGCGGCCAGACGGCTCAGCTGATCACTCGCCGCGTTCGCGAAGAGAACGTTTTCTGCCAGTTGGTGCGGCACAATCTTTCCGTCGAACGGATCCGCGAAATTAATCCGAAGGGCATCATCCTGTCGGGCGGTCCAGACAGCGTTTACGGCGAAGGTGCCCCTCAGCCAGACCCGGAGATCTTTGACCTCGGTATTCCCGTGCTCGGGATCTGCTACGGCATGCAACTGGCCTGCCGATCGCAGGGCAGCCAGGTCAAGCCGGGAGTGTCGCGTGAGTTCGGTCTCGCCGTCTGCAAGGCGAAGGGCGACAACCCACTGTTCCGGGATATCCCCGCCGAATCCCGCGTCTGGATGAGCCACGGCGACCAGGTCGAAAACCTCAGTGAATCGTTCAACTCGATCGCGACGACTGAAACCTGCCCGCACGCCGCCGTCCAGCACAAATCAAAAGCGATCTACGGCCTGCAGTTTCATCCCGAAGTCACCCACACGGAACTCGGCAGCCAGCTGTTGAGAAACTTTGTGCGAGGTATCTGTGGTTGCGAAGGGACATGGAAAATCGAATCGCTGATCGACCGCGAAGCTGTCGCGATTCGCGAGCGAGTCGGCAACGGACGTGTGATCTGCGGACTCTCTGGCGGAGTCGATTCTTCCGTCGTCGCCGCACTTCTCTACAAAGCGATCGGCGATCAGCTCTCCTGCATTTTTGTCGACAATGGCCTGCTGCGAAAAGGTGAAGCCGACCAGGTGCGCGAGCACTTCGGCGAACACTTCAAGACCGACCTGCACGTTGCTGACGCTCGTAAGCTGTTCCTCGATGGTCTGGCCGGCGTGGTCGATCCTCAGAAAAAACGGAAGATCATCGGCAAGCTGTTCATCGACGTTTTCAAACAGGAAGCGTTGGCGATTCCGGATTCGAGATTCCTGGCTCAGGGGACACTTTATCCCGACGTGATCGAATCCGGAGCCAGCCCGGACGGACCGGCCGCCACGATCAAAGCTCATCACAACGTTGGCGGTTTGCCGGAAGAACTCGGCTTCGAACTGATCGAACCACTGCGAGACTTTTTCAAAGACGAAGTCCGGCAGATGGGTGTTGCTCTGGGGCTGCCCGAACATCTCGTCTGGCGACATCCATTCCCCGGTCCTGGTCTAGCCGTTCGCTGCCTGGGAGAAGTCACTGAAGAACGACTCACCATTCTGCGAGAAGCCGACGCGATCGTCATCGAAGAACTGTATCGAGCGAACCTGTACCGCGAGATCAGCCAGGCTTTCGCCGCTCTGCTGCCGATTCAGTCGGTCGGCGTGATGGGCGATGCTCGAACGTACGAAAGCACGATTGTCGTTCGAGCCGTCACCACCACCGACTTCATGACCGCCGACTGGTTCCGCATGCCTCACGACGTGCTGCAAAGAATCTCGACGCGAATCACCAATTCAGTTCGCGGCATCAACCGGGTCGTTTACGACTGCAGTTCCAAACCGCCCAGCACGATCGAGTGGGAATAGCCAATCAGTCGGCAAGCCTGACCGAGGCTGTCGACTGCTGCGCCGGCGCACCAACCCTTTAAACCTGACACACGTTTCACGCTAAAGACTTCGAGCAAACTCATGAAAGCGATCGCCGTTAAACCGCCGCAGAAGAACAGCGTTCATCTGGTCGATATTCCGAAGCCGGAACTAAGCAGCGTGCCAAAAGGTCGCGGAGTGCTCGTCAAAGTTCTGCAGGTCGGAGTCGACGCGACCGACCGGGAAGTCAACGACGGACTGTATGGCAACGCACCGGACGGCGATGACTTTCTGGTCATCGGGCACGAAGTCTTCGGCCAGGTCGTCGAAGTCGGCGACGGAGTCCGAAAAGTAAAACCCGGAGACTACGTTGCCTGCACCGTTCGCCGTCCCGGCACATCGATCTACGACGACATTGGCCGCAACGATATCACCAGCGAAGAAGTTTACTTCGAACGCGGCATCAACCTGCGCCACGGATACCTGACCGAGTATTTCGTCGATGAAGAAGAGTTCTTCGTCCGAGTCCCCGCTGGCCTGAAACACATCGGCGTCCTCGCCGAACCGGCCAGTGTCGTGGCGAAGGGTCTCGAACAGGCGAACCTCGCTCAGCAGAGACTTCAGGTCTGGCAGCCGCGCACAGCCTTCGTCATGGGCAGCGGCCAGATCGGACTGCTGGCCACAATGATGCTGTCGCTCCGCGGCTACGAAGTCTTCACTTTTGCCCGAGGTGCCGCTGAAGGAAATCTCAAAGCTGAAATCGCCGAAGCCTACGGCGCCCGCTATGTCAGCACGAAAGAGCAGACTCCGCAGGAATTGATCGCCGAGATCGGTAAGAAGCCGGACATCATTTTCGAAGCCACCGGCAACAGTCGACTGGCCTTCCAGGCGATGGAGTTCCTCGGCCTGAACGGAGCGCTCATCTGGAGCAGCGTGACCGGCGGCGACAACATAGTCGATGTCCCGGCGGACAAGATCAACCTCGAATGGGTGCTCGGCAACAAGCTCCTGGTCGGGACCGTTAACGGAAACTGGAAGCACTTCGAACAGGGCATCGCCGACCTCTCTCTCGGCGAGCAGATGTTCCCCGGCGTCACCGAGCGAATCCTGACCCACCCCGTCGACGGCCTAGACAACTACCAGCAAATGATGACCCTATTAGAGTCCGGCAAATGCCTGAAAGTCTTCGTCAACGTGGCGAGTGAATAGAACAGAACACTTTCACAGGATGCGTCACTTGCCGTGCCTTAACATCGTTCGATGCGTGTTCAGAATGTGGCTTGAGCTCAACCCTTTTCAGTGAGACGTCCTGATGGCAATTCTTGCCACAAAAGCGACATTAAAGGCACATATCGCAATCGTCGCCTCGACACCCTTCAACTTTTTCTTTGCTGCTGCATGGATGCGGAGAACTCGGCTCTTGCTGTTAATCATCGTCGGAGGACTGCTCTGCATTAGTGGACTGATTGACATAAACTTGCCGCGTTGGGCTGATATCAAAAATGAAGTCACAATCTTTTCGGGAATAGTTGTCGTACTCTGGGTGCTTTCGGGAGTGCTGACGGCTGTCGACCATTTCAGATTTGGTGGCTGGATCGACGACGGTCCGACAGGTGCAGATCAGTTTGCCAGTTCGTATTGCCATGCAGTGATTGAAGGCAACGACGACATTGCCGCCGAAATGGTTGCCCCGTACCTCGCGAAAAACTTCACGGATTTCAGCGAGCGCCTTCAGGCAATTCGCCGCGAACTTGGCAACGCGAAAACCCAGGTCACTGCCGATGCCCTCGGTACGGTGGACCACGTGTTCTTTCGAGCGTTGCTGCCAAATCTACGGCAACTGGAAGTTGCTCCGTCAGCTGTTGTCGCCTTCGTGCCTATTGTTTCAGATGTCGACGTCCCCGTCGGTTCCCCGATCAAGGTTATTCAACTATTGATTGCGGTACCTTTCGGGAAATTCGAGGTAATTGAAAGCAAAGTTGTTGAAACCACTCGACCTCAAATCCTGACATAGTGAAGTAGGCTGAGAGATGGCCGATCAACCGCTTAATCAGGTCAGTCAACTTACCTGAAAGCTCGTCTTGGAATTACTCCAAAAGGACAATCGCAATGGCCGATGAAAGTCCAGTTTTCATGTTTGATGGCAGTGACTCTGAGATGGGGCAGGCCAGTCAGAAAGCCCGTGAAACATTTCGCTACTTCTGGCGGGAAATGGCATGGGAACGGCGCCGAATCGTCCCTGCATTGGAAGTGGCCGTTGTCAAAGCCGCATTTACCGACGACCCGGGTACCATCCCCACCGGGACGGAGGTCGAATGCGAACACATGTGGATTCACGAGATCGACTTCGACGGGGACGACGTATCCGGAGTGCTTGGCAATTCGCCCAACGGGCTGAAATCAATCAGCGAAGGTGACCACGTCACCATTCCTCTGACGCAAGTGTCTGATTGGATGTATGCAATTAGAGGGCGAGCTTACGGCGCCTATACGGTCAATTTAATGCGTTCTCGCATGTCCCGTTCAGAGTGTGCCGGTCACGATGAAGCATGGGGGCTGGATTTTGGGAACCCGACTGAAATCGCTCTTGTACCGGACGATTTCGCTGGCAGCGTTCCTAGCGGTTTTCTGAAGCGACTGTTTGGTCGCAAGCCAACCATTAATGCTGCAACACTTTCAGAGCTTGAGCATCCGATGTCAGAGGCAATGGGCGACTCAATGCGTGAATTCCTGTCAGAGAATCCTGAGCAGGTCAGCCATGCAGACGAAAACGGCTGGACGATGCTGCATCATCAGGCACTCGCAGGCAGTGCAGCCTCAATTCAGATATTGCTTGAACTTGGCGCCGACAGGTCGGTCAAAACCAATCGCAACAAGACTGCTCTGATGCTCGCTGAGAAACTTGGTTGGACGAAAGTGGCAGATTTACTGAAGTGACAGTGACAAGGCTGGGATACCCGCTGAGTCTCGACCCGGCCTATTGGGTTATCCCGCGAGGTGGTCAATCAACTGCTCCAGTAGGTTGCTGACGCCAACAGCCTCGACGGCGGTACGCACGTGGTCGAAATCGGCGGTTGTACCAAGCAAAGCGATCCATTTCGCAGGGAGTGTCACGACGCACCGCTCTGAAGCATTGTCGATTGCCCGGCTACGGTGAACTGCGGTTCCGCGATTCGCATTGCGGCGTTTTTGATGCTGCCGTATCGTACTGCTCTTCTCAGGGTTTCCTAATGCCCGAATGCTGAAATCCCGGTCCGTCCGGACCTCACTTCTCGAGCCGTCCGGCTCACAAAAATCCTCACTCAACATTCAAAACTCCGTCATCTGACGCCGCTGATCCTGCGCGCGTTCGCAGTCTGGAGTTTTGACATTTCGCTCGCGAATCCATCCCTCACAAACACTTTTCCCATTCAGATCAAACAATGTTGCGGCTGGGTATCGTCGATCTTGATTCGTCGCACTCGGTGGAATTTTCGCGCCGGTTTAACCACGCGGGAGTCGATCGTGAGCAATGGGGCGATGGTGCGCAGGTGGTCGCGGCGTGGTCCGGCGGTTCGGTGATGGCTTCGGAACGGATCCCCGGTTTTCAGGCCGAACTGGAGAGCATCGGCATCGACATCGTCGACAGCCGCGAACAACTGATGGATCAAATCGACGGGGTGCTGATTCTGTCACTCAGCGGAGACTGCCACCTCGAACGAGCACGACCGTTTCTGGAAGCAAAGATTCCTACATTCGTCGACAAGCCTTTCGCGTGTTCGATCAGCGACGCCGTAGCGATCGTCGAACTCGCTCAACAGAATGAGACAACGCTGCTGAACAGTTCGGCCTTACGGTTCAGTCGGGAAGTTCAGGAGTCGGCGGCAAAGAATCAGCAGCTTGGCAGAACAAACGGAGCGATCACTTACGGACCGGCAAAACGAGCAGACGGAAACCCTGGCCTGTTTCACTACGGAATTCACTCAGTCGAGCTGCTGTTCGAACTTCTGGGCAGCGGCTGCGAAACAGTTTCGACGACCTGGTCAGAAGAAGCGGAAGTCGTCACCGGAGTCTGGGCTGACGGACGCATCGGCACCGTTCGAGGAAACCGGACCGGTGTCACTTCCTACGGATTTGTGGCGTACTGCGAAGGCGGTGTTGTGTCGGAAACCGTGTCGACTCGGTTTGCTTATCGGAATCTTTGTTGCGAGATCGTTCAAACGTTTGAGTCGGGACACCCCTCGGTCGCTCATGAATCCAGCCTGGATGTGGTGCGGTTCGTGCTGGCGTCACTTCAAAGCGAGCAGTCTGGCGGTCAGCCGGTTTCGCTGCGAGACATAACTTGAGGCAGGATCTTTCCTGAGTTGAGAGCAAGGTTTTTCATGAAACGATCATCCATCATCTTCGGTCTGATTCTGTCTATCGTCGCCGGATTGAACTCCGCCGCGCAGGCTCAGCAGTTTCGAGTTTACACGGAAGTGTCGATCCCGCCGCAAAATCCGGAGCCGGGCAGGATGCAGGACGAAGTCGTTGCTCGCAGCCTGACGATCTTTCACGCCGGTCGCGTGTTTGACTGGTTGAAGACCGCCGGCGAGGTCACGATCTTCGAGCCGGCTCACCAGCGATTTGTGATCTTCAATGGCCGGAAGCTGATTAAGACGACAATCGACTTCAAAGAGATCGACCGGATGCTGGCATCGGCCCATGACGAAACCAGCAATCATGCCGAACGCCTTCTCAGCCGCAACGATCGAGACTCGCAGACAATCGCAACGTCCCTGCAGTTTCAATTGAATCCGACGTTCAAGCAGTCCTTCGAGCAGCGTTCGTTGCTGCTGGACCTGGACAGTCCGAAACTGGAATACCACGTCAGCTGCGGAACGACACCCATTCCCGAAGCCGTCAACGCCTACATGGAATATGCCGACTGGACGGCGAAACTGAACCATGTCATGCACCCTCGCAGCCTGTATCCCGCTCCACGAATGAAGCTGAACGAAAGCCTGCGTCAGCACAAAGTGCTACCGGTGAAAGTCCAGCTTCGGGTCGACTTCGACCAGCCCCTGCACTTGCAGGCGGATCACCGATTTGCCTGGCAACTGGAAAAGATCGACCGGCAGAGCATCCAGCACTGGGAAAGCAAAATCGCCGACCCGTCGTTCAAGAGCCTGACCTTCCGCGACTACCAGAAGGCAATTCTGAATCAGGACATGCAGGCCGCTCGGTAACGCTGTGCCGGAATCATCAGCCGCTGACGAATTCTTGCCCAGGAATCCCGCAGGACGTAAGCTGACCGATCAACATTGCGGCGAACGATTCAGATCGAGCGTTTCTCTGCGCGATGAAGTTCGGAGTGGTCCATGCCGTGTTCTCAGGAAAATGCCTGCCTCCGCCGATCGCGAAAGCTGATCGGCAACGGCGCGATGCTGGCCGGGATCTGGCTGAGTGTGCTCACGTTGCAAAGCCCGCAGGCAAACGGAGCCGAATCTTCAACGGCGACAATCGCGGAACCACCCTCGAACACGGAGCCGCAACGAACGCTGAAATCAGGACCGAAGACCGGTTCAACGATCCATCAGTTTTTTGTGCGAGCGGTCACCGGGCCTCATCGAAATCGTTCTGTTTGTTACGTTTGTCGATACGGAAGTCGACCGGTCGTCATGGTGCTGATCCAGAAATCGGATCCGAAAATCGCGACCCTGTTGAAAGCAATTGACTCGATCGTTGACGACAACCGTGTCAGCGGTTTAAGAAGCTTTGGAGTCCTCGTCACCGACGAGTCTGATCGCGCCGTTCCGATTCTGCAGACAATGGCATTTGATGAGCAGATCAGGATGCCGCTGACAGCCGCCACAACCGCAATCGCTGGATCGAGCTGCCACAATCTTCATGAAGACGCGGCGACGACGGTCGTTCTGTATCGCGATCAGCAGGCGGTGAGAAACTTCGCCTTCGCCAAAGGCGAGATCAGCGAGCAGTCAATCCGACCGCTTCTCGAAGGGATCAAGGAACTCATCGTTGCGAGGAAATGAGAGTGCGGCAGCAGTCTCAAGTTCCTTGCCGTTGCATCTTCAGCAACGCGTTCCAGTCGATGTTCAATTCGGCATCCAGTGACGTTTCGACGACCAGTCGGCCTCCACTGATGTAGTTGTCGTTGCCGGCGAAGCGGCACCAGGACAACTTTGCAACAAGAGTCTCCGTTCCATGCGGCGATCGAAAACTGACGGCCACGTAGCGATGCGGAAGCGGCTCGTCATGCCGGAACGAGATTCCATTGATGGAAATGTCTCGACCGCGAGCAGCCACCGGCTCGGAAACGGGCACGAACTGCCCGGAGCGGGGCTCCATCTCCAGCCCTACGACGTGCAGCGTTTCCGGAAACGCTACGCGGTGAGCGCGTCGGTCGTTCAACAGCCCACCCGACTGATACCAGCTCGCCGATGACGAATCGATTCCCTGGACGGTCGACAATACTTCGTCCAGCGACTTCGATGACGGCATTGAATCAGTTGGTGGCTTGGTTAAATCGTTCACGGCCAGGGCTCACTCATGATTGCGACAAAGGCTGTTCAAAGCATCAAATTTGGCAGGCGGCAAAAGACGCAACGCCGCCTGGGCATGCCGCGTCAGAGAGCGATGGAAAAATAGGTCGACACCAATCGCGGTCAAACGATTCGGGACACGTTGCGGGAAACCCTTTGAGTAATGACGCAGTATCGCCAGGCAACGATGCCGGAGTTCATCATTCACGTTGCCGCGCCCAGACAATGTTGCGTTAACGCATCGTGAGGCACATCACTCAGAACATTGCTAACTCAGGAAATGCTTTCACGTTGCAGCCGAATCGCGGTCGGATGGCATGCTTGCGGCGCTCGGATTGCTTGACGGTCTTCCGTTGAGTGTCAATCCGTAGGCCGTGAGGGCAATGCCATGAGTATTTCGGGAGCAGGTGGAGTTGGAATGGGTGGCGGCGCTGCCGGCATGGGTGGAGCCGCCGGAATTGGCGGTGCTGCTGGTGCAACGGCTGGATCACCCGCCGGTTCGGCAACGGCTCCGGGAGGAGCAACTCCGCCAGGGATGCCTCAAAACATGCAGTCACTCGTCAACGCGATGAAAGACTTTAGCTCCGCCGAAATCCTGATCGCGCTCATGCTGGCTAATGCGGCTAACGGGAAGGATGACGAGAAGTCCGGCGGCAGCGCAGCAGCGGGTTTCCTGGCAGGACTCGCGATGGCAGGTGGACTTGCCCAGAGCGGCGGCGACATCAATCTCTCCGTCGAAGTGGCCGGAGCCCAGGCTCCCGGTGCAGCGGGCGGTGCTGGCGGAGCGGGACTTGGTCTGAATGTTTCTGTGTAAACGGCATTGCTGTAAACGGCATCGCCAGCCGCCGATCATTGGCCCTGCAAAGTCGCGGATGAATTCACAGCGTGAGCCAATCCCGAAACGATATCCGGATACCGAAGCTGCACGCCGAGCTGTTCTCGAAGTCGCCGATTTCGGCATCGTTTATTGATGCCTCGCGAATGGCGTGCGACGGCGTCGGGATCAAACATCGGCTCAGGAGCAGCCACAAGCTTTGCGAGCAACCGGTAATACTCGCCGCGCAGAATCGGTCGATCGTCACTGACCAGGTAAATAGATTCGAGATTGCCTGCTTCGGCGCAAGCAACCACGACATCCGCGGCGTCATCAACATGAATCAGGTTGAGCCATCCTTCTTCCGGACCAGGCAACGGCTGAGCGTTCTTTAACGCGTCGATGCGCGACAGAAGTCGATCCGGACCGTAGATCCCGGAAAGCCGCAGCACAGTCCCCTGCCCTGACGTTGCGTCGTTTGAAAAACGATCGAGCACCAGTTTCTCGGCAGCGATGCAGATTTCACCGCTCTCTGTTTCGGAACCAGCCAGCGAGTTCTCGTCGACCCACTCTCCATCCTGTTGTCCGTAAACGCTGGTGCTTGAAATGTGGATGAAACGGCCGCAACGATCGGCCATCCGGTTCAGTACGTTCGACAAGCCGTCGACATAGACTTCACGTTTGGAAGCAATCGCCGATCGATCGAACCCGACAGCGTGAAGCACCGTGTCACACTCCGGCAGCGAGTTCAGACTCGCGGGATCAGTCACGTCGCCGAGGAGGGACGAGACACCCAGGTCACACAGCGTGGCCGCGTTCTGCTTCGACCGAGTCAACGCGAAAACTTCATCGCCACGCTTAACCCAGCGAGCCGCCACTCTCCGTCCAAGATAGCCGCATCCAATAATCAACCGCCGCATTCGGGACGCCCTGCTTTCTACGTGCTCGATGAATGACTGTACGGTGCGTCTCAACGCACCCGTGAAGTGAACGCGTTGCCGGGAACCGGTGAGTCAAGACGCCCCCTGCTCGACTGACTCGCCCGCGAAAGAGTAGTAAGGATCGTCGAAGATCCCAACGGGCGGTAAACTTCGATGCCATCGGTTGTGAAATTTGTCGCCGAATGCCGCACCGCTCAGAAATCTGGAGACGCTGATCATGCTTGTTCAATTCGGAGACTGCCGTATCGAGCTTTGCCGGGGCGATATTACCGAGCAGAATGTCGACGCCATCGCGAACGCCGCCAATTCAGAACTCGCCGGCGGTGGCGGCGTCGACGGAGCGATCCATCGTGCGGCTGGTCCGACCCTGATGAACGAAACTCGCACGCTGTACCCCGATGGCTGCCCGACCGGCAGCGCTGTCGCGACAACGGGCGGGCGGCTGAAGGCAAAGTACGTGTTGCATGCCGTCGGGCCTGTCTGGCATGGCGGCACGGAAGGCGAGCCGAAACTCTTGAAATCTGCCTACCGAACGTGTCTGGAACTCTGCCGCGAGCACAACTGCGAGAGCGTTGCATTTCCCGCAATCAGTACGGGCGTGTACGGTTACCCGATGGACCTGGCGGCTGAGATCGCTCTGAATGTCGCCCGAGACTTCATTGTCGAATACAACTCCCCCAAACTCATCAGGTTTGTTCTTTTCAGCGACGGAGCAGCTGGAGCGTTTGCGAGAGTTCTTGAGTCGATGACTGAGTGACTGCTCTTTTTCGACAACTTACATTTTCTGTTCTCGACTGCCGGAACGGCGCGAAGCTTGTTCCAGCCTGCAAAAATTACACAGGGATTGGGACCAGCATTGTCCGAACCGACGATCGAACAGTTTGTGACCTCAGACGGCTACCGCCATCACTTCCGCCGATGGGTTCCGGACGATAAGCCAAAAGGCTTTGTTCTGTGCCTGCACGGAATTCAGAGCCATTCCGGCTGGTACGAGTACTCCAGCGCAAAGTTGCGAGACGCTGGTTATGAAGTCGTTTTCCTCGACCGTCGAGGTTCCGGGCTGAACCAACCAGAACGGGGCCATGCTCGGCATCACGATCGACTGATCAACGACGTCGTCCAGGCTCTGGAAGATTTGAGAATCCGCCGCAACGCCGTCGCGCCGACAGTCCCGGTCACGCTGCTCGGCCTGAGCTGGGGCGGGAAGCTGGCTTCGGTCGTGGCCGCTCGGCGGCAGGAGCTGATCGATGGTCTGGTTCTGCTCTATCCCGGAATCCGGTCACACTTCGAAGCCGGCATCCTGGATAACGTCAAGCTATCGCTGGCTCGTGAAGCCGAACTCTTCGAAAAGCTGATTCCGATTCCACTCGACGATCCTCAACTGTTCACAGGCGTGCCCGAGTCGCAGGTGTTTATCCGCAACGACAATCTGTCGCTGCGGGACGTCACCGTTTCGTTTCTGCTGGCGAACCGCGAACTGGATGGACTGACTCAGGCCGCTCCGCCCGAGATTCGTTGTCCGGCAATCATGATGCTTGCTGGCAAGGACCGGATCATCGACAACGCGGCCACGACGAAGTGGTACAACTCGCTGGCTTCGCAGGAACGAGCGTTGTTTGAATATCCCAACGCCTGTCACACGCTTGAGTTTGAACCGGACCGCGATCAATGGATTAGCGATCTGACCGACTGGCTCGACGGACTGCGGCTGACGACATGACCACTTCTCAGGCAGCTTGTGTCCCAACGTGCTGAAAGAATGTCCGCAAGCTCAGCTGGCCAGACTCACGTTACACAGTAGGTTATAAAAAGCACTGTTGTCTTCTCTCGATTCTGGACGCACGATGAATCAACTGTCACCAGCAAAATATGCAGCTCAATTCTTTCGCGGCTTCCGCGTGGCAACAGCAGCGACCGTTGCTGTGCTGTCGTGCTTTGCAACCGGCTGCAATAAAGATTCACCGGAGTCCAACGTACAATCGGGCATGGCAACATCGCTTGCGACGAGTGATGTATCCCCATCGTCGTCTGATGCCAAACCGAGCAATAATTCCGAGGATGGTTCGAAGGAGCCATCAGACAACTCTGCTGACGTTCAAGACAAAGATTCAAACGACAGTCCTGAAACCGTCGCCGCGAAAGATTCGTCAAAGCCAGATCAGTCAAACGCCGAAGGAAAATCTCTCCCAAACACTGACGTCGCCACAACCGTCGCCACCAATGAACCGTCAGTAATAACCGAAACTGCACCAAAGAAACCCGAGGGAACAAAACTCCCGAAAGATTTCCTGGAAGGCAACAACCTGACGCCGCTCAACCCGCAGAAGACCGTGCTGCTGGACCTTCCTGGGAAACGCGTGCTGCTCAAAGCCAGAGTCTGCCTGACGGAAGGCCTGCTGGAAATGCTGCTCTGTCCGCACCAGACAAAGGAGCACGAATCGATTCTTTCGACGGAGTCGCAGGCGTTTACTGTCCACACCGGGTTGCTCGCTCTGGGGTGCAAAGAGGGCAAAGCCGCTCGCTACGACTCGGAGACGGAAGAGTACACGCCAGCCAGCGGCCAGGTCATTGACGTGTTTCTCCACTGGGTGGACACCGACGGGAAACTGCGGCGGGAACGAGCGCAAAGCTGGGTCCGGCGTTCACGGCAACATTATTACTCGGCAGAATTCAAAACATTGCCGAAGGATCTGAAGCTCGTCCCCGATGGAAACCTGAGGTACGACGACGTCAACCAGTACCTCTTCTGGTACGGACCAATGACCGACGAAGAACTGGCTGAATGCCTGAAAATGAGTTCCGACGGGAAGTTTCAGGCAGCGATGAAGCAATTCCATAAGGACGGCCAGGAACGGCCCATGATCGCGGACTGGGTTTTCGTTGGCAGCGGCTTCTATGAGGACGGCGATGCACCAAAACAATATCTGGCCGAAGGCGGTTACATGATCTGCGTGGCGAATTTTCCAATGGCCATGCTGGACGTCTCCACGCCGAGCGACTCCAACGGTACCGAGTCACTTACTTACGAAGCCGCTTCCGAACAGATTCCGCCGCGTGGTTCCGAAGTCATGGTCGAACTCGTCCCGCGTCCGGCAAAGATCGCGGACGATGCGAAAATTGATGCCGAAAAAGCGGACTGAGGCGTCCGTCGATTGAACTATCCAACCTGCGAACGATCCGTGTTCTCTACCAGATTTTTACAGTCGTGCGAGGCTCGGTGACGGCAGGCAATTCGGTGCCGGGTTCGATAAACAACGCTCGAACCATGCCCATGCCGATGGGCTTTCCGATCGACCATGACCAGGCAACGGAAGTGGCTCGTCCGGCTTCCTTGTCTTCCTTCTTCGGATTCAGCAGAACCGTGCCGAGCGGCGGAGTTTCGGCTGCGTCGAACACAAACGATGCCAGAGCCTTGTTGACATGGCCCATCGCGTTGAGTCGTGCGATCGGTTCCTGCCCGAGATAGCAGCCTTTCTGAAACGAGATCGCCAGCTGAGTCCGGGACGCTTCCTGCGCCAGGTTCTCGTCCGACAGATCGACACCGTAGACAGGAAACCTCGCTTCAATTCGCAACGATTCAAAGACACTGGTCCCAGCCGGAGTGATGCCCGATTCAGTGAGCCGTCGCCAGAGTGATTCCGCATGTTCGGCGTCGGTACTGACCAGGAAGGTGCCCGAGTTAAATATATCAACACGTTTTGCATGACACTCAAAACTGGAATCACCGGCCTGCACTGCCACGATGCAATGTTGCCAGGGCTCCAGCTCGGCGACGTTCAGACCAGCACCCGAAAGTCGCTGAGCAGCCTGCGGACCAGAGACCAGAAACTCGGCCAGCGTTTCAGTCTCATCGACCAGTTCGAGTTCTTCGACGAGATGATACTTGTTGAGGTGCGACGTCAATGCCTCGCCCTGCCCCGGCACGGCTTCAATCCACAGCGACTCCTCATCCGCAAACACGAAAACGTGTCCGAGGATGCGGCCTTTCACATTGCAGAGAAAGGCTTCGCAGCCAGCTCCGGAAGGCAGCCCTTTGATATCGTTCGTGCAGAAGCCGTGAAAGAACGAACGGCAGTCTGGCCCGGTCATCCGAAGTTGTGTCCGGTTCGAAACGTCGAAGACGGCAGCAGCTTCCGTAGCGGCTCGATATTCGGCCTCGGCGTTTCCAAAATCAGGCTGAGAATGTCGTGGCTCCACGCTGGCGTCTCCGTTGGTCATTTTTCCTGGTCAGTGTGGTCGGGACGGTATTGCACAGTCGCCACAGACGCAAATCGCGTAGAACGACGTAAAACCGCAGGGTCGGCACTGCCCACCAATCCCTGGATCATTCTGGTGGTCGCTGCCCACCCTGCAAACGGCAATCAAGCCACCGACAGACGGGGTAAACAGGTTTCGTGGCGGGGGCCTCTCGTAATCCGCTACAGTTTTCCCCCTTCTTGAATACCCGTTTTCGAAATCGCAACGGCAGACTCCACCACAGGACACAATCTGATGAATCCAATCGCCAGAATCTCTGCTTGCCTCACACTTTTACTGGTGACCGCTTTTGCGAAGCACGTCTCAGCAGCCGACCTGCCGAACATCCTGTGGATCACCAGCGAAGACAACGGGCCAGAGCTGGGCTGCTACGGCGACGACTACGCGATCACGCCGCACATTGACGGTCTCGCTGAGAAGAGCAGCCGCTATCTGCACTTCTGGTCGAACGCTCCGGTCTGCGCGCCTGCCCGAACGACGATCATTACCGGAGTCTACCCGCCTGCAACCGGAGCCGAGCACATGCGCAGCAACGTGCCGCTGTCTCCAAAGCTGAAGATGTATCCGCAGATTCTTCGCGAGGCCGGTTACTACTGCACGAATAACAGCAAAGAAGATTACAACCAGATCAAGCCGGGGCAGGTGTGGGACGAATCTTCCCGCAAGGCTCACTGGAAGAATCGCAAAGACGGGCAGCCGTTCTTCGCCATCTTCAACCACACGATCAGCCACGAAAGTCAGATCAGAAACAAGATCGACCCCAAGAACACAATTCACGATCCGGCGAAAGCTCGAGTCCGAGCCTACCACCCGGATACTCCGGAAGTCCGCAAAGACTGGGCTCAGTACTACGACCGCCTGACGATGATGGACGATCTTGTTGGAGAGAATCTGAAAGAGCTGGAGGACGCAGGTCTCGCCGAAGACACGATCATTTTTTACTACGGAGACCACGGTTCCGGGATGCCTCGCAGCAAACGCTGGCCGTACAACTCGGGCCTGCACGTTCCGCTGATCGTTCACATTCCTGAAAAGTTCTCGCATCTTCGCCCGAAAGAATATTCGGCTGGAGGAACGTCCGACCGCCTGACGGCATTCATCGATCTCGCGCCGACGTTGCTCAGTCTGATCGGCCAGAAGCCGCCGGAATGGATGCAGGGTCACGCCTTCGCCGGAAGATTCGACGCAGGCCCGCAACCTTTTATCTACGGATTCCGTGGCCGCATGGATGAACGATACGACCTGCTCCGTTCCGTCACTGACGGTCGGTACGTCTACCTTCGTCAGTACATGCCTCACAAGATTTACGGGCAGTACATCCAGTACATGTTTCAAACGCCGACGACGCGAGTCTGGAAAGAGATGTTCGACGCCGGCCAGTTGAACGAAGCTCAAAGTAAATTCTGGCAACGCAAGCCACCGGAAGAACTCTACGATCTGCACTCTGACCCGGACGAAGTCAACAACCTTGCAAAGTCTCCCGAGCATCAGGCCGTTCTGAAGAAGCTCCGCAAGGCGCAACGCGACCTCGCCGTGAAGACTCGCGATGTTGGGTTCCTGCCGGAAGACGATCTGCACTCTCTGGCGGAAGGATCAACGCCGTACGACGTCGGGCATGATCCATCGAAATACGATCTGGAAACCGTGCTGACCACCGCCGAAGATGCCTCGTCTCTGAGCGCCGATAAAACAGAATCACTGGTCAGACGACTGTCTGACAGGAACCGAGCCGTCCGTTACTGGGCGGCGCTCGGTCTGCTCATGCGAGGCGAAGCCGGACTCAAAGCCGGACACGCCCAACTGGTAGTCGCACTGAAAGACGAGTCACCATCGGTCCGAGTCATCGCCGCACAGGTGCTGGCTCAGTTTGGTTCCGACGCCGATAACGCGAAGGGGCTGGACGTTCTGCTGAAGCATGCGTCCGTCGAATCAAACACGATCTACGTGGCGATGCTCGCGTTAAACGCGCTGGACGAACTCGACGGTCGAGCAGCGTCAGCAATCGACCAGATTAAAGCTCTGCCGACAAAATCGGAGACCAGGTATCCGCGAATGGACGCCTACATCCCGAACCTGAAGACAAAAACGCTCGACGATCTTCAGGCTGCAAAGTAGCGACCGGCTGGCTACCCGCAGACGCTTTCGAGTCGATCAACCATCGCGTCAACCATGGTTGGGCCGGAGTCCGTTGTGAACGGAAACTGGTTGCAATACTTCGGTGACTGATAGGCGGCGTAGGTTTTTCGTTCGACATCGTGGGCGTCGGGCATGTAACCGATGCGGCCGTTTGAGTAGCACGACAGGATTAGAAACGGCAGCGGTGATCGAGCTCGAACGTCGAGAGCCAGCGTTGTGAAAAACTCGGACGAGTTGGTCACGATGGCGAAGTCGCCGATTCTTAATGCCTGAATCTCGGTCGGCAGTGTTTCCGGTCGTGCTTCGAGATCCTGCTCGATCAACTCGGTCCACTCAACATTGAACCGGCACATGGCTTCGACGGCTTTCCATTCGTCGCCGCCGTGTCGAGCAACCATGTCGTCCGGGCGGTTGGTCATGGCTCGACCAATCGATTCGCGCCAGTTGGAAGCGTCTTTCTGCTCAAGCCGTCGTCGAGCTTCGGCCTGATCGCCAGCGACTTCTTCTTTCATCCAGCGTCGTGTCGGAATTTCGGCAATCGCAACGCTGGCGGCGATGATCGACGTGTCGAGTTCTTCGGCATCGTTCAGCGAAGTGAGTACGGCTTCGACGACGATTCTGCCCGGCTCTTCGTGCCGATCGGGCGAGGTGAATTCACGGAGAAAGTTGACATCTCCGCAGGCGCCTTGAAGATAGATTGCCGTGCAGCCGGAATGTGCCGTTTCGATGAGATCGCAGATCTGGCCTGGAACGTCGCGGCTGACGCTTCGAGGTCGCAAGACGGTGGTAACAGTCGGATGAGCCTGAAAGCCGACGACGATCGCCAGCGGCGAATGATCCAGCCGATCGACGCGTAGTGAAGTAGCCGTCTCGTCAACCGGGCCGTTTTCGCGAGTTCGATTAAACGTAATCCCGGAGACTGCCGTCGCCGCTGCGGAAACTGTGACCGATTCGCGATCCTGCCAGGCAAGAATCGCCGACGTCGCGGCTTCGCCAGCGGCCCAGACTTCGTAAACGGGGTCGACTTCCCCAACGCCTCGCAAACCTTCAGACGCCGGCGCGTTGTGTGTGTGAGTGCAGCTTACAAGAATGTTCTGCGGCGGAATGCCGGTCGTTTCGGAAATCTGCTGCCGGACTGTCCGCGTGAATTCAGAACTGATCACCATCAGGTCGACTGAAACGATGGCGATTGCCTGATTCCCGTTTTCAATGACCAGGGAAGTCGCATTCAGATCGTCATGGACGTCGAGCCAGGTTCGATTGAGATAATAACCCCACCCGGTCAACTCAACACCCCGGAACGGACTGATCTTTCTGCGAGCGATGCCAGCGGTCGTCGTCATGATCAAGCTCTCAACCAGTGATAAATTCAGACGAAGTAAACAGTCAGTCTGTGATACATTTTCAGCGTGATCTCTTACCAGCCACCGCCGGAGTATTTCATGAAGATTACAAAGATCACAACGCATCCAGTTCGAATTCCGCTGCGGCCAGAGTACCACATGGTGTCAGCGCTCGGGCGGCATGAAGTTTCCGAGTACCTGCTGGTTCGCATCGAAACAGACGCCGGTATCGATGGCGTGGGCGAAGCAACGATCATGTCGCGGTGGAGCGGTGAGACCGTCTGGGGAGCGCAGGCCCTGGTCGACCGACTGTTTGCGCCACTGCTGATCGGCGTCGACCCGTTCGACATTCAGGCCATCGACGGAGTGATGGACGCAGCCGCCAAAGATAACTGGTTCGCCAAGTCGGCCATTGAAATGGCGTGCTGGGATATTCAAGGTAAGGACGCCGGTAAGCCCGTCTACGAACTGCTTGGCGGAGCCGTCAGACCGATGTCGATTCGCTGTCGGTTTTCGATGGGCGCGTACTCTGAGGAGCGAGCAGCCACTCGCGCCGCCGAACTTGTCGCGCGAGGCTTCACGACAATCAAAGTAAAAGTCGGAACCGGTCTGGAAGACGATGTCCGCCGGGTCCGAGCCGTTCGCAATTCAATCGGTACCGACTATGACATCGTGATCGACGCCAACTGCGGCTACGACGCCGACACAGCCATCGAAGTCGCCAGCCAGTTGGGTGATGCGGGCGTCGCTCTGTTTGAGCAACCGACTCCGCGAAATGACTTCACCGGCCTGGCCAGAGTCCGCAGCTCGATCGAGCCGCTGGTGATGGCTGACGACATTTGTTTTGACGTCACGCACGCTCGCGAATGTCTGCGACACGAAGCGTGCGACGTCATCAGCGTTTACCCTGGCAAAAACGGCGGCATCCGGAAATCGAAAGAGATCATCGACCTGGCGGCAGAATCCGGAGTCGCGTGCAGCGTTGGCTCGAATCTTGAACTCGACGTCGCCTCAGCCGCGATGTGTCACCTCGTCGTCGCGTGCGAAAATATGAACGTCGAAAAATTTCCGGGCGACATCATGGGGCCGGAATATCACGAGTTTCGCATCGTGAAAGAGCCGCTCGAAATTTCAGGTGCCGAAATTACGTTGACCGATCGTCCCGGATTGGGAGTTGACGTGGACTGGGCACTGGTTGAACAGAATCCGGTCACGTGACGCCGACCGTTCATATCGCAACTCCTTACATCGCAACTCACAGATGCTGGAACAGCGAGGTGCTTGTTCCTGCCTGCGAAATACTCACAACCTCGTCCCACAAATCTGATTCGATACCGACCTGCTCTTGTGTTGCGGGGCAGGTCTGAAACAATGGTTGTCCGCTTTGCCCGCCGGTGCGATCTTCATTTCAAGCGGTCATTTCGACCATCGTGATTCTCTTACGGGAACAAGCCTCTTGGTTACCCTACTCAACCTTCCAGGCAGCCTTTTTATGAGCTGTGCCTGGCGATGCCGATTTTCGGCGGCAATCGCGCTGTCGTTTCTCGCAGTTTTTGCGACAGAGCACACGGCGACCGCTCAGGAGAGTACCCGATCGCATCGGCTGCTCGGAAACGGTCTCCCCACACTCAGCGGCGGGCAGTCGCAAATGGAGTTGTTCCGGCGGCTGCAAATGCTGTCGGGAGCCGCCCAGGCGAATGGAAAGACGCCAGCGGATTCGCCACTGGCTGATCCTGAAGCCTTGCGACGGCTGCAACAGGCGATGCAGAGTCTCCAGAATCGGAACCCGGAGCCGTTCAGAAACGCTCCGCCAGGCCAGCAAGGTGCTCCGCCCGCGAGTGATGGATCGTCGGGAGACAATCGAAACGCCGGCTCGCCTCAAACTTTTCCGGGTGGTCGCAACACAAATTCCAGACAGCCGGGGGCGGAGTCGACTCCTGAGCGTTCGGCCCTGCAACGAATTGCGGAGCAGATGGGACTTTCGCTCGACGGTCCTAACGAAATCTCACCCGATGCGGGCACGTCGACGGCCGACTCAACGGATCGGCAACCTCGGTCGAACGATCGTTCCAGAGCCGATTCGAACCCGGGAACTCGATCACCCAATACTCTGCCGGGACAGAATCCTGACAATCGCTTTCCAGGCTTCAATCCTGCCCAACCTCGCAACGATAAAGATCGCAATGACGAGGATCGCGGAGCCAGCAGAAACTCCAACAGTGCCGCTTCGCCAGGCAGGACGACAGGGCGACCGTCGCCGAGTCAAAAGCCATCGTCGAATTCTCCCGGTCGTTCCGGCGAGGACCGCTCGACGCCAGGAAGCAACGGGCGGCCAGTGCCCGGACACGAAACCGTTGAACCGATCGAGCCGCCGAAGGGGACCATTCAGTCCTGGCTCGACTGGATGAAAAAGCAGGATCAATCTGCCAGAGGCGGAGAACTTTCTCCCAATCCCTCAGGCTCATCGCCGAATCGTTCATCAGCCGCTCGATCAGACGCCCCTGGCGACGGGCGATCGCCGCAGCCACGAACCGGTGCTGGAAGTCTTCCGCGAAATTCCGGACAGGGACGCGAAGGCTCGGCAACCGGTCGAGCATCGATTCCCAAAGAACCGTCACTTCCAGACACAAGCTGGTTCCCCGGAGGCAGCATCGCTCCACCGCGGTCTCAACAAGCAGGGCCGGGACAAGGAAACTCGGCGACAGCACAAGGCGGAACCAATCGCTTGGGAACTAAACCTGGTGGAAGCGATCGATCACCGAGCGGTGCCCAAACGCCGGATCGGAAAGCCGATGAACCCAGCAGTCCATGGAGTCTTTGGGCGAGCGACAATGAAAACGAGGCAGATTCAGCGGCTCAGGAGCGTTTGAACGCTCAACGCCAGGAACGCCTGGATGAGGTACGCGACTCGAAAAAAACGCTGCGTCAGAAACTGGCAGACATCGCGAAGCTGGCTCGCTCAGAAAGTAATGACAACGAGACGTCCGATGCCGCAACAGATTCAGAAGCGGGCGACAGTCTTCAATCGGCTTTCGTCGAGGCGCTGGCAGAAGCGACCAAAGGGCTGGCGGAACAGGTCGACGGGATTGTGACAGATGATCGGTTCTCGCGGCAGGATCGCGGCAGCCGCTCTTCACGCCGCGAACGTGGTGGTCCGTTTGGGCAATTCGCCGGACTCGGCAACCGGGCTAACGAATGGTTCGCCGACGCTGTCGAACCCGACGCTCCGTCAACTTCCATCATGAGCAATGGTCTTTCAGGGTCTGCTGGAGATGGAAGCCGGCTTTCGTCGGGACTGCTGGTCGGGCTGCTGATTGTCTGCGGACTGGTTTTCTGGATGCTTCAGAAAAAACGCATCGGATCACAATCGCCAGGTGGTTACTCGACGCTGAGTCCGGCTCCAGCAAATCTGCAGAACCGGCAGGACATTGTCCAGGCGTTTCATGACCTGGCCGCTCGATGTCCTGACGTGCTGGCAGACTGGTGGACTCACGATCGAGCGGCGCAGGCTCTGGCATCGGCAAGACCAGACGTGGACGAGGAAGTCCGGCAACTGGCTCGACTTTACGAGCAGGCCAGGTACCTTCCTGTCGAGTCACCCCTGACGGACGAACAACTCGCAGCAGCAAAGGCCGCCTGGCTGCGGTGCCGAAAGTCATGAAGCGAGTCTTACCAGCATTTCCCACGAACGCTGCATTCGCAGTGTCGAAACACGGAATTACCGGCAGGGGGCGCCCCGACGCTGTGCCAGTCGGCCCGGCGTGTCAGGATGCACCCTGCGTCTGTTGCCCATCGTTATTAGTTCTTGTTCGCTGTCTGACGATGGCGACTCTGATTTTCGTAACGACCAGCCAACCGACCAGCGCTCAGGACTTTGAAGCCTTCGAGCCACCCGGACTTCTGCCGCCGGCCGGAGCGATGACGGCATTGGCTCAAGCGGGGCAACCGGAATGGCAGTTTGGATTTCAGCTGTTCCATCTGCTGCTCGAACAGAAAGGTATGTATTCGGTTCCTGACTTCCGCGAGTCGATGGATCGTCGGCCTCGGCAGACCGCCGTTGTGCTGATGGGCGATCTGAATCGCGTACCAACGGACCTCCGCTCTCGCTTGCTGAAATTTCTCGACAGCGGCGGAGTCGTGCTGGTTGCTTCGGACGAGACGTCGTACTTCAAGAGTCTGTTTCTGATTTCGGGCGACGAGTTTGAAGTTCGGGATGACAACTCTGCCTACCAGGGATTCCGTGACTGCCCGGTCGTGAACGAGCTTCGTCCAGGTACTCCCGTCCTGAAAGGAATCAGCAGCCTTGTGGCCAACCGCCCCGGCATCATCTCGCGCATGGATGATCGTTTCGGAAACTGGAGTATCCTTGCTCGACTTCCTGACCTTATCGACTCACGGTCTCGACGCCGGTCGCAAGCGCCGCTGATGGCCGAGTGGAAAAGCCGCCAGCGAGGCGGTGGTCGACTGCTGCTGATGGCTGATCACAGCGTGCTGATCAACGGTATGTTGTGGCACGGTGACAACGCCAAACTAGCCGTAAACATCGTCGACTGGCTAAGCACCGGCGACCGCAAAGAAGTTGCCTTTATCGTCGATGGCGAACCCGCCCAGGCGATGCTGGCCTTGCCGCCGGAACTTTCCGACGAACTGCCGCCGCTGGAAGAATTACCGACCCCCACCCTGAAAGATTTATTGAAACTTCCGCCAGAGGTGCTGCTCAAGTTTGCCAACCGGTTCGCTGCCGGGATGGAAGACGCGGATGTCATGAACGAACTGCTCGCCAACCAGCCGGCTGATCTGCCAACCTCGCAGTACCGGCAGGCGTTGTACATTGCGATGGGAATTCTGGCAGCGATCTACATACTCCGCCTGATGGGAAAAGTTGGTTCCCGCCCGCCGACTCGTCCACCTCGGGCGGTTGGTCAGTCGGTGAACTTTATTCCCGAGCCGCCACTCTCGTCCGGCGCGTTGCAGGTGGCAAAGCAGCAACTGGCGCAAAGTGCCTTGCGACAGTTAACCGGCTCATCAGATCCGCAGGACTGGTCGATCCCGGTCGACGACGTCGAGATCGATACCGGAGTCATTCGCCGGCTGTTTGTCCGCGAGCAACTGAAACGGCTTAAGAAAATGGCAACCGGCTCAAACCAGGCGTTGACGACTCCTCGTGACCTGAAACGACTTGCCAGACTGATCGCCAGCGTGGTCAGTCTGCAGAAAGAGGGTCGACTCCGGCATCCATCAATCCTGACGTGATGAGACTTTCTGATATCGTTGCCGGTTTGATCGCGTTTCGCTGATTTTACACACCCTTGATTTACCACTTTGAAAACACAACGAGGCAATGCGTGGATTTTTCCGATACGAAGAAACTCGCGGCACGAGTTACCGAGTTGCGTGACCAGGTTCTCTCCGCTGTGGGCGAGGTCGTCGTTGGCCTGGAACCTGTCACTCTGCAACTGTTGACCGCGTTACTGGCTGGCGGCCATGCCCTGCTGGAAGGCGTTCCCGGCACGGCGAAGACCACGTTGTGCCGCACCTTTTCACAAGTGCTGGGCATTGATTATCAGCGAGTCCAATTTACGCCTGACCTGCTGCCGACGGACGTCGTCGGCACCCAGATTCTCGATCGGCAGACCAGCGAATTTGTACTTCGCAAGGGACCGATCTTCTGTCAGCTGATGCTGGCCGACGAACTGAACCGTGCTCCGGCCAGAACTCAATCCGCTCTGCTTGAAGCCATGCAGGAAAAGCAGGTGACGATCGAAGGTAACACGCTGCCACTCCCAAGACCGTTCATGGTAATGGCGACTCAGAACCCGATCGAGCAGGAAGGCGTCTATCGACTGCCGGAAGCTCAGTTGGACCGGTTCCTGTTCCGCATCGACGTTGGATACCCATCGCGCGATCATGAAGTCGACATGCTCGATCTGCACAGCAAAGTCCCGATGACACCAGCCTCGGTCAGCACTCCGGAAGAAGTGACGGCGATTCAGGATGCTATCGATTCCGTGTATGGCTCTCGCGAATTGCGGGAATACACCATCGATCTCGTCCGCCGCAGCCGGGAACATCACGACCTGATTCTCGGCGGTAGTCCGCGAGCGGCCATTTATCTGATGAAAGCTGCCAGAACTCACGCTCTGCTGCGAGGCGTCCCGTACCTCACCCACGAAGATATTCAGTCGGTCGCGCTGCCGGTTCTGGGACATCGGCTGATACTTCAGCCAGAAGCCGAAATGGAAGGCCGTCAGGTCAGCGACATCGTCAACGAGTTGATTCAGACGGTGCCGGTCTTGAAAAGCTGAAATACGCGGCAATTCACCTTTCTCGTTCTCAACTTTCTGACCGTCCGAATTCGGCATGATCACAAACCGTGCACAATGGCTGATTCTCCTCGGAGTGGCTGGCAGCGTTATCGGGACGCTGACCAACAAAGGACTACTCGCGCATGCGTCATTGGCGGTGCTCGCCTGGATCTTCGGAGAATGGTTGCTGTTTCGCTGGCGAGTCGAACTCCAGGTACGTCATCTTCGTTGCGTCCGTAACGTCAACGGGTCGACCAGTGAATCGGGCACGTTGTGGACCGGTCGACGCGTCAACGTTTCGGTCGAAATCATTCCTGACCGCTCCCTGCGAATCCCATTCATTCGACTCCGCGACTGGCAGCCTGAGAATCTGACGATCGATCGATCCGAACAACCGGATCGGGCCGAAGACGACTGGCCGAATGAGATCGATGCTTCAATCAGCGGCAGAACACCCGTCAAGTTCACCTACGCATGCCGACCAAATGGTGCGGGCATGTTGAGATTTCGTGGCGTCTGCGTGTGCGTGTTTGATCTTCACGGGTTATTCATCGCTCGCCGGTTTGTCCCTGCTCAACAGAATTTCCGCGTGCTGCCAACGAGCGTCACTATCGACGCGACACATCCTTTGGCCAAACGCGTCAATGCATTGCCGCCTCCCGGCATCCACCGATTGCAGCGAGCCGGAATGGGATCCGAACTGCTGGAACTCCGTGAGTATGTTCCTGGCGATCCGCCGAAGGCCATCGCGTGGAAAGTGTCGGCGCGACGCGATCAGTTAATGACTCGTGAATACGAAAGCGAAGTTCCCATCCGCACGACGATCTTCGTTGACTGCTCGTTCGGCACGAAACACGGAGCGTTCGGCCAACGACCGCTGGACCAGATCGTCCGACTGGCCGCCAGCATCGCACGCTCGGCCATGTCGGTGCGTGACCCTGTCGGACTGGTGGCGTGTGACGATGCAAAAGCTCAACACATGGCATCGGGCGCCGGCGATCGGCATTTCTTTCAGATGCTCGATCGGCTTTCCAAAAAAGCGGTCACCACGTCACCACCGCCCGTTCGATTCACACAGCAGCTCATGGATGAAGCGTGGCGAGTTTGCAGCGAGCTTCATCCGGAGCTCCTTGAGCCGAAAATCAACCAGGTCCCATTCACCTGGTTTCCAATGCGTCGTGGTAAACGTCTCGATCGTTTTCGCCGAACCCGGTTGGCCGCCGTGCTGACTGAGCTGTACTCGCTGACGCCCGACCAGCCTCAAAATCTGATCTTCGACGATGTTCATCTGGCTGAGATGTGCCAGCGATTCCTGATCGACGCAGGCTACGGGTGGACATGGCCAGTCATCGACCGTCGCCCGAACGAGCTTCAGGACTGGCATGGAAAGTTCGAAGTGCTCAGCGACGCATTGACCCAAGTCGTCGCTCGCTCCCACGATCACGAACTGCTGGTGCTGCTCGTCGATCTGCTCGACCATCCTGATCCGCCTGGCCGTCTGACTGCAGCCATTCGCCTGGCTCGGGCTCATCATCACCGAGTCATCGTCATCTGCCCATGTCCCGATGACTGTCGCCCAGGTTCGCTCAACATGACCGACCTGAGCAGCAGGCAAAGTCTCTCTCGCCTGTTGTCACACGCTGATCGCGCGCGACGAATCAATTCTGCCGAGAAACTGCAACGAGCATTGCGACGAATCGGAGTGCCTGTCGCGTTTGCCTCAGATGGCCGAGCGGTCCAGCTTGTTCTGGCCGAAGCCGAACTCGCTCGCAGCGGTCGAACGTCTCGAACAGGGAGCCGCTGATGATGCAGCACGCCAGCGATCGCCGCCCCGGATCTGGTTCCTCGAAGAATGGCATTCCTTCGAACAATACCCTCGTCGCGTCAACGGCTTATATCATCCTGACGGGGCTGAGCGCGTTCTTCGTTTCGCTCTGGTTTTCGCCCGATGACTCGATCATCGCAATCCTGATCGCCGTCTTTTTCGTCATGACGCTTGGCATTCGATTCTGGTCGGTGGCGTTGATCTTTCTGATGGTTCAGGTTGGACTGTTTTTTGCCGAACCTGGCTCCGTTGGCGGTTACAGCTCGTCGCCCGGCAGTTCGCTGGTGTCTATCGGCGTGTTGTCATTGCTGATTTCCTGCTGCCGGTATTTGACGCTGACATCGTCGCCTGCTCCGTATCGACTTTCGAATCGGTCATCAGTCCAGGTTGCCTTTTTTCATGCCACCCGTGAGCCTCGCCAGGCATTTGCGCCCTTTGGAGTGCTCTCACGAAATGAATCAACGGTTGGTTCCGCCGAACTCTTCACGATGCTGGGCAGAGCCGTGATTCCCGTCATGGCCATCTCGTTCATGCTCGCAATCGTCCCGCTCGATCCAGACACGCCTGAAATCGCGAGGTTGATCCCACCCGCCGTCAGAACAATCACGCTGGGAATCATTCTGCTGGTGATCTGCGTCCTGGCTAACAGCTTGTTGAGCATTCTTGTCTGGCGGAAACTTTCTCCTGCGGAAGCTCGAATCTTCGCACGAAGCGAACTGTCAAAATGGATCCATCGAGAAGTCTCACGCGTCTCACGCCGACGGATTCGATTCCGAAATTCCCGTCGCTACTGAAAACGTATTTCTGAGTTGAGCTCAACTATTTCAAGAATGTTCTGCCACAGAGAACGCCTCGGTCACCGAGAAAGAACATTAAGAACAACTCCGTGGCTCTTGTAATCTCCGTGGCTGCAAACTTCCGAAATCAATGCAGTCCATCCTTCAGAATCCGCTCCTCGCGTATTCTGTTTCCTGAGCAGAACGTTCCATCTTCAAAGCCATTTATAAGGGTAAACCTGATGTTCAAGACCCGAGAAATCGCAGGCTGGCTTCTTGTCCTGTTCGGCCTTTACCTGCTGAGAATGGGGCTGGACTTTGTTGGCGACCGAAAAGTCGTCGAAGCCAGCGTTGTCGTCTTCGCCGCAATGGCCGTCTTTCGAGGGGGCATTCAACTGGTCAAAGTCGCCACCGCCGCCCACGTCTGTCTGACCGCCGAGCAACATGCTGGCACAAACAATCAGACATAAGCTCAGAAAACCTTCTCGCCTTACGGAGTCGCGACAGCGCGTATTTCGATAGTTCCTGTGGCTGTTGCGTTTCCGTTTTTCTGACTCGACGATGGCGGTGATGGTGGCTTTGCATCGCATGGAGTGGCAACCCTTGCTTGATGGCACCGCGATCGTTTGACACTGGCCAGTCAGTTTCTCCCCGGCGCGCTGGCGCATGATCCACCGCCGTGCAGAATGTCTGACCAGAATGACCGGGCACGAGTTGCCGGAACACGGCCTTGCTGTTTCAGCAGGAGCCAGTTCCAGAGATGTCATCGCATCAAGTCTCACCGGAAAGCGGTTGACGCTGAAGTGGTACGGAGGAAGGCCACGCAGAACGATCGCCGGGAAATCCCGCTTCTTCTTACTTTCAACTTGACGCAGTTGTCCTCACCGACGCTCGCGTACCAAGCTGGTGCAGTGGCTGAAGACTGATTCTGAAGCTCCACAACGAATTCACCGCCCGATCCTTACCCGTTCACGTCAAAATTCGAGCCCTTCTTGCGAGTAGCGTGCCTGTCTGGCAGAATCCGCCCGCAGCAACCACTGCCCGCCCCCGTAGCTCAGCTGGATAGAGCACAGCTTTCCTAAAGCTGGGGTCACAGGTTCGAATCCTGTCGGGGGTATCTTCTGTTCAGTACCAGGCCGCAAGGCTTCGTTTCTGGCTGTATTCTAATTGTCGGCTGATCGTCGCACGGCTCGTCACGGTCGCTTGCGGCGGCATACTGCACCGGATTCTGCACCGCGTTCGCAGGTGCCTCGACGGCTTTGCAGGCTTCCTCAAAGTGGGCGTCCGTCGTTTGCAGATAGTGCTTCATCGCGACGCGCGGCGAGTTTCCCAGCCAGTCTGTGACAACGTGGATGGCGAATCGTTCCGCCAGTTCAGTCTCGCGAGTCGAACGACAGTTTGTGAATGGCTTTTTCCAGGGTGTCAGGCCAGCCTTCTCGACGATGCGATTGAATTGCGTCCGCAGATTGGCGTTGGTATTGCGGTAACGAGTGATCACAAATCGTGCTCCCTCTTCAGCCTGATCAAATGCTGCTTCCAAGTGAACGCGGATTTCTGGAAAAAGCGGGATCGTTCGCTGTTTGGTTTTGTGCCTGCAAATGGTGAGCCGATTTATGTCCCAGTGAACGCAGTCCCAAGTCAGATCGAGCGGCTCTGACGGGCAGCGCTGGCCGCCAAATCGGACAAGCGCGAACAGCAGTCGCCATTCAACGTCCGGGCAGGCGTCAATAACCTTGTCGGCCATTTCACGTGTAACGAAAAACAGGCGAGACTCATCAGCCTGTACCGAGCAACCCTTGATGTCGGCAAACAGATCAGATTCGATCAGCCTTCGCCGATGAGCCGCACGCAACTTCCCAGCTCTGCCGCACGGTGGCCCCGATTTGCAGACTGCCCGACAATCGTTAGGAAGCGTGACTGCCAGTTCCTTTGCGGTCGTGATGCACGAAGACAATGGCGACATCGAATTCTTCCGCCAGTTGCACCAGCGGCGACAGCGCGGCGCGGATGTCGCCTTGATCGTTTGAGCGGACACCGGCTAGAAACGCGGCCAGCGGGTCGAGAATGATCAGACGCGGTCGGTCAAAGTTGCTCCAGAGCGCTCCGCAGGACGTCGGCAGCTTCCATAATGGAGAACGTCTTGTTCTCGACGACATCTTCACCGCTCGACAGTTCGACACCGGATATTCGACGGACTCGGTTCAGGTCTGCCCTGGCGGCGTCCAGTCGCGGCCTTTGCACGATGGAGACAGCGTCTTCGACGTTGACCAGGATGACGTCTCCGGGTTCTTCGGCTGGCGAACCGTCCGGCCAGTTGGTTCCCGTCGTCACCCGCGCGACGATATCAATCATCAGGAACCACTTGCCGCCTGCCGGGTTCCCCGAAATGACCGTCAGCATTCCTGTCGGGATTCGCCCTGGCCACAACCAGCGGAGTGTCTCGGCTTTGACTTTCGAGAAGAATTGCAGGATAGCCCGTCGCGTCAACCTGGGACTTTCCGACCGATCCGAGTTTGTTCGGGGGATCCACGGCTTTGTGGAATGCTGGATCGCGATTCGCGACGATGGGCACTAAGCGCTGACCGGCTGCTGGACAGCTCTATCGAATCTCTACAAGTCGAGACTTTCCTGAGGCCGAATTGCGGTCGTACGCGATGAGCCGTGGCCGACCGTGCTTACAGTCTGTCCGAGACCGACTCGGTCATCGCGGTTTGCGATGTCGGTCCAGAGGGCTGCACCCGCTGGCACCGGGACGGTTCAGGACGTGCGTGTAGATCATTGTTGTCGATACATCTTTGTGGCCGCGCAATTCCTGCACGGTGCGAATGTCTGTGCCAGACTCGATCAAATGCGTGGCAAAACTGTGTCGAAGTAAGTGGCATGTTGCCGGTTTGCAGATCTTTGCCGCTACGACTGCTCGCTTCACTGCTTTTTGAATGGTCGATTCGCCCAGATGGTGTCGTCGCACCACCTTGTTACGGGGAGCCGCTTGTCACCACGCGCTCGGGATGTTCCGGACAAGTCGCTAAGCTCGACTTCAAACACATTCAAACAGACGAAGAGCAACGCAGAAAAAGCTTGGTTTTGCGTGCTGGCCGCCACATTTCGCTCGACGGCCAGATGCTCCAGAAATGCTCGCACTTCAGTCGTTCCCAGTTCACGGGGATCGGACTCACCGTGAGGCACGACGTACCGTTCGAGCCAGTCGAGGTAAGCCTGCTCGGTTGCCAGGGCGTAGTGCTGAGTTCTTAATGCGCGTTGGACTTGCTGATACCACTCTGGGCGAGACTGATCCACCAGAACGGCGACTTCCTTCATCGTCTGTCCGTCGTCAACGGTTGAACCTGCACCACCACGGAGCAGGTCGGTAATTCGCCGAGTATCGATTTCCGTCACCCCAATGACATTCCGCAGGAACAGAACTACGGCCTGTTGAGCCTGTTTCCGTTGCCATTCGGGCGGAGAGAATCGGCGATGCTGGTCGATCAGGAACGCGGCAACGTCGTTGTCGTTGAGCGTCCGAAACGACCGCCTGACAGTGCTTGTGCGAAAAGCATCGAACCGTTCGATCCAACGGACAAAGAATTTCCGAGATTTCAATGGCACTCGGCGGTTTATCATTACCGGTTGAAACAACTCAATTGCTTCGGCCAATGTCTCAGGACGACCGCTCTCGGACGCGGTATCACGATTCATTTCCGAACTCATCAGTCACCCTTCGATCTCAGGATGCGGTCACCGTTCCTTGCTTACCGTGTCAGGCCGATTCCTTAGTTACCGGATCAGGCCGCGTACCGACAACACATACGTGTTCATTAATAATAAGCAATCCAATCTCTTGACGGATACTACCTATGGCCGTACTTTCACTGGTGATGACGAATGCAGATTGATTGCCGGCATTCAAACTGGACAAGGCTGATTGCTTTGCCGGCCAGACAAAAGCCGCGTACAGGATCTTCCGGCAAAGGCCGCGTCCACGGAATTACAAGTTATTTGGCGAAAACATGGATGCAACCACCGAGCTTCATCTTCGTCAAACCGCCGCGTGGTGTTTGCATACCGCCAACGCAGATGATCTCGCCGCTTCGACGCGAACCAAGGAGATACGACCAGACCTATTTGCCAACTGCGATCACATCGCGAGACTCGATGTGATTCACAAGACCACAGGTACCCTACCGGTTGCCGTCCAACAGATTTGCCAGCGGCGCGCAGCGTTAATCAACAAACTCGGACTGAAGCTTCCCGCCGTGGACTACTGCATGGTCGCGGGTCGTCTATTCGGCACTGACTTTGACACTGACTCCTGCGAAGCCGCAACTGACGTTTCAAATGGGTTCTTCGATCTGTCAGATATTCCGGGGTGGGATACTTGGTTCGCATACGAACCACACGATCACATTCAGGGACGCGTGTACGGTTGGATTCCCAATGAGATAACTGCTCCAGTGGGTCGTGGCATCTGGGCGATACCCGTGGACTCGGTTTGGTGGGTCGGCGCTATTCCCGAAACTGCCAAATAACAACACAATGCACCCGAGCGGCGAAGTCGGGCGTGTTTTGAATGGACAATCTCTCGTCGCCGCCGGGTGATTGTGGACGTTAGCCACGAAGAACGAATTGCTCATGAGTACGGAATCAGATGCCCCTGTCGAGCCTGACGTTGGACAGTCTGCGGACGTCGACGCTAAAGCGGATCCCGGTATCATTGCTCCCGAAAGCGACACATCAGCCAAAACCGACAAGAAGTCACTTGCTGAAGTCGCAAACGAAATATTCGTTACCACGTGCTTCGGAAGCATGGGCATGATCTCCGGCGGTGGCCTGTCCGTCTTCGTGCTAATGGCACTATATCAATACTATTTCCCAGGTGATAAGGCCGCGGAGACGTCAACTGAGCCGCCAACGCTCGAACTGGCCGGCCGCATAGTGTCGGACACGCTGACATTCGTCGTTCTCGCAGTGATTTCCGTGATGGCTGTTTACGCAATTCGTGAAATCGTAAGAAGCGAACAACGCCCAAAAGTCAAACGCGCCAAGTACATAGCCACAATGATCGGATTAATATGCGTAGCGTTGCTCTTCAAAGAGCGTTTTCTAGATCAGCTCTTTATCGGCCAAGACGTGCACTCAGTGGTGAAAGTCCTTCTGTTCGGCGGTGCGGCGGCAGGCGGTTGGTTTGCTTGGTATCTCAAGCAGCTGAAAGAATATGGAGAGTTCTTTGAAGTCTTTCTGCTCACATTTGTATCCGGGTTCGCGTGGTACGCCCGCTTCTCACCCTCCGATGAAGTTCAATGGGTTGCAGTTGCGTTTGTTCTCTCGCCCCTTTTTCGGATTGGCAAAGACTACATCGACTCTGATCGAGCAGACGCACAAGCGGTTGCCGCGAAGACAAAAAGTGTCTAACCAATCGGTCAACCCGAGCGGCGGAATCACGTGGTTCTCACAGTTTCAGGTCACTCGCCGCCGCCGGGTTACCTTGGGCGTTAGCCGTCAAGCACCACCCACAGAAATGCAACGTATAGCTGATGCACTTGATCGGATGTCGCTCGATGAACTTCGAATTCTCGCTAAGAATGCACAACTGACGGGATACAGTGGCCTGCGAAAAGCGGACCTTATTGCGCACATTCAGACGGTAGGTGAATCCAGGCTTCAAACTCTACTCTTCCCGACTTGGTGGCAGACTTACAACAACCATGTCTATGGCGTCATCACTGTCGCCGGCGTACTCCTCTCGGTTGCCTTCTTCCTCTGGCCAGCAAGCAACGCAATAGATGCCTCGAAACAAGCGCCAGCGAAGTCGGAACGTAGCACCATTGAAAGTCCGATTTCATTCGCTGACTACGCACGATTGCGGCCATCAGAAAAACAATCCCTCTTCACTGGGCGAATCGGCGAGCAATTCGTCTGGGAGGGCTTCTTGGCAGGGACAATCGGTTTCGAACTCGGATCATTAACTGGCGTCCCGTATGACACTCCTGTCAGTATCGAAATAGAACCAACCTCGTCATCGTCACCTCAGTTCTCCGCCGTCTGCCACTTTGGCGAAATCTTACCCACAGACTCAGGTATTGAACTCGCCCTTCAACTGCACTTGCTTACAATCGGCCAACGGATTCGACTCTCGGGGGAACTTGCCGGTTCGCCCGAAGTACCGATCCTGAATGACGCTTTTTTGGAAGCAGTGTTTCCCGTCGGCGAATAGAAGTCAGAAAAGACGGCTAACAAAATGATGCAGCGGAGTTGTGGTCAGCAGGGTGGCCCAGACAATCTCTTTTAGATTGTCTGGGTGCCGAAGGCACA